>MNEL01000045.1:38963-143378 GCA_001917665.1 Gemmatimonadetes bacterium 13_1_40CM_69_22 | reverse complement strand
TCGACCCACTCGCGGATCTGGCGCGTGCCGTCGCGCGCGTGGCCCTGGTTTCCCATCTGGGTCATGATCTTGGGGTGACTGCGCGCGTAGTCGGCCAAGGCGCGCACCTCGCCCATGGTCCGGGCGAGCGGCTTTTGGATGTAGGTGTGCTTCCCCGCCTTCAGGGCGAGCATCCCGGCGGCGGCGTGCGAGTGGTCGGGCGTCGAAACCGTCACCGCGTCGATGTTCTTCGCCTCTTTGTCGAACATCTCGCGGTAGTCCTTGTACCGCTTCGCCTTGGTGTAGGTCTGGAACGCGTCTTCGGCGCTCTTCCAATCCACGTCGCACAGCGCGTAGATGTTCTCACCTTCCATGCCGCGCACGTCGTTACGGCCCATGCCCCCCACGCCGATGCAGGCGACGTTGAGCTTGTCGCTCGGCGCGCGGTAGCCACGGCCCAGCACGTGCCGGGGCACGATGGTGAACGCCACGCCGGCGCCCACGGCGCCGACGAACTTCCGTCTCGAGATGCGTTTGCGTGACATGATGCAACCCTCCTCAGTCGGCCGCCACGGGCGCGGGCGCGCGCGCGCCCCCCGGGCGAAACAGCGCTGCGAATAACAGCAGGACCACCGCGGCGAACCCGGCCGGCAGCACCCAGAAGCTGGGCCACCGCTCGAGGGTCAGGCTGGCCGCGCCGCCCAGCAACCGGTTGTACACGTTGCCGGCCACCTGTGCGCCGATGAGCATACCGATGCCGTAGGTGACGAGCACGAGGAATCCCTGCGCCTGGCCGCGAACCGCGGGTGTCGACTTCTTGTCCACGTAGATCTGGCCGGTCACGAAGAAGAAGTCGTAGCAGACCCCGTGGAGCAGGATACCGATGATGATGAGCCAGAAGACTGCACTGGGCGCCGCGATCGCAAACAGGGCGTAGCGCAGCACCCAGGCAGCCATGCCTGCCATCAGCATCCGCTTCACGCCGAGCCGTGCGAAGAAGACCGGCATGAGCAGCATGAAGACGACCTCGGACATCTGGCCCAGCGACTGCGTCGCCGCGATCTTTTTGACGCCGGCGTCGCCCAGGAAGATCTGGGTGAAGTTGTAGTAGGCCGCCAGCGGGATGCACAATAACAGGGAGGCGGCGATGAAGACGTAGAAGGCACGGTCGCCCAGCTGCCCCAGCGCATCCAGGCCGACGATGCTGCGCAGCGAGACGCGCTGCCCCGCACCTGGGGGAGGCGTATGGGGCAGGGTGAAGCTGTAGAGGCCGAGCAGCACGCTGGCCCCGGCGGCGGTGTAGAGCGGCAGCGCCGTCTGTTCCGGAACGGCCGCCATCAGGCCGCCCAGCACGAGGCTGATGAACAGCCCGGCCACGATCCAGCCGATGGTGCCGAACACGCGGATCAGAGGAAACTGTTTCTCCTGCGACTGGATGTGGTGGAACGCCAGACTGTTCGCGAGGCCGAGGGTGGGCATGTAGCACAGGTTGTAGAACAGCAGGAGGAGGATGAACACCACGGGCGCGCCCGTGGCCCAGGGCACGGCGAACATCACCACGCCGCCCAGCAAGTGGAGCATCCCCAGCACCCGCTCCGTCGCGAAGTAGCGGTCCGCGACGAGCCCCAGGAAGAACGGCGCGACGATGGCCGCGATCGGGTTCACCGTATAGGGCCAGTGCGTCAGCGTCTCCATTCCATGATGGGTCATGTACACTGCGATCGTCGTGTACCACGCGCCCCAGATGAAGAACTGCAGGAACATCATCGCCGACAGCCGGGCCCGGACGCTCACGGCAGTACCCGAATCTTGATGTTGCGGAACGCCACCGGGTACTCGTGCTCCTGCAAGCCGATGTAGCCCTCGGCGTTGCGCCCGTAGTGCGCGTGCGAGGCGAACTTGCTCGCCTTCACCTTTGCCTCCCAATCCGGGCTGCCCAGCTCGTACTCGACGACCTTCACACCGTTGAGCCAGTGCTCGACGTGGCTGCCGTTCACCACGATGCGCACCAGGTTCCACTGGCCCACGGGCTTCACGACCCCGACGGGCGACGGATACAGGCCGTAGTCGGCGCCGGCCGCCGTCAGGCGCGACTGGCCGTCCGGATGCCCGGCGTCGTCCAGCACCTGCATCTCGGGAGCGCTCCAGTAGATCGCGTCGTCGTCCTCGCTCGCGCGGTAGAAGATCCCGCTGTTGCCGTTCTTCGCGATGTTCCACTCGAGCGACAGCTCGAAGTTGCGGAACTTCTCGGTCGTGATGATGTCGGCCGCCGGCTTGACGCGCTTGAGCGTGCCGTCCACCACCTGCCACCCCGATGGCATCGAATCCATCTTCCACCCTCGCCACCCTGCTGTGGTCTTACCGTCGAACAACAGACGCCAGCCCGCGGCGCGTTCGGCGGTGGTGAGCGTGTTGAGCGGGGCGGGCCCATTCGTCGAGGCCTGTTGAGCGAGGGCAGCCTGCGGCACGCTCGACAACGCCCCCGCAAGGCAGGCCCCCAGCAGGGTGATGGCCGTCAGGTGGTTCACGTCCTCCTCCTCTCTATCAGTGCAGCGGCTTCGTTGGGGGGGGAATCGAGGCTCAACGCTACGGTCAGTCGGGGAGGCCGGCAAGTTCCTTGAGTCGGGTCTGGATGGCACGCCGGGCGCGTTCGCCGCGACTGATGACGAGGATGGCGTCGTCCCCCGCGATGGTGCCGATGATCTCCTCCCAGCCCGCCCCGTCGATCGCAAGACCCAGCGCCTGCGCGCCGCCAGCCGGCGTCTTGACGACGAGCAGCGGCCCCACGCCGTCCATGGAGACGAGCATCGCGGGGAGGAGCTGCTCCAGGTGGGGACGGATGCCGGAGCTCTCGAGGGGCGGCGCGTAATGAGAGCCTCCGTCGGGGGCGGCGACCTTGGCGAGGCCGAGATCACGGATATCCCGGGACAGTGTCGCCTGGGTGACGGCGAAGCCTTCCGCTTTGAGCAGCTCGCGCAGCTGCTCCTGGCTCGCGACCCGCCCGGAGCGCACGATCTTCAGAATCGCGGCGTGCCGCTGGGTCTTCATGGGCCAACAATCTAGCCGTGGACGACGCGACCGGCGACGACGGTAAGGACGGCGGTGGAGGGCGGTGGAGGGCGGTGGAGGACGGTGGAGGGAAAGACCGCAAGATCAGCCTGCTTGCCGACTTCGAGGGAGCCAATCTGGCCGTCCAGGCCCAGGGCGCGGGCGCCCTCGATCGTCAGCATCCGCAGGGTTTCCTCCCCTTCCAGGCCCGCCACGGCGGCCTCGGACCAGAGGCTCACGTCGCCGGCACTGACGACCGAGTCGGTGCCGAGCCCGACGGCGAGGCCGGCCTCACACAGGGCGGCGAGCGGCGCGACGCCGTGGCCGTGCGCGCGGTTCGAGCGCGGGCAGTGAGCCACCGCCCCGCCCGAGTCCCGGAGGATCGCAATATCCTGTGCGTCCACTTGGACGCAGTGGATGTACAGAAACCCCGTCGCATGTTGCAAGACGCCAAGTCGCGAGAGGTACTGCACCGGCGAGCAGTGCTGCGCCTGCACGGCGATGCCGCGGGCGCGCAACGCCTCGGCAAACGGCCCCGCTCCGTCGCGAACCAGCTGGCTCTCTTCAGGTGACTCAGCGAGGTGCAGCGCGACCGGCAGCCGCTCCCGCCGGGCGAACTCCGCGACGGCCCGGTACAACGGCTCGCTCACGGTATACGGTGCATGCGGCGAGATGCCCAAGCGGACGCGGTCCGACGCGAGCGGCCGGAGGCGCTCGACGCCGGCCGTGAGCTCGGCGAGGCTCGCGCCGCACGCCGCCGGGTCCGGCCCGAAGACCTCCTGATAATAGATGCCCCTCGCCTCGAGCCGCGCCAGCGCTCCGAGCGGGGCGCCGGTGCTCCCGGTGTCCGCGACGCAGGTGACCCCCGCCGCCCAGCCGTCGCGCACGCCCTGCTCGGCCGAGCGGGAGAACTCGGTGGGGGTGGTCGCTTCCTTCAGGGTCCGGATCGTACGGATCCACTGCGCAAACTGCCGCTCGGCGTTTTTTCCAGCGAGGTGGGTGAGCTCGAGGTGGGTGTGACAGTTGACGAGTCCGGGGATAAGGACGGCATCGGGAAACTCGAGCGTCTCCGCGCCGGGGGGAGCGGGGACGTGGCGATGCGGGCCGACGGCCGCGATGCGGCCGCCCGCGTCAACGAGAACGGCGCCGTCCTCGATGGGCGGCGCCGTAACGGGGTGCACAGAGCGTGCACGGATGCGGAGCACTCTAGGAGCGCGGGGCTCGGGGCTCGGGGATCGGGGCCTGCTCGGCGCACTCCCTAGCCCCTAACCCCCAGCCCCTGGCCCCTTCTCTCACGGCGACACGCCGATGCCGAACGGCGTATGTACGGGGCACGACTGCGTCGGCTCAGTGCCCGGATAGAACCAGTCCCAGTGGCGCACGTCCTGGGGGCAGAACGGTGTGGCCAGGTAGCCGTTCGACCAGTCCACCTCACGGGTGATCAGGGAATCGGGCCGCTCCCAGTCGGGCGGCGGCGGCCGCCGGTCGTACACGTCGCGCATGAACGCCGTCCAGGCCGGCGCCACGATCCGGCCGCCACCGGCGTTGTGCTCGAGGATGCGCTGCTGAATGTCATAGCCCACCCAGATGCCCGCCACGAGCTCCGGCGTATACCCGATGAACCAGGCGTCGGTGTAGTCGTCGGTGGTGCCGGTCTTGCCGGCCGCCGGGAGCGTGAACCCCGCCTTCCAGACGGCGCTGAACGCGGTGCCGCGGCGGATCACGTCTTTCATCATGTCGACCATCAGCCACGCATGCTCGGGGTCCATCACCTCCTCGCGCCGCAGGTCGGATTTCCAGAGGATGTTCCCCTGGCGGTCCTCGACGCGGAGGATGCCGATCGGCTCGGCGCGCGTGCCGAGCGTGGCGAAGGCCGTATAGGCCGCGATCATCTCCATCGGCTTCACACCCCTGGCGCCGATGTGGATCGAGGGATAGGCCGGCAGCGGGGTGGTGATCCCGTAGCGGCGCGCTTCCCCGATCACCGTCTGCTCGCCCAGCGCCATCCCCAGCTTGATGGTCGCGAGGTTGCGCGACAGGTACAGCCCTTCGCGCATCGGGATCAGGCCGAGCGTGGTGTCGTCGTCATCCTTGGGCTGCCACGGCGTCGAGTCGAGCTGGATAACGGGCGGGTTGAGCGGGGAGTCGTCCAGCATCTCGGTGACCGGGTGACCGGCACGGACCGCCGCGGAATACACGAACGGCTTGAACGTCGAGCCGGGCTGGCGGATCGCCTGCGTAGCGCGGTTGTACTTCGAGTCGTCGAAATCGCGCCCGCCGATCATGGCGCGGATGTAACCGGTGTTCGCCTCCAGCGCGACCAGCGCGCCCTGCAGGTAGGGCGTAAACAACCCGTGGTCCTCGCCCGTCGCCTTGGACGACTCGATGTACTCGCGATAGGTCGTGCGCCCCGGGAACTTTCCGTTCGAGTACACCCCCGCCTCGATTGCGTCGAGCTGCGCCTGCAGCGCGCGCTCGGCCGCCTCCTGCATGTCGAGGTCGAGCGTCGTGTAGATCCGCAGCCCCCCCTCGTACAGGTCGCGCCCGAAGCGGGCGTCGAGCTGCACGCGCAGCCACTCCACGAAGTACGGCGCGACGTCGCCGTAGTTGGTGCGATGCGTTGTGAGCACGAGCGGGTACGCCTGCCACAGCTCGAATTCCTCGTCCGTCAAGTATCCCTGGTCTCGCATCAAACGCAACACCGCGTTGCGCCGCCAGACGGCGCGCTCGGGATGGGTGCGCGGGTTGTAGATCGCCGGCGACTTGGGAAGCGCCGCCAGCGTGGCCGCTTCCGCGACGTTCAGTTGCGAGGCGTGTTTGCCGAAGTAGATCTGTGCTGCGGCCTCCACCCCATGGGCGCCCGCCCCGAGGTTGATCTGGTTCAGGTACAGCTGGAGAATCGTGTCCTTGGGGAAGTTGCGCTCGATCTCGACTGCGACGCGCGCTTCCTTGAGCTTACGCGTGAGCTGCTTCTGGCGGCTGATCTCGTCCGGGAAGATGTTGCGGGCGAGCTGCATGCTGATCGTCGAGAAGCCCTGCGAATAGCCGAACGACAGCAAATTCGCCTTGAGGGCACCGAGGACCCTAAGATAGTCGATGCCGTGATGGGAGTAGAACCGCTTGTCCTCGGTGGCGAGGAACGCCTGCCGCACGGCGATCGGAATCTCGGAGAGCGGCAGCACCGTGCGGCGCTCGAGGCCGAGCTCGCTGATCAAGCGGCCGTCGGCGGCGAAGACCTTCGACGTCTGCATCTGCACGTTGTCGCCGGAACCGACCAGGCGCGAGATGCTCGGGCAGTGCTCGCCGGCGCAGACCCGGGTCCAGGAGCCGTAGGCGAGCCCCGCGACGTACATCGCTGCCAGCACCGCCGCCGCGATCAGACGGGCGCGGGTCTTGGGGTCCTGCCACCAGGTGACGGGGCTCGGCAGGGAAACGGGCGCGGGGATCGAGGCCATCGCGTTACAACCTAGTAAGGGTCACCAGCGCTTGCCAGCGGTGCGGGCTTCTCGTACGATTCCGCGCCATGTCGGACCTCTTTGCGGAGCTCGAGTGGCGTGGCTTCCTGCACCACGCCACGCAACAGATCCAGCGCCACCTGGCCGAGCGGCCGCGGACCGTGTACTGCGGCTTCGATCCGACCGCGCCCAGTTTCCAGCTCGGCAATCTCATGCCGGTGATGCTGCTGCGGCATTTCCAGCTGCACGGCCACAAGCCCATCGTGCTCATGGGCGGAGGCACGGGCCTGATCGGCGACCCGAGCGGTAAGCCAAGCGAGCGCCCCCTCCTCTCCAACGAGCAGATCCGCGACAACGTCCACCGCTATCGCGACCAGGTGGCGCGGCTGCTCGACTTCGACTCGAAGGACAGGCGCGCCCTCGTCCTGAACAACGCCGACTGGCTGGTCGAGCAACGCCTGGTCGACTTCCTCCGCGATGTGGGGAAGCACTTCACCGTGAACGTCATGCTGCAAAAGGAGTCGGTGCAAGCGCGCCTCGACGCGGGAATCTCGTACACCGAATTCAGCTACATGTTGCTGCAGGCGTACGACTTTCTGCACCTGTTCCGCAAGGAGCAGTGCACCATCCAGGTGGGTGGGAGCGATCAGTGGGGGAACATCACCGCCGGAATCGACCTGATCCGCCGGGTGGAGGGGAGCGAGGCGCACGGGCTCGTCGCGCCGCTCTTCACCACGGCGACGGGTGCGAAGTTCGGGAAGACGGAGAGTGGCGCGATCTGGCTCGATCCCGCTCGCACGTCGGTCTACAAGTTTTTCCAGTTCTGGCTTAACACGGACGACCGGGACGCGGAGCGCTACCTCAAGCTCTTCACCTTCCTGCCACGCGCAGAGATCGACGCGCTGGTCGCCAAGCTCAAGGCGAACCCCGCTGCGCGCGAGGCGCAGCGGGCCCTCGCCCGCGACGTCACTGAGCGCGTCCACGGCCCGGACGCGACCGCGAAGGTCATCCGCGCATCCGAAGTCCTGTTCGGCGGTTTCGACCCGCACGCCGCCGACGACGCGGTATTCGAGGTCCTGGCGCTGGAACTGCCCACCGCGACCGCCCCGGCGCGGGACGGCCTGACGCTCGTCGACGCCGTGATCCAGGCCGGGCTCGCCAAGTCGAAGAGCGAGGCCCGTCGCGCGATCGAGCAGGGTGGGATCTACGTCAACCAGCAGCGCGTGAAGGACCCCGCCCGGAGCATCGCAAGCGCCGACTGGCTCGCGGGGAGGAATCTGCTGCTCCGCAAGGGCAAGAAAGAGTACGGGCTGCTGCGGTTGTCGCAATGAGACGCAAGGACCGCACCTGTAGGGGCGCAGCATGCTGCGCCCCTACACTCCCGGGAGATTCCCCATGTTCATCGGCCACTACGCACTTGGCCTCGCAGCCAAGCGCATCGCCCCGCAGACCTCGCTCGGCACGCTGTTCGCGGCCCCGACGCTCGCTGATCTCCTCTGGCCAGTCTTCCTGCTGCTCGGGTGGGAGCGCGTCAGCCCGGTAGGGGGGACCAATCCCTTCCTGAGGCTGGCGTTCGACGCCTACCCCATTTCGCACAGCCTCCTCACGCTTATCGGATGGGGGGTGTTGTTGGCGCTGCTCTACCGCGTGCGCACCGGATACGCCCGCGGCGCGCTCGTCGTCGGGCTGCTGGTGGTGAGCCACTGGCTGCTCGATTTCGTCACCCACGTCCCGGATATGCCACTGTATCCCGGGGGACCGAAGGTCGGCCTCGGGCTGTGGAACTCAGTGCCGGGGACGCTGCTCGTCGAGGGATCGATGTTCGTCGCCGGCCTCGCGCTCTACGTCACCACGACCCGGCCCCGCGATGGCGTAGGTCGCTACGGCTTGTGGGCGCTGGTGCTCCTGCTCGCCGGGTCGTACGTGGCCTCCCTGTTCGCTCCTCCACCGTCCAGTGTGCGCGCGCTCGCCGTCTTCGCGAGCCTGTTCGGGTGGTTATTTGTGGTGTGGGCGGGGTGGGCGGATAGACACCGAGAGAGCGTTGCATGAAAGGCGGAGCACGTCACACGTTCCACGACGTCGTGTAACGTGCGACGTGTGACGTGTGACGATTCTTACTCTAGCTGATCCAGCACATCCAGCACCCGCTCCATCTCCTCCACCGTGTTGAAGCAGTGCGGTGACAGCCGGATGGCGCCCTCCCGCAACGAGCACACGACGTGCGCCCGCTTGACGGCGTGGTACGCCTCGGCGGGGTGCGGCGGCGCGAGACAGATGATGGCGGAGCGATGGGCGTCGTCACGTGGCGAGACGATGCGCACGCCGTTCTGCTCCGCCCACTTGAGCACGGGTTCGTGCAGCGCCCGCGTATGCTGCGCGATGTCGGCGACGCCGATCTCGGCCAGCATGCGGACCGATTCGGTCATCCCGTAGAAGTCCTGGAAGGGCAGCGTCACCATCTCGAAGCGGCGGGCGTCGGCGCGGAAGGTGGGGTTGTAGTCGGTGAGTTTGGAGAAGTCGTCCGTCCCCTCGAACGCCATCCATCCCGTCACCGCGGGCTCGAGCGCCGGGACGAGCTCCTTGCGCACGTACACGAACCCCGACCCCCAGGGCGAGAGCAGCCACTTCTGGCCGCCGCACGCCAGGATGTCGACCGCGGTCTCGCGCACGTCGAGCGGGGAGTTCGCCACGCCCTGGATGCCGTCCACCACGAGGAAGGTGCCGTTGGCGCGGCACGCGGCGCCGAGGCGGTCGAGATCGGCGCGGTACCCATTGGAGAACTGCACGAACGACACCGCGAGGACGCGCACGCGCGGATCGTGCAGTCGCTCGACCAAGTAGTCTTCGTCCGGCCAGCCTTGCGGCCCGCACGGGGCGAGCTCGACCTCGATTCCCTGCTTCTTGAGGCGCAGCCAGGGATACACGTTCGCGGGGAACTCGCGATCCGATACCAGCACCACGTCGCCCGGCGTCAGCGGCAGGGCGCGCGCCGCGAGGTTCAGCCCGTGGCTCGTGTTGGTAGCGAGGGCGATCTCGCGCGGCTCCGCGTTGATGAGCTGCGCGACCGCCTCACGCGCCGCCTGGAGGCCGGCCTGGAGTTCCCGGTCGGGGAGGAGGTGCGGCGCTGTGCGCTTGGCAGTGAACTCGTCGAGGGCGCGACGGGTGCGCTCGGGGATGGGGCCGATGGAGGCGTTGTTCAAGTAAACGGTATCGGCGGTCCAGGGGAACTCGGTGGCGCGGAGCGCCCGGAACGTGTCGCGCAGCGCCCGGAGGCGGGTGGGGTGGTACGCGATGTCGGTCATGCCCGTACGTCGAGCGCGTCGCGCAAGCCGTCGCCCAGCAGATTCAACCCCAGCACCGCGACGCCGATCGCGAGCCCGGGGAAGAGCGACACCCACGGGGCCACGCGCAACAGGTCGCGCCCCTCCGCGACCATCGCGCCCCATGACGGGGTGGGCGGCTGCGCGCCGAGACCTACGAACGACAGCGCCGCCTCCGCCATGATGGCCCCGCCGACGCCGAGCGTGGCCGCGATGATCACCGGCGCGAGCACGTTCGGGAGGATGTGGCGGGACACCAGGCGTGCGTCCGAGGCACCCAGCGCCCGCGCCGCCTGCACGTAATCGAGCGCGCGCACCACGAGCACCTGCCCCCGCACCAGGCGCGCCATGCCCGCCCAGCCAACGACTCCGATCACGACGCACACGACCGGCAGCGACGGTTTCACCGCGGCGGCGATGGCGATGAGCAAGAGGAGCGACGGGAAGGCAAGTGTGACGTCGGCGATGCGCATCAGCAGGGCGTCGGCCCAGCGCCCGTAAAAGCCGGCGACGAGCCCGAGCGCCACTCCGACCGCGAGCGCGATAGCCTGACTGCCGAGCCCGACGGCGAGCGAGAGCCGGGCGCCGAACAGCACGCGGCTCAGCACGTCCCGCCCCTGGGCGTCGGTTCCGAGCAGAAACGCGCCCGACGGCGGCCGGAGGCCGTGCGACAACGCGCCACGATAGGGATCACCGGGTGCGAGCCACGGTGCCGCGAGCGCGACGAGGGTGAGCGCCGTCACCACGGCGAGGCCGGCCATCGCCCAGCGACTCCGGACGATGCGCTGGTGAATGAGTAGCGCGGGCATAGGGGCCACGACTACGTTACTCGGACGCTCACCTTCCGGGCAAGCGGCGATCCCTTGAAGAGCGACACACGCTTCAGTCTGGTTCTCGGCGGCGGCGGCATGAAAGGCCTCGCGCACATCGGCGTGCTCCAGGCCCTCACCGAGCGCGGCCTCCTGCCGACGCACATCGTCGGGTCGAGCGTGGGCGCGCTCGTGGGCGCGGCGTGGTCGGCAGGCCACAGCGTCGCCGAGCTGCGCGAGATCGCGGTCAACTTGCGCCGCAAGGACATCTTCGCCGTCGCGCACGCCGACATGGCGTTCAAACGGATGCGCTCCCCCGCCCTGTTCCGGCGCGAGCCGCTCGACACGCTGCTCGAGCGCCTCGTCGGCGATATCACGTTCCACGAGCTGGACCATCCGCTGGTGGTCAACACCGTGGACGTTAACTCCGGGATGCAAGTCTTCTGGGGCCTCGAAGGCCTGGACGAGATCCCCGTGCGGGAGGCCGTGTTCGCCTCGTGCGCGCTGCCCGGCTTCCTGCCGCCGCGGGAGATCCGCGGCCGCTTCTATGTCGACGGCGCCACGGTCGATAACCTCCCTGTGGGGACCGCACTCGTGCTCGGCGCCGATGTCGTGCTCGCAGTCGACGTGTCGGCGTCCAACGCGTTCCGAGCGGACGTGCAGGACGAGGGGTTTGCGTCGGTGTTCGCCCGCGCGACCGAGATCGCCATGCAGTCGCTGCTCGAGCTGCGGCTGCGCTCCTGGGGCACGCCGCCCATTTATTACGTGCATCCGCGCGTCGAGCACATCTCGCCGTTCTCGTTCGATCACCTGCGCGAGGTGGTCGAGGAGGGCTACCGCGCCACCGCGGCGGCGCTCGACCATCCCGACGAGTGGCCGCAGCCGGGAGATGGGGGCGTCTACCCAAAGCGCGGGGTCATCGTGCGCGTGCAGCGGGAGCGGTGCATCGGCTGCGGCGCCTGCCTGGTCCAGGCACCCCCCGGAATGTTCGTGCTCGACGCGCAAGGGAAGGCGGTCGTCACGCGGCCGGAGCAGGAGTGGTCGCCCGTCGACGGGGAGTTCATCCGGCACTGCCCCACCTACGCCATCAGCGCGCGGCCGGCGGCGACTCCCGCCGCAACTCGGCGTCAATCTGGATGAGGTCCCGCGCCACGCGGTCCCAGTTGTAGTACGTCTCGACCGCCCGGCGGCCCGCGGCGCCCATGCGCCCGCGCACGCCCGCGTCCGCGAGCAACTGTGTGATCCCCGCGGCGACCGCCGCGGGATCGTCCGGATCGACCAGGATCCCCGTCTCACCGTCGCGCACCGCGTCCGGGACGCCGCCCGAGCGCCCTCCGACCACCGCGAGGCCGCACGCCGACGCCTCGACGAGCGCGATGCCGAAGCCCTCGGCGAGGAGATCGTAGCGGCGCGAGGCACCCACATAGAGGTCGGCCGCGTTGTATAGCGCGGGCAGGTCGTCATCCCCGACGAAGCCGAGAAACCGCACCGCCTCTCCCAGCCCGAGGTCCGCCACCAGCCGCTCGAACTGCGCCCGGCGCGATCCGACGCCGGCGACCGCGTAGCGGGCCGCCGGAACCGCGGCGCGCACGGCGGGGAGGGCCCGAATGACGGTGTCGATCCCCTTGTGCGTGTCGAGTCGCGAGACGGTGAGCAGCCACGGTCCCCCGTCGAGCCCGTACTTCGCGCGGACCGCCCCGGGGTCGATGCCCGGCCGGAAGTGCGAGGGCGTGGTGCCGAGCGGAACGACCCGCACGTCGCGGGCGAGCGCGCGGCGGCCCAGGGCGCCCAGCACCGAGCGGGCGAGGTCGGCCGTCCAGCGACTGTTCGCCACGACGACCGACGCGCCGCCGAGCAGCTCCCGCGCCGTCCACCGCTTGAAGCGGGAGCGGCCCATCTTCGCCTGGAGCAGCAGCAGCTCCGTCCCGTGCACGATCACGCCGTACGGGAGGCCGTAGCGCGCGCGCAGCCAGCGCGCCGGGTACCCCGCCGGCTTGAGCTCGGCACACCAGACGAAGCCGGGTCGCGCGCGCCGCACCAGCGTGCTCGCTCGCGCGGTCCAGAGCGCGAGCCCGTTGAGGGTGCGGAGCCGCGTGGCGCGAAGGCCTACATGATCGATCGGCTGCGGGAAGCGGCGGTCGCTCTCCTCGCTCCCCGCGTGCCGCCCGGTCGACACGATGAGTGAGCGTGGCGGATAGCGCAGCGCCAGCTCGCCCATCCAGCGGGCGATGCCGCCGCCCAGCGGCGGGAAGTTGAAGGCGAGCAGGAGGGTGGTTCCCAAGCTACCGCGCTACCACCTCCGCTTCGATCGCGCGCAGGTCCCGGACCACGCGGTCCCAGTTGTAATAGGTCTCGACGGCGCGCCGGCCCGCAGCCCCCACGCGCCGGGCGAGCGCGTCGTCCGCCAGCAGGCGACAGATAGCGTCGCAGAATGCGGCCGGATCCTCCGGCGGCACGAGGAAGCCCGTCTCCCCCTCGCGCACCGCGTCCGGCACACCGCCCGAGTTGCCCGCGACCACGGGCAGCCCGCAGGCCGACGCCTCGACGAGCGAGATGCCGAAGCCCTCGACTCCGATCCGCTCGGCGCGGCGCGAGGCGCCGACGTATACCGCCGCCGTACTGTAGAGCGCGGGAAGATCGCGCTCGCTCACCTCGCCGAGGAAGCTCACGCGCTCGGCCACGCCCAGCTTGCCCGCGAGCCTCTCGAGCTTTTCGCGCTCGGCCGCTGCGCCCGCCCCGGCGACGGCATAGTGGATGTCGGGGGCGCGCGCGAGGATCGCAGGCAGCGCCTGCAGCACCGTGTCGATGCCCTTGTGCGGCTCGAGCCGCGCCACGGTGAGCAGCCAGCGCGCGCCGTCCCGCCCATCGGGCAGCTCCAGACGGCGGCGCAGCTCGGCGGCATCGACCCCGGGGCGGAAGCGGGCCGGATCGGTGCCGAGGTGCACGACGCGGAGCCGCTGGCCGTGACCATCGAGGCCAAGCTCGCCCAGCACGGTGAGGGCGAGGTCACGCGTCCAGTTGGAGATGGCGACCAAGGCGGCGGCGCCGCCCAGAATCGCGCGCGACGAGCGGCGCTTCAACCGCGAGTGATGGTATTTGTGCTGCTCGCTCAGGAGGTCCGCGCCGTAGAGGAAGATGCAGTAGGGGCTCCTGGTGCGCTCGTACACCCAACGGGCGGGATAGCCGGCCGGCTTCACGTTGCCGCAATACACGAACCGCACTCGGTGCTCGCGCGCCAGGCTCGCAGCGCGGCGCGACCAGAGCAGCAGCCCCGGGAGCGACTTGGTGCGCCGCCGCCCGATCGGGAGGCGGTCGACCGCGCCGCCGAACTGCGCGTCCACCTCGGCCGAATCGGGATCCTGCGGCGTCGAGACGATCAGCTCGCCGGGCGGGTAGCGCCGGGCCAGCTCGCCTTGCAGGCGGGCGATACCGCCGCCCATCGGCGGAAAGTCCTGTGCCAGCAGGAGACTGGTCACGCCCGGAATGCTAACGGGGCGTTGCCGCCGCGAGCAATCTCCCGGAAGCACGGCGCGCGAGCGCCTCGCGGTACACCACCTCGGTGCGCTCCGCGGTCCGCTCGAGTGTGAACTCGCGACGCACCAGCGTGCGGCCGGCCTGCGCCAGCCGGCGCGTCCACGCGCCGTCAGCGAGCAGGCGCTCGAGCCCTTCCGCCCACGCCGCCGGATCGAGCGGCGAGACCAGGAGCCCCGTCTCGCCGGAGCGGACGAGATCCAGGTTGCCGCCCGCGGCCGACGCCACGACCGGCAGCCCGAGCGCCATCGCTTCGAGCAAGGCCTGCGACAGTCCCTCCATCCGGGACGGCAAGGCGGCCACGGCCGCCAAGTGATAAAAGGCGAGCGGACGATCGATGAGAGGCACGAACACCACGCGATGGCGGGCTGGCACCGACTGCGCCAGGGCGCGCAGGCGGTGGTCCGGCTCGACCCCGACGCACGCCACGACGACCCCGCGCTCGACGCTGGGGAGCGCCTGAAGCACGATGTGCTGATCCTTGAGCCGCGAGACGATCGCCACCACGGGCCGCCCGCCCGGGTCGCCGAGCGCCGCGCGCGCGGCCGCGAGGTCGTGGGGCGGCACCGGCGCGTCGACGCGCTCGAGCGCGATCCCGTTCGGCACGACGCGGAGCCGGGCCCCGGGATGCAGGCGCCGCCGCAGCGCGCGCGCGACCGCCCCGCTCACGGCGATGGTGCGGTCCGCCGTCCACCCGACCGGCAGGAGCTCGGCGGGCGAGGTCAGCGGCATCGTCCGGCGGGTGACGACGAACGCCTGGGGCAGCCGGCCGCGCCAGCGCAGCCACGTGAGTGCGCGGCGATCCAGGGTGGCGTTGGCATTGACTACATCCACGCGCTCCCGCTCTAGCACGTCCCTCAGGGCGCCCGTGAGCACAGCCCGCGGCATGAACGCGAGCGGGACGACGGGGAGCCCGGCATCCCGCGCGAGCCGCGCCAACAGCACGTCCTCCCGACAGCCCACCAGCACGCGGTGTCCGCGGCGAGCGAGGTACTGACTCAAATTGAAGATCGACTGGGTGGAGCCGGCGGGGCCGCCCTGGTGCGTGAGCTGGAGAATCGTGAGTGGCCCGCCTGTCATGGGGCGAAGCTAGTTATCTTATGTCGCCGATGCACGTCGTCGTCGCCTCCCATCAGCAGCTGCCGGCGAAAGGGTACGGCGGCCCGCAGCGCGTGGTCGTGGCACTGGTCCGCGGGCTGGCGGCGCTGGGGCATCGGATCACCCTGCTCGCGCCGCCGGGCTCGCGCGTGACGGAAGCAAAGCTGGTGGAGGTTCCGGCCCGCAAGTTCGGCGACCCCGCGGAGCTCGCGCGCTATGTCCCCGACGACGCCGAGCTGCTGCACACGCACTTCGCGCTCAAGCACGGCCCCGCCGCGCTGCCGTTCATCCAGACGTTCCACCACAACCTCAAGCCCGGCTCCCCGCTCCACCCCAATACGGTTTTTCTGTCGCGCGACCACGCCCGCCGTCACGGCAGCGAGGTGTTCGTCTACAACGGGCTCGATCCGGCGGAGTACTTCTTCCGCCGGTTTCCCAAGCGGGCGGAGCAGTTCGACCTCTTCCTCGGCAAGCTGCACAGCGCGAAGGGCTACCACTGGGCGGTCGAAGCGGCGAAGCACACCGGCCACCGGCTGGTCCTCGCGGGCGGCTGGCGGCCGAGCTTCACCGGGGCGATCAAGTACGTAGGCGAGGTGGACGGCCGCAAGAAAGCGGCGCTGCTCGCGCGGGCGCGCTGCTTGTGGAATCCGGCGCAGTGGGACGAGCCGTTCGGTCTCGTGACGATCGAGGCCTTGCTCTCGGGGACGCCGGTCCTCGGGACACACCGCGGCGCGCTCCCCGAGCTGATCACGGCGGAGGTGGGTGCGTTGTGCGATACGATGGACGCGATGATCGCCGCGGCGCAGACGATCCACACGCGCAGTCCCCAGGCGTGCCGCGCGCTCGCCGAGCGGCAGTTCACCCATCTGGTGATGGCGCAGGAATACGTCCGGATGTACCGCTGCCTGCTCGACACGGGGAAGCTGCCGCCGGGACGGCCCACGGCCGCCGCTTAGCGCAGCGCGACCGTCAGCAGCTCTTCCAGCCGGTGCCGCCACGTGTGCTCCCGCAGCGCGCGCCCCCGCGCCGCGGCGGCGAGCGCGCGGCGCGCGGCATCATCCTCCAACAACCACCATGCCCGCTCGCGCAGCTCGTCCGCGCTCCCGTACAGCACGATCTCGCGATCGGCCACGAAATGGCGGGCGATGTCACCCCGCGCATCCGACAGCTGGGGCGTCCCGATCGCAGCGAGCTCGAACACCCGCATGTTCGCGCCGCTGCCGTAGCGGGCCGGGTCGCCCGCCTCCCCGAAATGCTGGTGGATGTTCAGCCCGACGGCGGCTCCCGAGAGCGCGCGCACGAAGTCGTCGCCGTACGCGGGCCCGTTCGGCCACCCCGGGCCCCACGCTACGAGGCCCAGCCCGGCGAGCTCCTGGAGGACCCGCTCGCGCGCCGCGTCGCGCGAACCCACGAACACGAGGGGCGCCCGCCAGGGCGCGCCGCCGTCGAGCGGCCGGTGGTACGCGGGGTCGCAGCCGAACGCGAGGTACGCGGCGCGCGTCCCAGCACGGCGATGGCGCTCCAGGCTCGAGCTGTCGTGCGTGAACAAGTAGTCGTAGGCGGGGCCTAGGGCGAGCGACACGGCGAGCTGGTGGGGGTCGTCGGGGAACCAGTTCACCCACCGGCCGCCGAACCGCCGCTTGAGCTGCGCGACGTCGGCGGGCTCGAGCTTGGTCCCCTTGAAGACGAGCACGAGGTCCGCCCGGGCGCGCCGGAGCGATGCGCCGAGCCGGGCGGCGAGCGGGCGACGCAGCACGGCGTTCAGCCCGCGCAGCCGCTCCTCACACTGGCGCACCTCGCAGCCCAGCTCGGTGAGGGCCCGGCCGAGCGCACGCCCGCTCCGGTGATAGCGGGGATTGAACGCCGCCACCAGCACCACGCGCAGCCCCGCGAACGCAGCAGCGTGCGCGCTCATACTTCAACGTAGTTGCGGTACTCGAAGACCCGGGCACCGGTGAGGCGCTCGATCCAGTCCGAGGCGTACAACCGCAGGTGCTCGAGCCGGAACCGCGGCGGCGCCACGCTGGGCGCCGACGGCACCCGCCGTCGCGCCGCGATCCACTCCTGGGCGACGCGCGGATGCGGGCCGTCGAACCGCCGCAGCAACGGGGTCCACTCGAGGCCCCGCCGGCTCTCCGCGCGGCGCTCGAGCTGCCGGGCGGCCTCGGTAAAGATCTCCTTCGACACGACGAGCTTGTGCGTCAGCGACTGCGGTGCGCGCGCCCAGCCGTAATGGAACATCTGCGCGCCGGTCGCCCGCGCCCGGACCCGCCGCAGTCCGGACCCGACGCGGAAGCCCTGTGCGTCCTGGTAGGAGCAGATACCCCGGTCGAGCCGCACGCATCGTACCTCGCGGCGGTACCAGTGCCGGTTCGTCGCGACGGTGTCGAAGTCGCCGTAGAAGTGGCGGTAGTCCACGAGCAGACCTTCCACCCGAAGGTCGCCGTCGCACGCCCGCACGCGCTCTTGCAGGATCGCCGCGCCCGTCTCGTGCAGCACCTCGTCCGCCTGGATGTAGAGCCCCCACGCCCCGCGGCACGCGCGCATGGCACGTTCGGTCTCCTGGGCCAGCACGCCCGAGCCGCGCGAGAAATCCCAGACGCTGTCGATGATCCGCACCCGCGGATCGCGCACCGCCGCGACCAGGTCCCGCGTCCCGTCCGCCGACTGCCCCACGTTCACGATGACCTCGTCGCAGATCTCGAGGATCGAGCGGATCGCGGGGACGATCGGGTAGTCGAGGCTGACGGCGTTGCGGACGATGGTGAAGCCCGAGAGCATCTCAGGCGCGGAACTGCAGGTCGTACAGGCGGCGGTACAGCCCCCCCGCCGCGAACAGCCCGTCGTGCGTGCCGCGCTCGACCAGCCGGCCGTCGGCGAGCACGACGATCAGGTCCGCGTGGCGCACCGTCGCGAGGCGGTGTGCGATCACGAGCACCGTGCGGTGCGCCATCAGGCGGTCGATCGCCTCCTGCACGAGCCGCTCGGACTCGGTGTCGAGGGCGCTGGTGGCCTCGTCGAGGATCAGGAGCGGCGGGTCGCGCAGCAGGGCCCGCGCGATCGCGATGCGCTGACGCTGCCCGCCGGAGAGCCGGGTGCCGCGCTCGCCCAACAGCGTGTCGTAGCCCTGCGGGAGTTGGGCGATGAACTCGTCCGCGTTCGCGGCCTGGGCGGCGGCGCGTACCTGCTCGAGCGTGAAGCCCCCACGGCCGTACGCGATGTTCGCGTGCACCGTGTCGTTGAGCAGCACGGTCTCCTGCGACACGATCCCCATCAACGCCCGCAGGCTGCGCCGGGTGAAGCGGGTGACCGGCACGCCGTCCATGAGGATCTGGCCGCCCGTCGGCTCGTAGAAGCGCGGCAGCAAGTCCACGAGGGTGGTCTTCCCCGCCCCCGATGGCCCCACGATGGCGACGACCTGACCACGCCGCACCTCGAGGTCCACGTCGCGCAGCACCGGAGCCTCGCCGTCGTAGGAGAACGTCACGCCGCGGTATTCGATGCAGTCGCCGAAGCGGGCCGGCGTCTCGCCCGGCCGGTCGCCCTCGTCCGCCGGGACGTCGAGCACCTCGAAGCAGCGGTCGGCCGCCGCGACCGCGCCCCCCATGATCGTGGGGTACTGCGCCACCGCCTTGATCGGCGACATGAGCCGCAGCGCGACGAAGATGAACGCGATGAACACCTCGGGCCGCAGCGACGCCGACGCCCCCAGCGCGAGACGCGTCCCCACCAGGAGGATCAGCACGATGACCATGCCGGCGAAGATCTCGCTCACCGGGCTTGTCAGGGTCGACGCGGCCTGCGCGCGCAGCACCCGTTTGCGGTACCGGTTGGCGAGGCGCTGGAACCGCTCGACCTCGAACGCCTCGGCGACATAGGCGCGCACCAGCTTCACCGACGCCACCATCTCGCTCACGAGGCTCGTCAGCTCGCCGCGGTCGTCCGCCTGCTCACGCGAGCGGCGCCGCACCCGCGCGACGAGCGGGCGGATGGTGAAGACGAGGACCGGGGCGAGGGCCAGCGTGATGATCGCGAGCCGCCAGGAGAGGCCGATGAGGATCGCGAGGTACACGAGGATCAGGCTCACGTTGCGGAGGAACGAGGCGAGGGCCGCGGTGACCGCGGTCTTGACCTGATCGGTGTCACTGATGATGCGGGCGAGCAGCTGGCCGCCCTTGGTGCGCTGGAAGAACCCGAGCGGCAGGCTCTGGAGGTGGCGGAACAGGCGGACCCGCAGGTCGCGCACCACGCCCTCTTCGATCGCCACGCTGCTCATCGCGGCCGCGTAGGCAGCCGCGTTCTTGATCACGAGCGCGACGAGGAGCACCAGGACCACGTTGCGCAGTGCCACCTCGGGCGCCCCCACCGTGAGCAGCGGCCCGGCGACCCGGCCGAGCACCTGCTCCACCGCGGAGGAGCCCGTCGGCGGCAACGCCTGCAGCTTGAACAAGGCGCGGAGGAAGGGAATCAACAGCACGAACGTCGCCCCATCCATGAGCGACGCCACCAGCGTGGCGGCGATGTTGGCGGCGAAGAGAAACCTGTAGGGGCGGAGCAGGCCGAGGACGCGGGCGCTGCGGCCCATCTAGCGCGCCCCCCCCGCCCCCCCGGCCCCCCCGGCCCCACCGGCCCCGCCCGCCCCGCCGCGCGGCTGCGAGGCGTGAGCAGCGCCACCGGGAGGATCACCTCTTCGGGGGTCACGCCGCCGTGCAGAAACGAGCCGCGGTAGCGGGCCTGGTATTCGCGCAGCTTCGTCGGATACACGAAGAACCGATCGCCGGCGGCGAGCAGCAACCGTACGCCGAGACCCATCCCCGGGAGGCCGAAGGACTTCAAGTCCTCGACGGCGATCGCGGCCTCCGGGTCCTCGCTCCGCAGGTCCTCGCCGAACTTGTAGCGCAGGTTCGCGGTGGCGTCCCGCTTGGCGTACACGGTGGCTGGCGTCTCGCAGTGGATCGAGCCGTGATCGGTGGTGAGCAGCACGGTGACGCCGCGCCGCTCCGCCTCGAGCAGCGCGGCGCGCACCGGCGAGCGCTCGAACCAGGTGCGGGTGAGGCTGCGCAGCGCGGCGTCATCGCGCGCCACCTCGTAGAGAATCGCGCTCTCGGAGCGTCCGTGCGTCAGCTGGTCGATAAAGTTGAAGACGAGTGCGGTCACGCCGTCCTGGGCCAAGTGCGCCGGCAGCCGGCGGAGCAGCTCGCCGCCGTCGGCCGATCCGAAGAGTTTCTCGTAGCGCACCGGCACGGGCGTTCCCACGAGCTCCCGCAGCTGCTCGGTCAGGAGCTCGGCTTCGTGGGCGTTGAGGCTTTCCTCGTCCGAAGCTTGGCCCCACCAGTCAGGATGCCGCGCGGCGATCTCCATCGGGAACAGGCCGGAGAAGATAGCGTTGCGCGCGAAGGGCGTCGCGGTCGGCAGGATGCTGTAGTAGTGGGACTCCTCGACGTCGAACAGCGGCGTGACGAGGTCGCGCAGCGCGTGCCACTGGTCGAGCCGCAGGCAGTCGACGACGATGAACAGCACCCGCCCCTGGTTCTTGAGGACCGGCACGAGGAACTCGGCGCCCACGTCCACCGAGAGGGGCGGGCGGTCGCCCTCGGGACTTGCCAGCCAGCGGGGATACTGGCGGGCGATGTACCCCGCGAAATCCTTGCGCAGGCTCGTCTGCAGCGCGTGGAGCGCCTCCGAGAGGCCGGGCTCATTCGCGGCGGCGAGACGGACTTCCCAGCGCGACAGCTCGACCACGAACTCGATCCACTCGCGCCACGCGAGCGCCGAGCCGCGCCGCCCTTCGAGCTCGCGGAAGCGCGCCACAAAGTCGCGAGCGAGGCGCTGTTGCCGGATGCGATCGCCCTCGAGCAGTCGCGTCACGACAGAGAGGATTTGGCGCGGGTGCACGGGCTTGACGAGGTAATCGTCGACCTCGACCCCGATCGCGTCGCGCAGCGTCCCGTCGTCCTCGCTCTGGGTCACCATCACGACCGGCACGCCCGCATCGATGGCGCGGATCTCGGGGAGGAGCTCCAAGCCGCGCCGCCCGGGCATCTGCTCGTCAAGCAGCACCACGCTGTACGGCTGGCGCCGCAACATCGCCAGGGCGTCGTCGCCGTGGGCCGCCGATGCCACCGTGAATCCCTGGGTCTCGAGGAAGCGGCGGTGTGGGGCGAGCGCCTCGATCTCGTCGTCCACCCACAGGATGCTCTTCGGTCGCGGCATGGGCGAAAGCTAATGGCGACTGGCGAACGACGGCAACGCGATCGTAGCTTTCGGCCCCGTGCTGTGCGTCCTGCTGGTGCGCTTCAGCTCCATCGGCGACATCGTGCTGACGACGCCGCTCGTGCGCGCGCTCGCCCGGCGCCACCCGGAGGCGAAGCTTGTCTACGTGACGAAGCGGGCCATGGCCCCGCTCGTCGCCGACAACCCCCACCTCGCCGAGGTGGTGGCCCTCGAGCCCGATGAGCCGATCCGCCACCTTGCCCGCCGGCTCTCCGCCCTCGCCCCGACCCACGGCCTCGACCTGCACGGCAGCGTACGCAGCGCCGCGCTGCGCCTCCTGGTCCGCTGCCGCTGGTCGGGGTACCGCAAGCGCAAGCTGGCCCGGACGCTGCTCATCGCCACGAAGCTCGATGCGTACCGCGTGCGCGTCCCGGTGGCGGAACGCTACTTCGAGGCCGCCGCCCGACTCGACACCCACCCCGACGGCGCCCCACCGGAATTTTGCCTGGGCCGCGGGGCGACCGAGCGCGTGGCGCAGTGGCTCCGCGAGCGCGGGCTCGCCGACGCACGACTCGCGGCGCTCGCCCCCGGCGCGGCCCACGCGACCAAGCGCTGGCCCATCGCCCACTGGAGCGCGCTCATCGAGCAGCTGCGAGCGGGACGCTACCGGCCGGTGGTCATCGGCGGCCCGGAGGACCGCGGACTCGCCCAGCAGCTCGTCGCGGGCGACGCGGCGGCGAGCGCTGCGGGAGAGTTCTCCCTGCAGGAGACCGGCGCCCTGCTCGCGCGCGCCGCGGTGGCGGTCTCGGGCGACACGGGCGTGATGCATATGGCGACCGGCGTCGGGACGCCCGTGGTCGCGCTGTTCGGGCCGACGGTCGAACAGTTCGGGTTCTTCCCCTACCGCGCGCGCACCGCCGTGCTGCAGCGGGATCTGGCCTGCCGCCCCTGCTCCGCGACCGGCACCGCGACGTGTCCGCTCGGCCATCACCGCTGTCTCGGCGAGCTCACTCCGGCCGACGTGGCGGCCGCCGTCGCGCGGCTCGTGGCGTGATCCAGGCCACGACCCCGGCGGAAGGGCGGCTCCTCGCGCTCGTCGGCGCGGCGGTGCGCGGCCCGAAGCGCGACGGGCTGTTCGCGCTCTGGCTGGTGCTGCGCGCCGCGGAGTCGCTGCTGCCACCGCGCGCCGTGTCGGCCAAGAACCACCGGCGCCGGCTGCAGGCGCTCGAGTCCCGGCTCGCGAGCCTCGCCCTCCCGACGCCCCTCAAGCGGGCGCTCGCCGCCGCGCGGCACCACCTCGAGCCGGCCACCCCCGCAGCGGCCGCCTTGGTCCTGTCGCAGCTCGTCGCCCCCGCCCGGGAAGTGCTGGGGTCGGACGCCGGCGACGCCGTCGCGGTTGCCGCCCGGTCGGCCCGCATACATCTATAGGGCTAGACGGATAGACGGATAGACGGGTCGACGAACAGGAGAGCCATGCCGCCACGCCGCCTCGAACGCCGTCCTTCACTCGAGTCGCTCGTCGAGCGGGTCGATCAACAGCGCCCGGGGGAGATCTCCGGGGATACAGTTCCCACCGGCTTTCCCTCGCTCGACCGGATCCTGGGCGGGGGGGTTCGCCGCCGCGACCTGGTGGTGCTGGGCGGGGACGTCGGCTCGGGCAAGTCCGCGCTTGCCCTCGGCATCGCGCTGCGCGTCGCGCAGCAGGAGGGCGGGGTCGGCGTCGCGTTCTTCTCGGGAGAGATGGATGAGGAGCGGCTGATGGAGCGGGCGCTCGCCGTCGAAGGCCGCGTCGCGGTGGACGAGCTGCGCGCCGCCAAGCTGAGCGACCAGACGCGCGCCGGGGTGGGCGGGGCCGCCGTGCGGCTGCGCGGGCTGCCGCTCGCGATTCTCCCGCTCGCCGCCGCGGACTTCGAGACGCTCACGGCGCGCCTCGACCCCCTGCGCCAGCTCGGCCTCATCGTCGTGGACTACCTCCAGCTGGTCCCGACGCCCGCGGGCACCACGCGCACTACCCAGGACGAGGACCTCGCCCTCGTGCTGCAGCGGCTTAAGGCGCTGGCGCTGGAGCGACAGGTGGCGCTGCTCGTCGTGTCGCAGCTGTCGCGCTTCGCCGCGGCGCGCGAGAACGCGCGGCCCAACCTCGACGACTTCGGGCACCTCGGCGCGATCAAGCAGCACGCCGATGTGGCGCTCGGCATCTACCGGGAAGAGATGTACCATCCGGGCTACGGCGTGGAGGGCGCGACCGAGCTGCTGGTCCTGAAGAACCGCAACGGGCCGACCGGGTTCGTCGATCTCTACTTCTACCGTCGCTGGATGCGGTTCGAGGACATGCTCGACCCGGATCGCTGAGCCCCGGTGCTGTCGGCGCCGGGGAGCGTGCCCACGAGCGTGTACGTGGTCCCCGGACCGCCGCTGTTCCGCCGTAATGTGATCCACAGCGGTTTTCCCCGGCGCTCCGCGTAGATCGCGAGCGAACCGTCGGGCATCGCCTGATCGCCCTGCACCACCCAGTCGTTCAGCTTGAGGTTGACGCGGTACCACTCGGCCACAGTCTCGAGGGGCGCGGGCGTGGTGAACGCCGCTTGCGCCGCGTCCGCGCCGGCCGACACGCTCACGACCGCGGATGAGGGGAAGGCGAGGACGTCCTTCAGCGCCTCGGCGGCAAGCGCGCGGTCCGCCGTCCCCTCACCGGGACGCTCGCACGACGCGAGGAGGATCAGCCCAACCAGGAGCGACCAGGGACGGTGCATGGCGCGGTATCCTACCTGTGGCGGAGCGGTGTGGTCAAGCTATAAGTTTGAGCGGCGTTACCCGCTCCACGTCACACGCTGCATCCGGGCGCCCCGTCGGGGAACGTGGAACGGGTAACCGGCACCGGGTGCTCCCATGGCCGGCCACAGCAAATGGAAGCAGATCAAGCGCAAGAAGGCCGTCACCGACGCGCGGCGCGGGGCCCTGTTCACCAAGCTGATCCGGGAAATCACCATCGCGGCGAAGCAGGGCGGCGGGGATCCAGCGGGCAACGCCCGGCTCCGGACCGCGATCGACGCGGCGAAAGCGGAAAACATGCCGCTCGACAACATCGAGCGCGCCGTCAAGAAGGGCACGGGCGAGCTGGAAGGCGTCCAGTACGAAGAGGTGTCCTACGAGGGCTACGGGCCGGGCGGGGCGGCGATTTTCATCGAGGCCACCACCGACAACGCGAACCGGACGGTGGCGGAGATCCGCCACCTCTTCCAGCGCTACGGCGGCAATCTCGGGGCCGCGAAGTCGGTGGCGTGGATGTTCGACCGCAAGGCGCATGTCACCCTGGATGCCACCAAGGTGGACGAGGACACCGCGATGGAAGCCGCGCTCGATGCCGGCGCGGAGGATCTGGTGCGCGACGGCGACGTGTTCCTCCTCACCGGCCCGGTGCACCAGCTGCACGAGATCACCGAGCAATTGAAGCAGCGGAAGATCCCCGTGCAGTCGGCCGAGATCGGCATGGTCCCCAAGAGCACGGTGAAGGTCGACGGCAAGGACGCGAAGAAGCTGCTCGAGCTGATCGAGGAGCTGGAAGCGCTGGACGACGTCGCGAAGGTGTCCTCGAACTTCGACATCGACGCCGAGGCGATGGCGGCGGCAACGGCGTGAGGTGAGAGTCCTGGGCGTCGACCCGGGGACGCGGGCCACCGGCTACGGCGTGATCGAAACCGGGAACGGGGCGCCGGGCATGGGCCGGTTGATCGAATGCGGCGTCATCACCTTCGCGCGCCAGAGCTCCCTCCCCCGCCGACTCCACCAGTTGCACGTCCAGATCGCCGATTTGATCGCGCGTCACCGGCCGAGCGCCCTGGCGCTCGAGAACGCCTTCTACCACAAGAACGTGCAGACGACGCTCGTCCTGGGGCACGCCCGGGGCGTGATCCTGCTGGCCGCAGAAGAAGCAGGGCTCGCGATCGCGCAGTACCCGCCGGCGACCGTGAAGAAGACGGTCGTCGGGGCGGGCGGCGCGCCCAAGGCCCAGGTCGGCGCGGTGGTGGCCCGGCTCCTCAAGCTGAAGCAGGCCCCGGCGCCCGCGGACGCGGCGGACGGCGTGGCGGTCGCGCTCACGCACATCCTCCGCGGGTGAGCCCCGGATGATCGCCCAGGTCAGCGGGCGCCTCGCCGCCAAACAGGCCGACCGCGTCGTGGTCCAGACGGCGGGCGGAGTGGGGTACGAGATCGCCGTCCCGCTCGGCGTGATGGAGCGGCTGCCGCCCGTGGGCGAGAGCGTCAGCCTCGCGACCGAGCTCGTGGTGCGCGAAGACGGCTGGGCGCTGTACGGCTTCCGGGACGAGTCAGAGCGGCGGTTTTTCCAGCGGCTCATCGGCGTCACCGGCATCGGGCCAAAGCTCGCGATCGCGCTGATGTCCGCGCTGGGGGTGGAGCGGGGCGCGCGGGCGCTGCAAGAGCGCAACATCGCACTGCTGTCGTCGGTGAGCGGCATCGGCAAGAAGACCGCGGAGCGCCTCGCGCTTGAACTGGCCGACAAGCTGGGCGAGTTTGAGGCGAGCGCGGGGGCGGCGGCGGCGCCCGCCGACGGCACCGCGGACGCGGCTCGCAAGGCGCTCGAGCGGCTGGGGTACGGCACCGCCGAAGCGGACCGCGCGCTGCGGGACGTGCTCGCGGCGGACGGCGGCGGCAGCACCGAGACGCTGGTGCGGCGTGCGCTGCAACTGCTCACCCATGGGTGACGATGGCGACGACCGCTGAATGGATCTGCACACGCTGCGGCTCGACCAACCGGCGACTCGTCCCCGACGGCGCGACCCACGCGGTGGACGAGTGCGTCACCTGCCACGTGCGTCACGAGATCGCGGCAGACGCGCGCCCGGTGCGCTGGCGCGCTCGGCCGGCGAACAGCAAGAGAGTGGCGTGAGCACCCCAGCGTCATGACCACGCCTTCGCGCACCCAGATCACCACCCCCGAGGCGCTCCCCGACGAGCGCGTCACCGACGCGGCGTTGCGCCCCTCACGGCTCGACGAGTTCGTCGGCCAGGCCAAGGTCAAGGAATCGCTCCAGATCGCGATCGACGCGGCGAAGCAGCGCAAGGAGCCCCTCGACCACACGCTGTTCTTCGGGCCCCCGGGCCTCGGGAAAACCACGCTCGCGCTGCTCATGGCGCGCGAGCTCGGCGTGAACGTCCGCACCACGTCGGGGCCGGTGCTCGAGCGCCCGGGGGACCTGGTCGGCCTCCTCACGTCCCTCACGCCGGGGGACATCCTGTTCATCGACGAGATCCACCGCCTCCGGCCCGCGCTCGAGGAGTTCCTGTATCCCGCGATGGAGGAGTTTCACGTCGACGTGCGCATCGCGGACGGGCCCCACGCGCAGACCATCCCCATGGCGCTCGAGCGCTTCACGCTGATCGGCGCCACCACGCGGTTCGGCCTACTCACCCCGCCGATGCGCGCGCGCTTCGGCCTGGTCGAGCGATTGTCGTACTATCCCCCGGACGACCTGGCCCAGATCCTGGTCCGCTCGGCGGGGATCCTGGCCGTGCCCGCCGACGCGGCGGGCATCGCCGAGATCGCCCGGCGCAGCCGCGGCACGCCGCGCGTCGCGAACCGGCTGCTCAAGCGGGTGCGCGACTACGCCCAGGTCCGTGCCGGCGGCAAGATCACTGCCCTGGTCGCCGGCGAGGCGCTCAAGCGGCTCGATGTGGACGAGTTCGGGCTCGACGACATGGACGGCCGCATCCTCAAGACGATCATCGAGCAGTTCGAGGGCGGGCCCGTCGGGCTCACCACCATCGCGGCGGCTGTGGGCGAGGATCCCGGCACGCTGGAGGAAGTGTACGAGCCGTTTCTCATGCAGCGCGGCTTCCTGGCGCGCACGCCGCGCGGCCGCTGCGCCACGGGAGCCGCGTACAAGCATTTTGGCTTCACTCCGCCACGGAGCGCCGAACAACCGACCATGTTTGACGGCTAGACTGAGAATGCGGAATTCGGAACGCGGAATGCGGAATTGAAGCACGTCCGTCGCGCGGACGCTCGTGCATCGATTCCGCATTCCCCATTCCGCATTCCGCATTCGGATCCCATGCACCGCACGTCAGATTTCGACTACGAGCTTCCGCCCTCGCTCATCGCCCAGCACCCCCTCCCCGACCGCGCCGCGAGCCGCCTGCTCGTGCTCCAGCGCGTGGGCGGCGCGATCCGGCACGCGCAGTTCCGCGACCTCGTCGACCTCGTCGCGCCGGAGGACGTGCTCGTCCTCAACGGTTCACGCGTGATCCCGGCCAGACTGCGCGGTACCCGGGTCCCGGGACGCGGGGCCCGGGGCCCGGGTGGCGCAGCAGAGGTCCTCCTAGTCCGCGCGCTGCCCGATGGCACCTGGCTCGGGATGGGGCACCCCGGTGGAAAGCTCAAGCCCGGGCGGCGGGTCGCCTTCGGGGACGACAGCGCGGTGGAGATCGTCGCAATGCTGGGCGGCGGGCTGCGGCGGGTGAAGTTCGTGGGCGCGCTCGACGCCGGCGCGACGCTCGCCAAGTACGGCGAGATGCCGCTGCCGCCCTACATCCGCCGGCCGCCGCGCCCCGACGACCGCGAGCGCTACCAGACCGTTTACGCGGTGCACGACGGCAGCGTGGCGGCGCCCACCGCGGGGCTGCACTTCACCCGGCACCTGCTGGAGCACGTGCGGGCGCGAGGCACTGCGGTGGCGATGCTCGACCTGCACATCGGCCCCGGGACCTTCAAGCCGGTCGAGGTGGAGAACCTCGCGGATCATCCGCTGCACGCCGAGGCGTACGCGGTGAGCGAGGAGGCCGCGGCGACCATCAATCAGAGGCGGGAGGCGGGAGGCCGAACCTGGGCGGTCGGGACCACGGTGGTCCGCGCGCTCGAGGCGTGCGCCGACGAGCGGGGCGCGATTCGCGCCGCAACGGGCGAGACCTCGCTCTTCATTCATCCTCCGTACCCGTTTCGCACCGTTGACCGCCTGCTCACGAACTTTCACCTGCCACGCTCGACCCTGCTCATGTTGGTGTGCGCCTTCGGGGGCTACGAGCACGTCATGCGGGCGTACCGGGATGCGATCGCCCAGGGATACCGGTTCTATTCATATGGTGACGCGATGGCGATCATGTGAATGCGGAATGCGGAATGTGGAATGCGGAATCGAAGCTCGCCCGTCCATTCCGCATTCCGAATTCCGCATTCCGCATTAGGAGTCGCGTGTTCGAATTCACGATCGACGCCACCTGCGGCGCCGCCCGCACCGGCACCCTCGTCCTGCCCCACGGCCCCGTCGAGACGCCGGTCTTCATGCCCGTGGGGACCCAGGGGACGGTCCGCGCACTCTCGCCCGGCGACCTCAAGGCCGTCGGGTCGCAGCTCGTGCTGGCGAATACCTACCACCTCCATGTCCGCCCCGGCGAAGGCGTGGTGGAACGGCTCGGCGGCTTGCACCGCTTCATGGCGTGGGACCGGCCGCTCCTCACCGACTCCGGCGGCTTCCAGGTGTTTTCGCTCGAAGGGTTCCGGCGCGTAGACGACGACGGCGTCGAGTTTCAGAGCCACGTAGACGGGGGCCGGCGGCACCTGACCCCGGAGCGCGCGACCGAGATCCAGTGGACGCTGGGCGCGGACATCGCGATGGCGTTCGATCACGTGGTGCCGGGCGGAGCGGACGAGACCACCGCCCGGGACGCCCTGGAGCGGACGCTGGGATGGCTCGCAAGGTGCGCCAGGAAGCACGCGGAGCTGGCGGAACGATGGAAAGATGGAACGATGGAACGATCGTTCCCACGTTCCAACGTTCCATCGGTCCCCCAGACGCTCTGGCCCATCCTGCAAGGCGGTACCCACCTCGGGCTACGCCAGGAAGGTCTGCGGCGGATCCAGGAGCTCGGTGAGTGGACCGGCCTCGCCATCGGCGGGCTGTCGGTGGGCGAGCCGAAGCCAGTGATGTACGAGATGCTCGAAGGCCTCGAGCCCCGGCTGCCTCCCTCCTGGCCGCGTTATCTTATGGGCGTGGGGTTCCCCGCGGACCTCGTCACGGCGGTGGCGCGCGGCATCGACCTGTTCGACTGCGTCGCGCCCACGCGCAACGGGCGCAACGGTTCGGCGTTCACGCCCGACGGCCCGGTGAACATCCGCAACGCCGAGCATCGCGCAGACCCGCGGCCGCTCGACGCGACGTGCGATTGCGAGACGTGCGCCACGTTCTCGCGCGGCTATTTGCGGCACCTGTTCGTGGCCGAGGAGCTGTTGGGGCTCCGGCTGCTGTCGTTGCACAACGTCCGGTTCCTGATCCGGCTCACCCGCGCGATGGGCGCCGCGATCCGCGCCGGGACTTTCCCGCGGTGGGCCGCTGATTGGCGCCGCCGCTACACCCGATCGGACTGACCATGCACGCATCCTACGCGCTGCTCTTCACGCCCTCCGGCCAGCAGGGGCCCGCCGCGGGCTGGTTCGTGTTCCAGCTGGCGGCGGTCTTCGCCATCATCTATTTCATGATTCTCCGCCCGCAGAAGAAGCAGCGGCAGCGCCACGACCAGCTGCTCGCCTCCCTGCAGAAGGGAGACAAGGTGCTCACGTCCGGCGGGATCCTCGGCGAGGTCGTGCACCTGAAGGACGACGAGGTCACGGTGAAGAGCGGCGAGGCCCGCCTCGTCATCGTCCGCTCGAACATCGCCAACATCCTCAACCGATCCATCGAGGCGAAGCCGCAGTGACGATCCGGAGGCTCCACCTGCTGGGCTCGCCGGTGCTGCGGCAGCCGGCGACGCCGGTCGCCGCCGTGGACGACGAGGTCCGGCGGCTGGTGGACGACCTCTTCGACACCATGCGCGCGGCCAAAGGCGTGGGGCTCGCCGCGAACCAGGTGGGCGTCGCGCGGCGAGTTGCCGTCGTCGACGTGGGCGAGGAGTTCCCGCCGCCGCTCGTGCTGGTCAACCCCCGGATCGTCAAGCTGAGCGACGCCAGCGAGACGGCCGAAGAGGGTTGCCTCTCGATCCCCGACATCTACGGCGATGTGGAGCGCCCGCTCGCCGTCACCGTCGCAGCGCTCGACCGCGACGGCCGGCCGTACTCGGTCGAGCTCTCCGGCTTCAAGGCGCGCGCCACGCAACACGAGATCGATCACCTCGATGGCATTCTGTTCCTCGATCACTTGAGCGCCGTGAAGCGTCATCTGCTGGTCGCGAAGTGGAAGAAGGCCCGCAAGGGGCAGGCGGGGTATCTCAAGGACGTGACGCCGGAGCCGGCGGGCGAGCTCTAGGTGCGCGTCGTTTTCTTCGGCACGCCGGAATTCGCGGTCCCGTCGCTGCGAGCGCTGCTCGGGGAGGGGTTCGACGTGCTCGCCGCCGTCACCCAGCCCGACCGGCCGCAGGGCCGCTCCCGCTCGCAGGTCGTACCGCCGCCCGTGAAAGTGGAAGCCGAGGCGGAGGCGATCCCGGTGCTCCAACCTGAGCGCCCGACCGACCGCGGCTTCCTCGACCGGCTCCGGGAGCTCGCGCCGGATGTCGGCGTCGTGGTCGCGTACGGGCATATCCTGAAGCCGGAGCTGCTCCGGCTCCCTCCCCGTGGCATGGTCAACGTGCATCCGTCCCTCCTCCCGGAGCTGCGCGGAGCCGCGCCGGTCGAGTGGGCGATCCTGAACGGCGTGGCCAAGACGGGCGTCAGTATCATGCAGCTCGACGAGGGCCTCGACTCCGGGCCCGTCCTGCTCCAGATCCCGCACACGATCGAGCCGGACGAAACCGGCGGGGAGCTCTCCGCACATCTCGCCGAGATCGGCGCGCAGGCCCTCGTCGAGGCGCTCGCGCTGTGGGAGCGGGATGCGCTGCGCCCCGTCCCGCAGGATCATGCCCGCGCCACCTACGCGCCCAAGCTCACGCGCGACACCGCGCGGATCCGTTGGGACGATCCCGCCGAGCGCGTCGCGCGCCTCATCCGCGGCCTCGACCCGAAGCCCGGCGCCTGGACGGAGCTCGCCGGGCGCGAGCTGAAGTTGTTCGATGTGCAGGTGTCCGACAGGCGGGGCCCCCCCGGGGAAGTGCTGGCGGCGGACGGCCGGCTGCTGATCGCGACCGGGAGTGGCGCCGTGGAGGTGGCAGAGGTCCAGCCCGCGGGCAAGGCCCGTATGCCCGTCGCGGACTGGGTCCGCGGCCGCGGCGTCACGGCCGGCCAGCGCTTCGCGTGACGCACGCGGCGCCGCTCCCCCGGCTGCACGCGATCACCGACGAGCGGGTCGCGCGCCGCCAGGACGTAGACACGGTCGCGGCAGCGCTCGCCTCCGGGGGCCGCGAGCACCTGGCTTTCCACGCGCGCGGCCACGCGCTCACCGGACTCGAGCACTACGATCTGGCTATCCGTCTATCCGTCTACCCGTCTACCCGTCTGTTCGTTAACGACCGCCTCGACGTCGCGCTCGCCGCGGGCGCCGGCGGCGTCCAGCTCGCCGGTGGGAGTCTCGACCCCGAGCACGCGCGCCGTCTCAACCCCACCTGGTGGATCGGCAAGTCCGTCCACGATTTGCCGGAGGCGTGCGCCGCACAGGCGGCTGGGGCCGACTATCTTCTAGTCGGACCCGTTTTCTGCACGGCTACCCACCCCGCGCACGATCCATTGGGGCCGGGCCCGCTGGCCGCAATCGTCGGGCTCGGGCTTCCGGTGATCGCGATCGGCGGCGTGACGCCGCAGCGGGTGCCCGAGCTGCGGGCCGCCGGTGTGTACGGCGTGGCGGCGATCCGCGCCTTGTGGGATGCCGCCGATCCGGCGACGACGGCCCGGAGGATGGCGCAGGAGCTGACGCGATGACCGACACGATCGACATCACGCTGAACGGGGAGCGCCGCGCGGTGACGCGGGGCGTGACGCTGCTCCAGCTGCTCGCCTCGCTCGAGCTCGACCCGCGCGCCGTCGTGGTGGAGCACAACCGCACCATCGTCCGCCGGCCCGCGCTGGGCGACGTCCGAGTGGCTCCGGGGGACGCGGTCGAGCTGGTGCATTTCGTGGGAGGGGGGTGAGCCGATGGCAACCGCCGTGGAGACGCTCCGCGACACGCCGTTCACCATCGGCGGGCGCACGTTCCACTCGCGCCTCATGGTGGGGACGGGCAAGTATCAGGACAACGAAACGATGGTCCGCGCCGTCGCGGCGTCGGGGGCAGAGATCGTCACCGTCGCCGTGCGGCGCGTCGACTTGGACCGCACCAAGCGGGCGGGCGTCCTGTACCACCTGGACCCCAAGCGGTACTTCCTGCTCGCCAACACTGCGGGCTGCGCGACGGCGGAAGACGCCGTGCGCTACGCCCGGCTCGCCCGTGAGGCAGGGTTCAACGAGTTCGTCAAGCTCGAGGTGATCGGGGACCAGGAGACGCTGCTCCCCGATGTCCAAGGGCTGCTCGCGGCCGCGACCATCCTGATCCGCGAAGGCTTCAAAGTCCTCGCCTACACGAACGAGGACCTGGTGGCGGCGCTGCGGCTCGAGGACGCGGGCTGCGCCGCCGTGATGCCGCTGGCGTCGCCGATCGGGAGCGGGCTCGGGCTCCTCAACCCGTACAGCGTGCGCACCATCAAGCGGCGGCTGCAGGTGCCCGTGGTCGTCGACGCCGGCGTCGGGACGGCCTCGGACGCCTGCCTCACGATGGAGCAGGGCGTGGACGGCATCCTGATGAACACCGCCCTCGCCGCCGCACGGGATCCGGTGGCGATGGCGCACGCGATGCGCCTGGCGGTCGAGGCGGGCCGAACCGCGTACCTCGCGGGACGCATGCCGCGGCGCGAGGTGGCAGTGCCCTCCTCGCCGCTCGAAGGGATGCTGGATTAAGGACGCCACCGCCGCCCGGCGCGCGGCGCTGCGGATGCTTCAGGCGGTGCGCTCCGGCGCCACCTTCGCGGCGACGCGCGACCGACATCTCCCCGGGCTCGCCGAACGGGACCGGCGCCTCGCCTACCAACTCGCCGCGGGCGTGCTGCGTAGCCAGGCCGATCTCGACCAGGTGCTCGCGCTCGCGACCGCCGATCCTCGTGTCCACGACGTCCTGCGACTCGGCGCCTATCAGCTGCGCGCGCTCGCTCGCGTGCCCGCGTATGCGGCGGTGTCGACGAGCGTGGAGCTGGCGCGGGAGATCGCCGGCGAGCGCGCCGCCCGTTACGTGAACCACCTGCTACGGAGCCTGAGTCGGGAAGCGGGACGCGGGATGCGAGATGTGGTCGAGACGCACCCTGCCTGGTTGGTCGCGCGGTGGCGGAAGCGATTCGGGGAATCGGAGACGCAGCGACTGGTCTCCTGGAACGATACGAAGCCGCTCCTCACGCTTCAGCCCGCCGGCTGGGCGAATGAGACCCTGCGCATCCGGCTCCGGGACGCTGGTTTCGGGGTACAAGATGCGCCGTTCGGCGCTGGGCTGCAGGTGATTCCGGGAAGCGACGCATCCCGCATTCCGCATCCCGCGCAGTTCCCTGGCTACCCTGACGGTGGCTTCATCGTGCAGGACCCGGCCCACGCGCTCGTGTGCGGCTACGCCGCGATTCCGCCCGGAGGGCTCGTCTACGACGCCTGCGCAGCGCCAGGCGGGAAGGCCGTCATGCTCGAGCGGCTCGGGGCGCGGGTCGTCGCGGGCGACGCGCGGCGCGACCGGATGGGGCGTCTGGCTCAGACGGCGCGGCGCGCCGGAGTGGCAATTCGGCTCACCGTCGCCGATCTTCTGTCGGCGCCGTTCGCGGCGGGGGCGCTGGCCGCCGTGCTCGTCGACGCCCCGTGCACGGCCACGGGAACCATGGCGCGCCATCCCGACGCCCGCTGGCGGATCGCCGAGCGCGCGATTGCGCGCGCCACGACGCGCCAGCGGGCACTGCTCGAGGCGGCCGCGCGCCTGGTGCAGCCGGGCGGACTGCTGGTGTACGCGACCTGCTCGCTCGAGCCGGAGGAGAACAGCGACGTCGTGAGCGCTTTCCTGGAGCGACACCACGAGTTCCGGCGCGACGCGGTGGCGGGCACCGTGCCCGCCGAGCTGCTGACGGTGGAGGGCGACTTCCAGTCGCTGCCACAGCGGCACGGGATGGACGGTGCCTACGCGGCGCGCCTGCGGCGGGTACGCTGATGCGCTTCCGTCGCCATCTCCCCCCGATCCGCGAGTGGCATTTGCCCGGGTTCGACGCCCGCGGCGCCAAGCTGTGGGGCAGCGCCCTCGTCTCGGCGCTCGTCGCCGGGTACCTGACGGCGTACTTGGTCATCTTTCCGGCGCCTATTCTGCACGGGCACCAGGTCGTTCCGCGGGTGCTCGGTCTGTCGCTCCAGGAGGCGTCGGCCGAGCTGCGCAAGGCGGGGCTGCAGGTCCAGGACGGCGGATCGGAGCCGCACCCAACCGCGCCGCAGGGGACGGTCATCTGGCAGGATCCACCGCCCGGGATCTCGGCACCGGCGGGGCTGCGCGTGACCCTGGTGGCGAGCGACGGGCCCCCCAAAATTCCGGTACCGGACGTGGCGGGACTCGACGGCGCCCTGGCCCAGCGCCTCGTGGCGGCCGCCGGCTTGACCGTGGCCCAGGTCGAGTCGGTGCAAGCCGCGACCCCCCGCGGGGTCGCGATGCTGACCCGCCCGCCGGCGACGACCGTGCTGGCGCCGGGCGCGCCCGTGACCGTCGTGGTGAGCCGCGGGGCCCCGACGATTCCCGTGCCGGACCTGCTCGGCATGTCGCAGGCGGACGCGCGCACCCGGCTCGAGCTCGAGGGCCTGACGCTCGGCACGGTGACGCGGCGCCGCACCGCCGACGCGAACCCCGGCACCGTCGTGGCGCAGCGGCCGGCGGCGGGGACGCTCGCCGCTGCCGGCACGGTGGTGGACATCGTCGTGGCCCGGAGTCCGCAATGACCAACGGCATTCGCATCGCGCCGAGCGTGCTCGCGGCCGACTTGACCAGGCTCGCCGACCAGGTGGGGCAGGTCTTGGAAGGCGGCGCCGACTGGCTGCATGTGGACGTGATGGACGGCCGGTTCGTGCCCAACCTGACCTTTGGCGCCAACATGATCGAGGCGCTGCGTAAGCTCACCGACCGGCCGATCGACGTGCATCTCATGGTGGTCGAGCCGGAGCGGTACATCGAAGCGTTCGCCGCGGCCGGCGCGTCGGTGTTTACGCTCCATCCCGAGGCGACGATTCACGTGCAGCGTCAGCTCGCCCACGTGCGGAACCGCGGGATGCTCGCCGGGTTGGCGCTCAATCCGGGCACGCCGCTGGCGCTCGCGGACGAAGTCGTCGCGGATCTGGACCTGCTGCTCGTCATGACGGTGAACCCCGGGTTCGGCGGTCAGGGATACCTGCCCTCCTCGAATGAAAAGATCCGGCGGGCGCGCGAGCTGCTCACGGCGCGCGGCTCGCGGGCGTTTCTCGAGGTGGACGGCGGGATCACTCCGCAGACGATCGCGGCGGCGCATGCAGCCGGGGCCGATACCTTCGTGGCGGGCAACTCGGTCTTCACCGGCGCCGACCCCGGCCGCGAGGTCCAAGAGCTGCGGCGCCGCTGTCTGGTGACCGTATGACGCAGCTGCGGCAGTGGACGATCGGGATCGGGGCCGGAACGGCGCTGGTCTTCGGGGTGGCGCTGGCGGCGAAGATCTGGCCCCAGGTCGACCTCGTCGGCGTCGGGTCGCGGGCGCCCGAGTTCCGTGCCGTGAACCTGCGCACCGCTCAGCCGGCGTCGCTCGCCGCCTACCGCGGGAGGGTCATCCTGCTCAACGTCTGGGCCACGTGGTGCCCGCCGTGCCGCGTCGAGATGCCGTCGTTGGAGCGGCTCCACCAGAAGCTTGCGGGTCAGGATTTCGCGGTCGTCGCCGTGAGCATCGACGACGGCGACTCGAGCATGGTGATGCGGTTCGCACGCGAGCTGGGGCTCGGCTTCGACATCCTCCAGGACAAGGCGGGCGCCATCCAGCGGATCTATCAGACCACCGGCGTCCCCGAGAGCTTCGTCATCGACCGGGACGGCATCATCATCAAGAAGGTGATCGGCGCGGCAGAATGGGACGGGCCGGTGAACGAGGTCCTCATCCGAAAGCTCATCGATGCGCGTTAACATCGGGCAGCTCTTCGCCCGCAACTGGCCGATCAAGCTCGCGGCGATTTTCTTCGCGGTCATGCTGTACGTTGCCGTGGCCGCGCAGCAGCCCATGTCCCAACGCTTTGCCCTCCGGCTCGCCGTCACCGTGCCGCCGGGGCGCTCGGTGCGGGAGCAGCCGGTCGGTGTGACGGTCACCGTCAGCGGGAAGGGCAGCGAGATCCTGAAGCTGCGCTCGTTCCCGCGCATGATTCGTAAGACGATCCCCGATACGTTCTCGGGGTCGGTGTGGAGCATCCACCTGCAGCCGTCCGACGTGAACCTCCCGAAGGGGACGGACGTGCAGGTGGCGGACATCGCGCCGCGCGACCTCGACGTGCTGCTCGACTCGGTCGGGAAGAAGGACGTGAAGATCGTGCCCCTGGTGCGCGTCGAAGCGGAATCGGGGTACGTGCTGCGGGGCCTCTCCATCGTGCCGAGCGTGGCGCGCGTCGTGGGGCCGGAGAAGAGCCTCGCCGCCATCGACTCGATCACTACTCTGCCCACCGTCATTTCCAGTGTCAACGGTCCGTTCTTCCGGACGGTCCCGCTCGACACGTCGCCGCTCGGCGTCGTGCGCGTCGCGCCGAAGGAGGTGCGCGTCGCGGGCGAAGTGGCGGCGATCATCGAGCGCTCGATCGCCGCGGTGCCCATCACGACCGCCGCGTCTGGGTTCGCGGGATTCCTGCTCTCTCCCGAGCGGGTGAGCGTGACCGTGCACGGCCCGGAGTCGAAGGTCAACACCCTCACCAAGGACAGCGTGCGCGTGACGGCGCACCTGGTCGGCAAGGCGGGGCCCGGCGGCTACGCTCGCCTCACCGTGACGGCGCCGCCCGGGATCCGGGCGCGTGCGGTGCCCGACTCGGTCGCCCTCAAGCGCAAGACGGGCCGTGGCTGACGTCGTGCTGGGGATCGAGACCTCCTGCGACGAGACGTCGGCAGCGGTACTCGTGGGAGGGGGGCGCGCGCCGGAGCTCGCGAGCCTCGTCATCCTGTCGCAGGACGTGCACCAAGTGTTCGGCGGCGTCGTCCCCGAGCTCGCGAGCCGGGCGCACCTCGCGGCCCTCCCCGCGGTCGTAGAGCGCGCCCTCGTCGAGGCGGGCGTGGGCTGGGGCGCCGTGGACGCGGTGGCGGTCACCCAGGGACCGGGACTCGTGGGCGCGCTGCTCGTGGGCGTGGTGTACGCCAAGGCACTCGCCTACGCCGGCGATCGCGCCCTGGTCGGGGTGCATCACATGGAGGGGCACCTGTTCGCGCCGGCCGTCGAAGATCCCGAGCTCGCGCCTCCGTTCGTCGCGCTGCTGGTCTCGGGCGGCCACACCCTGCTGCTCGACGTGCCCGCCTGGGGGACGTATCGCCTGCTCGGGGCGACCCGCGACGACGCTGCCGGCGAAGCCTTCGACAAGGTCGCCACGCTCCTCGGGCTCGGCTATCCCGGCGGGCCGGCCATCGAGCGCCTCGCCCAGAGCGGCGACGCGGCGCGCTTCACCTTTCCCCGCCCGATGCTGGACGAGGGGTTCGAGTTCTCGTTCTCAGGACTCAAGACGGCCGTACTCCACGCCGTGCGCGCGAGCGACGATCCCGAGCGCGACCGGCCGCACCTGGCGCGCGGGTTCCAGGACGCCGTGCTCGACGTGCTGGTCACCAAGCTGGAGCGCGCGGTGCGCGCCACCGGCCGCCGCACCGCGGTACTGGGCGGCGGCGTCGCCTGCAGCCGCGCCCTCGCAAGCCGCGCCGCCGAGCGACTGGCGGGACTCGCCCGCGTCGCCGTGGCGAGCCCACGCCTCAACGCCGACAACGCCGCGATGATCGCGCGCGCCGGCTGGCACCGGCTCGGCCGGGGCGAGCGCAGCGACTGGACCCTCGACGCCCGTGCCGACCTGCCCCTGCCCGGCCTGGAGCCGGTCGCGCCGACGATCGCCGCACCCTCCCCCCACGCCCCACACCCATGACGATCTACCCGTTCAAGTTCCTGCTCGGCCCCCTCACCATCACGGGGTACGGGCTCATGATGATGGTCGCGTTCCTGATGGCGGGCTGGGCGATCCAGCTCGACTTGCGGCAGCGGCGGATGAACGAGGACTACGCCGCGGACATCGTGTTCGCGGCCGTCGTCGGCGGCATCATCGGCGCCAAGGTCTGGTACGTGCTGCTCACGGGCGAGTGGGACGCGCTGTTCCGCCGCGGGGGGTTCGTGTGGTACGGCGGATTCTTGGGCGGCGTGGCCGGCGTGCTGCTCAACGGCTGGCGCAAGGGCATCCCCGCCCGCTGGACCATGGAGCTCACCGCCGCCCCGCTGGCGCTGGGGTACGCGCTCGGGCGGGTGGGGTGCTTCCTGGTGAACGACGACTACGGCGTTCCGTCGACCCTTCCCTGGGCGATGAAGTTCCCGGATGGGCTGCCGCCCACGCGGGTCGCAGACCTGCAGCAACAGCTGCATGTAACCTTTCCGCCCGGGACGAACCCAACCGACCTGGTCGCCGTGCAACCCACGCAGCTGTACGAGACCGCGCTCATGATGCTCGCCTTCTGGCTGTTGTGGCGGCTGCGGGACCACGGGCACGCCACCGGCTGGCGCTTCGGCGTTTACCTCGTGCTCGCGGGCACGGAGCGGTTCTTAGTCGAGTTCGTGCGCGCGAAAGACGACCGCCTGCTCGGCCCCTTCACCCTGGCCCAGGCCACCAGCGTGCTGCTGGTGGTGGTTGGCATCTACGTGATGCAGCGGCTGCGCCAGCCCGACGCCGCCGTCCTGGCGACCCCGCCGGCTCTCAAGCTGCAGCCCACCTGATGCGCCGGCTGCCGGCGGTCGCTCTCACGGCGCTGGCGCTCGCCGGCTGCGCGCGGGGGAGAGCGGGACCGCCGGACCTGATACTCACCGGCGGCCGGATCTTCACGGCGGACGCGGGGCGACCCTGGGCCGAGGCGCTCGCCATCCGGGGCTCGCGCATCGTCGCCGTCGGCACGACGGACTCGCTGCGCCGCCTCGCGGGCCCGCGCACCCGGATGTGGAATGTCGGCGGCCGCACTGTCATCCCCGGTCTCAACGACGCTCACGCCCATCCCGGCCCGGAGCTGCGGGGCACCATGCTGGCGGCGGCGACGGGGGACGGCAGCCTGCTCGAGGTCGCGCGTTCGCTTGCCGCAGCCGCCCGCCGCCGCCCGCGCGGCACCTGGCTCTTCGCGACGGTCGGCGACCGCGTGCTCGACGACCCGCGCGCCAACCGCTTTCTGCTGGACAGCATCGTGCCCGACGACCCCGTGGTGCTCGAGAGCTGGTCGGGTCATGCGGCGATCCTCAATAGCGCGACGCTCGGCGCCCTGGGGATCGGCCATGACACACCCGATCCGCTGGGCGGCCACTACGGGCGGGTGCCGGGGTCAGGAGGCGGCGTGCTGGACGGCCGGATGACCGAGTACGCGTGGTGGAGCGCGCGGCGCCGACTCGCGAGCAGCGTCCCTGACAGTGCCAGCCGCGCCGACTTCCGGCGGTACGCGGAGGCGGCGGCGCGCTTCGGCATCACGACGGTGCAGGACATGAACACCGCGCTCACCACGGCGCGGGCCGTGGCGCTGCTGCGCGCGGCCGACGTGCCGATCCGCTGGCGCGTGATCCGCTTCCCGATGACGCGGCCCGAGGGCCGCGACCTCGCCGACACGCGGACCGCCGCCGCAGACCACGGCGGGAGGCTCGACGTCTCGGGAACCAAGTACATCCTCGATGGGACGCCGGTCGAGCGGGGCGCGGCGATGCGCCGGCCATACGCCGATCGGCAGGGGTGGCGCGGCGAGCTCGACTTCCCGCCGGAGACGCTGCAGGCGATCATCCGCGAGGCGCTCGTATCGCGCGACCAGTTGATGGTCCACGCCGTGGGCGACAGGGCGATCACCGTGCTGCTCCGCACCCTGGCCGCCGCCGCACCCGAATCGACGTGGCGCGCCCTGCGCCCGCGGATCGAGCACGGCGACTTCCTCGCCCCCGAGCTACTCCCCCTCGCGCGCCGGCTCGGGGTTGTCGTGGTGCAGAACCCCGCGCACTTCTCCATCCCCGAGCTCATGCATCGACGCTTCACGCCCGACGTGGCGGGCGCGGCGCAGCCGCTGCGCTCGCTCCTCGCCGCCGGACTCCCCATCGCGCTCGGATCCGACGGTCCCATGAATCCCTACCTCAACATCATGTTCGCCGTGACGCACCCTATGAACCCTGCGGAGGCGCTCAGCCGCGAGCAAGCGGTGCTCGCCTACACGCGCGGCTCGGCCTACGCGGAGCTCGCCGAGCGCGAAACGGGCACCCTCGCGCCGGGGATGCTGGCCGATCTCGCCATCTTGTCGCAGGACATCTTCACGGTGCCGTTGGGAGAGCTGCCGAAGACCGAGAGTGTGCTGACCCTGGTGGGAGGGAAGGCGGTATACGACGCGGGCGTGGTGCAATGAGCCGTCAGGGGAACGACGGCCTTCTGCGCTCCTCGTCGCCCACGAGCCGGTGTCGCTGCAGCCACACGATCGCGACCAGCAGCAGCACGATGAGCAGGAACTGCAGCGACAGCGACTGCAGCGTGGGATAGATCCCGAAGACCGGAATCCGCGGAGCCCATTCGAGGACCGTCGTCTTCACGATCCCCGCCTCCTGCAAATCGGCGATTCCCTTCCCCGCGAACACGAACGCCATATAGTAGAGCATCGCGCTGGTGATCGCGAAGAACGGCCTGAGGGGGACCTTGAGCCCGAAGCGATTGACGCCGACGTAGACGAGCACGAGCGCCGCGCAACCGAGCAGCAGCCCGCCCACCACCGCGGTCGCCCCACCCCCCCCACCTCCCCCCGAGCCAGCCGACGTGAGCAACGCTTTGTAGAACAGGATGGTCTCGAAGCCCTCACGGTAGACCGCCAGAAACGCCACGGACGCGAGCGCCCACCCCGAGCCCGCCGAAAGCGCTCCCTCCATGCGGCTCTTCACGAACGCGTTCCACTTGGCCGCTTCGATCTTCGAGACTAGCCAGTAGCTCACGTAGAACAGCACCGCCGTCGCGAGAAGCATGGTGACGCCCTCGAGCACCTCCCGTTGACCGGGGGTGACCTGGAAGAGGACCTCGATCACCACGGCCGTGGCCGCGCTGGCCCCGACGGCCGCCCAAGCACCTTGCGCGACGTGACGGCGCCGCTCCACCGCTCCCGCCTTCGCGAGGAACGTCATCAGGGCCGCGACGATGAGGATCGCCTCGAACCCCTCCCGCAGCAGCAGCACGAACGACTCCATGAACAGGTTGGCGGCGGAGCCCCGGTCCGCGACCAGCCGCTCCGCGCGCTCGAGCCCGGAGAGCAGGCGCGCGTGGATCGCATCCAGCTCCTCGGGCCCTGCCCGGGCGGCGGCACGGGCGCGCAGGGCGGCGAACGCGTCCTCGAGCTCGCCGGCGAGGGCGGGATTCCGGGCGCGTACCTCCGTCTCCACCTGCTCGAAGGTGAGGTAGGCGTCGAACGCCAGCTGGCTCGACCTGAGCGCCACCGCGGAATCGACCTGGCGCCGCACCGTCGAGAAGGTCGCCGCTGCGGGTGACGCCACGTACCGTTGCCGCTCGGCCGTCGGGAGCACCCGCAGGAAGGCCACGAGCTTCGCCGCGCTCTGCCGGTCGAGCATCCGTGCGAACCCCGGCATCGGCGTACCAGGACGACCGCGCAGCATGAGGTCCGCGAGGTCGTCGTCGGTGAAGCGCCCCTGGATCGCGAGGTCGCGCAGCGCTGGCGGTTGCACCGAGAGCGACGCGGCGAGCGGCCCGTCCCCGCCGCCAACGGCACCATGGCACGCGGCGCAGGACACGGCATACAGGCCCTCTCCCTCGCGCTCGTCGCCGTGCGCCGTGCGGAGCGTCGCGATGTAGGTCGCCACAGCCCAGCGGTCCTCGGGCGACAGCGTCTCCTCGAACTGCGGCATGGCGGTGCCCGCGACCCCGATCGTGACCTTGCGGTAGACGTCGACCGGCGACGCGTTGCGCATCAGCTGCGGGTCCGCGAGACTCGCGGGCGCCGGCCCCTCGAGCTGCTTCGCCTTGGGGCCGTCGCCGCGGCCGGTGGGGCCGTGACATTGGAGGCACTGCTCACCGTAGATGGCCGCCCCACGGGCGAGCGACGGCGGTCGGGTCGGGAAGGGGTCGAGCGCGCCGCCCGCGGCGGCCGCGATGCGCGCCACCAGCGCGTTCGCCCGGGCGGCGACCGAATCGGGCGGCGCGGCACGCTCCACCATCGCGCGCAGGAGAGCGAGTTCCGTGTCGGCGACGGCGCGGACGCGCGCGGGCAGCGCGGGAGCGTCGAGGCGCGCCTGCTCGAGGAACTGGCGCGCCTCGTCCACCTCGGCGGCGGCCGTGACGCGGCCCCCCCGGGGCACCACGCCGGCGGCGTATTCTTTGGCGGCCAGCGCCGTGGCGGCGACGATGCGACGCGCCACGGCGAGCGAGTCGCCCGCCTGCCCTGCGGCTCGGGTCACGGCGCACGCACTCAACAGCAAGCTGACAAACAGCTTACGGAAGATGGGAATGATTCTCAATGAGGGCCCCAAATACTAGAGTGCGTCTGTCGGGAATTCAAGGATGCGCACCTAGTCGCGCTCCAGCACCGCGATCGCGATGGCCGCTAAGTGCGTGTGGGAGAGCGAGAGCAGCACCCGCGTCACGCCCAACGCTTGGGCCCGTTGGGTCGCGCCACCGCTGAGACGCACGTCCGGCCGCCCATCGGGCGCCCGAGTGACTTCGATCTCCCGCCACCCGATGCCGCGCGCCGCCGCGCTCCCCTGGAGCGCCTTGTAGACGGCCTCTTTCGCCGCAAGCCGCACCGCGACGTGGGTGGCGATATCGGGGCGGCTCTCGCAGTACGCCCGCTCGGCGGGCGTGAGGAGCCGCTCGAGCACGCGGGTCCCCTTATCCTTCAGAATCGCGCTCACCCGCGCGACCTCCACGAGATCCACGCCCACGCCGATCGCGCTCACGGCCAGAGCCGCATCATTCGGCGGAGCTCACTCGTCGCTTCGCAACCCCTAGAACCCCAGCCGCGTGGCCAACCATAGCGGAGCGGGAACGTAGCCACCGAGCACGAGCCCCAGCCACACCAGCGCCGCGGCGAGTGGCGTCCAGAGGAGGAGCACCGGCCAGAGCGACGGCCGCCAGCGCTCGAGCGTCTCGAGTTCCGGGCTCCAGCGCTGCTCCTCCTCGGCTGCCACCGCCTCGAGGGCGAGCCATGCCGCCTCGAGCCGGCGCGCGGCGCTGCGCAGCGCTTCCTGCCATTCGCCGTGCGCTCCTTTGTCCAGCACGGTCGCATCCCGCACCCGGGCGACGACGGCGTCGAGCGCGTCGAGTGCAGCGACGAAGGGCTCCCCGCCCGTCGTGAGGCGCGCCGCGATCGCACGCTTCTCGGATGTGGAGAGCAGCCGGCGACGCCAGCGGCGGCGGGGCATCCGCACCCGACGCGCGGCCCGCTCGATCCGGCCGTCCAGCGCGTGAGTCACTCGGTCCGCCACGCGCCGCACCGCTTGCTCCCACGCGGCGAGCCACGCCCGGCGGCTCACCGTCTCCAGCACCCGCTCGCGGTCCTCGCGCTCCGCCGCCGCCCGCGCCTCCCCCCCGAGCTCGAGCACTCGCGTCGCGAGCGCTTCCCGGATGTCGTCGATCGGTACCCATGGCTCCGTCACGCGCCGTGGCACGAGCACGCGCCCGAGCGAGGGGGCGAGCTCGGGCACGCGCAGCGGCATCGGGATCTTGACGGTGCTCACGCGCGGCGCTCGGTGAGGCGGGCGCTGCGCCCCGTCCGGGCCTCGTACCGCCGCACGAAGTCCGGCAGCGACTCCGGGAGGAAGCCCTCCCGCGGCAACCCCGTCGCCGGAATTGCGCCCTCGATCGCAGCGGGTTCGCCTTCCACCTCCATCAGCACGTCCATCGCGGGATACCACTCGAGCCGCAGCACCGCTTCACCCAATCGATAGACTTCCACCGTGCGATCGATCCGCAGCGTGACCTCAAACCCCGCGCGCTCGAGGATCGCGACGGCGGCATGCGGGTCGGTGACGCGGGTTTCGGCTTCGGCGCGGTGGCGGTACGCCCCGCGCCGCGAGTGCGGCCCCTTCCAGCCCAACATGCCGAAGGCGGCCGCGCCGTCGGCCGCCTGAAAGATCCGCAGCCGCAGCACCTCGTCTCGGGCGGCGAGCTCACCGTCCCGATCGAAGCGCCGGTCCAGCATGGCCCCGCGGAACTCGAGCCGGGCGCCCGCGCGCTCCAGGGCGCGACGCACGGAGTCGGGGTCCTCGACCCGCGCCTTGACTTCGAGTTCGTCCAATGGAGCGGAATCGCTCGAGCCCATCAGGCGAAAATGGCGTCGAGCACCGCGTCCGTGTCCACGAGCGTCGCGAACACGCGTGCGGCGCCGGCGGCACGGAGGGCCGCGACATCGTAGAAGCCGGTCGCCACCGCCAGTGCGCGCGCCCCGATTGGGCGGCCGCAGGCGACGTCCTCCGGCGTGTCGCCCACGATGACCACGTCCTCACCGGCGAACGTCCGCCCGGTGAGCGCCGCCGCGCGCTGGGCCGCTACCGCGGGAAGATCGGCGCGGCGGTGCGAGTCCGATCCGAAGGCTCCGACTCGGAAGCGGGCGGGGTCGAGCCCCGCCGACTGGAGCTTGAGCGCGGCGCCGGGCGCGAGATTCCCGGTCAACAGGCCCACGCAGGCGCGCCCCGCCCGCTCGTGCGGCTCGAGGGCCGCGAGCAGCTCCGCGATCCCGATCATGAGGCGCGTGGCCCGGGCGGGCTTCGCCAGCTCGGCCGAGAGCAGCTCGACGTAGCGGCGACACACGGCCGCGATGCGCGCGTCGTCCGCGGCGCCCGGATGGCCGGCGAGCGCCAGCAGCTCGCGCACGATCTGCGGATCAGTCTTGCCGTCGAAGCGGTAGGTCTCGATCGGGCCCGCCGTCCCCGTCTCTTCGAGCAGGGCGCGATGGATCGCCCGCCGCCCCGCGCCGTCGGTCCAGAGAAGCGTGCCATCGATGTCGAAGAGAACGAGCTTCATGACACCAAAATAGGCGGTCCGACGGTCCGGCGGACAGGCGGCCGATGTAGGGGCGCAGCATGCTGCGCCTCTCCGAGGCCCACGCTCAATGTCTGGAGCCCTCTACGCGCCGCACCGCCACCAGGAAATCCCGCAACCGCTTCGCCGTCGGTGTATCGGCCAACAGGTCGTCGGACGTGACGCCCCCGCGCGACAGTGCCGAGTGCACGACGTGCCCGGCTCCGGACCACAGCGCGACGTGCGAGATGCGGTGGCCGTCGGCGAAGCACAGCACGTCGCCCGCCTCGTATCCGCCGCCGGTCGTCGAGAGCGGGACTTCCTGGCCCGCCGTCGACTGCATGTCGCTGTCCCGCGGCAACCCCACGCCGCGCGCCGCGTACGTCGCCTGCACCAGGCCCGAGCAGTCGACACCCCACGCGGTGCGCCCGCCCCACAGATACGGTGCGCCGGAGAACCAGCGAAGCGCCCACTCCGGCGCCGCGACGAGCCGGGCCTCGACCCGTAGCTCCACCTCCGGCCGCACCGCGCCGGCCGCAATGTCCCACCACCGCCCGTCCGCCGTCTCCACCTGACCGCTCGGGAGCGGCGCGGCGCGCGCGCCGAGCGCGAGCCGGAAGCGGGCGCCCTCGCATCGCAGCTCGGCGCCAAGCGAACGCAGGGTCGCGCGCCCGGCCCAGTCATCGGCCCACGCTGCGGTGCCGAGGGCGACGTAGCCCGAGTGGATCCAGGCGTGGTAGCCGTCTGCAGCCCATACGCGCAGCCACGCATCGTCGCGCCGCTCGAGCACGGCGAGGATCTCGCCGTGCAGCGCCTCGCTCACGCGGTCGGCGCTCACGTGTGGCTCGCGCACCAGAGGCGCGACGGCCGCCGTCACCGCCGCCGCGGGCTCGTCGCCCACCGAGGAGTCGGGGAGCAAACGAACGTCGGCGGCGAGCCCCGCGGCGGCGGCGATCCGGCGCAGCGCGGCGAGCGCGTCGCGGCTCGTAGTGCAGCCCGCGAGCGCGCCCGGCCGCACCGCGACGTCGAACACCCCGAGCCGCGTGTCGGGGACCCACTTGTGGGCGACATCGGAGACGTCGCGTTCGAGATGATCGGTCATGCCTCCACCCATACCGCAATGTACGCGTCGAGTATTCCCGCGCTGCAGCGTGGGCTCCGCGAGGCGCAACGCTGAAGCGCGGTGTGCTTCACGCGCTCACATCCGCGAGTCCCGGGATGTCGCGCATCCCGCGCGCAAGGCGCACCGCCCGCTCCACGGCCTCCGGTACTGCGAGCGCTGCCAGCGCTTCCACCTGCAGCGGTGTCGCGGCTGCCACCGCGGCCGTGCTCACCGCGAAAACGACGTCACCGTCGAACGGTGTGCCGTAGGGCACGATGCGGCGGGCGAGCGCGTCGCCCGCGGCATGCGCCAGGCTCTGCAGCGCGACCCGGTCGAGCTGCGCATTAGTCGCCACCACCGCCAGCGTCGTGTTGCGGCCGGCTGCCGCCCCTCCGGTGGACCGGCTCAGGGCTCCGAACGGCGCCCCGCCCTGGGCCAGGTAGCCGAGGGCGTCCACGAGCTTGCCGTCCGCCCCGCGGGCGCCGGCGAGGATCCGCCCGCTCCCGTCCAGCACGTTCCCCACGGCATTCACCACGACCAGCGCGCCCACCACCACGTCGCCGGCGCGCGTCGCCCACGTCCCGACGCCGCCCTTCATCGCGCCGCCGGGGCCCAGCGCCTTGCCAACCGTGGCGCCGGTGCCGGCGCCCACCGACCCTGCCGGGATCTCGGTCGAGGCCGTGCTGCAGGCGCGGTAAGCGTCCTCGGCGGTCGGCCAGCGGTCCGCCTTCGATCCCGGCGCCAAGTCGAAGTCGAAGATGACCGCCGTCGGGACGATCGGCACCACGCCCGCCGGCCCGACGGGGAACCCGCGGCCGCGCTCCTTCAGCCAGCGCATCACCCCGTCCGCGGCGCCCAGGCCGTATGCCGAGCCGCCGGTGAGCAGCACGGCATCGATGTGTCCCACGAGGTGGCGGGGGTCGAGGGCGTCGATCTCGCGCGTGCCGGTGGCGCGACCGCGCACGGCGCAGGCGGCGCGCATTCCGCCCGCTGGCGCGAGCACCACGGTGCACCCGGTCGCGGTCCGGAGGTCGGTCCAGTGCCCGACGGTGATGCCCGGCACGGCGGCGAGATTCGACGGGACGGCTTCGCTCATCGGAGCGCGAAGATAGCTTGGCTTGCTCGGGTTGTGGAGGGCACATACGTTAGCGCCATGACCAAGACCGACGCGCAGGCCGCTCCGACCACCGTCCTGGTGGTGGACGACGAGGACGGGATCCGCCAGGCGCTGGACCGGTTCCTGACGCGCCTGGGCTACCGCGTGCTGCAGGCCGCGAGCGGAGTCGAGGCGCTCGATCGCCAGGCCAAGGAGCAGCCGGAGGTGATGCTGTCGGACATCCGGATGCCGAACATGACGGGCGTGGAGCTCGTCCCCAAGGCGCTCGCCCAGGACTCCGATCTCGCGATCATCATGCTCACCGCGATCGACGAGCCCCGCACGGCGATCGAGTGCATGAAGCTCGGTGCCTACGATTACCTCATCAAGCCAGTCGATTTGGACGAGCTCGAGATGTCGCTGCAAGGCGCCCTGCGGCTGCGGCAGCTCGAGATCGACCGCCGTGAGCTCGAGCAGTGGCTGGCGCGCGAGGTCGCCGTGCGCACGCGCGACCTCGAGGAACGCACCACGGTCGCCGAAGAGGTCGCGCTCAGCGCCCTGGCGGCAGCGCAGGGGTGGGCGGGAGCGAGCGACGCGATCCAGAAGCTCGCGCAGGAGCTGGGCACCTCGCCCGAGGATGTGGCGCGGGAGGTCGAGAAGCGGCGGGGTTAGAGGTTAGGGGTTAGGGGCTAGGGGTTCGGGGTTCGGGGTTCGGGATCAGCGAAAGATCAGCTGTGGCAGGACAGCGACATCCGTAGCGCAGCTTCCGCTCGGGATCGCGCGCCTGCTGGCACGGCGGCGTGGCGTCTCCGAACGTCTGGAGACCGTCCGTGCCGAGTCCTTGACGCCCAGCGTTGCCGGGCGTCGGTACGATCTCGTGATCTTGATGGACGTGATCGAACACCTGCCAGACGACGGCGCTGTGCTCCAAGCAGTTGCTCGCTGTCAGGATCCCGGCGACCGACTGTTCATCAGTACTCAGAACAGCCTGTCGCTCAACTATTTGCTGGAGGGCACCTATCACAGGAAGTGGCTGCGCGAGGAAACGTGGTGCGGTTGGGATCCCACTCACGTGCGGTTCTACCGGCCCGGCTCGCTCCGACGTCGACTGGCCCAAGCGGGCTCCCGACCAACGCGCTGGTGGGGAACGTTCCTCGCAGAACGGGCACGGGCTTAGGCCTGTTTCGCTGCCTTCGCCTTCTCCTCACACACCTTGCAGCGCGTGACCCCGCGGAATGAGCAAATCAGGCAGATGAACGTCCCGCAGTCCGCGCAGGGGTAGCCCTCCGAGGCGCGCTCTTCGTTGCCGCAGTAGCGGCACACCATCGCATCGTGCTCCTTCAGCTTCGGCTTGTCTACCATAGGCGCCTCAGAGGTCGAGTGCGTACGCCTTAATCTTATTGATCAGTGTCGCCCGCGAAATGCCGAGCTCCTGCGCCGCACGAGTGCGGTTGCCACCGTGAAACTTTAGGGCGCGCTCGATTTGCTGGCGCTCCACGTCGGCAAGCGTCAGCGCGGTGTGACGTCGGTCGCCCCCGCCCCCGCCCTTGCGCAGGTCCGCCGGCAGGTGCTCGACCCCGATGTGCGGCGCCCCGCGCGCCAGGATCATGCCGCGCTCGAGCACGTTCCGCATCTCGCGCACGTTGCCCGGCCACGGCGCCGACAGCAGGCGATCGAGCGCCTCCGCGCTGCAGGCACTCGGACACCCGGGCATCTGCGGCCCGAGGTCCTGCAAGATCCGGGTGAGCAGGGCGAGCCGATCCTCGCGCGAGCGCTCGCGCACCGGCAGGAGGCGCAACGGCATCACGCTCAGACGGTAGTACAGGTCCTCGCGAAACCGTCCCGCTTGCACGTCGCCCACCAGGTCGCGGTTGGTCGCCGCGATGAGCCGCACGTTCACCGTCATCTCGCGCGTCCCCCCCAACCGCCGGAACGTCTTCGAGTCGAGCACCTTGAGCAGCTTGGGCTGCAGTTCGGGCGCCAGCTCGCCGATCTCGTCGAGAAAGATGGTGCCGCCGTCGGCCAGCTCGAACAGCCCCTGCTTGCGCTCCTTCGCGTCGGTATAGGCGCCCTTCTCGTGTCCGAACAGCTCGGAATCGAGGAACGTGGCAGACAGCCCACCGCAGTTCACCTCGACGAACGGGCCGCTCGCCCGCGGGCTCAGGTGGTGCACCACCCGCGCCGCCCATCCCTTCCCCGTGCCGCTCTCCCCGGCGAGCAGTACGGTCGAGCGATCACTCGCCGCGAGCAACTCGATCTGGCGCGCCAGCTCGCGCATCACCGGCGAGACGCCCAAGGAGTCGAGCCCTTCGCCCTCGTGATCGCGCGCGCGCAGCAGGGCATTCTGGCGCCCCAGGCGCACCTTCTCCGCCACCCGGGCCGTGGCCGCGGCCAGATGAGTCATGTCCACCGGCTTCGTGAGGAAGTGCTCGGCGCCGAGCTGCATGGCGCGTACCGCGGTCTCGATATCGCCCTGGCCCGTGAGGAGAATGACCGCCGCCCCCTGCGGGCGCAGCCGCTCGAGCACCTCGAGGCCGCCGACGTCGGGGAGGTGCAGATCGAGGATCACAACGTCGGGCCGCAGCCGCTGGAACGTCGCTACGCCGCCTTCCCCGGTGTCCTCGCGCGCCACCTCGTAGCCCAGGCGCTCGAAGTAGTCGCCCACGGCGCGCACCACGTCGGCGTCGTCATCGACCAGCAGCAGGGTCTCAGCCACGGCGGTCCACGATCACCGAGAGGGCGCCCGGCAGGACGCGCGCCTCGAACGGCGTGTCGCCCCAGGGCTCGCCGTCGAGCTGCATCGGCCGCGCCGGGCCGTCGAGCACCTCGACCCGCACCACTCGGCCGCGGCCGAACCACAGCCGCCGCATCCCGTTGCGCGGCCGGCGCACCAGCTCGAAGAACGCCGCAAGGCTCTCGATCGTCCCCTCCGCCCGGAGCGCCAGCACGTCCAGCCACCCGTCGTCCGGTGCGACCTCGTCGCGCAGCCGCAGAAACGGCGGGACCAGCTCGCCGCAGTTCGCGACCAGCACCATGGCGGCTGGGAGCTCGCGGGCCGCGCCGTCCACGGTCACCCGGTGCAGCGGGCTGGTCACGCGCGGCAACGCGGCGAACGCGCGCCCGATGTAGGCCGCCATCTTCCAGCGTCGCTTCTCATCCGAGCCCGTCGCGGCCATCAGCGCGGCGTCGAAGCCGGTACCGCAGCACACCGCGAAGTAGTGGGTCCCATCCGCGCGGTCGACAGTGCCCAGGTCGATCGGCAGCGGCTTGCCCTTGAGAATCGCCCGCGCCGCGGCCGCCGGACTCCGTGGCAGCCGCAGGTTGCCGGCGAGCAGGTTCCCTGTCCCTCCCGGCACGAGCCCGAGCGGAATACCGCTCCCGACCGCGCCCGCCGCGATCTGCATCGCGGTGCCGTCGCCACCGTAGCAGACGAGCACGTCGAACCCCTGGGTCCGCCCCTCTTGCGCGAAGCGGCGGGCATCGCCCGCTTGGGCCGTGGCGAGCACATCCACCGACCAGCCGCCGCGCCGCAAGGTGTCGCGGATCGCCGTGACCGCGCGCGCGTCGGTGCGCGCCGCGGCGGGGTTGGTGATGAGGAGGGCGCGCGTCATGTCTAGTACCGCTTCTCCCAAAACAGGTCCAGACCGACCTGGCGCGGGACTGTGCCCCCTTGCGACTCGGTGCCCGGGTCGGCGCACGTCTGCACCGGCTCGAAGCTGGCCTCGGTGCGCCACTCGGGGCTGAACCGGAACTGCATGGACAGGCCCAGCGTGTTGCGTACCCCTACCTGCCGTCCCTCGCAGAACCCGGCGTTCAGCACCAGGAACGTCTTGGGCCCGAGCTGGCGTCCCACGGCGAACTGCCAGCCCAACAGCGGGTCCCCCTGACCGCCGCCGCCCGGACGGATCTCGACGTAATCGACCGGCACGCCGCCCGATACGATCGTCTGCTCGATCTCGCCCGAGAGCACCGAGAGCGCGCTCTGCAGCAGAGCCCGCTGGTTGGCGATACCGCCCTGGTCGCCGCCCAGGTCGAGGCTGCTTTTCCCGAACAGCAGGTAGGAGATGATCTCGGTCTGGGAGAGGTCGCGCTTCTCGGCCTCGAGCGTCACGCGCGGCACCAGCAGGCTCCCGGTGATGTGCGCGACTACGGTGATGTCGTCCGGGTTCTTTTGAGCCGGCGTGGGCACGGGATGGACGACGTGGCGCGCCTCGATGTCGAGCGCGGCGTCCTGGTCCGGCGTGCCGAAGTACCTCACTGTTCCCTGCGTCACCACGAATTCCCGTGTGACGGGGCCCAGCTTGAGCCGGTAGGTGCCGCGCGCCGCCTGCAGCGTCCCGCTCACCAGGTAGAGATTGCGCTGCTTGGTCAGGTGCGCGCTCCCGGTGAGCTGGATGTTCGCCTCGTTCGAGCGCAGCCACACGTCGCTGCCCATCTCGAGCTCCAGATCGTCGATGCGGAGGCTGTCCAGGAAAACGCTCTGAAACTCAGGGCCCAGCCGCTGCCGCTGGATGATCGCCGCCAGCGAAGTGTCGGCCAGCTCGTCCAGGTTCACGATGCGCTTCTGCACCAGGTCGGCGAAGTACAGCACGCCCGACGTGACGTTGGCCCGCCCCGTGAGCGACGCCCCGAAGACCGGCCCCCGGAGCGCCAGCTGGCCGCTCAGGGTGATGGTCACGTTGTTCTTGAGGTCGAGTGCCTTGAACTGGTTGGCCACGATCCGCAAGTCGAGCACCGGGTGCGTGAGCTGCGCCAGTCGCACGGCGCCGGACACGTCGGCGTGCCCCCGGTCGCTCCGGGCGGACAGCGTCTGGATCGTAATCGAGTCCCCCGACAGCGCGAGGCGACCGTCCACGTCCTCGTAGCGCACGTTCAACGCAGGGATGGTGGCGGCGCCCGCGATGTCGAGCGTCCCGCGCAGCCGCGGCGTGTCCCACGTCCCAGCGATGCCGAGGTCGGTCGAGAACACGCCCTCCACCTGCCGCAGGGCGGGGGTGAGCGCCTCGAGCAGGGACAGATCCACGCTGTCGGCGGTGGCCCGCACCGAGAGCGTGTCGGGGAGCTGGCGGCGCTCCACCGGGACGAGCGAGAGGTCCAGCGGCAGGTGCGCCTGCACGGTCAGGATCTGCTGTCCCGAGCGCCAGAGGTTGAGCCCGGCGTCGAGCCGGCGCGCCCGGTACTCGAACGCGCCGTCCACGAAGGGCGCGCGGAACTCCCCGAGCGACCCATTGGTGAGAGAGAACGTGCCGGTGGACACGGGGTCCACGCGCGTGCCGGAGAGAGCCGCCGTGGCAGTGATCGCGCCGCCCACGCCCGCCGTGTCGCGCTCCAGCAGCGCGTACACGCCCGCGAGCGGGAACGACTCCAGCTGGAGATGAGCGTCCGCGCGGCCGCGGGTGGGCAGGTCGCCCGCGAGCGTGAGCTTCCCCGCGCCGTACACGCTGTGCAGCGCGAGGGCGCCCACGCTAGCGGCCGAGTCGGTCACGGTGAGCTCGGTCGGCCGCTCGAGCACCCACACGTCTCCCGGCAGCTGCAACGCGAGAGAGTCGATGCCCACCGCCGTGACCCTCCCATCCCCCGACCGCTCTCCCCCCCCGCGCTGCGCGAACCGACCGCCCGCGAGGAAGGCCGCGCCGTCGCCGACCCTGGAGCGCGCGAACCAGGTGAGCGAGTCGCGCGTGCCGCGCGCCGACGCAGCGGCGGCGCCGAAACCGACGACGCCGTGCGCCAGGGAATCGAGCGTCGCCTCGAGCTCGAACACCGGCACCGGGCCGGGCCGATAGCCGAACCGCACGCGCCCCCGCGGCACCGCCCAGCTGCGCCACTGCAGCCGCTCGCCGCTGGCGCGGGCCTCGAGCCCGAGCGAGTCGAGCGAGCCCTCGAGGCTCACGAGCAGGCGCGCCGCGCCGGTAAGGGGCCGGCCGCCGGGGTCCCGAGGGTCGCCATCCGCGGGCCCGTCGCTTCCTCCCCCGGTAACCCAGCTCAGCAGCGAGTCGAGCGAGTTCAGGCTGTCGGCGTTGAAGTCGAGCGCCAGCGTGCCGCGGTCGCCGCGCGCCCAGCCCAGCGCGCCCGAGCCCGTGGTGATCAAGCCGGGCTGCACGAGGCGCAGCGAATCGACGTAGAGGTGGCGGTCGGCGAACCGGACGGCCGCGACCCCCGAGTCGAGCGGGGTACCGGCGAACAGCGAGGGTGCGACCCGGGCGCGAAGCGCGCCCTCGGGAGGCGCCGCCGCCTCCGCAGCCACGCTGCCTGCCACGGTGAACGTGAGGAGCGACGCGGGTGCCCGGTCGAGCCAGCGCGCCAGATCCAGGTCGCGCGCGCGCAGCGCGAAGTCGCGGGCGCCGGTGCGCGATGCCTCCCGTCCGAGCAACAAGACGCCGTCGCCCTGCACGGCGCCGCCCGCAGAATGCAGCTCCGCGTGGGTCTCGAGCGCGGCGAGCGGCCCAGCGACCTTCACCGTTCCCGCGACCGCGCCGCGCAGCGGCAGCGCGGGGAAGGTGCCCTTGAGACCGTCGAACGACAGCGAGTCGGCCTTCAGGTCCGCGTACACCCCGAGCGTGTCGCTGCGGCCGTCCAGCCGCACCGTCCCGGTGAGCCTGGTCGGCGGCCGCGCGCCGTCGCGGTGCTCCAGCGTTCCGGTGAACTGCACGTCGCGCAACGGCCCGTTGAGTGTCCCGTCGACGTTCAGGACGCCGTGCAGGGCGACGGCGGGGACGAGCCGCTCCACGGTGCCCAGGTCCACCACCGCTGTCTCGGTGAACGGCTGGAAGCGGAGGCCCCCCCCGCCGCCTGCCCCCAGCGCTACGTCGCCCCGGCCACGGATGCGTGTCTCGGGCCGGCCCGGCACGAGCGAGTCGCGGAAGGTCCAGTCGATGTCGAGCGTCAGGCCCGAGACCGGGCCGGTGGCGGTCGTGTGGCCGGTCAGCCACCCCGCGAACGGCAGCGTATCAAGGAAGGGTCGGGCGAACTCGAGGTCGAAGTCCTGCGCGTCCAGCTCGGCATCGCGCAGCGCCACGAGCCCCGAGTCGGCGGCGGACAGCGCTGTGAGGTGGCCGGTCACCGTGCCGCCGCCCTGGCTGAGCCGCAGGGGATTGAGCCCGACCTCGAGCACCCGCCCGCCGTGCGACCTGAGTCGCACCCCCCCCGCCAGCACGGCGCCGGGCGCGAACCGCTTGTCGATGAAGTGAAAGTCGCTCAGCGTCGCCGAGTCGGCGCGCAGGGAGAGGTCGAACAACAGCGTGTCGCGCGGCCAGGAGACCCGGCCCCGCGCCGTCCGCAGCTGAGACCGGGGGAAGCGGACCCGCGACAGGTCGACCTCGAGTGAGTCCCCGATCACCCGCAGCCGGCCGGCGACGTCCACCAGCCGCAGCGCCGGATCGCTGCTCTCGACCGCGAGCCGAGTGACGTCGATTCCGATCCCCCGCTGCGTGGGCGACGACACCTGCAGCGCCGCCAGCCGGGCGTCGAGGTGCTGGAAGCGCCGGATCCGCTGCCGGCCGTTCGGGCCGCCCCCCTGGATCTCCAGCGCCGTATCGCCCGGCTCGGTGCGGGCCGCCTGGAGCCGCAGCGTCACCGTCCCGTCCTCGATCCGCACGTTCCGGAACAGGATCAGCGTCGCAGGCCCGTGGGGGCCCGACCCGGTGTCGGGGCCGCCCAGCCGGAGCAGCTCCTCGATGTTGAGCCGCCCGTTGCGGTGCTGCACGATGTTGATCACGGGCTGCCGCAGGGCGAACTCGAACAGCACCACGCGGCCGGCGGCGAAGTCGAATGGGTTGTATGTCAGGTCGGCTCGCGGCAGCCACGCGACGAGCGTCGTGTCGGCGTCGAGCAACCGGACCCCGGTGAGCGTCACGCCGGTGAGGAGCGACCCGCGCACGTCGCCCACTTCGATCGACCCCGTGAACACGTGCGTCAAGGCGCTCTCGGTCACGCGCGCCAGCAGCCCCCGCCCGGCGCCCGTGCCGACGAGCGCCGACAGCGCGCCGAGGAAGCAGGCGAGCAGCCCGACGATCATCCACAGCGCGACTCCGAGCGAGCGGCGGACCATCAGAACGCCTGCCCCACCGCGAACTGGACGACCACCCGCCTCCAGAACCCGGACGGCAGCCCGGGCTGGTACGTCACGTTGGGGATGAGCGTCAGGTTGTTGGTCGTATTGTCCTGGAAGTAGAGCGGCCCGGGCTCGGCGGGATAGCCGTCGTAGGCGGCGTCGAGGCGCACCGGCCCGAGCGGTGTCGCGAGCCGCAACCCGACACCGGGTGTCACGCGCACGCCGGTCACCGTGCCCGGATCCCCGCCCCGCTCCCACACCTGGCCCGCATCCACGAACAGGGCGACCCGCATCCGGTCCGGAAACAGCGGCGTGGCGAACCGCAGCTCGGCGTTCATGACCACGATCGAGTTCCCCCCGATCGGTGCCGCGCGCACGCTCACGTCCGGCCGGTAGATGGTGTCGCTGCCCTGCACCTCCAAGCTGTCGGTCACGTACACCCTCGGCCCCAGCTCATTGCGCGCGTAGCCTCGAACCGAATTCGGCCCGCCGCCGTAGAAGCGCTGGTCGGGCGGGATGAAATGGACGCTCTGGCCCGCGAGGGCGATGCGCCGCGCCGGCACGATCGTCCCCGCGAGCGCGCGCCACGCCAACACGCCGCGGCGACCCAGCGGATAGTAGTACGACACCTCGAACTGGCCCCGGTTGAACTCGTACAGCGTGTCCGAGCCGACCAGCCGCGACGCGTGCATCAGCGACGCAGTGACGAGGCTCCCCGCCGACGGGTCGAGTACCGAGTTCACCTGATCGCGGACGCCCGAGATCGTGACCGCTCCGAAGCGGCGGGAGCGCGCGAGCAAATCGCGGTCCGTGGCGTCGCACACCCGGAACAAGCTACAGTACACGGCGGCGTCCGCGGTCGTACGCCCCACCGAGAACCCGTAGCCCAGCGTCACCGGCACGTTGCGCCGCGCGTTCAGGGTGATGCCGACGTTCACGCCGACCGCCTGCCGGGTGTACGCCTTGAACTCGGAGCGCCGTTCGGCGAACAGGCCCAGGCTCGCCGTGTGGCGCGGGGATAAGAACGCCGGCTGGCGCAGCGTCAGCCCGATGCTGTAGTTGATGGTATCGGACGTCACGTCGTCGTGCAGGAAATGGCACACGTTCCCCCGCAACCCGGCGTCAGTGGGTGAGCCGACCCCGAGCTTGGATACCCGGCCCGTCAGGTCGAGCGAGCGGGCGCCACCGAGGAAGTCATAGGCCGTCCAGCCGCTCTGCACGCGGAAGCAGTCCAAGCTGCCGTACCCGGCCCCGATCCGCACGCGATGCCGCGGCCCTTCAGCCACTCGCACGAGCACAGTCACGATGGAGTCGCCGGGGCGCGGCGCCGTGTCTGCGAGCCCGACGTTCACGGAGCGGAAGACCCCCATGCCGTAGAGATCGCGCTGGCTCTGGTACAGCCGATCCTGCCGGAAGACGTCGTTGGGGTGCACCGAGAGCATCTTCCGCACCGTCCCAGTGTCGACCTTCTCGGTGCCGGTGATCACCACGCTCCCGATCCGCGCACGCGGCCCGGGCAGCGCTTCGAGGGTCGCCTCGGCCTTGAGCGCCGCCGCGTCCACGTCGTAGCTCCGCAAGATCTGCGCGTACGGATATCCGAGGTTCCGCAGCCGGTCCGCGATCGTGTCCGCCGATGCCTGGAACAGCATGCGGTTGAACGGCTCCCCCTCCTGGAGCGGGAGCGTCCGCTTCAGCGCCGCGACGTCGAGGATCGAATCGAGCCCGACCAGCGCGAGCTTGGTGAGGCGGACCGGCTCCCCCTCGTAGATCCGGAACAGGACGTGGACGTCCCCCCCTTCGCGGCGCACCACGGTGTCCACCACCGCGTTCATGTAGCCGCTCTGCCGGTAGAGCAGCAGCAGCCGCACCACGTCGCGGCGGAACTCCAGCTCATTGAAATAGCGCTTCTCACCGAGCCCCATCCAGCGCAGCAGCCACAGGCTCGCGAACACGCTGGAGCTCGAGGTGGCGATCGCCGTTTTCAACGTGTAGTCGTCGATGGCGTGGTTGCCCTCGAAGGAAAGGCCGCGCACCACCCGCTCTTGCTGCGCCGCGAGGGGAGCCGCCGCGGACACAGCGACGAGCAGAAAAGGAAGGAGTGCACGCAATTGACGGGGTCGTGCTGCTCCCCTATGTTGGCTACCTCCCGCCACACTGTCAACCTTTTCGACACCTGACGGCATGCGCGCGCTCCGAGTGACCACCCTCGCTTGCCTTGCCACGACCCTCGCCTGCAGCGGCGGCCGGGACCGGGGAGGAGCGCCTCGCTCGCACGGATCGCTGCTCACGTACTACGAGACGTACGACCCGCGCTCGCTCGACCCGGCGCTGTCCACTGATGTCCCGACCGGCGAGATGGTAGCACTCGCCTACGACGGGCTGACGCAATTCGACCCGGATGGCCGGCTGCTCCCCGCGCTGGCCGATCGCTGGACCGTAGCCCGCCGGAGCCCGAGCGGGCTCCGGTACGTGTTCCACCTGCGAGCGGGCGTCAAGTTCCATGACGGCACGCGGCTCACACCCGCCGCGGTGCGGCAGAGCTTCCTGCGCGTACTCGCGCCCGGCACGCGCGGCGGGCGCGCCTGGCCGCTCTACCCGATCGCCGGTGCGGAAGCATACGCCGCCGGCCGGGTGAGCGACGTAACGGGCATCCAGCTGCTGGGAGATTCGGCCGTCGCCTTCGACCTGCCTGAGCCGCTCGCGATCTTTCCCAAGTTCCTCGCGATGCCCGTGGCCGCGATCGTACCGGCGCCCCTCTCCCCGCAGGCGGACCTCGGTCAACATCCGGTCGGCACCGGCCCCTGGCGCTTCGTGGCCTGGCAGCACGACGACTACCTAGTGTTCGCCAAGAACCCGGACTATTGGGGCGGAGCGCCGGCCGCCGACACGCTGACGGTGCGGATCATCCCGGAGCCGCTCACGCGAGCGGCAGAGTTCGAGGCCGGGCGGCTCAGCGTGATGGAAGTGCCGTTCGGCGAGACGGCGCAGTGGCGGCGGCAACACCCGGACCTGTTGCTCGAGAAGCCCGCCCTGCGGGTGGTGTACGTGGCGCTCAACAACCGGCGGGGACCGCTCCAGGACGTGCGGGTGCGGCAAGCGATCAACTACGCCGTGAACGCGCCCGAGATTCTCGCCACCGTTTACGGCGGGCGCGGCATTCTCGCTCGGGGGGCGATCCCGCCCGGCCTTCCCGGAGGGGAGGGGGAGCACGACACGGCGCGCGCGGGCTACCACTACGACCCCGCGGAGGCGAAGCGGCTGCTCGCCGCCGCCGGCCACGGGGAAAGGGGGGGCGCCGGAATCGCCCTCCAGCTGTGGCGCAATACGAGCAACGTCGAGCTGGCGCGGGTGGCGCAGGCGGTGCAGGCCCAGCTCGAGCCGGTCGGCATCCGGGTCGAGCTGGTCGAGCGCGACGCCTCGAGCCAGCGCGAGGCGGCCCGCAAAGGCGAGACCGACATGGTAGTGCTCGACTGGTGGGCCGACTACCCCGACGCCGACAATTTCCTGTATCCGCTCTTCTTTTCCGGCAGCTTCGGCCCCGGGGGCAACTATGCGTTCTACTCGGATCCCGTGTCCGACTCGCTGATCCTGCGCGCCCGCCGCACCACCGACGACGCGGCGCGCACCGCCCTGTATCGGCAGATCGACGAGCGGGTCTACCGGGCCGCGCCGTGGCTCTACCTCTGGTTCCCCACGGACCTCTGGGCGAAGCGCCCGGACGTGACGGGGTGGGACGTGCCGGTGATCTTCAACGGCCAGCACTGGACGGGAGCGCGGCGCGCGCCATGATCCCGCTGCTCACACGCCGCCTCCTGCTGACGCTGCCCACCCTGCTCGGCGTGCTCGTCGTCGCGTTCCTGCTCCTCAACGTGGCCCCGGGCGACCCGGTCACGGCGATGGTGGGCGAGCGTGCCGACTCGGCCACGATCGCCCGGCTGCGCGCGGAGCTGCGTCTCGACGACCCGCTCCCCGCCCAGTTCGCCCATTACGTGTGGGGCGTCGTGCGCGGCGACCTGGGACGGTCCTACATCACCCAGCGGCCGATCGTCCAGGACCTGCGGGAGCGCTTTCCCAAGACCGCCGAGCTGGCGCTCGCCGCCATGGCGCTCGCCGCCGTCTCCGGGATCACGCTGGGTGTGCTGGCGGCCGTCCGCCCGGGCGGGGCGGTCGACCGGATCGCGATGCTGCTGTCCTACCTCGGCGTCTCGTTTCCGGTCTACTGGGTGGGGCTGCTGTTGATCCTCGTTTTCGCGGTGGCGCTCCAGTGGCTGCCGCCCTCCGGGTCGGGCGGGCTGGCGTACCTCCTCCTGCCCGCGCTCACGCTCGGCATGCGCTCGATCGCGTTCCTCGCCCGCATGACGCGCGCGGCCATGCTCGACGTCCTGTCGAGCGATTTTGTGCGCACTGCCCGCGCGAAGGGATTGGCGGAGCGCGCCGTCGTGCTGCGCCACGGCTTCCGCAACGCCTTGGTGCCGGTGATCACCGTGCTCGGGCTCGACACGGGCAACTATCTCACCGGCAGCATCCTCACCGAGACGATCTTCGGGTGGCCCGGGCTGGGGCGCTATGTGCTCACCGCGATCGACAAACGAGATCTCCCCGCGATCCAGGGGAGCATCCTGTTCATGTCGGTCGTCTTCGTCGTCGTCAACCTCGTCACCGATCTCCTCTATGCGAAAGCTGATCCTCGCATCGCTTACGATTAGCTCCACGCTGACGGCCCAGTCGAAGCCGCGCACGGCGCCCCTCAAGGGCTCGCTCGAGCGGCGGCTCGCGACACTGCTCGACCAGCCTCCCTTCGACCGCGCGAACTGGGGCGTGTATGTCGTGGACGACGGCAAAGTGCTGTTCGCGCGCAACGCCGACCGCTTCTACGTCCCGGCGAGTAACACCAAGCTGCTCGTGACGGCGACAGCGACGGTGCTGCTGCCGGCTGACTATCGCGTGACGACGAGCGTGTACGCGAACGGTCGGGTGGACAACGGGGTGCTGCACGGCGATCTCGTGCTCTACGGGCGCGGCGACCCGACCTGGTCGGAGCGCTGCTTCGCCGTGGACAGCCTGGCGCCGGGCGCCTGCGACTCGGCGTTCACCGCCGTCGACGCGGTCGCGGACTCGATCCGCGCGCGTGGATTGAGGCGCGTCACGGGGAAGCTCGTGGGTGACGGCTCCTACTTCGATGCCGTGCTGGTCCACCCCGGCTGGAACGCGTGGGACTTGAACTGGTGGTACGCCGCCCCCGTCTCGGGGCTGGGCTTCCACGACAACAGCGTGGACTTCCACATCGCGCCCGGCGCCGCTGTGGACCAGCCGCCGGCGATCACCTGGTCGCCCGAGCTCGCCCTCTTCACCTTCGAGAACCGCGCCCGCACCGTGCCCGCCGAGTCGAGCTCGACCATCGGCGACAATTTCTTCCGCACGCCGGGCAGCTGGGACATCTGGGCCGAGGGGACCGTGGCGCTCGGCCGCAAGCCGTGGATCGAGAGTTTCGCGCTCCCCGACCCCAACCGCTACGCCGCGCGGGCGCTCGCAACCTCCCTGATGAAGAAAGGCGTCGCGGTCGAAGGCGGCACAGCCAGCACGACCGACTCTCTCACCTACCGCAGCGTACGTGGCTGCTGCGCGCCGCTCGTGGAGTACCACGGCCGCCCGCTCCCGGACATCATCTTCCCGATTCTGAACTCGAGCCAGAACTGGTTCGCGGAGATGCTGCTCAAGATCCTGGGTCGTGAGCTCAAGGGGGAAGGGTCCTGGCGCGCCGGGCTCGAGGTGGAGCGCCGCTTCCTCATCGACTCCGTGCGCATCGACTCGACGGCGTTCGCGTTGGAAGACGGCTCGGGGCTCGCGGCGGGGAACCTGGTGACGCCGCACGCATTCGCCCAGCTGCTCGCCTACATGCACCGCCACCCCAAGCGCGCGCCCTTCCTCGCCGGGCTACCGCATTCGGGACAGCCGGGCTCCCTGTTGAAGCGCTTCGGCGGCACCGCTCTCGAGGGACGGGTGATCGCGAAGACGGGCAGCATCGACCGGGTCAACAGCCTCTCCGGCTTCATCGAGCGGCCCAACGGGCGGACGATCACCTTCAGTATCCAGGCGAACACGCACGCTGTTCCCTATCAACAAATGCTCGCGCAGATCGATTCGGTCGTCGTTGAAATCGGAAAGACGTCGCGGTAAGACAAGAATGCGTCGAGTAGGTGCGTCACGCGGAAGCGTCAAGAGAAGGGCGTCACGCGGAGACGTCTTCGCGTGACGCCTTCGCGTGACGCCTTTCAGTCTTCAGATTGGCCAAAGATGGCCATATTGGACGAATGCCCCGGCTCGATTTTGGCCGCCGGATTGATGAAGTGCACGGCGTGGTTCACGGCGATCGCAGCCTCGGACGCGCCGGTGGCGATGAGCTTGAGCTTCCCCGGGTAGGTGATGATGTCCCCGGCCGCGAAGATGCCGGGGATGTTCGTGGCCATCGTTTGCGAGACCTTGATCTCGCCCTGCTCGATCTCGAGCCCCCACTCGGCGATGGCGCCGAGGGCGGAGATGAAGCCCAGTTGCGGCACGACGCAGTCGACCGGGACGCGCTCGTGCTCCTTGGTCTTGTTGTTGACGATGGTCACGCCCTCGATCCGGTCGTCGCCGTGGATCTCCTTCAGCTCCCAGAACGTGCGCAGCTCCATCTTCCCGGCGGCGGAGAGCTCCTGCACCTGCTTCACCGTCGCCGCATGGGCGCGGAAGCCGTCGCGGCGGTGGATCATCAGGATCCGGTGCGCTACGCCCTGCAGGTTCACCGCCCAGTCGAACGCCGAATCGCCACCGCCCACGAGCAGCACCCGCTTCCCCGCGAACACGCTGGGGTCGAGGATACGGTCGTGCAGCCCCCGGCCGTACCAGCGGTCCACGTCCTTGAGCGGCAGCTTGCGAGGGGTGAAGGCGCCGATGCCGCCGGCGATGAGCACGCTGCGCGACGGGTACTCGTCCCCTTCGGTCATCACGGTGAAGAGCGGCTTGCCGTTCTCGGAAGCGCGCTGCAACCCGATGACCTTCTGACCGAGGTGGACCGGCGCCTTCCACTGCAGCGCCTGCTCGGCCATTCCCTTCACGAGCTCCTTGGCGAGGATCTTGGGGAAGCCGGCGACGTCGAAGATGTACTTCTCCGGGTAGAGCGCGGTGAGCTGGCCGCCGACTTGATCGAGGTTGTCGATGAGGCGACAGGAGGCCCCGCGCATCCCCGCGTAGAAGGCACCGAACAGTCCCGTCGGGCCGGCGCCGATTATCGTGATATCTTTGACGTCTTGCGGCATGGCGCGAATGCTAATGAAACATCTCGGGAGCGGGGAGAGGGGAGAACAGCGCGGGTGAAGATCTACACCAGAACCGGCGACCGGGGCGACACGGGTCTGTTCGGCGGCGGGCGTGTGCCCAAGGCCCACCTCCGCGTGGACGCGTACGGCCAAGTGGACGAGCTCAACGCCGCCATCGGCTTCGCGCTCGCCCAGGAACCGCAGAGCTTCTGCCGCGACCTGCTGGAGACCGTGCAACGGGACCTGTTCACGATCGGCGCGGAGCTCGCGACGCCAGATCCGGGAAAGCTCGCGAAGGCGCTGCGGGGGCCACCCGTCGGTCCGGAGCAAATCGCGGCCCTCGAGGCCGCGATCGACCGCTACGAGCCACAGCTGCCGGCGTTGCAGCAGTTCATCCTGCCCGGCGGGGTGCCGAAGGCGGCCGCGCTGCACCTGGCGCGCACCGTGTGCCGCCGCGCCGAGCGCACCGTCGTGCGACTGTACACGGAGCACAACCCCGGCGGCCCGTCGTCGGTGGTTCCGTATCTCAATCGGTTGTCCGACCTGCTGTTCGTGCTGGCGCGCGTCGCCAACCACGCGGCCGGCGCGCCAGACGTGCAGTGGTGAAGCTCCGGGTCCCGATCTCGGAGCACCGCGACGCGTCGTACGATATCCAAATCGGCCGCGGGCTCCTGGCCGAGCTGCCCGAGCTAGTGCGAGCCGCCTGCCCCGCCGCCCGGTACGCGGTGATCACGGATTCCCATATCGGGAAGCTGTACGGGGAGCAGGTCGTGGCCCGCTTGCACGACGGCTCGTTGACCGCCGAGCTGCTCGAGTTTCCCGCCGGCGAATGGAACAAGACCCGCGAAACGTGGGCCTCCCTCTCCGATCGGATGCTGGCTCGCCAGCTCGGGCGGGACTGCGCCGTGATCGCGCTCGGCGGCGGTGTGGTCGGCGACGTCGCCGGGTTCGTCGCCGCCACCTACCTGCGCGGCGTCCCCTATGTCCAGGTTCCGACCTCGCTGCTCGCCATGATCGACTCGGCGATCGGCGGCAAGACCGGGGTCGACGTGCCGGCGGGGAAGAACCTGCTGGGCGCGTTCCACCAGCCGCGCCTCGTGATCGCCGATCTCGACGTCCTGACGACGCTGCCCGCCGTCCAGGTCGCCGCGGGAGTGGCGGAGGCGGTGAAGCACGGCGTCATCGCGGACGCGGAGTATTTCGGGTTTCTCGAGCGCGAGTGCCGGGCGGTGCTGGCCAAGGATGCCGCCGCGCTGGAGCGCGTCGTGTCCCGCTCGGTCGAGATCAAGGCGGCAGTGGTGGCCGCCGACGAACGGGAAGCGGGGCGGCGCGCGACGCTCAACTTCGGCCATACCGTCGGCCATGCGATCGAAGCCACCGCGCAGTTCGCGGTGCCGCACGGGGAAGCGATCGCGATCGGAATGGCGTGCGAGGCCCGGCTCGCGGAAGCCCTGGAGATCGCCGAGCGAGGGACCGCGGACCGGATCCGCAGCGTGCTCGAGCGGTACGGCCTGCCGCTCGAGCTGCCGGAGCCCGCCGCCGTGGACGAGCTGATCGCCGCGATGCAGCTCGACAAGAAGGCGCGAGCCGGCACCGTGCGGTTCGCGTTGCCGCGCGCGATCGGCGCGATGCACCACGACGGGAAGACGGGATGGACGGCGGCGGCGCCGGAGGCGGTCGTGAGGGAGGTGCTGGGAGGGCGCCGAGGAGCCGCGGCCCAGGACGCCGGAACGCAGTAGGGGCGCAGCATGCTGCGCCCCTACGATCCGAATTCGGCAAACACGGCGCGGTTACATCGCTACGGGCGTCCGCGCCGCGCGCTGCTTGCGGATGCGCCAGATGCCGCGGCCGATGAGTAGCAGGCCCACGACCGCGAGCGCCACGCCGCTGTTGGTGCCGATCAGCGCCAGCTGGCCCGACAGGCCGCCGACGATGAAGACGAGTCCGATGATGATGCTGCTCACAAGGGCTCCCGGAAAAGGACCCGCTACGATAGGCGCCCGTCGCATCCGGCAACAAGGCCGAGCGTCACACTGCTGAACTAATCACATATCCGTCAACAACTTCCCACACGGTTCCCACCTCTCCACATTGCGGCTATGTTTCGTGCGTGCGGCTTCAACAACCGGTCAACATCACCTTCTCCACAGGTCATGTTGATAGTGGACAAATCCTGCACTGGTGCGGCGTGCTAACAATTTGTGATGTTGAAAACTGCCGAGATTTGCACCAAGTGGGCGTGATTCCTATATTGGCGGCGGTTCACAGTGCGCTGCCCGCGACACCATCCATCGTCCACCGTCGGAGCCCTAGCCATGGCGCGGTCGAGCGGAGGTAAGGCGAAGGCATTCTTTCGAGCCAATCCGTCGGGAGCCTTCGACCAGTATCTGCAGGACATCCAAAAGCTGCCGCTGATCAAGGACCCCGCCGAAGAGCGCCGGCTCGCACGACGCGTCCAGCGGGGCGATGAAAGAGCCGCCGAGCGGCTCGTGACTGCCAACCTCCGCTTCGTCATCTCCTACGTCAAGAAGTATCAAGGCCACGGCCTCGACTTGTCCGAGCTCGTGGCGATCGGCAACGAGGGCCTGCTCAAGGCCGTGAAGAAATTCGATCCGGATCAGGGCGTGAAGTTCATCTCGTACGCGGTGTGGTGGGTGCGCCAGGCGGTTCTCAAGGCGCTGGCCGAGCAGACCCGCAGCGTGCGCATCCCGCTGAATCAGAATTCGCAGCTGATTCGCATGAGCCGCACCGAGACGTATCTCTCGCAAGAGCTCGGTCGCGAGCCCACCGACGACGAAATCGCCCTCGCCCTCGAAGACACCGTTGAAAACGTCCGCACCGCGCGTCGCATGACCGCGGCGGAGCTGTCGCTCGACGCCCCGGTGGATCGCACTGACAAGGACGCGGCCACGCTGGGCGAGCGGTTCGCCGGCCAGGAAGGCGGCGAGATCGAGGAGAAGACCGACGGCAGGCTGATGCGCGAGTTCATCGATCGCATCTTCCAGAAGTATCTGACGCCGCGCGAGCGCAAGATCCTCTACCTGTATTACGGCCTCGAGGAAGGCAGCGAGGCGATGACGCTGGAGAAGATCGGCGCGCTGATGGGCGTGACGCGCGAGCGAATCAGGCAGATCAGGGAACGGGCGTTCGAAAAGCTCCGGGAATCACCCGACGGCCGGGCGCTCAAAGGATTCTGGAGAGCAGCATGAGAATAGACGGATAGACGGATAGACGGATAGACGGATAGACGGATAGACGGATAGACGGATAGACGGTTAGACGGTTAGACGGATAGCGGTAGCTAGCGTGCAGTGGCTAGGAAAGGCCTTCCTAGCCACTTCGTCTTGTCTAGCCACCACTCGCCGTCTACCCCTCTACCCATCTACCCATCTACCCGTCTACCCGTCTACCCGTCTATTTCTCCCCACCGCTCGCCGTCTACCCGTCTACCCGTCTATACTATGAGTCATGGCTCGCGAGCTCCCAATTTTTCCTCTCCCGATCGTCCTGTTCCCCGGGGCCCCGCAGCCGCTGCATGTGTTCGAGCCGCGCTATCGCCAACTGCTGGCCGACTGCCTCGCCGCCGACCGGCGGTTCGGAATCGCGTACGTCCCGGCCGAGCGCGACGCCGGCGTCGAGCCGCTGCCGCGTCCTGGCGACGTGGGATGCGTGGCGGTGATCCGGAACACGCAAGGGTTACCCGACGGCCGCTCCAACGTGCTGACCGTCGGGGAGCGACGATTCGTCCTGATCGACTGGGTCAGCTCGGATCGTCCCTACCGGCTGGCGCGGGTGGACGAGTTCGACGACGAGCCCGTCGACCCGAGCGAGACCGTGACGCTCGCGGCGGACGTGCGCGAGGGTTTCACGCGTCTGACGCAAGCGCTCGCTATCCTCACCGGGCGTGAGGACGAGGCGATCGAGCTCCCGGCCGACCCGCAGCTGCTGTCGTTCCAAGTGGCAGCGGCGCTGGAGCTCGCGCCGGAGGCGAAGCGCGGGCTGCTGGCGCTCCGCAGCACCACCGCGCGGCTGCGGCAGCTCGCCACCCTGGTGGGGCCGCTCGTAGCCGACGCGGAGCGCCGGGCGGCGGTGCGTCAGCGCGCCAAGGGCAACGGGCGCGGCGGACCGCACCCCCAAATCGAGCAGGCCACATGATCACCGCGGGGCTGGTCGAGGCGCTGGCGGGCATCGTGGGCGCGCGGCACGTGCGCACCGCGCCCGCCGAGCGCGTCACCTACGCGCGGGATGGCCTGCCGACCCACCGCCGCGTGCCGGCGGTCGTGGTGCTGCCCGGCAGCCGAGAGGAGGTCATCGCGGTGGTGCGGCTGCTGGCCGCCCATGGCGTCCCCGTCGTGCCGCGGGGCGCCGGGACCGGGCTGTCCGGCGGGGCCCTCGCGGACGGGTCCGCCGTACTGCTGGTCCTCACCCGGTTGAACCGCATTCTCGGCGTCGATCCCAAGAACCGGATCGCGCTGGTGGAGCCTGGTGTGGTGAACGCGCGCCTCTCGGTCGCCGCGGCGCCGCACGGCCTGTACTACGCCCCCGACCCCTCGAGCCAGACGGCGTGCACCCTGGGCGGCAACGTGGCCGAGAACGCGGGCGGCCCACATTGCCTCAAATACGGTGTCACCGCGCAGCACGTGCTCGCGCTCGAAGTGGTGCTGGGCGACGGCCGCGTCGTGGAGCTCGGCAGCCCGGGCGGCGAGCCGTGGGGGCCGGACCTGGTCGGGCTGTTCGTCGGCTCCGAGGGGAACTTCGGGATCGCGACCCGCATCGCCGTGCGGCTGCTCCCGCTGCCGCGCGCGGTGCGCACGCTGCTCGCGGACTTCACGTCGCTCCGGACCGCCGGCGAAGCCGTCTCGGCCGTCATCGCCAGCGGCATCGTTCCCGCCGCGCTCGAGATGATGGACCAGTCGTGCGTCCGCGCGGTCGAGGACTCCGTGTACGCGGCGGGGTATCCGCGCGACGCCGCCGCGGTGCTGCTCGTCGAGCTCGACGGCGGCTCCGAGGCCGCGGTCACGGCCGACGCCGAGACCATCCAGAGCGTGCTGCGGGAGCACGGCGCCCGCTCGACCCGCACCGCCGCCGACGCGCGCGAGCGCGAGCGCTTGTGGCAGGGCCGCAAGAAGGCGTTCGGCGCGATGGGCCGTCTCTCCCGCGACCTCGTCGTGCAGGATGCCGTCGTCCCCCGCTCGACCCTCCCCGATGTGCTCGAGACAATCGCACGCATCGCGGCGACGTATCAGCTCACGGTGAGCAACGTGTTCCACGCCGGCGACGGCAACCTGCACCCCAACATCTCGTTCGACGGCCGCGTGCCGGGGCTCAAGGCCAGGGTGGACGCCGCGAGTACCGAGATCATGGAGGCGTGCATCGCCGTGGGAGGCACGATCACCGGCGAGCACGGCGTGGGGCTCGACAAGCTGCGCTATATGCCGTTGATCTTCGATGCGGAATCGCTCACGGCGATGCGTGCCGTGCGGCGCGTGTGGGACCCGGAGGAGCGGGTGAACCCTGGGAAGGTGGTCCCGGTGCATGCGTGCCGGGAGTGGTCGGGAATTGGAACGCGGAACGCGGAACGCGGGACGCGGAACCCGATCGCCCCCTCCAGTTCCACGTTCCCCATTCCGACTTCCGCGTTGGCCCCATGACCCTGGTCGAACGAGTCCGCGCCTTGCTCGGCGCAGACGCCGTGGAGCTCGCCGGCGGCCCCGACGCGGTGCCGCGGGTGGCACCCGCCTCCCCCGATGCAGTCGCGCTGCTGCTCGGCACGGCGCGCCAGGAGGGATGGCGCGTCCGGCTCGAGGGCGCCGGGACGTGGCTGCCCGCCGACGCTCCCGCCGACCTCGCGCTCACCACCCGGCGACTAGACCGCGTCCCCGCGATCGAGCCGCAGGACCTCTCCGCCACCGCCGAGGCGGGGATCGGCTGCGACCTGTTGCGCCAGCAGCTCGCCGACCGCGGCACCTGGCTCGCGCTCGATCCTCCCGGCCTCGCCGGGCGCACGCTCGGCTCCGTCGTGGCCACGGCGACCGCGGGGCCGCTGCGCCAGGGCTTCGGCGCGGTGCGCGACCACGTCCTCGGCGTCACGTTCGTCACCGGTGACGGCCGCCTGGTACAGAGCGGCGGGCGTGTCGTCAAGAACGTCGCCGGGTACGACCTCACCAAGCTGGAAGCGGGCGGATTCGGCGCGTTCGGCGTGATCGTGCTGGTGCACCTGCGGCTCCGCGCCCTGCCCCGCGCCGACCAGACGTTCGTCCTCGAGGGCACACGGGAAGATCTGACACAGGTCGCTGAAGACATCATCGCCGCGGGGCTCCAGCCGGCCGCGCTCGAGCTGATGTCGCCGGCGCTGGCGCGGCGCGAGGGCTGGGGTCTGGCGGTGCGGCTGGCGGGGTCGGCGGCGCTCGTCGCCGCCGAAGAGGCGGGGCTGCGTGGAGCGAGCGGCGGCCGGTTCACGGCGCTGCGTGCCGACGAGGCGCACGGATTCTGGATGCGGGCGGCGGAGAGCTTCGCGACCCGCCCCGTCGCGTTCCGGACCGGCGGCCTGCCGGACTCGAGCGACGAGCTGCTCGACCTGCTGCAGCATCAGGTGGGCGACGAGTGGGTGTCGGCGAGCCCCGGCGTCGGCGCGATCCGCTGGGCGGGGGACACCACGGTGGACCGGCTGCGCCGCCTGCGCCGCACGCTCGCGGGGCTCGAGGTGCCGCTCACCCTGGAGCGCGCCCCCTGGTCGATCCGGAGCGCGGTGGGCCACTTCGGCGCCTACCGCGAAGGCGTGGGCCCGCTCATCGCGGGCCTGCGACGCACCTTCGACCCCGGCGAAGCATTCGTGGTGGCCGTCGAAGGCTCCGAGTGAAGCCGATGCATGTCTGACCGCGGCGGGTTCGAGGCGCTCGACGCCTGCGTCCACTGTGGCTTCTGCCTCCAGGCATGCCCCACTTTTCTCGCCACCGGCGACGAAGCCGATAGCCCGCGCGGACGCATCGAGCTGATGCGCGCGCTCGAGTCCGGCGAGCTCGCCCCCGACGACCCCGCCGTCGTCGTCCACCTCGATCGCTGCCTCGGCTGCCGCGGCTGCGAGCCGGTCTGCCCCTCGGGCGTCGGCTACGGACGCGGCATCGAAGCAGCCCGCGCGCTGCTCGCCACCAAGCGCCGCCCGGCTCCGCTGGCGCGCGCGGCGCTGTGGGCGCTGACGACGCCGGGCCCGTCGCGCATCGCCTACAGGCTCGCGCGCATGCTGCGGGCGACGGGGCTTCCCGGCGCGGTGGCGGGATGGGGAAGGCTGCGGTTCGCTATGGGAATGCTGGCGGCGACACGTCCAGTGCGGAATGCGGAGTGGGGAGTGCGGAGTCCACGGGTAACCGCCGACTCCGCACGCCGCACTCCGCACTCCGCACTGACTACCGTCCTGCTGTTCCGCGGCTGCGTCATGGATGGCCTCTTCTCCCACGTCCACGACGCCACCATGCGGACGCTCGAGGTGAACGGCTACGCGGTGCGCGAGGTCCCCGGGCAAGTCTGCTGCGGTGCGCTGCACGCCCACGCCGGGCTGCGCGAGGAGGCACGCCGGCTCGCGCGGGCGAACGTCGCGGCGTTCGGCGACGGCGACGGCGACGAGCCGGTCGTCGTCAACAGCGCGGGGTGCGGGGCGATGCTGAAGGAGTACGGTCATCTGGTGGACGAAGCGAGGTTCGCGGCGCGGGTGCGCGACGTCACCGAGCTGCTCGCCGCGCGGGGTCCCCGGCCCGGCGCTCCTGTCGACGTCCAGGTGGCCTACGATCCGCCGTGCCACTTGCTGCACGCCCAGCGGATCGCCGACGAGCCGTACCGCGTGCTCGCGGCGATCCCGGTGCTGCGCGTCGTGTCCCTCCCCGACGCCGCCCAGTGCTGCGGCAGCGCCGGACTGTTCACCCTGCTCGAGCCGGCGATGTCGCGCGCAGTGCTCGCGCCCAAGCTCGCGTCGCTCCGCACCGCGTCGCCGCAGGTGGTCGCGACCGGCAACCCCGGGTGCCTGATGCAGCTCGGGGCGGGGCTCGCCGCCAGCGGGCTCCGCGCCGCCGCGCGTCATCCCGTGGAGCTGCTCGACGAATCGTACCGCGCGGCGGGCTATTATGCTTGAGGGAGCATGATCGAAGCGTTGCTGTTCGACTTCAACGGGGTGATCGCGGACGACGAGGAGCAGCATCGGGAAGCGCTGAGCGCCGTGCTCGCCGAGGCAGGACTCTCGCTCACGCGCGAGCAGTACTACGCCGACTTCCTCGGTTTCGACGATCGCAGCTCCCTGATGGAAGCCTTCGTGCGCGCGGGCAAACCGCTGCCGGCGATGCGTCTCGAGCGCCTGCTCGCCGAGAAATCCCGGGTGTACCAGCAACTTATCGACCGATCGCTCGCGCTCGTGCCGGGCGCAGCCGCGTTCGTGTCATGCGCGGCAGAGCGCTTTCGACTCGGCGTGGTGTCGGGCGCGCTGCGGCGGGAAGTCGACCTCGTGCTCGACCGCGCGGGGTTGCGAGGCCATTTCGACGTGCTCGTCGCCGCCGAAGACGTGGAGCGCGGCAAGCCTGACCCGGCGGGGTACCTCGCCGCACACGGCGCGCTCGACCGTCGCCGGCCCCTGCCGGTCGGCCACTGCGTCGTGATCGAGGACTCGCTGCCGGGGCTCCGGGCCGCTCGCGCCGCGCGGATGCGCTGCACCATGCTCACCACCAGTCATCCGCCTGCCGCGCTCGCGGGGGCCGGCGCCGACTTGGTGTGGTCTTCATTCGCAGGGCACGACCCTGCCGAACTGCTCGCGCTCGCCGCACGATGACCGACGCTCCTCCACCGCTCCCGACCTCGGCGCCTGCCACCGTCGCCCGTCTCGCTCCCGGCACGGTCTCGCCGGTGCGGCTCGCCGCCCTGCGTACCGGCGCCGTCCTGGCGCGCGTCGAGGCCGCGCTCGTCGCCCTCACCGGCCCCGGGGCCGTCAGTGCCGCCCAGGGACTGCTCACCAACGACGTCGAGAAACCGGGAGACGGGGCGTTCGTGTACGGCGCGCTGCTCACGCCCAAGGGCATGATCGTCGTCGATGCCTGGACTACGAGACTCGGATCCACCGTGAGCTTCACGGTCCCAGCGGAAGGACGGGAGCGCGCGCTCGCGATCTTCACGCGCTCGGTGCCGCCGCGCCTAGCGCGCCTCGCGGACCGCACGGCCGAGCTGGCGGTGTACCGGCTGGCCGGCCCCAACGCGCTGGCGGTGGCCGAAGCCGCCGGCCTGCCCGTCCCGCCCGGCCCGGGCCGCGTCCTGCCCGCGCCGGGCGGCACCAGCGAGATCGCGCGCGCGACGGAAGGGGCGCCGTTCACGCTGCAGCTCGCCGTGCCGATAGCCGAGACCGAGGTGGTCGCCGCCCGGCTCGCCGCAGCCGGGGCCGTTCCGGGCGACGACGCGACGCTGGAGCTCGCGCGCATTCTGGCCGGGTGGCCGCGCCTCGGCGCCGAAGTCGACGACAAGACGATCCCGCAGGAAGTCCGCTACGACGAGCTGGGCGGCGTGTCCTACACCAAGGGGTGCTACACCGGCCAGGAAACCGTCTCGCGCCTCCACTTCCGCGGCCACACCAACCGCTACCTGCGCGGCCTCTTGTTCGACGCCGAGCCGCCCGCCGCCCCCGCGGACGGGTGGAGTAGCGTGACGCACCTCGATCGCGACGTCGGTCGCGTGACGAGCGTCGCCTGGGTGCCCGAGAGCGGCGTCGCGGGCGGGGGCCGCTGGATCGGGCTCGCCCTGATCCGCCGCGAGGTGGGGCCGGGGGTGATGGTTCGCGCCGCGGGCCGCGACGCCCGGGTCGTCGACCTCCCGTTCGCCGTTCCGTTCGTCGGCCCCGCATGACCGTGCTGGTCACGGGCGGGAGCGGCCTCGTCGGCAGCCACGTGATCGAGGCGCTCCGCTCCCGCGGCGCGGCGGTACGCGCCCTGGTGCGCCCGGCGAGTCGCGCGGCGGTCGAGCGGCTCGGCGCCGACCCGGTCCCCGGGGACGTGACCGACCCCGCCGCGTGGCGCGCCGCTGCGCACGGCGTGCGCGGCATCGTGCACGCGGCTGCGCTGGTGCAGCGGCGCTGCAACTGGGAGCGCTACGTCGCGGTGAACGTCGAGGGCACGCGGCTCGCCGCCCAGGCCGCCGGCGCGGCCGGCGCGCGGCTCGTCCACATCTCCTCGGTCGCCGTGTACGGCGGCTCGGGCGCATACGGCGTCGATCCGGAGCGCCGTGGCGAGGACTCTCCCTTCCTGCCGATCGCGCAGTCGGACTTCTATGCCCGAAGCAAGCGCCTGGCCGAAGCGGTGGTGCGGGACGCGGCCGGCGGCGGGCTCAGCGCGGTGGCGCTGCGCCCCAATGTCGTCTACGGCGAGCGCGACCGCCTCTTCACGCCGCGGCTCATCCGCGTCGTGCGCTGCGGCGTCGTGCCGCGCATCGGCCCCGGCACCAACCGGCTCTCGTGCGTGTACGCCGGGAATGTCGCCGCGGCGGTCGTCGCGGCGCTCGAGGCGCCGGTCTCCGACTTCCGCGCGTACCACGTGACGAGCGATGCGCCGCCGCCGCTCACGCAGCGCGAGTTCTTCGCCGCCTTCGCTGCAGCGCTTGGCTCCCGGCCCCGAGCGATCCCGATCCCCGTAGGCCTGGCGCGGGTCGTGATGGGCGTGCTGACGTCGCGCACGCTCGCGCGGGCCGCCGCCTCCTTCATCATCGGGGAGAACCCGTACGGCGACGACCGGGCGCGCAGCGAACTCGGCTGGCGGCCGCCGTTTACGGCCCAGGAGGCCGTGGGTCGGACGGTGCGCTGGTTCGTGAAGAACGAAAAGCCCGGGCGCTAGTCCCGGGCATCGTCACTGCGTGGGGCGTGCCGCTTACGGCTTCTTCTTCGGCGCGGGCTTCGCCGCGGGGGCCGCCGGCGCCATCTTCTTCGACGTATCGGCCATCATCATCTTGCCGGTGTCGGCCATCATGTGCTTCGCCGTGTCGCTCATCATCATCGCGTGCGATGTGTCCTGCGTCATCTGGGTCTGCTGAGCGGGCTGCTGGTCCGCCTTCTTACAGGCGCCCATCGCGACGACGGCGAGGGCGAGTGCGAGACGCTTCATGCTTACTCCTGAGAAGAGAGTAGCGGTTGAGGGGGGCCTTCGGCGGGGGAACCTAGCGTTGGGACCCCCGGAGTCAAGGGCGTTCACAGCGAGTGGGGGTATACTACGCGTGCTCCCGCAAGTGCCTGACACTGAGCCCAGCTACGACCGCCGCAGCTTCGTCGCCTGGCTGGGCAGCCTGCCGCTCGTCGGCAGGTACCTCTCCCCGCTCCCCGCTCCCCCGGTCACGATCGACGCGACGCCGACGCCCTTGTACCAGCAGCCCGACGGGCGTCGCAATCTCGTGCGCATCACCGTCACCGGCCTCGAGGCGCCTGCCGCGCGTGCCCGCGTGACCGACCGCCGCGGCGCGCTGGTGGGAACTGCGGGCATCCTCCCCCTCGCTGGCGGCGCCGGGACGGGGACGGCATTCGCCGGCGAGGTGTGGGTGCCGCTCTCCGAGCCGTCGGAGTTTCAAGTCGACCTCGAAGTGGGCAAGCAGCGCGTGGCCCGGCGCAAGTTGCGGCTCGTGCCGCCCCGGCGCTGGACGCTGTACTGGCTCGCGAGCAATCATACCGACGTCGGCTACACGGACCTGCAGGAGCGCTGTCTCGAGATCCACCGCAAGAACCTCGACGCGGCGCTCGCCCGGCTCCCCGCGCATCCCGACTACCGTTGGAGCGCGGAGTGCGCCCTGCAGGTGCTCTCCTATGTCGAGAACCGCTCGCCGGCGGCGGGCGAGGCGCTGGTCCAGGCGATCCGCGACGGCAAGGTAGGGTTCGGCGCGCTGTTCGCGAATGTCCTGACGGGGATCCTCGACCACGAGACGTTCGCGCGCCTCGTCTGGCCCGCCGGCCTGTTCGCCCGCGAGCGCGGGCTCGGCTACCTGAGCGCGCAAATCACCGACGTGCCCGGGCAGCCCCTCACATTCCCCACGGTGCTGGCGGCCAGCGGCGTGCGCTACCTGGCGAGCGGCCCGAACCCGGAGCGGGCGGTGCCGCTGCTCCCCGAAGCGGAAGCGACGCGCTTCGGGCTCACCGGGGAGTGGACGACCTACCCGCAGCTCTACTGGTGGGAGGGGCCCGACGGCAGCCGGGTGCTGCACTGGCGCGCCTACCACTACGGCGACGCCCTGCGCTTCGGGTTCGACGTCGGCGCCGAGGCGATGGCGCGGCGCTTGTCCGACTGGCTGCTCACGAACCCCGTGCTCGTCTCGCCGGGATACCCCTACGATGTCGCCCTGCTGTACGGCGCGCAGTGGGACAACGCTGTCATGGACGAGCGGCTGGTGGAGAACTTCGAGGAGTTCCGGCGGCGGTACGCCTTCCCGCGCATCGTCGCGGGCCGCGCGGAAGACTTCTTTCGCGACGTGGAACGGCGGTTCGGGTCGAAGCTACCGGTGCGGCGCGGCGATACGGGCCTCTATTGGGAGGACGGCGCCGCCTCGACCGCGGCGGAGCTGGCGCGCTATCGGGCGGCGCAGCTCGCGGCGCGCGCCCTCGAGCTGCTCGCGCTGTGGGACGGGCGGACCGAAGCGCCGGACGCGGAGGGCGCCGGGCGCATCCGCCGCCGCGCCGACGAGCGCCGGCAGATCTGGCGCGATCTGCTGCTGTTCGGAGAGCACACCTGGGGGGCAGCGGGGAGCGTGGCGGAGCCGGAGGGGCGGCAGACGGTCGCGCAGTGGGAGTACAAGCGCCGCTTCCTGGACGGCGCCACGGCCGCGTTGGAGGAGCAGGTAGCGGGCGCGCTGCTCCGCATCGGGCGCGCCACGCCGGCCGGCGCCGGCCGCCTGGTCTTCAACGCGTCCAGCTGGCCGCGGACCGACGTGGTGCGGCTGCCGGGCGGCGCCGGCCGGCGGCTGGCGTACGAGGGGCGCGAGTGGCCCGCCGTCGATTTGCCGGACGGCGCTGCGCTCGTCCTGGCGCGGGACGTCCCCGCACTCGGCTACCTGGCGCTCGCGGAGCGCGCCGGTGCCCCGAACCCGCCGCAGGACGGCGGCACGGCACTCGAGGCGCAGGCGGGGAGCTTCCACGTCGTGCTCGATCCCGGGACGGGCGCGATCCACTCGCTCACGGGCGGCGACGGCCGCGACCGGGTGAAACCCGGCGCCTGGTCGGGGTTGAACGAGCTGGTGTACGTCACGGGCGGCGCCAAGAGCGCGCTGTGGACCGACGCCGCGCGCGAGCCTCTGGCCGCGGCGCCCCAGCTGAGCGTCGCGACGGCCCGGCTCGACTCCGCCCGGCGCGAGCGCCTGCCGGGCATCGGGGTGCGGCTCGTCATCGAGCGCAAGCTGGACGGATTCGCCGCGATCACGTCCGTCGTGACGCTATACGACGAGCTGCCGTGGATCGATATCGAGAACCGCTGTACGAAAACCGCCACGCTCGACAAGGAAGCGCTGTACGTCGCCTTCCCGTTCGCGTTCACCAAGCCCACCGTGGAGGTCGAGGTCCCGCTCGGACGGATGACCGTCGAGCAGGACCAGCAGCCGGGCAGTTGCCGCGACTGGTACTGCCACGCGCACTGGGTGTGGCTGCACGAGGGCACGGACGGCGTGCTGTGGAGCGGCCCGGACACGCCCCTGTTCGCGCTGAATGACGTCGTCCGCGGCCAGTGGCGCCGCAAGATCGCCCCGGACGGCACGTTGCTCGCGTACGCGATGAACAACTACTGGCACACGAACTACGCGGCGCGGCAGGGCGGCGAGTATGCGTGCCGCTTCCGGATCTCCCTGCTCGCGCCGTCGCCCCCCGGGGATGCCGCCGAGCCGGTGCGGCGCGGCTGGGCGGCGTGCGACCCGCTGTACGTGAGCGCGCCCTTCGCGAATCCGAGTGCCGGGCCGCTCGTCGCCAAGGACGCCGCGCTGTCCATCGCGGACGCGGGCGTCCTCGTGCTGGGCGTGAAGCCGGCGGACGACGGTGAGGGGGCGGTCGTCAAGCTGCTCGACGTAGCGGGCTCAGCCCGGAGCGTGGCGGTCGGGCCCGCGGCGTTCGAATTCCGCGAGGCGCGTCACATCAATCTGGTCGAGATGAACGGCGCGGCGATCGCCGTCGGGCCGGACCACCGCGTGACGCTCGAGCTCCCCGCCCGCGGGGTCGCCGCCGCGCGACTCTTTACACCGCGGGCGGCGGCCGGTTAACTATGGAGCCATGAACAAGCCGACCACGCTGGGCGATCTGAAACACACCGAGTGGGCGAGCGACGCCCGCATCCATCGCACGGTGAAGGACGAGATGCGGGAGAACCTGATCTGCCTGCTCGAGAACGGCTCCCCCTTGTTTCCCGGGATCGTGGGCTACGAGGACACCGTAATCCCGCAGCTCGTGAACGCCATCCTCTCGCGCCACAACTTCATCCTGCTCGGGCTGCGCGGCCAGGCGAAGAGCCGCATCCTGCGCCAGCTGGTGACGCTGCTCGACGAAGAGGTGCCGATCCTGGCCGGCAGCGAGGTGAACGACAACCCGTTCGCGCCGATCTCGAAGTACGGCCGCGAGCTCGTGACCGAACGAGCCGAGCGGGCGCCGGTCGCGTGGCTGCCGCGCGACGCGCGCTTCGTCGAGAAGCTCGCTACCCCCGATGTCACGATCGCCGATATCATCGGCGACGTGGACCCCATCAAGGCGGCGCGGGGAGGACATCTCCTCTCCGACGAGCTGACGATGCATTTCGGGCTGCTGCCGCGCGCCAATCGGGGGATCTTCGCGATCAACGAGCTCCCCGACTTGGCCGGCAAGATCCAGGTGGGGCTCTTCAACGTCATGCAGGAGGGCGACGTTCAGGTGAAAGGCTACCCGGTGCGCCTGAACCTCGATGTCGCGCTCGTCTTCACCGCCAACCCCGAGGACTACACGGCCCGCGGCAAGATCATCACGCCGCTCAAGGACCGGATCGGCTCGGAGATCCTCACGCACTACCCCTACACCGTCGAGCTGGGCGCGGCGATCACACGCCAGGAGTCGTGGCTCGAGCGAAACGGCCGGCCGCTCCGGCTCCCCGACTTCATCGCCGAGCTGATCGAACGCATCGCGTTCGAGGCGCGCGAGGACAAGCGCGTGGACCGGCGCAGCGGCGTGTCCCAGCGCCTGCCGATCAGCGTGCTCGAGAACGTGGTGTCCAACGCCGAGCGACGCACCATCCTCACGAAGGAAAAGACCGTCGTGCCGCGGATCTCCGACATCTACGCGGCGCTGCCCGCGATCACCGGCAAGCTCGAGCTGGAGTACGAAGGCGAGCTGCAAGGCCCCGAGGTGATCGCCAAGGACCTGATCCGGCGCGCCGCCGGCAAGACGTTCGAGGCGCGGGTCGGGGGCGCCAACGTGGACGATGCCGTGCACTGGTTCGACGAGGGCGGCGCCCTCAAGATCTCCATGGACGAGCGCTCGGAGACCTGCCTCAAAGGCTTCAGCGTAGTCCCGGGACTGCTCGACCTCGTGGACCAGGTGGGGCTCGCGGCGAAGAAAGACCCCGCGACGATGGTCGCGGCGTGCGAGCTGGTGCTGGAAGGCCTGGTCGCCGAGAAGCGGATCTCCCGCTCCGAAGAGCTGGGCTACGTGCGGGCGCGCGCCGAGCCCAAGGGGCCGGGGTACGGGAAGACAGGAGGCGGGCCAAACCTGTTCTCTTGAAGACGTCCGACATCAGACGTCAGACATCAGCGCTGACGTCGCACGTCTGGCGTCTGACGCAGTATCTTCTCTCCGTCTCTCCCCCTCGGAGCCCCCATGGGCAAGCTCGTTTCCGCCGCTGTGCTCCTTGCCATCGCGTTCACCCTGGTGCTCGCCGCCGCGACGCTCCGGTCTCAGCGTCCCGGGCCCGTCGTCAACCTGCTGCGGCTCGCCGGCTACGGCCTGGCGGCGGTCGCCCTGGCCGTCGGGATCGGGTCGCTCATGGTCGTGATCGACCCCGGCGAGGTCGGCGTGCGGCACGCCTTCGGCTACACCGACCCCGGGCCCCTGCTCGCCGGGATCCGGTTCGTTCCCCCCTGGTCCTCGATCGAGCGCTACTCCACCCGCGAGGAGCAGTGGCCCACGCGCGGCGAGCAGATCGAGGCAATCGAGGCGCTCTCGAGCGAGCAGATGGGGATGCACGTCGAGGTGTCGATCCGCTGGCAGATCGATCCGATGCAGGCACCGAAGATCTTCACCGAGATCGGGAAAGAAGACCAGATCCGCGGCGCCGTGCTCAACGCCATCCGCAAGGGGGTGCGCGACGGCATGGTGCAGTATTCGATCAACGACATCTCCAAGCGCACCCAAATTGCGAACACCATGGAAGCGCTGGTGGACTCCGCGCTGGTGACGCGACCCCGCGCCGGCGGTGGGAACTTCCGCATCGCCACGGTCACGGCGTTCTTCCTCCGCGACCTGCAACCGCCGCCCCAGGTGGTGCAGGCCATCAACAACAAGATCGCGCAGGAGCAGCAGATCGAGACGGAGCGGCACCGGGTGGAAGTGGCCCGGCTCCAGACCGAGCAGCAGCGGCTCTTGAACCAGACCCTCTCCCCCGAGGCGCTCACCAAGCAGTGGATCGAGGTGCTGCACGACATGAAGAGCTCGAGCAATCTGATCATCTTCGTCCCGACCGAGGGCGGGTTGCCGCTGCTCAACATCGGCGACCTGCGCAAGAACCTGAAGCCCTGAGCCATGGCCCCGCCGGTCATCACCATCACCCGGCAGTACGCCTCGGGCGGATCCGATGTCGCGCGCCTCGTCGCCGTCGGGCTGGACTGGACGGTGATCGACAACGAGTTCGTGGACCAGGTGGCGCAGCGCGCCGGCCTGCCGGTCGAGGAGGTGGCGCAGCGCGAGGAGCGGGCGCCGGGGCTGCTCGAGCGGCTGGCCCGCACGCTCGCCGTGGCGTCGCCGGAGATGTTCATCGCGTCGGCCACCGCACCGCGCGTCGAACAGGACGAGGCGACGATCGTGAAGATGACGGAGCGGGTGATCGCCGAAGCCGCGGCGCACGGCCGGATCGTGCTGGTGGGCCGCGGCGCGCAAGCGGTGCTGGCCCAGCGGCCGGATGCCCTGCACGTCTACGTCGTCGCCCCGAAGCCGTGGCGCATGAAACTCGCCGTCGAGCGACTCGGCGTGGACCCCGCGAGCGCCGAGCAGGTCGTGGACGAGACCGACCGCCAGCGCGACCAGTACGTGAAGACGTACTACGGGCGCCACCGCCACGACTTCGTGAACTACGACCTGGTGGTGAACACCGAGCGGCTGGGGCTGGACGGCGCGGCGGCGGTGATCGTGGCGGAGGCGCGGCGGCGGCGGTGGACGTGAGCGCGCTGGGGACGGCGTGCGCGGTGCCGGCGGCCTGCGCGCTGGTTTCGGGCTGTGCGCGCGGGCCGGCACCCGCCCCGTCCCTTGCGACCGAGAGCGCTCCACCCGTCGCGGTCATGTCATTCGAGCCGTACGGGGGATTGCTGTACGTACACGGCGTGGTCAACCGCGATTCCGCGTGGCTCATTCTCGACACCGGCACCTCCCACACCGGTCTCGATCGCGAGTGGGCGTGGACCACCGGGGCCCTCCCGGTGGCGGCTCCAGGGGCTCCCGCCCCCCAAGTGGCCGAAACGGCGTCGGCCGCGGTCGTCGACACGATGCACCTCGCGGGTCTCGCGCTGCCGAACTATCAGGTGGCGCTGTACGCCTTACGCGGCGTCAGCGAAGCGAGCGGGCGGCCCGAGCGGGGGTTCGTGGGCCACGACGTGCTGCGACGCTTCACGGTGGAGATCGACTACCGCGAGCAGCGCGTGCGGCTGTACGACCCGGCGCGCTACCACTACGCGGGCTCCGGCACCGTCGTGCCCTTCGCCGCTGGCGACGACCGGCCGCTGCTCCACGGGTCCATCACGGTCCCGGGCCGCCCTCCGATCCCGGCCCGGTTGCTGCTCGACACGGGGGCGTCCGGTCTGTGCCTGATCCTCACCGTCCCGTTCGTGGAACGCCACGGTCTGGCGGGGGCCGTGTCGCCGGCCATCGAGGCGCCGATCGGTACCGGGCTGGCCGGGCAGCTGCGTGGGACCCTGGTGCGCCTGAAGGAGCTGCGGCTCGCCGGCTTGCGCGTCGCCTCCCCCACCACAGGGCTGGGCGGCGAGCGTACGGGATTCCTGGCCCGTACGGACCTGGACGGTGTCATCGGAAACCCGGTGTTCGAGGACTCGCGCCTGATCGTGGACTATGCGCGCCGCCGTGTCATCATCGAGCCGCGAGCCGCGGCGCGGTGCGACTACGACATGAGCGGGTTGCGGCTGACGGCCCAGGGACCGGAGCTCCGGCACATCGCGGTCGAGTACGTCGTCCCGCACAGCCCGGCCGAGCGCGCCGGAATCCGGGTCGGCGACGAGCTGCTGCTCATGGACGGGCATGCGGTGGCCGATGCCGGCCTGAGCGACGTGCGCCGGGCGCTGCGCGTCAAAGGCGCGCTGCGCCGCCTCGTCCTGAGGCGCGACGCCGACACGATCCGCGTGACGCTCCAGCTGCGGCGTTTGCTGTAGCAGCGCTACGCGGTCCGCCGTAGCTCCGGCACCCGCCACGCCGCCAGCGCCACCGCCAGCGCCGTCGCCGCGCCTCCCAACGCGACGGCGGCCGGCGTGCCGATCCGCTCAGCGAGCGCACCTATTTGGAAGGAGCCGAGGGGCGCGAGGCCCACGAACACGAACGCATAGAACCCCATGACCCGTCCGCGCAGCTGGTCGGGCACGATCTCCTGGATCGTCGTGTTGGCGAGCGCGTTGTTCACGATCATCGTGCCGCCGGTGAGCGCCAGCAGCCCCACGGACAGGAGATAGAGCTTCGAGAGAGCGAACGCCACGAGCAGCAGCCCGAACGCGGCGCCGGCCGCGATCAAGGTGGGGCCCTTCCGGATACGGCGGTCGAGCGACGCGACGGCGAGCGCGCCGATCAGCGCCCCGATGCCGACCGCCGTCATCATGACGCCGTAACCCGTGACGCCCCGATGTAGCACGTCGCGGGCGAACACCGGCATCATCACCAGGTAGGGGAACCCGAAGAGGCTGAACACCGCCATCAGGACGACGACCGTCCAGATGCGCCGGTCGCTGCGGATGAAGGCGACCGCCTCGGAGAGTCCCGCCCAGGCGGACCCCCTCCGGGAGTCCGCGACGTACGGCGGGAGACGCATCGCCAGGAGCCCCGCGATCACCGCCAGGTAGCTCACCCCGTTCAGGAAGAAGCACACGCTCACGCCCAGCGCACCGATGACCACGCCCGCCACCGCGGGGCCGACCACGCGCGCCGCGTTGAACGCCGAAGAGTTGAGCGCGATCGCGTTCATCAAGTCTTCCTTGCCGACCAGGTCGACGATGAACGCCTGCCGGGCCGGGATATCGAACGCGTTGACGACGCCCAGGAACGCGGCGAGAGCGGCCACCTGCCACACGGCCACCGCCCGGGTCCACACGAGCCAGGCGAGCGCGAATGCCGGGAGCATGGACAGCGACTGTGTGAGGATCACCAGCCGGTGCTTGTTGGTGCGGTCGACGATCACGCCGGCGTACAGCGTGAGCAGCAGCACGCCGAGCGAGCCGAGCGCCGAGACGAGGCCGACGTAGAAGGGCGAGTTCGTCAGCTCGAGGACCAGCCACCCCTGGGCGACGTTCTGCATCCAGGTGCCGATGAGAGAAACGCCCTGTCCGAGAAAGAACAGCCGGAAGTTGCGGTGGGAGAGCGCCCCAAAGCGAAACCCGCGCGCGGGTTCGTCCATTGCGGGAAAGCTCGCCGTCGCCCGATATTTGTGGTAGGGAGCCGATGAAATACACGACGTACAGCCGCTACCTCCCCGAGCTGGCCGACACGATCAACCTCCAGGGCCTGCTCGATCAGCTCGCCGACTTTCTGCTCCAATCGGGCTTCGCCGGAGGCGCGTACTCCCACCCGTTCTGGGGCGAGTTCGGGGAGGACGACTCCGACCGCTCGCTCGACGCCTTGCGCCAGGCGATCCTCCAGGCGCTGATGGAGTCGGGGCAGCTCACCCCCGAAATGCTCAAGCTGCTGCGCGGCGAGTCCAGCGGGGACGCCGAGCGCGACGCCGACCTGCAGCGCCAGCTGTCGGAGCTGCTCGACAAGATCGTCCAAAAACTGATGGAGGAAGGCTACCTGAACGTCAGTGAGGCACCAAAGATGCCGTCGGGGCAGCAGCCGCTGTTCGGCCCCGGCGGGATGGCCAAGGAAGCCGCTCAGCAAGTGCAGTTCAACCTCACCGAGAAGGGCATCGATTTTCTCGGCTACCGGACCTTGAAACACCTGCTGGGGAGCATCGGCAAGTCGAGCTTCGGCGCCCACGACACCGAGCACCTCGCCACCGGGATCGAGGCCGAGGCCGTCAGCAAGCCGTACGAGTACGGCGACACGCTCAACCTCGACGTCAATGCCACGCTCACGAACGCCCTGCAGCGCGAAGGCCTCGGCGTGCCCATCAACCTCGAGTATGACGACCTGATGGTGCACCAGGCGGAGTACCGGTCGTCGTCGGCGACGGTGCTGATGCTCGACTGCTCGCACTCGATGATTCTGTACGGAGAAGATCGCTTCACGCCGGCCAAGAAGGTGGCGCTCGCGCTCACGCACCTGATCCGCACGCAGTTCCCGGGCGACACCTTGCGGGTGGTGCTGTTCCACGACACGGCCGAGGAGATTCCGCTCGCGCAGCTGGCGCGGGCGCAGGTGGGACCGTATCACACCAACACCGCGGAAGGGCTCAAGCTGTCGCGCCGCATGCTCATGTCCCAGCGCAAGGACATGCGGCAGATCATCATGATCACCGACGGCAAGCCATCGGCGCTCACACTCCCCGACGGCAAGATCTACGTCAACTCGATGGGGCTCGACCCCCAGATCCTCCAGGCCACCTACCGCGAGGTCGCGCTGTGCCGGCGCAGCGGCATCCTGATCAACACGTTCATGCTGGCGCGGGACCGGAGCCTGGTCGAGTTTGTGAAGAAGGTCTCGGCGATCTGTCGCGGCAAAGCCTACTTCACGAACACGATGACGCTGGGGCAGTTCATCCTGATGGATTTCATGCGGAGAAAGACCCGACGGGTGTCGTAGCGGCGCGTGGCATAACCAGGTCCGGGCTGACAGCCGCCCTGCTCCTGGCAGGGTGCCGCGAAGCGGACGCGCCCGTCGCACCGGTGGCTTCGGTCGTCGTCACGCCGGACACCGCGACCGTCCTCGCGCGCTCCATGCTCCAGCTGCAGGCAACGCTGCTCGACTCGGCCGGTCGTTCCCTCACCGGGCGCGGCGTCCACTGGACCAGCTCCGACCCCTTCGTGGCGACCGTGTCGTCCACGGGCCTGGTCACCGGCGTGGGCCACGGCCCCGCGATCATCACGGCCACCGCCGAGCAGAGCAGCGGCGCCGCACGACTCACCGTTTTCGCCCCCGTGGCATCCGTGACGGTGGACCAGGGCGACCAGACTATCGTCGTCGGGGGAGCAGTGCAGCTGTCGGCCACGCCCCGCGACTGGCGCGGGGTCGCGTTGGCCGCGCGGGTCGTCGCCTGGTCCAGCTCGGACCCAGGGACGGTCAGCGTTACGCCCGCGGGCGTGGTGACGGGGCACGCGCCCGGCAGCGGTGTGCTCACGGCCACCAGCGAGGGGCAGACTGGATCGGCCACGATCGCCGTGGCAATCCTGGAGCTCAGCGAGCTCGCCCCAGGGCTCTCCACCCATACCTGCGGCGTGACCCCAGGCGGCGCCACGTTCTGCTGGGGGAGCGACGCTTACGGGCAGCTCGGCAACGGCGCGGCCGGCGACGACGCCACGGCCGTGCGGACCAGGGGAGACCATCGCTTCGTTACCGTCAGCGGCGGCGGCCGGTTCACGTGCGGGCTGGTCGCGGGTGGGGCCGCCTATTGCTGGGGGAGCGGAGCGCGCGGGCGGCTCGGCAACGGGTCGGTCGCAGGGAGCCCGACACCCGTCGCGGTCGCGGGCGGATTGTCGTTCCGGACGCTCTCCGCCGGGTTCAGCCACGCCTGCGCGCTCACCGACGAAGGCGCCGCGTATTGCTGGGGCGACAACGGCACGGGACAGCTCGGAACGGAAACCGTTAAGCTCGGCCTGACGCCGATCCGCGTGGCCGGCGACGTGTCGTTCGCCGCGATCACAGTCGGGGACGGCTTCACTTGCGCCCTCGCGGCTCAGGGCACGGCCTATTGTTGGGGGAACAACCAGACCGGTCAGCTCGGTAGCGGCGGGTCCTTGCTGAGCGCGCGTCCCCTCCTCGTGCAGGGCGCGCGCCCGTTTAGCGAGCTCAAATCGGGCGCCCGCCACAGCTGCGGCGTGACAGCCGGGGGCGCCGCGTACTGCTGGGGCGACAATCGCTCGGGCGAGCTGGGCGACGGCTCGACGCGTCCCTCCTCGACGCCCGTGCCTGTCGCGGGCGGGCTGGCCTTCAGCACCATCAGCGCCGGCTCGGATTTCACCTGCGGGGTCACGACCGACGGCCGCGCGTACTGTTGGGGAGCCGCTCGCCGTGTCGGGCGAACTCCGGTTCGCGTCGGTGGCCGCAGGCGACACGCACAGCTGTGGGCTCGCCACCGCCGGCATCGCGTACTGCTGGGGACAAAACTCGAACGGCCAGCTCGGCGACGGGACCACAACGGACCGTCCGGCGCCCGTCCGAGTGCTCGGTCAGCCCTACACCGGGGCTATGGCGCCGCCGCGACCGCCGCGTACACCATCCGCGACAGGTCCGCCACGAGATTGTGTGCCACGCTGTCCTCCTTGATGCCGCCCGTCAGGACCACCAGCACGTAACTCCCGCTCGGCGGGTACACGAGCGCCGCGTCGTGGTAGACCACTCCGCCGATCCAACCGGTCTTGTGCGCGACGCGGGTTCCTGGCGGTACGCCCACCGGAATCCCCTCGTTGAACTCCTGGCGCCCCAGGATCCTGAGCATCTCCTCGCACGACGACGGGCTCGCCGCCCGGTTCTGAGCGATCGCGGCGAGCAGCGCGCCCAGGTCGCGCGCGGTGGTCGTGTTGTTGAGCCCCGCACGGTAGGCCTTCCCGTCTTCCACACCACGCAACACTTGAATCGACCACGCTCCGAGCAGGCGCGCAGACGCCTGTGCCCGCGGCGCGCCGACGCGGTCGATCAGGAGGTTGGTGGCGAGGTTCGACGACCGCGTGATCATCAGGTCGAGCAGCTCGCGGATCGACGCCGTGCCGCCCACCCGCTGATACAAGGTCGAGTCCGAGTCGTCCGCCTTGTCCACGTCGAACGGCGAGCCGTCCACGAGCGACGGGAACGCGGCGCGCACGGCGAGCGAGTCGTCGAGTCGCAGTAGCCCCTCGTCCGCGTCCCGGAAGATCTGGATCATCACCGGGACCTTCATCGTGCTCGCGGCGTGGAATCGGAGGTTGGCGCCCAGCAGCAGCGAGTCCGGGCGCGTGAGGCGCTTGTAGTAGACGCCGACGCCCGACGCGGGCGCCCGGGCGATCCGCGCCGCCAGCCGCTCGCGGAGCGGGCTCGGAGTCTGGGCTGCAGCTGCGCTGCACGGGAGCAAGACCAGCAACAGGAAGCTGCGTCTCAACATGGCTCGCAGAATATACTGACGTCCGATGTCTGACGTCTGACGTCTAGTTAGATTTGTTTTCGTGAGCCAGTTCGTCTTCGGCACCCACAACGCCGCCTTCGTGCAGGTGATGTATGAGCAGTACCTGCGCGACCCCGCCTCGGTGGGCGAAGAATGGCGCAACCTCTTCGACAACGGGAAGCTCGCCGAGCTGCCGGTGATCCCGACGAGCCGCGAGGAGGTCGCGGGGCTCGGGCCCCGGGACTCGGGCCTCGGGACGCAGGCGCAAGCCCCGAGTCCCGAACCCCGAACCCCGAACGCCGGCCTCACCCCCATCACCGGTCCTGCGGCGCGTCTCGTCCAGAACATGACGGACTCGCTGTCCGTGCCTACTGCGACGTCGTTCCGCGAGGCTGTGGTCGACACGCTCGACGCGCGCCGCAAGGAGCTGAACGCCGGGCTCGCCGCGAGCGGCAAGAAGATCTCGTTCACGCATCTGATCGGGTTCGCGATCGTGCAGGCGGCGAAGCAGCTCCCCGTCATGACGCACGCGTTCCAGGAGGTCGCGGGGAAGCCGCACCGCCTCGACCCGCGGGGCGTGAACTTGGGGCTCGCAGTGGACGTCGAGAAGAAGGACGGGAGTCGCGCCCTCGTCGTCCCGGTGATCAAGCACGCTGAGCGGATGGACTTCGCCGCGTTCCACGCGACCTACGAGACGCTGGTCGACAAGGCGCGCACCAACAAGCTGCTCCCTGACGACTTCGCGGGCGCCACGATCACGCTCACCAACCCCGGCACGATCGGCACCGTCGCTTCGGTGCCGCGTCTCATGAAGGGCCAAGGCTCGATCATCGCCACGGGCGCCATCCGCCAAATCGGCCCAGCCAAGGTCATGACGCTCACGAGCACCTACGACCACCGCGTGATCCAGGGAGCGGAGTCGGGGCTGTTCCTGCGCGAGGTGGATTCACTGCTGCAGGGAGAGGAACGGTTCTACGAGCAGGTGGCGGAGACTCTGGGGATAGCGGCACTCGGGACCAGGGGCTCGGGGCTCGGAACGGCCACGGCGCGGGCGCTCCCGAGTCTCGAACCCTCAGCCCCGAGCCCCGACCTCAAGCACGTCGCCGCGGCGATGGCTTTGGTGAAAGCGTTCCGGAACTTCGGCCACATGGCGGCGCGGCTCGACCCCCTGGGCTCGGAGCCGCCGGGCGATCCCGCGCTCGATCCCGGTCCGCTCGGCCTCACCGCGGAGATCATGGCGCGCATTCCGGCCGACGTGCTGCGGATCTACGTCGCCGGCAGGACGCTCGCCGAGGCGTACCCCGAGCTTCAGAAGACGTACTGCGGCACGATCGCCTACGAGGTCGAGCACATCGGCAGCCACGTGGAGCGCCTGTGGCTGCGCCAGGTGGTCGAGTCCGGCCAGCACCGCACGCCGCTTTCGGCCGAGCAGAAGCAGAAGCTGCTGTCACGCCTGACGGCGGTGGAGGGGCTGGAGCGCTTCCTCCACAAGGCGTACCTCGGCCAGAAGCGCTTCTCGATCGAGGGGCTCGACGCTCTCGTACCGATGCTCGACCAGACGATCGAGCTGGCCGGCGCGAGCGGCGCCCGCCGGGTAGTGCTCGGGATGGCGCACCGCGGGCGCCTCAACGTGCTGGCGCACATCGTCGGGCTGCCGTACGAGACGATCTTCGCCGAGTTCGAGGGCGGGCGCCACGTGGAGGGGACGCTCACGCCCGAGGGGGGCACGGGCGACGTGAAGTACCACCACGGCGCGGATGGCGTCTACCAGACGGCGTCGGGCAAGCCCGTGAACGTCACGCTCTCGCCCAACCCGAGTCACCTCGAGGCGGTGAACCCCGTGGTGGAAGGCCGCGCGCGCGCCAACCAGACGAACCGCCGCGGCAGGGACCCCATCCACGACGGGACCGTCGCGCTGCCGGTGCTGATCCACGGCGACGCGTCGTTCGCGGCGCAGGGCGTCGTGGCCGAGACGTTCAACCTGGCGCGCCTCAGGGGCTACACGACCGGTGGCACCATCCACCTGATCGCCAACAACCAGGTGGGCTTCACCACCGACCCGAAGGAAGGGCGCTCGACCGACTACTCGAGCGATCTCGCCAAGGGCTTCGACGCGCCGATCATCCACGTGAACGCCGACGACCCCGAGGCGTGCCTCGCGGCCGTGCGGCTCGCCATGATGTACCGCGACAAGTTCCACGCCGACGTCGTCATCGACGTCGTGGGCTACCGCCGGCACGGGCACAACGAGGGGGACGAGCCGGCCTACACCCAGCCGCTCATGTACGAGCGGATCAAGCAAACGCCGACCGTGCGGCACCGTTATGCCGAGCAGCTCGCGGGCGAGCGCGTGCTCGACGTCGCGCAGGCCGACACCGAGGCGGAGCGGTTCTACCAGCGGCTGAGCGAGATCCAGCAATCGTTGAAGGCACACCTTTCCGAGGCCGGCGCGGGGGAGGAGCCGCAGCGGATTTCCGGTGCGCAGCAAGCGGTGGCGGAGCCGGACACGACCGTCGCTTCCCCGGTGCTGTCGGGGCTGAACGAGCAGCTGCTGGTCGTGCCTGCGGGGTTCAGCCTCAATCCCAAGCTCAAGAAGCAGCTCGAGCGCCGCCGCGGTGCCCTGACGGAGGGCGCGATCGAGTGGGCGCACGCCGAGACACTCGCGTTCGCCTCGCTCCTGGTCGAGGGGACCGCGATCCGGCTCACCGGACAGGACACCGAGCGGGGCACGTTCAGCCAGCGCCATCTCGTGCTGCACGACACGGTGAACGGCCAGCGCTATGCGCCGATCCAGAACCTGCCGGCGGCGCGGGCGCCGTTCGAGCTGCACAACAGTCCGCTCTCCGAGTTCGCGTGCCTCGGCTTCGAATACGGCTACGCCGCCGCGGCACCCGACGCGCTGGTGCTGTGGGAGGCGCAGTACGGCGACTTCACCAACGGCGGCGAGGTGATCATCGATCAGTTCCTCATCGCCGGCCTGGCGAAGTGGGGACAGACGTCACGCCTGACCCTGCTGCTGCCGCACGGCTACGAGGGCCAGGGCCCCGAGCACTCGAGCGCGCGGATCGAGCGGTTCTTGGCGCTCGGCGCGGACGGCAACCTCCGGATCGCGAACTGCACCACGCCCGCGCAGTACTTCCATCTGCTGCGACGCCAGGCGCGGCACGCGGAGCTGCGACCGCTCGTCCTCTTCACACCGAAGAGCCTGCTGCGGTTGCCCCAGGCGACGTCGCGGATCGACGACCTCACGGCCGGCGGATTCCGGCCCGTGCTGGACGACCCCGAAGGCGCCGCGCGCCGTGGCGCGACGCGGCTCGTGCTGTGCAGCGGCAAAGTGTACTACGACCTCGTGCTCTCGCCGCGCCGGACCGAGGCGTCCCACGTCGCGATCGGCCGGGTGGAGCTGCTCTATCCCCTCCCCGCGCTCGAGCTCGCGGCGCTCGTCAAGCGCTACCCCAAGATCAGCGAGATCGTCTGGGTGCAGGAGGAGCCGCGCAACATGGGGCCGCAGAAGTTCATGCTGCCGCAGCTGCGCGAGCTGGCGGGCCCGGGCATTACGGTGCGCGATATCGGGCGCCCGGAACGCTCCAGCCCGGCGGAGGGGTATCCCGCGGCGCACCAGGCGGAACAGGCGCGGATCGTGGCGGCGGCCTTCGCGATCTAGAAGCCGATGCGGCGCTTCGCCGGCTCGGTCCGCGCGATGAGCTCGCGGATCGCCACGAACACCACTTTGAATCTTGTGTCGTAGCGTCGCTCAAGGTCTTCAAGCTTACGGGCAAGGTCCTTGTGCGTCGCGAGCAGCTGGCGGAGCCGCACGAATGCACGCATGATCGCGATGTTCACCTGAATTGCGCGCCGGCTGCGGAGCACGCCTGACAGCATCGCGACGCCCTGCTCGGTAAACGCGAACGGCAGGTGCCGACGACCACCCCGGCGCCTCTTTGACATCACAGATTGTGATATCAAACTCGATGTCGCAGTTTGGGATCTCCAGCTCCCCAGCTCCTGCTCCGTGAGCTGGAACATGAAGTCCGACGGAAACCGTTCGGGGTTGCGCCGGACCGCCTGATTGAGCGCGCCGGTCGAGACCCTATAAAGCGCTGCCAGATCGCTATCGAGCATTAGCTTCTCACCCCGAATCAGCAGAACCCGGCGCTCGACCCGCTGCACAAGCACCACCTGATTCGTCTTTGCCAGATGGGTCATCTGGGTTAGCTTGCCGCGGAGCAGTCAACCGTGGGTCAACGAGCCGAGCGCCCCCGGCAAAGGAGGCCGTATGCCGATGCTTCCGTGGAAGGTTTGTTTCCCTGTCGCGCTTGGAGCCGTGGTCATCACCGGCTGTAACAGAACCATCAATACCCTCCCGGCGAGACTCACACCGGCCGATCCGGTGCAGACCTTCGCGCTGCGCATTCCGGATTCCCTGGAGATCCGAGCCGTGGACTTTGACGCCGCGCTCTACCCGAACGTCAGCGGCTCGAACAACACCTGGGTGGACACCAAGCTCGGAGGACGAGCCTTCGTGAAGGTGCACGCCGTGCACCGGAGAACGGGCGAGCAGTACCTCATCGTGTTCGAGGACATCGCCCGGCGACGCGAGCCGGTGCTGGTGATCCGCTTCGACGGCTCAGCGACGCGTAGCGGCGGCTCGTGAGCGGACCTCCGGCAGCGGTGCGCGTCGCGCTCGCCCTTGTCGCCTCGACCGCGGTCCTCTCCGCCGACGGCCGCTGGTCCACAGCCGCGCCGCTCCCCGAGCCGATCCAGGAAATGAGCGCCGCCGTGCTGCGGGGCAAGATCTACATCGCCGGCGGACTGGATCGCTCCGGCAAGCCGATCGCCAGAGCGTTCCGGTTCGACCCGGCGGCGAACCAATGGGAGCGCATCGCCGACCTCCCGGCCCCGCGGCATCACATGCCGCTCGCCGTCGCGGGCGACACGCTGTACGCCGTCGGCGGGCTCGCCGAAGCGACCTTCGTCCCCGAGAACACGGTGTGGATGTACCGCGAGGATCAGAGCCGCTGGGAGTCCCGCGCGCCCCTCCCCGTGCCGCGCGGTGCCTCCGGCGTGGGAGTGGCGAACGGCAAGCTCGTGGTGGTGGGCGGATGGGGCCCCGGCCGCAAGCTCGTCGACTCGACCGCGATCTACGATCCCGCGACCGATCGCTGGAAGAACGCCGCGCCCATCCCCACGCCGCGCGATCACCTCACTGCGGCGGCGGTCGGCGGCGTCGTCTACGCGATCGCCGGGCGGCCGTTCAACCCCGACCAGAATTACGATGTCGTCGAGGCGTACGACCCGGCGACCGACCGCTGGACTAGGAAGGCGCCCATGCCGAGCCGCCGCGGCGGGCTCGCGTCGGCGGTGCTGGACGGAAAAATTCACACCGTCGGCGGCGAGACGAGATCAGCCGTCTTCGCAAACCACGAAGTGTACGACCCCGCGACGGACCGGTGGACCAGCGCGCCGGCCCTCCCGACCGCGCGCCACGGCCTCGGCTCGGCTGCGCTGAGCGGCAAGATCTACGTGATCGGCGGGGGCCCGAGGGCCGGGTTCGCACAAACCGATGTCGTGGAAGTGTTCGCGCCCTGAGAGGGCGCGCTAGACTTAAGCCATGCCCGACCTCCACACGCTGGCCCGCTACGCCGTCTTCGCCGTCTTCGTCCTGAGCGTGGTCGTCGCCTTCGCCTCGTGGCTGGTGCGGGCTCGGCGAGTGTCGCCGTTCGGGACGCTGGGCCGGACGCTGCGCGCCATGAGCGACCCGCTGATCCGCCCCGTGGAAGCCCGCCTCGTGCGGCTGGGCGGCAACCCGGTGAACGCCGGCTGGTGGCTCGTCGTGGTCGTGGCGGTCGCCGGCCTCGTCTTGCTGTCGCTCATGGACTGGGTGGTGCGGACGTTCCAGGGGTTGGCCGCGGCGGCCACGGGAGGCCCGCGGGCGATGCTCGCGTTCCTGATCATGGCGCTCTACAGCGTCGTCTTCGCCGCGCTTCTTATACGGGTCATCGGCGCCTGGTTCGGTGTGTTCCGCTACTCCCGCTGGATGCGGCCGGCCTACGCCTTGACCGACTGGCTGGTGGAGCCGATCCGGCGCGTGCTCCCCCCGATGGGGGCGCTCGATTGGAGCCCGCTCGTGGCCTGCCTGGTGCTGTGGCTGCTGAAGCAGCTGCTCCTGAGCGTGCTGTTCTTCTGAGCCCGGCTCGCATCGTCGTGCACGTCGCGCCGCGGGCGCGTCGCACCGAGGTCGCGGGCCGCCACGGCGATGCCATCAGGGTCAGGATCGCCGCCGCGCCCGTCGACGGCGCGGCCAACGCGGAGCTGGCGCGCTTTCTCGCGGAACGGCTCGGCGTGCCCCGCGGTGCGGTAGCGATCGTCTCGGGCGCGGGCGGTCGCCGCAAGACCGTCGAGATCGCGGGCCTCGAGACCGATGCGGCGATCCGCACGTTATTGGAGGGGGGAGAGGGAGGGCGCGCATGAAACTCCTGAAGGCGCTCGTCAGCTTCGTCGTGGGGACGATCGTCGGGGCCCTGGCGGGGCACGTGCTCGGGGTCTGGGGGCAGCTGTTGGGATTCATCGTCGGCGCGTTGGCGGCGTGGTGGGCGGCGCAACGGGTGTTCGACGCCTGAAGTGCGCCGTCGGCCGTTTGCTACTGACGTCACTGACGGCCGATGGCTGACGGCTGAGAGCGTCCTTTGAAAATCCGAAACAGGTAGTACAGCGACGGGAACAGCACGGCTGCGCCGAGCGCCAGCCCGCCGAGCACGAGCCGCAAGGTGACGTCCGGCGCCGCGGCGGCGACGACGGTGAGGTCGGGCGGAAGCAGATAGGGATACTGGCTGATTCCCCAGCCCCACAGGATGAGCGACACCTGGGCGGCGGCGGCGACGCGGGCCACACGGTAGCGCCTGCGCCATAGCGCAGCGAGCGCGGCGACAGCGGCGGCGCCGGTGAGCAGATGCAGCGGCACGGCCCACGGCGCGAAAATCAATCCCGCCCGCACGCGCGGCGCTGCGCTGCCGGACAGCACGAGCACCAACAGCGCGGCGCCGAACAACGCCACGCCCGCGCCGAGCGCGCGACGGCGGAAGTCTTCCCGCAGCTCCGGCTCCGCCGCTTCGAGCGTCAGGTAGACCGCCGCCAGGAACGCGAAGGCGACGAGCGCAAACACCCCGACGCTCAGCGCGAACGGCGTCAGCCACGGCGCCACGTAAACGGCGAAGAACACGGTGTCCGGGGCCCGAGCCCCGGACACCGAACCCGACGCAACAGCTCCCACCGTGACGCCCAGGAGCACCGGCGTGATCAGGCTGGCGACCGCGAAGGTGACTCCCCAGTGACGCTGCTCCGCATCCGTCTCCCCGCCGTAGCGCCAGAACGTGAAGGCCGACCCTCGCAGCACGATCCCGATCAGCACGAGCGACAGGGGGATGTGCAGTAAGATGCCGAGCCGGGCGAACGCCGGCGGGAAGCAGGTGAAGAGCAGCACCACCGCGAGGATCAGCCACACGTGGTTCGCCTCCCACACCGGGCCGATCGCGTGCGCGATCAGGTCGCGCTGGGGCTGTTTCCGCGGGCCGCGGGCCAGCAGACCCCACACCCCGCCCCCAAAGTCGGCTCCGCCGAGCAGCGCGTAGGCGTTCAAGGAGACGAAGATCACGCCGGCGAGGACGTCGGCGAGCGTCACCTAGTCACCCTTCCCCCTTCACCCTTCCCCGGCCGTCCACCGGCATATAAAACCCACGCCACTCCGGGATTTCCGGACTGCGAAGGATCTGCCGGTACAACAGCCACCCCACGGTCACGCCCAGAAAGCAGTAGAGCAGCGTGAACGTGAGGAACGGTACGATCAAGCCCGGCATCGGCGTGACGGCGTCGGCCGTCTTGAGCACTCCGTAGATCACCCACGGCTGCCGGCCCAGCTCCGTCACCATCCAGCCGGCCTCGACCGCGATGAACCCCATCGGCGTCGCGAGGGCGATCGCGCGCAGCAGCCACCGGTCGTGGGCCAGATCCGCGCCCCGCCAGGCGCGCCACCCGGCCCACAGCCCGACCAGCGCCAGGTACGTGCCGAGCGCGACCATGAGCTGAAACGCGAAGTGCACGGCCGGGACGTTGGGCCACTCGTCGCGCGGCGCCGCGTCGAGCCCCTTCACCACGGCCCCGGGGTCGTGGAAGGCGAGGAGCGAGAGAGCGTAGGGCACCTGGATCGCGAAGCTCGTCTCGCGCCGATCCACGTCCGGCCAGCCGCCGAGCGTGAGCGGCGCGCCCGCCCGCGTCTCGAACAGGGCTTCCGCCGCGGCGAGCTTGACCGGCTGGTGGCGCGCCAGGTGCCGGGCGCTCACGTCGCCGGAAATGGGCTGCAGCACGGCGGCGGGCGCACCGACGATCAGCGCGATCGCCAGCGCGCGGCGGTGGAACGCGTTGGCGGGGTCCTTGAGCAGCAGGAGCGCGTGGATCCCCGCCACCGCGAAGCCGGTGGCCGCGTAGGCGGCGAGCGTCATGTGGACCGCCTGCGGCAGCGCGGCCGGGTTCGCCATCGCCGCGATGGGATCGATGTGTACCGGCTGGCCTTGCGCCAGCTCGAACCCGGCCGGCGCGTTCATCCAGGCGTTCGCGATGACGACGAACACGCCGGAGGCGGCGCCGCTCAGCGCCACGATGCCGCCGGCGGCGAGATGCGCCCGCTGTGGAATCCGATCCCAGCCGTACAGGTAGATGCCGAGGAAGATCGCTTCGGTGAAGAACGCGAACCCCTCGAGCGAGAACGGCATCCCGATGATGGGGCCCGCGAACCGCATGAACTCGGGCCACAACAGCCCGAGCTCGAACGACAGCACCGTGCCGGACACGGCGCCCACCGCGAACAGGATCGCGGTGCCCTTGGCCCAGCGCTTCGCCAAGTCCAAGTAGATCGCGTGGCCCGTCACCTGCCAGCGGCGCTCCGCGACGACCATCATCACGGGCATGGCGATGCCCACCACGGCGAAAATGATATGGAACGCCAGCGAGACGCCCATCTGCGAGCGGGCGGCGAGGAGGTCGGACATGCCTCCCCAAAATAGCTACTTCAGCTTCCCCAGCCGATCCTGAATCGCCCGATTGCCCGCGAACTCTCCGGACATCGCCTGCAGCACGATCCTCGCCGAGTCCGGCATCCCCGCCACGGCGAAGGCGTCGGCGCGCAGCAGCCCCCCACGGAACCGCAGAAAGCGGCTGTCCGACCCGGGCGCGAACCATTTCAGCGCCGCGAGCGCGGCCTTCCCGTCCTGCCTGTCGACGATGAGCGACTCGACTGCGAGCAACCGCACCGACGTGTCGTCCGGATACCGCTGCGCCAGCTGCCCGATCAGCTGCGCCGCCTCACTGGGCTTGCCCTGTTTACGCTCCAGCATCGCCTCGTGATAGAGCCCCGCCACGAGTAGCCGGTCGACGTCGGCGGGATCACCCGATCGGATCCCCACACCGCCGGCGTATGCGTACACCAGATCGCCGCCCCGGTCCGCTGCTTCGTACAGCGAGACGGCGCCCCCGAGCCCCACGAGGGCCGACGCCGCCAGCACCCACCTGCGCCAGCGGCTCACCGCGGGGGCGAGCGCCGCGATCTCCAGCGCCGCCACGACCAGGAAGATGTTGCGAGTGCGCTCTCCCCACTCTTCGTGCTCCATTACCGCGGCACGCGCGCCGGGCACGCGCTCGACCGGCCCGTGCGCCGCCGTCCCCGACTGCACCGCCAGCACGGCGGCGACGGTCCCGACCAAGAGCAGGACCGCCGCCGCGGGCCCCGTGAACGCGGCCTTGCCCGTCAGGGAGACGCAGCGCAGCAGTACGCCCATGAAGAGCAAGGCGATCACGAAGTGTACGATTTGAGGATGCAGCGCGGCGAGCGTCACGGCGGCGGTCTCCAATGCGGGGTGTGAAAAGATACGGGTTGCGGCTCGGCCGCGTTGCTCTAGATTCCGAGTCACAACCGATTCCGTGGTGATTTGCGGCGTATTGCGGCCACGTAAAACAATCCGCTAAAAGGCCTGCCCGTTGCGGCTTTCGCGCTGCGACGGGCTTTGCATTCCGGGGAAGGGGGAAGGGTGAGTGAGGTGACGCTGCGAAAGCTGCTCGATGACGGCCGCGTCCACGTTCTGGACGGGGCGATGGGCACCATGCTCTACGCCAAGGGCTTCTTTCTCAACGTCTGCTACGACGAGCTGAGTCTCAAGCAGCCGAAGCTCGTCCAGGAGGTCCACGAGGCTTACGTGCGCGCTGGCGCCGAGATCCTCGAGACCAACACGTTCGGGGCGAACCCCGTGAAGCTGCGCAGCTACGGCTTGGCCGACGATACCGAGAAGATCAACCAGGCGGCGACCGAGTTGGCACGCGCAGCCGCGGCGGGGCACGCCAGCGTCGTAGGGGCGATCGGGCCGCTGGGCGTGCGCATCGAGCCGTTCGGAGCGCTGTCACGCGAAGAGGCGTGCGCACACTTCGGGCGTCAGGTGGACGGCCTGCTCGCGGGCGGCGTGGACGGATTCATCCTCGAAACGTTCTCCGACACAGACGAGATTCACGCGGCGCTGCGCGCCGTGCGCAGCCGCTCCGACCTCCCCGTGATCGCGCAGATGACGATCGGCGACGACGGTCTCACCCACTACGGCACGGGGCCCGAGACGTTCGCGAAGCAGCTCACCGAGTGGGGCGCCGACGTGATCGGCGTGAACTGCTCGGTGGGGCCGGCGGGGGTGCTCGAGGCGGTCGAGAAGATGGTGAAGGTCACCGACCGTCCGATCTCTGGCGTGCCCAACGCAGGGCTGCCACGCGACGTGGGCGACCGCAAGATCTATCTCGCCTCCCCCGAGTACATGGCGAGCTACGCGCGGCGGATGATCGAAGCCGGCGCCCGCCTCGTCGGCGGCTGCTGCGGTACCACGCCGGAGCACATCAAGAAGATCCGCGATTATGTGGCGAGCGTCGTGCCGCGGCACCCGCCGGTGGTGGTGTCCCGGGCGGAGATCCGCGCGCCCGCCGGGGCCGAGGCGGTGCCGCTGGCGCAGCGCTCCCGCTGGGGCGCCAAGATCGCGCGCGGCGAGCTCGTGACCTCGGTCGAGATCGTCCCGCCTAAGGGGGTGGACGCGACCCCGATGCTCGAGCAATGCCGCGCGCTCAAGGCGGCCGGGGTGGACGCAGTGAACGTGCCGGACGGCCCGCGCGCCCAGAGCCGCATGGGCGTGCTCCCGTCCGCCATCCTGATCGAGCGCGAGGTGGGGATCGAGACGGTGATCCACTACTGTTGCCGGGACCGCAACCTGCTCGGCATGCTCTCCGACATTCTCGGCGCCCACGCCGCGGGGCTGCGCAACATCCTCATCATCACGGGGGACCCGCCGAAGATGGGTCCCTACCCTGAGGCCACGGCGGTGTTCGACATCGACTCGATCGGGCTCACGAATCTCGTGTTCCGGCTGAACCACGGGCTCGACCCCGGCAACAACCCAATCGGTGCGCCCACGCGGTGGGCGATTGGCGTCGGCGTGAACCCGGGCGCCGTGGACCTGGACCGCGAGCTGTCGCGCTTTGCCTGGAAGGTGGACGCGGGGGCGGAGTTTGCCGTGACGCAGCCGGTGTTCGATCCGGCGCAGCTCGAGGCATTCCTCGCACGAGTGGGCCAGTTCAAGATCCCGATCGTGGCCGGCATCTGGCCGTTGATCTCACTACGCAACGCCGAGTTCCTCGCGAACGAGGTGCCTGGGGTCTCCGTGCCGGAGTCGGTGCTGGCCCGGATGCGCCAGGCGCAGGAGAAGGGAAAGGAAGCGGCGCTCGCCGAGGGAGTGCAGATCGCGCGCGAGATGTTCCAGCAGGTGAAGCGGAGCGTGCAAGGAGTGCAGGTGAGCGCGCCGTTCGGGCGGGTGGAGGTGGCGCTGGAGGTGTTCGGGTGAGACGCCGTGTCGCATTTCCACCCCTCGATGCCGCAAAAACGCCCTAAGCCGTGCGGCGCCGCCACACCGGCCGACCCGCCCGTGGCGACGACGCAACACAGCGGCGGGGTGCATCCTGGTAAGCGCCGCCCACCGCCCCGAGCGTGTGGCTGGCGTAGTTCGTGCGGCGTCGCAGCAACAACCTGTCCCGGCTCGGCCCGTCCGTATGCATTGCCTGGGACGCACGTTTTCCATGTCGTTCCGCACGCTGCTCGTCGCGACGGTGACGGCGGCGCTATCCCTCCTGCCCGTCGCCGGTGCCACCGCCCAGCGGTCCGGGCTCATCAGCCGCACGAAGCTCGACAACGGGTTGGAAGTGGTCGTCGCCGAAAACCCGGCCGTACCGCTGGCCACGGTCCTCGTCGCGGTACGCAACGGGGCATTCACGCAGGACTCCGCCGAAGCCGGACTGGCCCACCTGTACGAGCACCTGTTGTTCCATTCGTTCCGTCGCGACCCATCGGCTTTCGGGTACGAAGTCTCGAAACTCAACGGGCGTTACAACGGGACGACGAACCATGAGGTAGTCACCTACTTCGTGGTCGTTCCCTCGAAGCACGTGGACAGCGGCATCAAGCTGCTGGGACGCTTGCTCGAGGACGCGCACTTCTCCAACGGCGACTTGAAGGACGAGCGGCCCGTTGTCCTCGACGAGCTGCAACGCGACGAATCGGATCCGGAGGGCCTGCTTGCCCGCCAGGTGGACCGGGCGTTGTGGGGCGAGTCGTGGCCCCGTAAAGATGTGGGAGGGGACAGCGTGTCGCTGCAGGGGATCACTCCGGAGCAGCTGAAGCAGACGTACGCTCGCTTTTATGTGCCGAACAATGCCGCGCTCATCGTCACGGGGGACGTGACACCGGACCGCGTCCTCGCAGCCGCCCGGCACCACTTCGGCGACTGGAAGCGGGGCGCGGATCCGTTCGCAGACCGGCCGATCCCGCCGGTGTCGCCGCGCGCTGGGAGCGCGGCCATCCTGCTCGGCAAAGACGTGCTCGATGTCACGATCGTGGTCGCGCTCCAGGGCCCGAGCGTGCGGACGGACCCCGCGGCGACATACGCCGCGGACGCCCTGTTCGAGGTGTTCAACGACCCCGGCTCACCGTTCCAGCGCCGGCTGGTGGACGCCGGGCCGTTTCAGTCGGTGACCGGGCATTACCTGACGCTCGACCACACCGGGCCGATCGAGCTCCGCGCCAAGACGACACCCGCCCACGCCCAGGAAGCCTTGCTCAAGCTGCTGGATGAGCTCGACAACCTCGACATGCTCGACAGCGTCACCGACGAGGATCTCGCCATCGCCAAGAAGCGGCGGGAGGTGACAACCGCGCTGACCGTCGAGCAGACCGCGATGGTCGCGCCCCAGCTCGCGCTGTGGTGGAGCAGCGCTGGGATGGATTATTACCTGACCTACGACGATCGGATGAACGCTCAAACCTTGGACAGCTTGCGACAGTTCGCGCGCGCGTACGTCGCGGGCCGCCCCCGAGTGATCGGTGTGCTGGGCGCGCCCACGGTCGTCGACGCGCTTGCCGCCTGGCTGCGGGCCGGCGCCAGGAAAACCACGCCGTGAGCGCGCGCTGGGCGCCGATCCTCTGCGCCGCCGCCATCCCGCTGCTCGGGACCGGTCCCGGCGGCCCGGCGCGGCGCAGCGCGGACCCCGACACGCTCACAATCGCCTACGAGGTGTCCGGGCTGCGGGTGATCCAGCGGATCAACCGCGCGAGCGCCGTCGTGGCCGTGCGGCTGTACCTGCTGGGCGGAACCCGCCAGGTCACCGCGCGCACGGCGGGGATCGAAGCGCTGCTCCTCAAGTCCTCCGAGTACGGGACCGCCCAGTTCCCCGACGCAGCGGCCCGTCGCGCCATGGCCCGCACAGGCTGCGTCGTGTTCCTGGAGCCAGGCGTGGACTGGACGGTCTTCGGCTTCACCGGCTTGGCTCGGGATCTCGACGCCGCCTGGCGCGTCTTCGCCGACCGCGTGGTGCACCCCTCTCTCGCCGCGCCGGCGGTGGCGCAGGCGCGCGGCAAGCTGCTGACCCGGGCACACACGCGTTACAGTAACCCCGACGAGCGGATCCACATCCTCGCGACGGCGGCGTTGTTCCAGGACCATCCCTACGGGCTCGACCCCGAGGGTACCGAGGCGTCCCTCGCCGCCCTGACCCCGGGCGACCTGCAGGCATACGCGCGGGATCAGCTCGTCACGTCGCGCATGCTGCTAGTGATCGCGGGAAGCGCCGAGCGAGCCCAGGTGGAGTCTCTCGTCGCCACGACGCTGGGACAGCTGCCACGGGGCGCGTATCGCTGGACGTTGCCCCCGCCCGCCCCCGAGCTGAAGACCCATTGGCTCGTGGAGCATCGCGCCATCCCGACCAACTACATTCTCGCGTACTTCACGGGGCCCCCGCCCACGAGCCGCAGCTACTGGGCGTTCCGCGTGGCCACGGCGTTGCTGTCATCCCAGCTGCACCGCACGGTGCGCGCCGAGCGGAGCCTTTCGTACGCCGCGTTCGCGCCGTTCATCGACCAGGCGATCCCGGTGGGGGGGGCTTACGCGAGCACGCCGCAGCCGCAACAGGTGCTGCCGCTCATGCTCCACGCGATCGAGATTCTCGCGCAGAGCGACCTCGACTACTTCGCCCTGAGCCGCTTTGTGGACGGCTTCACATTCGACTACCTCGCCGACAACTCGAGCGCCGCCGATCAGGCCGAATTCCTCGCCCGCGCGGAGTTGTACCTGGGCAACTACCGCCTGGGAGACGACTTCGTGAAGCGCCTGCGCGGCGTCCGGCCGGAGGAGATCCGGGCCGTCGCGCGCGAATACATGAGCCACATCCAGTACGCCTACCTGGGCGACACCCTACGGATGCACGGGCACTGGTAAGCCGCGGACCTCTTCCCTAAGTACCTTTGGCGTGACCCGCAGCGTCCTCCAAGGGAGCGCTCATGCCTACCGCCAACGTCAACATCCTCGCCGTGATCGTCGCCGCGGTCGCGACCCTTATCCTCGGCGCCGTGTGGTACTCCCCCGTGCTGTTCGCCAAGGCGTGGATCCAGGCCCACGGCTACACGCCGGAGAAGCTCGAGGAGATGAAAAAGCGGGGCGTCACCCGCGCCTACGCGGTATCGGGGCTGTGCTACCTGGTGATGGCCTACGTGCTGGCGCTGCTCGCGTCGTACACCCAGGCGACGAGCTTCGCGCAGGGGCTGTGGCTCGGCTTCATCCTGTGGCTCGGCTTTGCCGCCACGATCGGTCTCACGGCCAACATGTTCTCCGATAATCCGATCGCGGTCTGGGTGATCGACGCCGGCTACCAGCTCGCCTATCTGCTGCTCATGGGCGTAGTGGTGGCGGTGTGGAAGTGACGCACCAGCCATCACCGAGACGTCATCTCCTCCGAATCGTCACCGGTCCGTTCGTCGTGACGGCCCGGATCGGCGGCCCGCCCTTGCCGAGCACGGTCGTGATGCGCCGCCCGACGCGGCCCTGGATGGTGACCGTGAGCGGGAACTCGAGCGTCATCGGGCCGTTCACGGTCCCGAACTCGAGCTGCGCCGAGTAGCCGTCCGGAATCGCGATCTCGACGGGACCGTTGGTGGTCTCGGCGTCGAGCCCCACACCTTCCCAGCGCGCTCCCGTAAGCTCGATGTCGAGGGGGCCGTTGGTCGTGCGGGCGCGGACGTCCCCGCCGACGGCGCGCAGGGCGACCGGCCCATTGTAGGCGGTGACGGTCAGCCGCCCCGAGAGGTCGCTCACCGCGATCGGGCCGTTGTAGGTGTCGAGCTTCAGGTCGGAGCGGCGGGGCGCGAACACCACGAAGCTCACCCCCCACGACGCATCGTGGCGGCCCGCGGGGCCGTCGACGCCGATCGTCGTCGCGGACGTCGCGATCAGGATGCGATGCGCCAGCTCGGTGGCGGCCTCCTCGCTCGGGGCCTGCGTTTGGATCCGGGCGTGCACCTCGATGCTATCCAGATCCCACCCCCGCACCGCAACGCCCCCGTTCGTCCCGGGATCGATCGCGATGGTGCCACCCGTGGCCCGCACCGACGACACCCGGACTTCACAGTGCCTGACGCGCCAACCGTCGTCCCGGTCGCGGCACTCGGCGAGCCAGCGAGCGTCGGCGGCGCTTTGAGCGACGAGTCTGGCGGCGATCGCCAGGAAGGCGGGGACGAGGTACGGGCGGCGACTCATGTGATCCTCCGATGACGGGGAGACGGGCGCTGGGCTTCCCCGTTCGACACCCGCCGCGGCGTGACGGTTGCTTCGCGACAGGTTAGCTTCGCCGTTCGGCCAGGAGGCCGCGGTGCCGGGAGCCTCGCTCACCCGCACGCTGCGCTTGCGGGACCTGATCTTCATCGTCGTCGGGACCGTCATCGGCTCCGGGATCTTCGTCGTGCCCGGGGCGGTGCTGCGGCAGACGGGCGGCGACGTGGGCTACGCGCTGCTCGTGTGGGTCCTGGGGGGCGTCCTCTCGCTGCTCGGCGCGCTCACCTACGGCGAGCTGGGCGGCATGCTCCCCGAAGCCGGGGGAGCCTACGTCTACGTGCGCGACGCCTTCGGCCCCCTCCCCGCCTTCCTGCTCGGCTGGACGCTGTTCTTCGTGATCTCCACCGGATCGGTGGCGACGCTGGCGGTGGCGTTCGCGGAATACCTCCGGCAATTCGTCGCGCTCGGTCCGACAGCGGCGAAGCTCGTCGCCGCCCTGATGATCGCCGTGGTCTGGGAATGAGCGTCCTGTTGCTCGGCTCGGGCAGCGGCCTGGCGGGGGTGCGGGCCGCGACGTTCGCCGCCCCGCTCGGGGGTTCGCTCCTCTCCGGCGTCGGCGTCGCGATGATCGGCGTGCTGTGGGCCTACGAGGGGTGGGCGAACGTCGCCGCGTCGGCGGGCGAGACGCTCGAGCCACAGCGCAGCTTCCCGCCCGGTATCGTGATCGGTACCGCGGCGCTGATCGCGATCTATCTGCTCGCGAACGTCGCCTACGTCGCCGCGCTCGGACCTGCCGCCGCCGCGCGGACGGATCGCGTGGCGGCGGAGGCGGTGCGTGCCGCGCTGGGACCGGGCGCCGGCCGGCTGATCGCCGCGGCGGTGCTCGTCTCCATGTTCAGCGCGGCGAACGGGCTCACCCTCACCAACTCGCGCGTCTACTACGCCATGGCCTCGGACGGCGTGTTCTTCCGCAAGCTCGCGGAGGTTCATCCGCGCTTCGGCACCCCGGCTTTCTCGGTGCTGGTGAGCTCGGCGTGGGCCATCGTGCTCGCGGCGACGGGCAGCTTCGAGCAGCTCTTCACGTACGTGATCTTCGCAGCATGGGTGTTCTATACGCTCGCCGGGGCCAGCGTCTTCGTGCTGCGACGACGCCGGCCCGCCGCGCCCCGCCCGTTTCGCGTTCCCGGCTACCCCTGGACGCCGCTGCTCTTCGTGGCCTCCGCCGTCGCGATCGTGGTCAACACGATCTGGGCGCGCCCGCAACGCTCGTTGCTCGGGCTCGGCATCGTGGCACTCGGTCTGCCTGCTTACCACTCCTGGCGTCGGATCCACGCTCGGCGGGCTGACCGGTGAACGGCTTCAAGTTCCCCCACCCGCTGGTGTTGCTCGTGGCCGGCCTCGCCCTCGCCGCCGCGGCGAGCTGGGTGCTCCCCACGGGGCAATACGAGCGGCGGGACGACCCGACCACGGGGCGTCGTGTGGTGGTCGCC
>MNEL01000045.1:0-38849 GCA_001917665.1 Gemmatimonadetes bacterium 13_1_40CM_69_22 | reverse complement strand
GGCGCGCTGGTCATCCCCACCGCCTGTCTCGTGTTCGCGCTGGGCGGCGTGCTCGACAACATGAAGGAGGAGATCATCGCTCTGGTGCCGGTGATGTTGCTGCTCGTGCGACGGCTGGGCTTCGATCCCGTCACCGCCGTTGCCGCCAGCCTCGGGTCGGCGGCCGTGGGCGCGGCGTTCAGCCCGATCAATCCCTTTCAAGTCGGCATCGCGCAGCAGCTCGCCCAGCTCCCGCTGCTCTCGGGCGCGCCGTTCCGCGTCGGCTTCCTGCTCGCCGCGCTGGGGATATGGATCTGGGGCACGCTGCGCTACGCCGGCCGGACGCGCGCCGTGCAGCAGGCTGGCGCGCGGGGAGCAGCCGCGCCGCCGCCGCCCTCGGCCCGCCGCGGCGCGGTACTCGTCGTGGTGCTCACCACATTCGCATGCCTGGTCGTTGGCGTGCTCCGCCACGGCTGGGGATTCGACCAGATGGCGGCGCTGTTCTTCGCCATGGGCATCGTGGCGGGCGTCGTCGGCGGCCTCGGCGCGGGCGGCACCGCAGCGGCGTTCGCCGACGGGTTCACTTCGATGGCCTACGCGGCGCTGCTGATCGGGTTCGCGCGCGCGATCTACGTCGCGCTTGACGAGGGCCGCATCGTCGACACCATCGTGCGCGGGCTGTTCGCGCCCGTTGCCGGGCTACCGCTTGCCCTCTCGGCCTTGGGCATGATGGTGCTGCACACCGCCGTCCACGTCCCGGTGCCGAGCCCGAGCGGCCACCGCCAGGTGACGGTGCTCGCGTACCAGTACGGCGGGGGGCTGTGCGAGCTGCTGACGCCGACCAACGGCGCACTCATGGCGATCCTCGCGGCCGCGGGCGTGCGCTACGAGCACTGGCTCAAGTTCGCGCTGCCGTTGTACGGCCTGCTGCTCGGGCTCGGCGCGGTCGCGATCGTGCTCGGCATCGGAGTCGGGCTGCGATAGGTGACGACACGGCCGATTCCACCTAGTTTCAGCACCACAGCGTTCCTCCCCTACCCGGAGCAGCGATGAGCTGGCGATCGCTGGGCCCAGTTGTGCTGAGTGTCCTCGGTGTGACCCCGCTCCTCGCGCGCGCCGCGGCGGCGCAGGCGCCCGCCGGGAAGCACGTCGCCGTCCCCACGATCCCGCCCCGTCCCGCCGACGTCGCCTCAGTGGACGGCATCATCAGGGCCTTCTACGAGGTGATCTCGGGGCCCGCCGGGCAGCCGCGCCAGTGGGCGCGGGACCGCTCGCTCTACATCCCCGGCGTGAAGTTCGTGGCGACCGGGGTGGGCAAGCGTGGGCCGTACGCGGCCATCATGGACCACCAGACGTTCGTGGACGACGCGGACTCGGGGATGGTGCACGAGGGCTTCTTCGAGCGGGAGGTCCACCGCGTCACGCACACCTACGGCAGCGTGGTGCACGCGTTCAGCACCTATGAGGAGCGGCGTGTAGCGCACGGACCGGTCGTGGGACGCGGGATCAACAGCATCGAGCTGTTCTGGGACGGGACGCGCTGGTGGATCGCGTCCGCAGTGTGGTTCGACGAGGATGCGCAGCACCCCATCCCGACAGAGTACTTGCCCTAGATGTATCGCCGGCTCGACGGCGCGCATATCGTGGAAACCCTCGACCGGGTGCAGCGGCGGATCGAGGAACGGTTTCCGGGCTCGGGGTTGAGTCAGGTTAGCGGGGAGCTGCTCGCCGTCGCCCGGGACGCGATTGGTCGCGCCGTCGATCTGAGCCGGCCCAATCTCCCGCTGCGCATCGCGGCCGGGCTGGTGATCGCCCTGATGGTGGCGCTGGGTGTTGGGGCGCTCCTGAGCCTCAAGCTGTCGGCGGACCCGCGGACGCTGACAGACCTGATGCAGTCACAAGCCATCCAGAATTTCGTCTTCCTCGGGGTGGCGGTGGTGTTTCTCGCCACGGTGGACACCCGCCTGAAACGCGGGCGCGCGCTCAAGGCGCTGCACGAGCTGCGCAGCATCGCACACGTGGTGGACATGCACCAGCTGGCCAAGGCCCCTAACGAGTTTCTCCCCGGCCGGGAGGAGATTCAGGTGACGCCGGACCGCCGCATGGCCCGCGCCGACTTAGCCCGCTATCTGGATTACTGCACCGACCTGCTGTCGCTCACGAGCAAAGTAGCAGCGCTGTACGTCGAACACCTGCAAGATCCGGTCGTGCTGGAAGCCGTGAACGACCTGGAAAACCTCACCGCCGGACTGTCGCGCAAGATCTGGCAGAAGATCACGATCCTCGACACAGCGACTCGATGAATGGGAAAATGACTCGCGATCGGCGGATCGCGCTGCTGCTGGACGTGTTCGACCAGGCATTCGATCACCGCGCTTGGCACGGCACACCGCTCGCGGGGGCGATTCGCGGAGTGTCGCACCGCGCGGCGTTGTGGCGGCCGGGCCGCGGGGGGCGACGCCACAACATCTGGGAGGTCGTGCTGCACACGGCGTACTGGAAGTACATCGTGCGGCGACGGCTGACGCGCGACAGCGAGCTGTCGTTCCCCCGCGCGGGGAGCAACTGGCCGCGGCTTCCGGCGCCAGCGGACGCCGCGGCGTGGCGGCGGGACGTCGGGCTGCTCCGCGAGCAGCACCGGCTGCTGCGCGCGGTGATCGCCCGCTTCCCGCCTTCGCGCCTCGGCGCGCGCGGGTGGCGGTCGCGCTGGTCGAACGCCGAGCACGTCTACGGGATTGCGTCGCACGACCTGTATCACGCGGGGCAGATCCAGCTGCTCAAGCGGCTGCAGCGCGGGTGAGGCGACTCACCCGCCCCTGAGCTTCTCGATCTCGCGGCGGTCCTTCTTGGTGGGCCTGCCTTTGCCTTCATAGCGCAGGGACGGCGCCAGCTTGAGCTGCTCGGCGAGCCGCTCGCGCAGCCGCTTCCCCTCCGGCGCTTCGTCGTACAGGGCAGCGGCAAGGCGCGGCGGCCCGCGCTGCTCGGCGAGGCCGCGCACGGTGACGCGGTATTCGAACGGGCTCTTGCGGATGCGCAGCTCGTCACCGGGGGCCACCCGCTTCGCGCGCTTGGCGCGCGCCCCGTTTACGTCGACCTTGCCGCCGTCGATGGCTGCCGCTGCCTGCGCTCGCGTCTTGAAGAAGCGCGCGGCCCAGAGCCAGGTGTCGAGGCGAGCCGTGTCACTGGCCATGGCGTTGCAATGTAACGCCTCCGGAGCCGGTCTCGATCTTCACGCGCCCCTTCCCGTCCCCGATCTCCCCCACGATGTGATCCCGCTCGAGCCGCGTCGTCCGGATCGAGACGCCGCGCAGCTCGATGCCGCCGCTCCCCGTCTCGATGTCGACGTGCGCCCCGAACTGCGGCGGCACCTCGATGGTGACGTCGCCCGAGCCGGTGTCGACGTACAGCGATTCGGTATCGGCGAGCAGCTCCAGGCGCACGTCGCCGCTCCCGGTGTCGATGTTCGCGTCGGGTGCCTTGACCCCCGAGGCGGTCACGTTCCCTGAGCCCGTGTCCACCTTGAGCACGTCCACCTCCACCCGCTCGGCGCTGACGTCCCCCGACCCGGTGTCGAGCTTCAGCTGCCGGCCGCGCGCCCCGGTCACGATCACGTTGCCCGAGCCGGTGTCGAGGCTCACGTCCCCCTCGGCGTCGCCGACCTTCACGTCCCCCGATCCCGTATCGACGTGGAGCGAGCCCTTGGTGTGATCGACCGTCACGTTCGCGGCCGAGACTTCCACTTGCAGGTCCCCGTCGACGTTCGACACGAACACGCGCCCCACCGCGAGGTAGACGGCCACCCGCTTCCCTACCGGCAGCGCGACCCGCAGGTCGGCGTGGGCGTCCAGCCCGCGCCCGGAGCCGGAGATCCGCACCCGATGGCCCGCGCCCATCATGCGGTGTGCCTCGCGGTCGCGGTCGTTGAAGGTGCCGTCGTCAGCCACGTCGAGCGTGGTGTTCCCGTCGAAGTCGAGGTCATGATACACGATGTCGTCATCGGGATAGATCACGCGCAGCGTCTCGCGGCCGCGCACCGGACCCGTGTCGACGCGGAGCTTTGCCGCGTCGCGCCCGCCCCGGGTGAGCTCTACGACGACCCCGGAACCGGATCCCCCCTCGACCCGCATCACGCCGACCAGATTGTAGATCGCGATGTTGCCGCCGGCGATGGTATGCCGCTCGGGTTGCTGGGGGACGGCGGGACGGGGGCCCGCCAGCAGCACGCCGAGCGCGATCGCGGGAAGGGCCAGCCTGGATGCCTGCATGGAAGCCTCCTGCGGCGATGAGGGATCGTACGGCCGGGGTGAGAAGACGTTTCGGGCGCAACAACCCGGGGTGTTGGATTGCCCGGACCCCGCAAAGGTTGCGGGTCGCTGGCGCGCCGCCGGCGCGGTAATTTCCAGCACCGTGCACGAATGGCAAGTCTGGCTCGTCGCCGCGCTGCTCCTGTTCGTCGCCGAGATGCTGGCGCCGGGGTTCTGGCTGCTGAGCGTGGCGGTGGGGTGTGTGCTGGCGGGCGTCGTCTCGCTCGTGGTGCCGGGGTTCCTGGCACCGGTCCTGAGCTTCGCAGCCGGGACGTTGCTCTCGCTGGTCGGCGTCCGTCCCTTCCTGCTCCGGCACATCCACCCCCCCTCGCACGAGATCAAGACCAACGTGGACGCCCTGGTGGGGCGGGTGGGCGTCGTCTCCGAGCGGATCGACCCCGCCACCGGCCGGGGCCGGGTCGTGGTGGAGGGGGAGGACTGGCGCGGCACGTCGCTCATGGACACGGTGCTCGAGCCAGGCACGCGCGTGATGGTGGTAAGGGTCGAAGGCACGACGCTGTACGTGGACAAGGAGACCTGAGATGGACAACATCGGCTCGCTCATCGTCCCGGCGGCGATCGCGCTGCTCGCGATCTCGATCGTCGCCAAGGGGATCCGCATCGTCCAGCAGGCCCAGACGATGATCATCGAGCGGCTGGGCAAGTACCACCGCACCCTGTCCTCCGGCGTCAACTTGATCATTCCGCTCATCGACAAGCCACGGGCGATCGACTGGCACCAGGTGATCGTCACGCCGGCGGGGGACTCGTTCGCGCGCCATTTCCGCACCGACAAGATCGACCTGCGCGAGACGGTGTACGTGTTCCCGCGCCAAAACGTGATCACGAAAGACAACGTGGTCGTGGAGATCGACGCGCTGATCTACTCCCAGATCACCGACCCCGTCCGCGCGACCTACGAGATCGCCAACCTGCCGGACGCGATCGAGAAGCTGACGCAGACCACGCTGCGGAACGTGATCGGCGAGATGGAGCTGGACCACGTGCTCTCCTCGCGTGACACCATCAACGCCAAGCTGCGCGAGATCCTGGACGAGGCGACGCACAAGTGGGGCGCGAAGGTCAGCCGGGTCGAGCTCAAGGACATCAACCCGCCGCGCGACATCCGCGACGCCATGGAGAAGCAGATGCGCGCCGAGCGCGACCGGCGCGCCGCGATCCTCACCGCCGAGGCGGAGAAGCAGTCGCGCATCCTCCAGGCCGAAGGCATCCGGCAGTCGGAGATCAACCAGGCGGAGGGCCAGAAACAGGCGAAGATCCTCGCGGCCGAGGCCGAGGCCAATGCCCGCCTGAAAGTCGCCGAAGCGGAAGCCCAGGCGATCGAGCGGATTACGAGCGCCATCAAGGGAACCGGGGGAGACCCGGCGCGGTACCTGATCGCGATCCGCTACATCGAGGCGCTCAAGGACATGGTCACGAGCCCGCAGAGCAACAAGGTCATCTACCTGCCGTACGAGGCGACGGGTGTGCTCTCGTCGCTCGGAGGAATCCGAGAGATGCTCGCGGGCACCACACAGGAGAAAAAGGGATGACGCCGAAAGCGATCACCGCAGCTGGCGTTGCAGCGCTGTTCCTGTCCGTCAGTCCGACTGTCCGACCGTCCGACGCCTCACCCGCCTGCGATCCCGACAACGGGGGCATCTCGCTCCCCGAGGGATTCTGCGCCGTCGTCGTCGCCGACCAGGTCGGCCGCGCGCGACACCTCGCCGTCGCGCCCAACGACGACATCTTCGTCGCGCTCGAGGACGGGCGCGGTGCGGGAGCGAAAGGCGGCGTCCTCGCTCTGCGCGACACGAGCGGCGACGGGAAGGCCGACGTGCGGGAGACCGCCGGCACCGCGGGCGGCACGGGCATCCTGTTGAGCAAGGGCGCGCTGTACTTCAGCACCGCCACCACGGTGTATCGGTTCGTGCTCCCGGTCGGACGGCTCAAGCCGGTGGGCGAGCCGAGCGTGATCGTCAAGGACCTTCCCGGGGGTGGGCACAACGCGCGGAATCTGGCGCTCTCCGCCGACGGCAAGACGTTGTTCGTCAACGTCGGCTCGCCCTCGAATGTGTGTCAGGTCACCGATCGCTCGAACGAGTCGCCGGGCAAGGACCCCTGCCCCGAGCTCGCCACGCGGGCGGGGATCTGGCGCTTCGACGCGAATAAGCAGGACCAGACCGAGGAGAGCGGGACGCATTACGCCACCGGGATTCGCAACGCCGTGGGGATGGTGGTGGCGCCGGACGGCCAGCTGTGGTCCACCCAGCACGGCCGCGACCAGCTGTTTCAGAACTGGCCCAAGCTTTTCACCGCCGAGCAGAGCGCCGAAAAGCCGTCGGAGGAGCTGCTGCGAGTGAACCAGGGCGATGACTTCGGCTGGCCGTATTGCTATCACGACCTGGAGCTCGGGCACCTCGTGCTCGCGCCGGAGTACGGCGGCGACGGGAAGGAGGTGGGGCGGTGCGCGCAGAAGAAGGAGCCGGCGGTCGCGTTCCCGGGCCATTGGGCGCCGGATGGCCTGGCGTTCTACACGGGCTCGCAGTTCCCCGCCGCCTACTCCGGCGGCGCGTTCATCGCGTTTCACGGCTCCTGGAACCGGGCTCCGCTGCCGCAAGCAGGGTATCGCGTCGTGTTCGTGCCGTTCAAGGACGGCAAGCCGGTGGGGACCTATCAAACGTTTGCCGACGGCTTCTGGCATGAGAACGGCGCCGGCCCGCAGCACCGCCCGGTGGGACTGGCGCAGGGACCCGACGGTTCGCTGTACGTCACCGACGACGCGGCGGGGAGGATCTGGCGGGTGATGTATAAAGGCGGTCGAGGGCGGTAGCGGGCGGTCGAGGGCGGTCGAGGTGGCGGGCTACTCGGGGAAACCATTGGTGGCCAAACTCGGCATCAAGTCCGGCGCCACGATCGCGATTCTGAACCCGCCGAAAGGGTACGATCGCACGCTGGGCAAGTTGCCCGCGCGCGTCAGCCGGCGGCCGGCGGCGACCGGACGGCTCGATTTCGTGCAGTTTTTCGCGCGCGAGAAACGCGAGCTCGAGGGCGAGTTTGCCGCGCTCGCGCGCGCGCTCACCCCCGCCGGGATGCTGTGGATCTCTTGGCCCAAGCAATCGTCCGGCGTGGCGACCGACCTTTCCGAGGACGTCATCCGGGCGATCGGCCTGGCCCACGGGCTGGTGGACGTCAAGGTCGCCGCGGTCGACGACGTGTGGTCGGGGCTCAAATTCGTTCGCCGGCTGAAGGATCGCAGCTAGATTGGCTCAATCATGCCGCAGCTCGCCACCACGCCTCCGCTGACGACGCTCTCCGAAGAGGAAGAGCTGTTCCGCGACACCGTGCGCGACTTCGCCGTGCGTGCCGTCAAGCCGCGGGTCGCGGCGATGGAGCGTGCAGCGGCGATCGATCTCGCGGTCCTCACGCAGTGCTTCGAGATCGGGCTCATGGGCATCGAGACGCCCGAGGACCATGGCGGGGCGGGCGGGAACCTCCTCATGACGGTGCTGGCCGTGGAGGAGCTCTCGGCGGTCGACGCGTCGGTCGCGATCTTCGTGGACGTCCAGAACACCCTCGTCAACAACTTGCTCCTCAAGTGGGCGAGCACCGACGTGAAGCGGCGCTATCTCCCTCGCCTCGCGATCGACCTGCTCGGCGCCTACGCGCTCTCCGAGCCCGAGTCGGGGTCGGACGCGTTCGGCCTGCAGACGAAGGCGACCAAGCGGGGTGACAACTGGGTGCTGGAGGGGCGCAAGCTGTGGATCACCAACGGGGCCGAGGCGGGGTTGTTCATCATCTTCGCGAATGCCGACTTCTCCCAGGGTTACAAGGGGATCACCGCCTTCGCGGTGGAGCGGGGCTTCAAGGGCTTCTCGGTCGGCAAGAAGGAAGACAAGCTCGGCATCCGCGCCTCGAGCACCTGCGAGCTCATCCTGGACGGCTGCGAGGTACCGGCGGCGAACGTAGTGGGCGAGGTGGGCAAGGGGTACAAAGTCGCGATCGAGACGCTCAACACCGGGCGCATCGGTATCGGGGCGCAGATGATCGGCGTGGCGCGCGGCGCGCTCCAGGCGGCGCTCAAGTACGTCAAGGAACGCCAGCAATTCGGCCATCCGATCGGAGATTTCCAGGCAGTGCAGTTCCAGCTCGCTCAGGCCGCGACCGAGCTCGAGGCAGCGCGCTTGATGGTGTACAACGCGGCGCGCCTCGAGGACGCGGGCGAGCCATACACGATGCAGGCCGCGATGGCCAAGCTCTTCTCTTCGCAGGTGGCCGAGCGGGTCACCTCGTTGTGCGTGGAGCTGTTCGGCGGGTACGGCTACACCAAGGAGTACCCGGTCGAGAAGTTCTACCGCGATGCGAAGATCGGCACGATCTACGAGGGGACGAGCAACATGCAGCTGAATACGATCGCCAAGCAGCTGCTGAAGTAGACGTGCCGGCCGCCGGGCCCCTGAGCCCGACGGCCGGCACGAATCGAGCGGCTCGCCGCCTACCGGTGAATCACGATACTCCCCCCGCCCAGCGCCGTGGTCGCCGAGCTGCGATCCGAGGCGTCCATCTGGTTGTCGTAGATCACGCCACCCGACGTCTCGTCCCAGATCCTGATCCGGAACCCGTCGGTGGGGCGGCCTGCGTTCAGGTCCCCGTCTACGGCCGAGATCATGAACCGGAAGCCATCGCTCCCATTCACCGTGCCCGACCCCTTGAACTGCGCCCGGGTACCCGAGACCACGAGCCAGTCGTACACGGTGCTGTGGAAATTCAACCCGGCCACCTGGAAGCGGAACTCGGTCTGGCCGGACGGCACCGTGGCGCCCGGCTGATAGCGGGCGACGAAACCGAAGTTTGCCTTCCCCGTGAGCGTCGGGTCGGCCGCGTACGCGCCCGGCGGGGAGTCGATCCAGCCGCCGCCGGTGACGAAGCCCACAATGGGGTCGAACGCGATGACGAACTCGAAGACGGCTTGCCCGATCCCGCCGTCCTTGTCCGCGACCGTAAGCGTCACCTTGTAGACGCCCGCCACAAGGTACGAGTGGGTGCCGTCGACCGATCCAGAACCGTCCACTTCGCTCACGAGTCCGCTCGAGGAGGTGCCGTCGCCCCAATCGATCGACGCCGTGTGCGTGTCGAGCAGTCCCGGATCGGTAAAGGTCGCGCTAGCCGTAACGGGGGTGCCGACTTCCACCGGATCCACCGGCGCCGTGATCGGACCGACGGCCGGGGGGACGTTGGTAATCGTGGCCGCCGTGCTGGCGGCGTTGGTCAGGTTTCCGTCCGACACCGTGAGGGTCACCGTGTAGCTGCCGTTGTCCACGTAGGTGTGACTCGGCGCCGGACCGGTCTCCCCCGCGCTCCCGTCGCCGAAGTCCCACGTGAAGGTCAGAGCATCGCCGTCGGGATCAGATGAGGCACTGCCGTCGAACGACACGATCGCCCCCTCGAGTGCGGTGACGCCTGCTCCGGCGACAGCGACGGGCGCGCGGTTCGTCGACGTCGAGAAGGCGAAGATCTCGGCCGAGCTCAGGCCCCCAATGGCCAAGCCGCCGGCGAGCAACACCCGCCCGTCGGTCAGGCGGGTCGCCGTGTGATCGAAGCGGGCGCTCGCCATGGTACCGGCATCGCTAAACATCCCCGTTCCCGGGTCGAACACCTCCGCACCGTCCAGGAGAGCCCCGCTGAAGCGTCCGCCGGTAGCGAGCACCTGCCCGGTCGTGAGCGGCGTCAACTGGTGCTCGCTCCGCGGCGTCAGCATGTCACCCGCCGGACTCCAGGTACCCGTGGCGGGAGCGTACAGCTCGGCGCTCTTCAAGTACGTGTCGGACGCCCCAAAATTATCCGGGCGGCTCACGCCGCCCGCGGTGAGCACTTTGCCGTCGGGTAGCACGACCAGGAAGCCAGCGGCGCTCACGTCCTCGGAGGTCCAGATGCGCTGGTCAGCCATGCTCCCGGTCGCGCTCCACGTCCCGGTCGCCGGATCGTACAATTCCGCCGAGGCGAGTGACGGGAAGGGATACGCGCTCGTGCCGCCAGCCAGCAACACACGCCCGTCCGGCAGCAGCGCGGCGGCCGGCGCTTGCCGGCCCATGCTCAGAGTGCCGGTGGACGTCCATGTTCCGGACGTAGGGTCGAACAGCTCTGCCGAGGTCCACATGTGGCCGCAGCGGTCGCCGCCCCCCGCCACGAGCACCCGCCCGTCCTGCAGGACGACGGCGGCCGGACTGTTGCGCGGCACGTTGAGGGGGCCGGTGAGCGTCCAGGTGCCGGCCACCGGATCGAAGATTTCGGCCGAGCCGCCGACGGCAGGTTCGACGCAGTTGTTGAATCGAGCGCCGCCGATCACGAGCACGCTCCCGTTCCTCAGCAGCACGGCCGCGTGGCCGAGGCGCGGGAAGTTCATGTTCGCGACGCTCGACCAGGCGCCGGTCCCCGGGTCGAACAGCTCGGCTGTGGCGAGCCGGGTCATGGCGTTGATGCCGCCCGCGACCAACACCCGTCCGTCGTCCAGCCGCACCGCGACGTGAGATGAGCGCGCCGCTGCCATGGCACCGGTCGAGCCGAACGCGCCTTGCAGGTCCGCCAGCGCGGGGGCCGGCCCCCGGACCGGGGCCGCCGGCGTGTCGGTGCGATCGCAGCTCGCGATCGCGAAGATCGTGGCCAGGTACAAGAGGGCGCGCCCCTGCTGCGGCGATGCGTTCATCAACGGCTCCTATCGGTAGGGCGCGACGGATGCCTAGGGCGGCTCACCCGCTGGAGCGGGTGCTCGACTGGATGATCCCTGTCGGCTCTCGCGCCGGCCGTGACTGGCCTCACCCCCGGCCGGAACATCCTGTGGCGCCAGCGGTTGCCATGACTGCTCAAAGCGGATTCGGGCGTCCGATCGCACGCGTGTGATGACGATCACACCGGCGTCGTGCCGCTCGCAGTAGGGTGGGCGCCCGTCAGCCACTCACACGCCGGAGCGCGTATGTCGAACAGGGCGACGCTTGTTTTGCTCACGGTGGGCCTGCTCGTCGCAACCGCGTCAGCAGCCGCCGCGCAAGGGAAGGGTCCGAAGAAGTACGCGGTAACCAACGATCGGGCGCTGGTCGTCACGCGGGAGGTTCTGGTCAGGCAGGGCTACGACGTGGTACGGATCGAGGACGCCGGGCCCGACGTCGTGGTCTGGTACCGGCGGGGCAACATGGGCAGAGGCAAGGGCAAGGGCCGGCCGGTGAAGATGGTGATCCACCGCGAGGCGGATCGGGTGGTGTTCCTCAACACACCGAGCGCCATACTGGTGGATATTGACGTCAGGTTGAAGCTGTAGGAGGAAAGCCAACCGGCCGCCGGTTGCCTCCTCCGGCGGCCGGTCGGTGCGCAGCCCTGTTACCGGATCAACCTGGATCCAATGCGGCCGTTGCTTCTGCCCGCTGGGTTACGGTCTTGGGAAGCGCCCCGGTCGCCAGCCGGAGCCACCACCGCAAGGATCCGCTCAAGGGCATCCAGCAGCCCCTGAGCGTCGCTGGGCGAAAGTCGCTCGGAGCGAACCAAAGCATCCACCTGGTGGCGGAACGCCGCCAGTTGGTTCGCCACGGGCGTCGTGTGGTCCCGGTCGAGCTGCTGCTCGGCCGCGCGCAGAATGGCGCACAGTGCTTCCGCGTTGCCGCGGTTCAGGGCGCCCGACGCCGCCAGCCCCTCGATCCGGGGCATCAACAGCCCCTCAATCGCCTGCTGGGTGGTCTCGACGACCATGGTCGCGTGGCCCGAGCCCGATCCGCCGTCATCGTCGGTCACGGTTACCTGCACCGTGTACGAGCCGGCCACACGGTACGAGTGGCTCAGCGCGAACTCCTTGCCCGTGAGCGTGAGCGGCTGGGCACCCGAGCCATCCCCGTAATCCACGGTCCCAGTCCAGCTGTCGGCGCCGGGATCTCCGAACCAGCCCGAGCTCGCGAACGTCTCACCCGGCAGGATCGTCCCCCCCGCGAATGCGTAGACCGTGGGCGGAACGTTGGCGATCGTCGCCGTCGTTGTCGCCGTGCTGCTGGCCTTGCCGTCCGAGACCGTGAGCGAGACGCTATACGTCCCGTTGTCGGCGTAGGTGTGCGCCTGTGTCGCGCCCGTCGCCGCTGGGCTATGGTCCCCGAAGTCCCACGAGTAGGTCAGCGCATCGCCATCCGGATCTGACGATGCGGACCCATCGAAGCTCACCGGGGAGCCTTCCAACCCCGAGACGCCCGAGCCCGCGTTGGCGACGGGGGCGCGGTTCAGGACGTAGACCTCCGCGGCGCTCAGCCCGGTGGGGTTCAACCCGCCGGCGATCAGTGCCCGCCCGTCGGCGAGGGGCGTCGTGGTATGATCGAACCGCGCGGTCACGAGGGTTGCGGCGTTCAGGAACTTGCCGCTTCCGGCATCGAAGAGCTCTACGGTCTTGAGCACTGCGCCGCCGTTGCGCCCGCCGGTGACCAACACGTACCCGCTCGGCAGGATCGTCATCTGGTGCTCGGAGCGCCGACCCGCCATCGCGCCGGTCCGCGTCCACGTGCCTGAAGCGGGATCATACAGGTCCGCCGTATTGAGATAGACGGTGCTCGGACACTCGAACGCGTTGCAGCGGTTCAAGCCACCCGCCGTGAACACGCGGCCGTCGGGGAGCAGCGCGAGGAAACCCAATGCGCTCATGTCTTCCAACGTCCACATCCTCGGGTCGTTCATCGACCCGGTTGCCTTCCAGGTGCCGCTCGCCGGATCGTACAGCTCGGCGGTGGCGACCGAAGGGAACGGATAGACGCCCATGCCGCCGGCCACGAGCACGCGACCGTCGCTTAGGCGCACGGCGGCCGCCGACTGGCGGGGAGCGACCATGAAGCCGGTGAGCGTCCACACGCCAGTCGCCGGATCGTACAGCTCCGCGGAATTCCAGAGACGACCGCACCGGTCGCCGCCGCCCGCGACCAGCACCTTGCCGCTGGCGAGGAGGGCGATGGCCGGGCTGTTCCGCGCAACCTTCATACTCCCCGTCAGTGTCCACTTCCCGGTTGCCGGATCGTAGATCTCGGCCCCCGTACCGACCGGCGCCGTGGCGCACCCGTTGAACGAGGCGCCGCCGACCACCAGCACTCGACCGTCGGCGAGGAGCACGGCCGCGTGGCCGAGGCGTGGGGCCGACATGCTGGTGGTCGTGCTCCACGTGCCGGTCCCCGGGCTGAACAGCTCCGCGGACGCTAGCCGCGTGAACCCGTTTATCCCGCCCGCGATGAGCACCCGGCCGTCACCCAGCCGCACGGCCACGTGCGCCGAGCGCCCCGAGGCGAGGCTCCCGGTGGGGCTGGAGGATCCCGGATCGACCGCGAATGCAGGCTGCGAGGTGGATCCCATTACGGAATCCGGTCGGTCGCAGCCGACCAGTGAAAGGAGGACCAGCGGGGTCGAGACTAAGGCGCACCAGCGGAACGGTGTCGTCTGCACGGACGGCTCCCTCGGGTAAATCCCTATGGTTGCTGGGCGCGGCGGGGATACACCCCGCGTCGGGCGGGAGGCGCCGCCCCCCACCGGGGCAACGCCTAGCTGAAGAGCGTTGCGCCTGGGCCAGGTAACTGTGACCGGGCTCACCAGGAGGCTCCGGCTCTCGTCGTAACTGACGCCGCAGCAGGCGCATAGCGTGCCGATCAGGGCGTCGCGGTGGAGCGCCGTTTGTGGCGATAGTGTCGCGTTGCTGTGTGTGCCTGTTCGCGCGCGGCCGAGAACTACTTTTCTCCCATGCACACCGCCACCCGTACCCACGGCTTCACCGAATCAGTCATCCGCGGCATGACCCGGCTCGCCAACGAGCACGGTGCGATCAACCTGGCGCAGGGGTTTCCGAACTTCTCGGCGCCCGACGCCCTGAAGGACGCGGCGGCGCGCGCGATCCGCGACGACATCAACCAGTACGCCATCACCTGGGGCGCCAAGCGGTTGCGTGACGCCCTGGCGCGGAAGTACGCCGACTGGTACGGAATCACCGTGGATCCGGAGACGGAGGTGACGGTCACGTGTGGCGCGACCGAGGCGATGGCATCGGCCCTCCTCGCCGTCGTCGATCCCGGGGACGAGGTCATCGTGTTCGAGCCGTTTTACGAGAACTACGGCCCCGACACGATCCTATGCGGCGCACGTCCGGTGTACGTCCCGATCGCGGCAGCAGCGCCGCTCGACTTGGACCGCCTCGCCGCGGCGTTTTCGCAGCGCACCCGCGCGATCATCGTCTGCACGCCCAACAATCCGACCGGCCGCGTCTTGTCCGGGCGGGAGCTCGAGGGCATAGCGGAGCTGTGCCGGCGGCATGACGCCTATGCGGTGACAGACGAGATCTACGAACACATCTACTATGAGGGAAAGCACATTCCGATCGCGACGCTCGATGGGATGCGCGACCACACGATCACGATCAGCGGCGCGTCCAAGACCTTCAGCGTCACCGGGTGGCGGGTCGGGACGATCATTGCGCCGCCGGAAGTGACCGACGCGATCCGCAAGGTACACGACTTTCTCACCGTCGGAGCGCCGGCGCCGCTCCAGGAGGCGATCGCGGTCGGGCTCGAGACGCTGGGACCCGAGTACTACCGAGGTCTCGCCGTCGACTACCGCGCCCGGCGGGACCTGTTGCACGGCGCGCTGCTCGCGGCGGGCTTTCGCTGCGAGCCGCCCGAGGGCGCCTACTACATCCTCGCCGACTTCTCCGCGCTCTCCGACCTGCCGGACGACGCATTCGCCCGCTGGCTCACGTGCGAGGCGGGCGTCGCCCCGGTCCCGGGCTCGAGCTTCTTCAGCCGCCCCGAGCTGGGACGGCGGCTGGTCCGGTTCGCGTTTTGTAAGACGGAAGAGCAGCTGCGAGAGGCGGGGGAGAGACTACGGGCGGTCAGAGGGGAGCGGTAGCGGACCGTCGAGGTCCTCTACTATCTCCCTCCGCCACGGCGCCGACTACGATGTCGGGCGAGGGCCCATCGGTGTGGGCAGCCGTCGCGGCGCGGCGGCGCGCCAGCCGGAGCCGGGCGAGCTGGAACAGCCACCGCCCGAGCGGCCCGCCCCAGAAGCGCAGCCGGCGCTCGCGTTTCGGGTCGGTGCGATGCTCGGTGCGCGCCCGGGCCATGACGGCGGCGAGCAGCGCCACTCCTGCCCCGATGCCAAGGGCCGCGAGCTGTACGGAGCTCGCATCGAGACCAGGCGCGCGCAGTCCCACCCCGACCGCCGTCGCCGCGAGGCAGACCCCGGCGTACGCCAGACGTCGCAACAGCCGCTCGAGGCGCGACGGCCCCTCGCCGTACAGAAACGCCAGCTCCTCCCGGTGGCGCACGAGCTCTGCGGCGAGCGCGTCGGTCAGGTCGTCGCGATCGAACCCCGCGGCGCAGAGCCGCCGCACCCGCGACACCATCAGCACGGTCGGCAGTACGAACAGCCAGACGATGAAGCCCGCGGCCACGAGTCTGGCGCCGAGCTCGGCGGAGGTGACGAGCTGCATCACCAGCAACGGGACGGCGAGGCCGAGCAGCGTCCCGTACACCAGCGCCGGCGCGGAGAGCTGCCGGCTCTCGACCAGGAACGCCCGTAGCGCGATCGGCGGGCCTACCGGCACCGCCACCGCGAGGCGGACGGCGTCAGCGAGGTGCGCGCCGCTCGTGAAGCGTGCCGCCGGCTCCTTCAAGAGACAGCGGTCGATGACCTGCGCCAGCCGCCGCGGCACTTCGGGCGCCACCGAGGCGAGCGGCAGCGGCGGCGCCGCGATGTGCCGCGCCAGCATCTCGTAGGAGTCGCGTGCGTCGAACGGCAGCTGGCCCGACAGCGCGTAGTAGCCGACCACCCCCAGCGAGTAGAGATCGCTCCGCGCATCCACCCCGAGCCCGCTCGCCTGCTCCGGGCTCATGTACTCGGCAGTCCCCACCACCTCTCGCGGCCCGGTCGTCCCGCCGCCAGCGCCTACCCGGGCGATGCCGAAATCGGACACCACCGCGCGGCCGGTGGCGGAATCGAGCAGGATGTTGTCGGGCTTCACATCACGGTGCACGACGCCGCGCTCGTGCGCGTGCGCCAGCGCCCACGCCACGTCGCGCAACAGCCGCGCGCCTTCCTCGGGACGGAGCGGTCCTCGCTCGCGCACCCGCTGACCCAGCGTCTGGCCCTCGACGTACGCCATGGCGAAGAACACGACGTCGGTCAGCTCGTCGACGGCGAAGATGGGGACGATGTTGGGGTGGGACAGCTGCGCCGCGGTCCGCGCCTCGACGAGGAAGCGCTCGCGCGCGACCGGGTCGACGGCCTTCGCAGGGAGCAACAGCTTGATAGCGACCCGGCGATCGAGGCTAAGCTCACGCGCGAGGAACACCACGCCCATGCCGCCTCTGCCAAGGCGGCGCTCAAGCACGTAACGACCGGCCAACGCACGGTCGAGCATGCGGAAGTGGGGATCCGGTTCTCGTAGCATCGATTGCGCGGTGTGGCGGCGACGCGACAGTCGCGGTCGGGCCTACGTCATGAGCGCGCCCTCAGTACCCCGGGGGGTCTAGACGGGGTTCCCCGGCCCTGAGCCCCGCTCTGCAACGCGAAACACCGCCCCGCCAGCCGTCGGCGGCGCTCAGCGGAGCTCCTCCTCGACCTCCCGCTCGGCCTCGAGGACGAAGCCGATCTGGTTGGCCACCTCGCGCGCGAGGCCCAGGTCCGTGGTGAGGCTCTGCACCGTGCCGGAGCCCGCGTGCAGCCGCAGCAGGTTGAGCCGGATCGTCTCGAGCGCCCGCACAGCGTCGCTGAGGCGTTGCTGCACGAGGTCGCGCTCGACCTCGAGGTCGGCGACGATCCGCCGGCGCCGCGCCTCGACGCGGGCGTCACCCTTCCCCGGTCCCTCGTCCCCCTTCTCTGTGTCGGCCAGGACCTCCTGCAGCTCCTCGAGCCGGCGCCGCATTTTCTGCGCGTCCTCTTCCAGCCGGTGCACCACGGCAGGCAGGTCACGGAGCTGCTGGCGCGTGTCCTTCGGCAGCGTCGCGAACAGCTGCTCCGCGGCCATCCCGATCGAGAGCTCCGTGGGTCGATGCGTCATCGGCGCCGGCAGGGCCTTGGCGGATGTGAACGAGCGCGCCAGCCCGAACAGCCGGCGGCCGATCGGCCCGGTCCAGAACTTGGCGTAAAAGTCCGTGTCAACGTCGCGACGGCGTTGCAGCAGGATCAGCGCCATGAGCCCGAAGCCGAGGCCCACGACGAGCGACGCTCCGAACACGGGGGCGAGGACCCAGAGCATCGATTCCGGGCGGCCGCCCCACATCGCGGCCAGGCTGACGCCGGCGGTGACGAGGCCCACGACGGCCCCAGCTTGCAGCAGCCGCTCGGTCCGGGACGGGCCGGTCCCGTGCTCCACGGCCCGCTCCTCCCGTTGTTGCTCGATCTCCGCGCGGAACGCGACGCCGATGTCGCCGTGGCCGAACCCGGCTTTGAGCAGCCGGCGGGCCCGGTTCACCAGCGCGGCGAGCGGTACGACGGTGAGGCCGCCGATGAAGGTAGCGAACGCGGCCGACGAGCCGAGGGCACCGCCCACGAAGGCCGACGCCAACAGCAGCCCCAACGGATAGAGCAGCACCCCTGCCCCATCGAGCCGCGAGTTGTGCTTCACGAATGCCCGCAGCACGACCGGGACTTCCTTGCGCTGCTCCAGCGCGAGCTGTCCGGCCAACTCCTCGGCCTTCTGGGGCCGCTCGGCCGGATCCTTTTCGAGGCAGCGCTCGATCGCGCGGGCGAGCCGCCGCGGCGCGCCCGGAGCGACCGCATGGAGCGGCGGCGGTGGCTCCGTCACCTGCTTCGCCAGCACCTCGGTCGCCTTCGCCCCTTCGAATGGCAACGCGCCGGAAAGGGCGAAGTACCCCACGACCCCGAGGGCGTAGAGGTCGCTGCGCCCGTCCACCGGCTCGCCCAGCGCCTGCTCGGGGCTCATGAATTCGGGCGTGCCGATCACCTCACCGCCGGCCAGCGCCGCCGCGCCGCGCACCAACCCCGCAATCCCGAAGTCGGCGACGAGGGCGCGGCCCGTCGCGGTCTCCAGCATGATGTTGTCCGCCTTCACGTCGCGGTGCACCAGCCCCTGCGAGTGGGCGTATGCCAGCGCCCAGGCCACCTCCCGCAGCACCCGCGCTGCCTCCGAGGGCGCCAGCGGCCCGCGGCGCCGCACCCGCTCCGTGAGCGTCTCGCCGTCTACGTAGGCCATGGCGAAGAACACGAAGTCGCCGACCTCGTCGACCGTGAAGATGGGAATGATGTGTGGGTGACTGAGCTTCGCGGCGGTGCGCGCCTCGCGCAGGAATCGGTCCCGCAGATTCTCGTCCCCAGCCTTGCCCGGCGGCAGCAGCTTGATGGCGACGGGGCGGTCGAGCCTCACTTCGCGCGCCAGATACACCACGCCCATGCCTCCGCGGCCGAGCTCCCGCTCCAACGAGTAGCGCCCCACGAGGGCGGCCTGGAAGTCGAGAAACAGACGGTCGAAGGCGGACGCAGACGGTCCGGGGCGGTCGAGGTCACCCATACCACCCCATAGTAACCTCCACCGTCCTGCACCGCCCTCTACCGCCTTCCATCACCCAGGTTCAGATTCTCCGCCCATATGGCCGACCACGAGCCCTACATCCCCGCCACTCACTTCCCGGCGGAACTGACGCCGCGCGCCCTGATCCTCGGCGTGCTGCTCGGCCTGATCTTCAGCGCGTCGAGCGTGTACCTCGCCCTCAAAATCGGGCTCACCGTCAGCTCCTCCATCCCGATCGCGGTGCTCTCGATCACGATCTTCCGCGCCCTCGGCCGGACGTCGATTCTCGAGAACAACATCGTCCAGACGACCGGATCGGCCAGTGACTCGGTCGCCGCCGGCGTGGTCTTCACTATCCCGGCGATCCTGCTGATGGGCTACGACTTGGACATCAGCCGGGTGGCGATCCTGGCGACGGTCGGCGGGCTGATGGGCGTGCTGATGATGATCCCGCTGCGCCGAGCGCTGATCGTCAAGGAGCAGGACACGCTGGTCTACCCGGAGGGCACGGCGTGCGCTGAAGTGCTGATCGCGGGCGAAGAGCGCGGTCTGCAGGCCAAGCGCGTGTTCCAGGCGTTCGGCGTCGGCTTCGTCTACAAGTTCCTGATGGGCGGGCTCAAGCTGTGGCCCGACGTGCCCGGCAAGGCGCTCGCCTTCTATCCGGGCGCCGCCGTCTCGACGGAGATTTCTCCGGAGCTCTTGGGAGTGGGCTATATCATCGGCCCGCGCATCGCTGGCTACTTGTTCGCCGGCGGCTGCTTCGCCTACCTGGTGCTCGCCCCCGCGATCAAGCTCGTGGGGTCGGGCCTCGCCGAGCCGTTCGGTTTCCCGGCGGTGAAGCTGATCCGCGACATGAGTCCGAGCGAGCTCCGCGCCAGCTTCGTGTTCTACATCGGGGCGGGCGCCGTCGCCTCAGCGGGAATCATCGCGCTGGCCCGCTCGCTCCCGACGATCATGAGCTCGTTCGCCTCGAGCTGGAAGGAGCTGCGCGCGTCCCGGCTCGGCCAGGCCGTCACCCGGCTGCGGACCGAGGACGATCTCCCCCTTTCACTCACCGTCGGCGGCTCGATCGCCCTCGCCGTCGTCCTCACGCTGCTGCCGCAGCTGGGCGTCAACCTGCTCGGCGCCGTCCTCATCGTGATCTTCGGATTCTTCTTCGCCACCGTGTCCTCCCGCATCTGCGGCCAGATCGGCTCCTCGGCGAACCCGATTTCCGGCATGACCATCGCGGCCCTGCTCGGGACGTGCCTCATCTTCGTCGCCATCGGGTGGACCGGCGTGGATCACCGGGTGCAGGCGATCTCGATCGCCGCAGTCGTGGCCGTCGCCACGGCGAATGCGGGCAACACGTCACAGGACCTGAAGACCGGCTTCCTCGTCGGCTCTACCCCGCGACGCCAGCAGATCGCCATCCTGATCGGCGCCCTGGGCTCGGCGCTCGTGGTCGGCTGGACCCTCACGCTGCTCAACCGGGCGTACACCTATCCCGTCCCCGAGACGCACGCTCCGTTCGGCGCGCAGGCGCTGGCGCCGGCGGCGGGTGGCCGGGCGCCGGTCGAGGTCCTGCCCGCGACCATGGCGGGGTTCCGCATTGCCGGCAGCGACTCGGTGGACCACGCCGCGTATCAGGTGGTCCGCGTGTACGTCGTCACCGACGGCGTCGCGGCCGGCAAGTACCTGATGGATCCCAAGAGTCGCGAGCTCCGTTACGTGCTCGATCCCGGGATCGGCGGCCGCGTGCACGAGTATCGCGGCAAGACCATTCCCCGGCTCGATTCGCCCAAGGCGACCATCATGGCGCTCATCACCGACGGCATCCTGACCCACAAGCTGCCGTGGGTGTTGGTGCTGCTCGGGGTGTTCATCACCATCGCGATCGAGCTCATGGGGGTGCAGGCGCTGCCGGTCGCGGTGGGGGTCTACCTGCCGATCTCCACCTCGTCGGCGATGTTCGCGGGGGGCGTGGTGCGGTGGCTGATCGAGCGGCGCGCGCAGGCGCGGCAACAATCGCTCGCCCAGGTCGAATCGGGTCCGGGGGTGCTGTTCGCGAGCGGCTTGATCGCAGGGGGAGCCATCTGCGGAATCGTGCTGGCGGCGATCGCGGGCGTCCTGGGCTCCGCGGACGCGCTCGCCGAGCGGGTGCCCATCTTCACGGCGCTCGGGAATCTGCCCCACTCCATCGGCCTCGCCTTCGGGCTCTTCGGACTGCTGGGAGCGCTGCTCTACTGGGTGGGCCGGCGCGAGCAGTGATACGGCCGCCGCTGTAGGGGCGCAGCATGCTGCGCCCCTACGTATGCTGCGCCCCTACATTTCAGCGTCCGTGCTTTGCGTGGATAACGATGCGCGTCATTTCGCTGTTGCCCGCCGCCACCGAGATCGTCGCCGCGCTGGGAGCGAGCAGCCGCCTCGTCGGGGTGACGCACCAGTGCGACTACCCGCCCGAGGTGCGTGCCCTCCCGCGGGTGACGAGCACGCGGGTCGATCCCGGGCTCTCGTCCGGCGAGATCAATCGCGCGATGGCGGATGCAAAGCGCACCGGCGCCCCGGCAATCGAGATCGATGCGCCGCTCGTCGCGCGGCTGCGGCCCGATGTCATCATCGGGCAGGCGGTGTGCGACGTGTGCGCCGTGGGCCAGGCGCAGCTCGCCGGCCTCGTCGCTACGCTCACGCCCACGCCTTGGGTCGTGACCCTGCATGCGCACACGCTCCCCGAGGTCATGATCGACATCCGGAAGATCGCTGCGGCCCTCGAGCTCACGGACGAGGCGGACGAGCTCCTGGCGGGATTGTCTTACCGCTTGCGCCGCGTACGGGAGACTGCCCTAGCCCGTTCGAACGATATAGGGGCGCAGCATGCTGCGCCCCTACAACGACCCCGGGTCCTGGTTCTGGAGTGGCTCGACCCGCCCTACGTCGCGGGGCACTGGGTCCCCGAGCTGGTCGCGATCGCGGGCGGCCAGGACATCGGCAATCTCCCGGGGACGCACTCCGCACCCCGCTCGTGGCGGGAGCTGAGCGCCCTCGCGCCCGACGTCGTGGTGGTCGCGCTGTGCGGCTTCGACGTGGAGCGGGCGCGCCGCGAGCTGGCCTTGGTTGCGGACCGCGACGCGCGGGCGGTGCTCGACCGGCGCGTCGAGTTTCTCGACGGCAACGCCTATACTTCACGCCCGGGGCCGCGGCTGGTCGACGCGGCGGGAATCCTCGCGCAGTTGATCCAGCGTTGATGGTTTCACCCAGGTTGGTTGAGGTCCGACGGCTATGACGGGTCACCTCGTGGCGCTGTGCAGCTTGCTGCTGGCCCTGCTGCAGGCGCCGGCGATCCCTCCTCGGGGTCCCCTGCGGCTGTATGCGGTGGGCGATATCAACCTGGGGCGGCGCACGGCCAGGGAGCGGCTAATCGAGGGGGACACGCTGTATTCGTTTCGCCCGCTGCTCGACACGCTGCGCGGCGCGGACATCACCTTCGGCAACCTGGAAAGCCCGATCGCGGCGGACTCGGGCCAGGTGGACGACTCGGGGGCGGTGTTCACCGCCCCGCCCATCGCGGCGCTGGCGCTGGCACAGGCGGGGTTCGACATCGTGAGTACGGCCAACAACCACGCCTGGGACGGGGGAGAGGCGACGTTGCAGGAGACGATGCGCCAGCTCACGCGGGCCGGCGTGCTGTTCGTGGGATCCGCGTTCGGCCGCGACATGGCCGAGCAACCCGTGATCGTGCGGCGCGGGGGCTGGCGCATTGCCTTCTTCGCAATCACGCGCGCCTGGAATCCAGCCCCGTACACCTTCTACCGGCACCCCGGGGCGAACTACGTCGCCTGGGGAGACACAGCGTGGATCTATCCCGCGATCAGGAGCCTCAAAGAGAGCGGCCGGGTCGACCTCGTCGTCGTGAGCGTCCACGGCGGCCGGGAATTTGTCGACGCGCCGCCCAAGTACCACCAGGACCTGCTGTACGGCCTGGTGGACGCCGGCGCGGACCTGGTGCTCGCCCATCACCCCCACGTGCTGCAGCCGGTGGTCCGGTACAAGGGCAAGCCGATCGTGCAATCGCTCGGCAACTTCATCTTCCTGCAGAGCGGTCCGTGGACGCGGCTCTCGGCGATCCTGCGCGTCATCGTGCGACCCGACAAGCAACTGCACCTGTCGGCGATCCCCATCCGGGCCGGCCATCAGGCGACCCTCGCCACCGGCACGGCCGCCGACAGCATTCGCAGCCGGCTCGGCATTCCTCTCTCCACCCCAGCCCATCCATGATGAAACCCACGCTGGACTTCCTGAAGCGCCTGCTCGACACCCCGGGGCCTTCCGGCTTCGAGACCGCCCCCGCCCGCGTGTGGCGTGAGGAGGTGAAGCCGTTCGCCGACGAGGTCACGGCCGACGTCCATGGCAACTCGACCGCCGCCGTGAACCCCAAAGGCGCGCCGCGCCTCATGCTCGCCGGCCACATCGACGAGATCGGGCTCCAGGTGACGCACGTGGATGACGAGGGCTACCTCTACTTCGCCGGGATCGGCGGGTGGGACCCGCAGGTGCTGGTCGGGCAGCGCGTCGTGATCGCGGGGCCGAAGGGACCGGTGCGCGGCGTGATCGGCAAGCAGGCGATCCACCTCATGAAGAAGGAGGACATGGACAAGGTCTCCAAGATCACGGACCTATGGATCGACATCGGCGCCGCCACGCGGGCCGAAGCGCTCGAGCGCGTGCGCGTGGGAGATCCCGCGGTGCTGGACGCGGACGTGCAGGAGCTGCCGAACGGACGCATCGTGTCGCGCAGCATCGACAACCGGATCGGAGCCTACGTCGTGGCCGAGGTGCTGCGGCTGCTCGCGAAAGACCGCCCCAAGCACGCGGCGGTGTTCGCCGTCGCCACGACGCGTGAGGAGATCGCGTGGACGGGTGGCGGGGCTCGCACCAGCGCCGTCGGACTCGACCCGCAGGTTGCCCTCGTGGTGGACGTGACGCACGCGACCGATTACCCCGGCGCGGAGAAGAAGCGGACGGGCGAGCACAAGTTGGGAGGCGGACCGGTGCTGGCCCGCGGTTCCTCGGTCAGCCCCGTCGTGTTTGACCTGCTGGTGCAGTGCGCCGAGCAGGAACAGATTCCCTATAGCGTGCAGGCGGCGCCGCACGACACCAGCACCGACGCGGACGCGATCTATAACGCGCTGCGCGGCATCCCGACCGGGCTCGTGAGCGTGCCCAACCGCTACATGCACAGTCCCAATGAGATGGTGGCGGTGGAGGACCTCGAGCGGGCGGCGCGTCTCCTGGCCGCATTCGCGCGCCGCCTCGACCCCAAGGTCAGCTTCGTTCCCGGCTGACGGGAGGAGGGACGCCATGAAAGGCAACAATCCGGCACTGGGCCTCTTCATTCTACGGGTGGTGGTCGGGGTCGTGTTCCTGATGCACGGCCTCGGCAAGCTGATCGGTCCACCGTTCCCGGGACCAGGCATGGCAGGTTGGACGGGCATGCTGCGGGACGTGCTGCACTTCCCGGTGCCGGGACTGATGGCCTGGATCGGGATGCTGATCGAGGCAGGGGGCGGTCTGGCGCTGATCCTCGGGGTCGCCGCGGCGCCGGTGGGCTGGCTGCTCGCCCTCTACATGGTCGTCGCGGCCGTGACGGGCGGCCACTTCGCCGCGGGGTTCGACGTGTTCCACTTCGGGGACCCGATGAAGCGCGGCTACGAGTACAACCTCACGCTCATCGCGGCATCGCTTTGTGTCGCGTTCGGTGGGCCGGGAAGCTGGGCGCTGGGGAAGCCGCAGCCGCCGAGTATGACGACGTAGGGGCGCATGTGAGCCGAGATTAGCGGCCCGGCTTGCGCTTCAGCTCTTCCAGCGCCGCGCGCGCCGCGTTCCGCACCTGGCGGTCGCCGTCCTCGGCCAGTCCCTGCAGCGTCCCCACCGCCGCCGGCGTCGCGGCGAGGCGCAGCGCTTCGACGGCGGCGACGCGGAATCCGGCCGGCTTGCGGCCGAAGATCCGCCCCGCGGGTTGGACGAACTTGATCAGCGCCTGGACTGCGTCCGGGCTCCCGATCCGGCCGAGGGCCAGCATCAGCTCCCGCTGCACCGCTTCGTCCTCCTCCTCGTCCATGGCGACGACGAGCGGCATCGCCAGGGCGCTCGACTTGCGGCCGATCCCGAGCGCCACCTGCATGCGCACCTCCTGCGACTCGTCACGCAGCGCCCGCCGCAGCGGCTCGGCCGTGTTGCGCGAGCCGATTTTCGCGAGCGCGAGCGCGACCGCTTTGCGCACCCGCTCGTCTGCGTGGCCCAGCCGCCGGCTCAGCGCCGGAACGGCGTCTTCCATCCCCAGCTCCCCGACCAGTTCCGCCACGTTGCGCACCACGAACCATTCGTGGTGGTCGAGCATGTGCACGACCTGCTCCGTGCCCTGCGTCATCTGCGTCAGCGCGTCGAACACGGCGCGCCGCTCGCTCACCGCCGGCGCCGCGACCAGCATGTCGAGCAGCACCTCCACCGCGTCCGCGCCGGCCCGCTGCAGCACCAGCGTCGCTGCGGTGCGGTGCCGTGGCACGCTGACGAGACGCGCGAGCGCCTCGACCACCGGTTTCGTGTAGATGCGGCGCAGCGCGATCGCGTACTGGCGTCGCGCGCCACTCTCTTCCGAGACGCGCTGCTCGACGCGCGTGACGGCCGCGACGAGCCGCAGCACCTCCTCGAGGCGGTTGCGCTTCAGCGCGGTCTCGACCTGCTGGATCAGGGCGGCGAGGACGTCGCCCACGTTCACCGCCGCCGGGTCGCGCTCCAGCTCGGAGAGCGGGTCGTCCGCGCCGCCGGGAGACGGACCGGGCAGCGGGGCCGCCGCGCTAGCCGGCGGCGGCGGGGGAGCCAAAGGAGCCGGGGGGGCGCGGGGGCCGGGGGGAGCGGGGGGAGCGGGGCGGGCAGGGGGGTCCGACTCCGCCGCTTTAGCTCCCGGCAGGGCGCGCGCGGCTGGCGGGGGCGAGGGATCGTGCGTCACCAGCGGCACGCCGCTCAGGTGCACTGAGCGGATGTCCTGCATCGCCTCCCCGCGCAGGATGCCTTCCGTCCCGAGGGTCGGCGCCGCGCGCCTGGCGGCATCGGGCGAAGGCACGACCGGCTCGGCAGGGCCGATCCCATCGGGCGGGGCACGCGGAGCGGCCGGCGGAGCCGGGTCGCCCGCCTGCGTGACGCGGATGCCGTCCACACCCGCCCCTGACGCCCCGAGGCGCGTGGCGACGTCCTCCAATCCCGGCTGATCGGCCAGCGCCCTGAGCAGCTCGAACACCTGGGCGGGCGGCGGGTTCTGCGGCAGCGCGATCGCGGCGATGTCGTGCAGGTCGAGCCGCTGAATCAGCCGGACAAGTGCTTGCGTCTCGCACGGCACGCCGTTCAGCTCGATCCGGCCGGCTGCGAATGTGAGCGTGACCGGCGAGTCGCGCAGCAGGCCGAGCAGCGCCCGGAATTCCGCCTTCTGGGCTTCCTTCGCACCCGGATCGCGAAACAGCTCCACACAGCGCGCGAGCCGCGTAGCGATCGTCTCGAGAGTCGCCATACCGCGAGCGAGCAATCTAGAGCCCTGGACCACCTCCGGCAACGCGGGCCAGCGTGTGAGCGGCGTCACGCTCGCGCACGGGCCGCCCCGGAAGGTCGAGCGCGACCGACAGCGCGGCGACGGTCGGCGGGACGAGCCCGAGCGGCTTGAGACGCTCCGCCGAGGTGAGCAGCGCCGCGAGCGGCTCGTCGTACGCGAGGCGGCCGCCGTCGAGCACGATCCCGCGATCCAGCGTCTCGGCGGCGAATGCGAGGTCGTGCGTCACCACCAGCAGCGCGGCGCCCCGCTCGGCGTGCTCGCGCAGCGCGTCCGCCACCTGCGCGCGCAACGCGCGGTCGAGTCCCGCCGTGGGCTCGTCCAGCACCAGCACGATGGGCTCGAGCGCCAACGCGCCGGCCAGAGCGGCGAGCTTGCGGAGCGCCGGCGGGAGGTCGTAGGGATGCTGCGTGGCGTGGCCACCCAGGGCGAGTGCCTCGAGCGCCTCCTCCGTGCGGCGCCGGACCTCGTGTGCCGGCAACCCGAGCGCGCGCGGTCCGAAGCTCACATCCTCCCGCACGGTCCGTGCGAACAGCTGCTGGTCGGCGTGTTGGAACAGCGAGCCGACGCGGCGCGCCAGCTCTTCGGGCGCGCGACCGCCCGTGTCCCAATCGCCGACCCACACCGTCCCTGCGTTGGGGTGGAGCAACCCCGCCACGAGGCGGACGAGCGTAGTTTTCCCGGCGCCATTACGTCCGAGCAGGGCGACGCGCTCCCCCGCGGCGACGTCGAACGAGACGTCGCACAGCGCCGCGACCGCTCCGTACGAGAAGCCGACGCCGTCGAGGCGGAGCGCGGCGCTCACGGCCACCGCCGCACCGCGTCGGCCACGGTGAGCGGGTAGGGCGGGGCCAGGCCCGCCGCCCGCCAGATGCGCGCCACCGTCGTACCCAGACCGTCGTCGCAGGCAGCGTCCTCGGCGAGCAGCTGTGGCGTCCCGATCGCGCGGACCGCGCCGTCGTCGAGCCACACCACCTGGTCCGCCACGTCGGGCACGGCGTCTAGCTCGCTCGTCGCGACGACGATCGCCTTGCCTTCTCCCGCCAGCAGCCGGAGCAGGCGCCACACCGAGCGGGCGCCCGCGGGATCGAGCTCGGCGGTAGGCTCGTCAAGCAGCATGAGGTCGGGGTCCATGGCGAGGAGGCCAGCGACGATGACGCGCTGCAGCTCACCGCCTGAGAGTGTGACGGGGTCGCGCGCGGCGAGGGACACGATCTCCAACCGCTCGAGCGCGTGGTCGACGTGCCGGGCGATTTCGTGTCCCGGCCAGCCGAGATTCGCCGGTCCGAACGCGACCTCGTCCCACACGGTGAAGGCCATGCCGGACAGCTGCGTCCACGGCGTGGGGAGGACGATGCCGCTGCGCGCCCTCCGCCGCACGGCTCCCGCGAGCCGGCCGCCCGTCACCCGCGGGGCCAGGTCGGCGGCGACGAGCAGCAGGGTCGAGGCTCCCGCCCCGACCTTCCCCACGAGCGCCACGATTTCCCCGGCCGCGACCTCCAGCGCCACGTCGCGCAACGCGGGCGTCTCGGTCGCGGGATACCAGAAGGTCACCTCCTCGAGCGCGAGCGGCGTCACGCCAGTCTCCGCACGAGCGCGGCAAGGCAGAGCAGCAGCAGGCCCCACCGGACCACGCGCTCCACCACTCGGTCCGGCGGCGGCGCGAGCGACGTGCGCCGTGCCCCGGACACCAGGCCGCGCGACTCCAAGGCGAGGGTCCGCTCGTCCACCTCGTGGAGCGCAGACAGTACGAGCGGCAGGGCGAGCGCGCGCAGCGCCCGGAACCGGTTCGCGACGCTGCCGCGGGGCGACAGCCCGCGGCAGCGCTGCGCCTCGACGATCCGGCGCGCGCGCGCCTTGAGCACGGGCACGGCCGACAGCGTCGCGGCGAACAGGTAGGCGGCCGTGACACTCCACCCGCGCGCGACCGTCGCTTCGACGAGCCGGTCCGGCGCGAGCACGGCGGCGAGCCACACGAAGCTGGCCACCATGGTGCTGATGCGCAGGCCGATCGCCACCGTCGTCCGGACGTCGTGCAGGAGGAGCAGGAAAAGCCAGAACGGCGCCGCGGTGAAGAGGGCGGTGCGGAAGACTACTAACCCCGGGCGCCAGCTCCGGGATATACCGGTGCCGGCAGGCCCCGGGCTTGCGCCCGGGGTCAGTGTGAGGCTCAGAGCCACGAGCAGGGTCGCGAGCCCGCCTCCCGGCGCGGGCAGGATCCATGCGAGTGCCGGCAGCGCCGCCGCGACGGCGAGCAGCGTGAACGGATGCAGCGTCCTCACGCCGCGCCGATCGCGCGCAGCGCCAGCGGGAAGCGGGCTGCCGTGCGGCGCGGCAGGGCGTGCAGCACCGTTGCCACCAGGGCGAACGTCACCGCCTTGTCGCCGAAATCGGAGACGAAGCTCCCGAAGAAGCACGCGCCCAGCGGGGGGAGCCCGAGCGCTTTGCCGAGTGCAGTCGTGAGCGCGATCCCGCCCGTCGTGGTGCAGCCGAAGACGAAGTATGAAATGGGCGTCGAGGTCACCGACGCGATGACGCCGAGGCCCAGTCCCGCCGGAACCGCCGTCTTGAGGCTGCGAAACAGCGCCGCGCGCGCGGCGAACCCCGCGTACAGCGCCACGATGATCTGAACCACGACGAAGGGCCAGAAGGTCGGGTTGCGGAGCGTGTTGACGGCGGACGTCAGCGCGCCGACCGCAATTCCCACGACCGGCCCGGCGAGCGCGGTCGCGAGAATGGTCCCGGTGGTGTCGAGGAAGAGGGGCAGGGCGACGGCGTCCACGGCGGCGGAGAGCGCCAGACTGATCGCCACGGCGACGGGAATGAGCGCGAGCAGTCGGACGGACACCGGCCAGCTTCCGTGAGGGTCGGGGCAAAGATAGATATACGGAACCGATGACGGCCACCTTCGAGCCGAGCCGGATCGTGCGGGCGCTCCACGCTGCGCACCTGCACGATGCGTCACGGGCGGACCTGCTACAGATGGCCTGCGACCGGATCCGGGCCCAAGGCGCGCCCTACACGTCGGTCTACGCCTACATGCTGCACGGCTCGGAGCTCGTGCTCGAGGCGTACGCGGGGCGCGAGACGCCGCACACACGCATCCCCGTCGGACAGGGCGTATGCGGCACCGCGGTCGCGACCCGCCAAGACCAGAACGTTCCCGACGTGGGCGCCGTCGGGAACTATCTCGCCTGCAACCTCGACACCAAGTCCGAGCTCGTGGTGCTGATTCGCCGTGGGGCGAACATCCTCGGTCAGATCGACATCGACTCGGACGTGCCGGCGGCGTTCACGGATGTCCATCACCGCGCGGTGAAGGAAGTGGCGGATGCGCTGGCGGTGCTGGTGTAGCGCCCTAGAGCCTGGGTACTGTAATTGGCTCGTTCATCGCCGCGCTTCAGGTCGCGGCGTCACAGGGCCTTGGGACGTTCTACCCAAACCCCGAGGTGCCGGCGGGGCAACACTCGCAGCCCAATCCCAACAAGGCCAAGAGCACTCACGGCCATCGTTGGTCGATCGGCGGCGGACGACGCGCGGTGCTCCTCTTCCCCCAGGGGCGCCGCGCGTCTCCGCTTCAGCCCGCCGGAACGTCCGGCGCCCCTTCCACGGCCCCGGTGAGCATGAGCCGTCCCGCCGTGGCGTCGTGGTCCAGCAGCTCGGCGTACCGCCCCCACTCGACGATCGTCTGGAACAGCGAGTCCGCCGGAATGAAGGGGAAGTAGATGGTGAGGTCCGCCAGCACCTCTTCGTCTTCCATTGACCCTTCGCTCTCCACCAGCATCGCAATCACGCGCCCGAACAGCGGATGCTTCTTGAGCCGCGCGCGAGTGGCGTCCTTCCGGGCCGAGTCGTCCATCGCCATGACCTCGCGCCCTACCAGCGTGAGCTGCACGACCTCGCCCGGCGTCGTCACCCAGCCGAGCTGCTCCGCCCCCCGCACCACGGCCGACATCCGGTCATAGTCCACGCCCAGGTCCTCGGCGAGCTCGAACACGTGACCCTTCCCGTCGGGCCGCGAGAGCAGGTGGTCGAGCAGACCCGTGGCCTCGGACACGTGCACGCGCGGGAACGGAATGAGCCGCTGCGGTGCCGCCGGCGCCGGCTCGGGCAGCAGCGTCGCGGTGAGGATGGCGTGCAGCCGGTCCACCATCCCGTCGAACTCGGGGCTGCGCTCCTGCCGGGGATAGGGGAGCGGATTGACCAGCTCTTCGCGCACGTGCCCGGGATGGGAGCCGAACACCACGATCCGCCCGGCGAGGAACACCGCTTCCTCGACGCTGTGCGTCACGACCACGAGCGTGTTGACGCCGGTCGACGCGTCGCGCCACAGATCCACGACCTGGCTGCGCAGGTTCTCGGCCGTGAGCGGATCGAGCGCGCCGAACGGCTCGTCCATGAGCAGGATCTCGGGCGCGACCGCGAGCGCCCGCGCGAACCCGACGCGCTGCTTCATCCCGCCCGAGAGCTCCTTCGGGTACGCCTGCTCGAACCCGTCGAGGCCGACGAGGTTGATGGCGCGCGCCACGGCATCCCGGCGGGCTGCGCCGTTCACGCCGCGGGCTTCGAGACCCATCGCCACGTTCTCCGCCACGGTGAACCACGGCAGCAGCGCGAACGATTGAAACACCATCGCCCCGGCGCCGAGCACGCCCTTGAGCGGGCGCCCGCGGTACAGCACCGACCCGTCGGCGGGACGTGCCAGGCCGGCGAACAGGCGCAGCAGGGTACTCTTGCCGCACCCCGACGGCCCGACCAGCGCCACGACCTCTTGCTCGCACACGCTGAGCGACACGTCGCGCAGCGCCTCGATCACCTGCCCGTTCGGCAGCCGGAAGCGCTGCGTCACGTGACGCGCCTCGAGCAGCAGCGGGCCCGGCGTCATTGCGCCAGCCCGAAGCGGATCTGCGCCCTGGTTGCGAGCGCGCGCCAGACGAACCGGTTCCAGCCGACCACGATCAGGCTCATCAAGGCGATCCCTCCCGCAAGCAGCGGAAAATTGGCGTGGGCCGTGGCGTCACTGATCAGGCTCCCCAGTCCCGCCGTGGTGCGGAGCCGCCCGCCCGCCTCGAGGTATTCGGCGACGATGGAGCCGTTCCACGCGCCCCCCGCCGCCGTGATCCACCCCGTGACGAGCGCCGGGAACGCCGCCGGCAGGTACAGCGAGCGCCAGCGGGCGCGCCACGGCAGCTGAAATGCGGTGGCCGCGTCTTTGAGCTGCTGCGGGATCGCGGCCACGGCCGAGATGACGTTGAACAGGATATACCATTGCCCCGCGAGCACCATCAGGGCGACCGCGCCGAGCCCGAGCCCCACGCCGGCCCGCTCGAACAGCAACACCACGAGCGGGAACAGCATGGGCGCCGGGAACGATGCGACCACCTGGATGATCGGCTGCAGCAGCCGCGCCAGCAGCGGCGAGCGGCCGATCACGATGCCGGCCGGCAGCGCCCACGCCGTGGACACGATCACGGCACCCATCACCCGGGCGAACGTGAGGGCCGCCGATCCGATCAGCGTCCCCCAGTCGCGGGCGCCGAGCTGCCGCACCAGCAGCCAGATGTGCCAGGCCCCCGCAGCCGCCGCCAGCGCGACGCCGGCCACGAGCAGCGAGCCCCCGACCCACCGCGCCACCGGGTGCGCGAGCGCGAAGCGCGGCCCGCGCATGATCACCGGCCGCGCGATAGCGAGCGGGCGCTCGAGCGGCCGCGCCGCCCGCAGCGCCGTGCGGTACGCCTGCCGCCGCAGCACCGCGGCGCGCCGCGGCAGCCGAGCGTGCCGCAGGAACTCGAGCACCCACGAGCTCGCCGGTGCTTCCCCGCCACCCCCGCCCGCGGTCTCGTCGAGCCGGAACTTTTCCACCCACACCACGAGCGGTCGCCACAGGAGCTGGTCCACGCACACGATCATCGCCACCATCGCGAGGATGGCGAGCGCCATCGCGGGTCCGTTCCCCTGATCGAGCGCCACGCTCATGTAGGAGCCCACGCCGGGGAGACGGAAATCGCGGTCCCCCAGACGAAACGCTTCGTTGACCATGAGGAAGAACCAGCCGCCGGCCATCGAGAGCATCCCGTTCCAGACGAGCCCCTGCGCGGCGGCCGGCACCTCCAGCTGCCAAAAGGTCCGCGACGCCCGCCACCCCGCCACTTTGCAGGCGTCACGCAGCGGGTCGGGGAGGCTCTTCAGCGAATTGTAGAACGAGAGCGCCAGGTTCCACGCCTGAGCCGTGAAGATCATCAGGATCGCCGCCAGCTCGAGGCCGACGTTGCGGGTGGGGAAGAGCGACATCAGGCCCAGCACCAGCCCGGGCAGGAAGCCGAGCACGGGGATGCTCTGGAGGATGTCGAGCATCGGCAGGAGCAGGCGCTCGGCGGCGCGCGACTTCGCGGCCGCCCAGCCGAAGCCGAGCGCGAAGACGTACGAGATGGCCAGCGCGATCACGCCGCGGGCGAGCGAGTACAGCGTGTACTTCGGGAGCGCGCTAGGGCGCAGGTCGATCTGCACCACCTGTCGGAGCGGCGCCTCGAACTCGCGCGCAAACGCGATCACCGCCGCGATCGCCCCCCCCAGCAGGCAGAGGATCGCGACGTCGGCGAGCCCGAGGCGCCGGATCGCCGGCGGCGTCAGCGCGGGCGGAAGACGCAGCGGTTTCATGACCGTGTAAGTTGTGACTCCATGACCGGCACCGAGCAAACCACGAGCGGCGTCCGCCTTTACACCCGGCGCGTGGGGAGCGGGTCCCCGGTCGTCGTGCTGCACGGCGGCCCCGGCGCTCACCACGACTACCTCCTGCCGCAATACGACCGGTTGGCGCGCGGCCGCGCCCTGCTGTTCTACGACCAGCGGGGCGGCGGACGGTCCCCGGTCCCCCGCGACACGCCGGTCGGCTGGCAGCAGCACGTCGCCGACCTCGAGGCCCTACGCAAGCAGTGGGCCATCGACCACCTCACCCTGCTCGGCTACTCCTGGGGCGGCTTGCTCGCCGTGCTGTACGCCTTGGAGCACCCCGAGCGCGTGGGGCGACTGGCGCTCGTCGCTCCGGCACCTCTGACCGCGCGGTGGCGCGAGAAATTCGAGCGCCGCCTCGCCCTCCGCATGGCCGACCCGTGGATCGCGCGCGCACGCGCCGAGCTGACCGCCTCCGGGCTCGCGCAGCGCGACCCCGAAAAGTATCGCCGCCTGGCGTTCGCGCTATCGGTCGCGGGCTACTTCAAGGACCCGAGCCGCGTCAAGGAGATGACCCCGTTCCGCGTCACGGCCCGGACCCAACAGGCGGTGTGGCAGAGCTTGGGCGACTACGATCTGCGCGACCGGGTCCGCAAGACGTTTCCGAAGGGCAAGGCCCCGCGCGCCCTGGTCGTCCACGGGGTGTTCGACCCCATGCCGATCGAATCGGCCCGGGAGACCGCTGCCCTGCTCGACACCGGTGTCTTCGAGCTGGCGACCGGTCACGCGCCCCACGTGGAAGCGACGGAAGACTTTGTGCGGGCGCTGGACGGATTCCTGCCCCACGGCTGAGGGGTTAGCTTCAGCGCTCGGATGCCGACAAAGATACGAGCCAGGAAGCGCCGGGCGACCGAGACCCCTGCCCAGCTCCGGGCGCGGCTGAAGAAGATCATCGCCCGCCTTGAGCAGGCCTACCCCGACGCGACCTGCGCGCTGGACCACCGCAACCCGCTCGAGCTGCTCGTCGCCACCATCCTTTCGGCGCAGTCCACCGACGCGCGCGTGAACCTGGTGACCCCGGCGCTGTTCACGAAGTACCGCACCGCGCGGGATTACGCCGCCGCGGATCCCGCCCTCTTCCAGCAGGAGATTCACAGCACCGGATTCTTCCGCAACAAGACGAAGTCGATCCTCGGCATGGCGCAGGCCCTGGTGGAGCGGCACGGCGGCACCGTGCCGGCCACCATGGAGGAGCTGGTGCAGCTCCCCGGAGTCGGCCGCAAGACGGCCAACGTCGTGCTCGGCACCGCCTTCGGAAAGAGCGAAGGCGTGGTGGTGGACACCCACGTGCAGCGCCTCTCGACGCTGCTCGGCCTCACGAACGAGCAGGACCCCGTGAAGATCGAGCGCGACTTGATGGCGCTCGTCCCGCGGGCCAAGTGGACTTGGTTCTCCCATACGCTCATCCAGCACGGGCGCCGCGTGTGCATCGCCCGCCGGCCGAAATGTGCGGAGTGCGTGGTGCATCAGTGGTGCCCCAGCTCGCGAGTGTGACCGTGAAGGTGCCCCCGATCGACCGCGCCCAACTCGTCGCCACCCGCCGCGACCTCCACCAGCACCCCGAGCTCGGCTTCGAGGAACAGCGGACGAGCACGCTCATCGCAGAGCGGCTGGAGCAGCTCGGCTACGCGGTGAGAACGGGCGTCGGCAAGACGGGCGTCCTCGCGCAGCGGGACGGCGCCGCGGGCCGGTGCGTCTTGCTCCGCGCCGACATGGACGCGCTCCCCGTCGAAGAAGCGAACGACGTCCCCTATCGCTCGCAGCATCCGGGTCGCATGCACGCGTGCGGGCACGACGGGCACGTGGCGATCGGCCTGGAGGTGGCGCGGCGGTTGCACGCCGCGTACCTGCCGGGATCCCTGAAGCTCGCCTTCCAGCCCGCCGAAGAGATCTCCTACGGCGCCGAAGCCATGATCCGGGACGGCGCGCTGGACAGCCCCACGGTCGACGCCGCGTTCGGCATTCATCTCTGGAACGACCTGCCGACGGGGACGATTGGCATAACGCCGGGTGCCGTCATGGCGTCGGTGGACGAGTTCGAGATCACGATCCTGGGCCGCGGCGGCCACGCGGCGGCGCCGCACCAGACGACCGATCCGGTGCTGATCGCGGCGCACATCGTGACCGGACTGCAGAGCCTCGTCAGCCGCCGCCGCAATCCGTTCGAGGAGGGTGTCGTCTCGGTGACCCAGCTGAACGCAGGCGACGCGTTCAACGTGATTCCCGGCCGCGCGGAGCTGCGCGGCACCGTACGCACCTTCGGCGGGCAGTTCTTCGAGCAGGCACCGCGGCTGGTGGAGCAGACGGCCCAGGGCATCGCGGCCGCCTTCGGCGCCACGGCGGAGGTCCGCTACCGGCGGCTCACCGCGCCCCTCGTCAATGACGAGCGGATGACGCAGCTGATGCATGGCGTGGCACGAGACATCGTCGGGCACGAGCGTGTGATTGACGGCGTTCGCACGATGGGCGGAGAGGACATGTCGTTCTTCCTCGCGAAGGTCCCCGGCACGTTCGCGTTCGTCGGCTCGGCGCCTCCCGGGAAGCCAGCGTCGCCGCATCACAGCCCGACGTTCGACATCGATGAGGAAGCGCTGGTGATCGGGGCGGAGCTGTTGACGCGGACCGCGGTGAGATACCTGGAAGACGGGAGCTGACCCCGGGCGCAAGCCCGGGGATTCAACCCGGCCCGGTCCCACCCCGGGCTCGCGCCCGGGGTCAGTCGGGTACATTTAGGCCGATGGCGAACCAGCTCGCCTCCGAACCCTCCGCCTATTTGCAGTCCGCCGCCCACCAGCCAGTGCACTGGCATCCCTGGGGCGAGGCGGTGTTCCAGCGCGCCCGAGCCGAGGACAAGCCCGTCCTGCTCGACATCGGCGCGGTGTGGTGCCACTGGTGCCACGTGATGGACGGCGAGTCGTACGAGGATCCCCAGGTCGCCGAGCTGCTCAATCGCGACTTCGTGTGCGTCAAGGTCGATCGCGACGAGCGGCCCGACGTGGACGCGCGCTACCAGCGCGCCGTGCAGGCGCTCACCGGCCAGGGCGGCTGGCCGCTGACCGCGTTCCTCACCCCCGACGGTGAAGTGTTCTTCGGGGGTACCTACTTCCCGCCGGAAGACAACCACTACGGGCGCCCCGGTTTCATATCGGTCTTGAAACAGGTCGCCGAGCTGTACCGGCGGGACCGCGCGCGTGTGTCGAAAAGCGCCAAGGCGATCCGCCAGCAGGTCACGGAGTCCCTGGACGAGGCGAAAGCCGGGCAAGTCACGCCGGCGATTCTCGACGAGGCAGCCGGGCAGATGGCCCGCCTCTTCGATATCCGCTACGGCGGCTTCGGGACCGCGCCCAAGTTTCCTCACCCCGCGGGCTGCGATTTCCTGCTCGCCCGCTGGCACGACACGCGCGAGGGCTGGATGCGCGAGGTGGTCGAGAAGAGCCTCAGCGGAATGGCGCGGGGCGGCATCCGCGACCATGTGGGCGGTGGGTTCCACCGCTACTCGGTGGACGAGCGCTGGATCGTGCCGCACTTTGAGAAGATGTCGTACGACAACTCCGAGCTGCTGCGCGCCTACCTGAACGGCTCTGCCGCCTGCGGGACGCCGCTCTTCCAGGAAGTGGCGCAGGGGATCGTGACCTGGGTGCTGGAGACGCTGTCGGATCAGGCGCACGGCGCGTTCTACACGTCGCAGGACGCGGACGTGGAGTTCGGCGACGACGGCGACTACTGGACATGGACGCCCAAGGAGCTGCACGAGGCGTTGAACGACGAAACGGCGTATCACGTGATACGTCGCGTATACGACGTGGAGATTCCCGGCGAGATGCAGCACGACCATGAGAAGAACGTGCTGTGGTGGAAGCAGGATCCGGCCGACGCCGCGGAGTGGCGGGTGCTGCGGGAGGCGCTCGGCACGCTCAAGGCGGCCCGCGGCCGGCGCAAGGCTCCCTACGTCGACACGACGCCGTACGTCAACTGGAACGCCATGATGGCCGCGGCGTTCCTCCAAGCGGGCGCGGTACTGGACCGCCCCGAGTGCAACACGCTCGCGCTGAAGGTGCTGAGTCGGATCTGGGCAGAAGCCTGGGACGACGCGCGCGGCATGGCCCACGTGATCGGCCGGCCGGAGCCGCACGGCCTGTTGGACGACAACGTCCAGGCGGCCGCGGCCTTCCTCGACGCCTACGAGGCGACGGGAGACGACGCCTGGCTCACCCGCGCCCTCGCGGTCGCGCACCATTGCGGCCGCGTTCACTGGGACGAGGCGACCGGCGGGTTCTTCGACGTCGCCCGGGATCGCACCGGCGCCGCCTACCTCGCGACACCGGCGAAGCCGATCCAGGACGCGCCGACTCCGTCGGCGAACGGCGTCGCCGCGTTGGTGCTCGCGCGCCTGGCGGCGATCACCGACGATCCGGAGTGGCGCCGCCTGCTCGACCGCCAGCTCGCCACGTTCGCGGGCGCCGCAGCCCAGCTGTCGCTGTACGGCGCTACCTTGCTCCGCGCGATCGACTGGGCGCTGAACCCCGTCACCCGGATCGAGGTGGCGGGCCCGCGGGGCGAGGGTCCGGCGTGCGCGATGCACCTGCTCGCGCTGCAGACGTATCGCCCGCGCAAGGTGGTCATCCGGAAGACCGCGGCGCAGCCGGCCGCCACTGTGTGCGTCGGCACGACGTGCTCCCTCCCCGTTGCGGCCCCCGACGACCTGAGGAAACTTCTCATCTAGCCTGGGAGACCAGATGCCGAACAAGCAGGCCATCGTCGAGACCGTGAAAGGCACCATCGAGCTGGAGCTGTTCGCCGACGAGGTGCCCGACACGGTCGCTAACTTCGAGAAGCTCGCGAACTCGAGCTTCTATGACGGCACCACGTTCCACCGCGTGATCCCCAACTTCATGATCCAGGGCGGCGATCCCTACTCGAAGAGCGGGAAAGGACGGGTCGGCACCGGCGGCCCGGGGTACACGATCAAGTGCGAGACCCGCAAGAACCTCCACAAGCACGTCGCGGGGACCCTCTCCATGGCCCACGCCGGCAAGGACACCGGGGGCAGCCAGTTCTTCATCTGCCACGCCCCCCAACGCCATCTTGATGGAGTCCACACCGTTTTTGGACAGGTCACCAAGGGCATGGACGTGGTCAACAAGATCGCACAGAACGACGAAGTCAAGTCGATTCGAGTGACCTGACCCAACCGGGAGACGGCTCATGACCCGCACAGCGTACTGCCTGCTCATCGCTTGTATCGTCGCGGCCCCGGCCCTCAGGGGGCAGAACGGCGCTTTCATCGTGCGCCTCGGAACCGACACGCTGGCGCTCGAGCAGTACACCCGCAGCGCCGGCCGGCTCGAGGGCGAGCAGGTCGTGCGCGCGCCCCGCACTGTGCACCGCATTTTCACCGCGACCTTCGGCCGGGGCGGCGCGTTCGAGCGGTTCGAGCTCGTCGAACACAATGTCTCCGGCGGGCCGGGACCCGCTGAGACGAAGGCCACGGTCGAGCTCGCCGGCGACACCGCGATTTCCGCCGTACCGGACGGCGACTCGACCCTCCACCGACGGGTCAAGGTCGCCCCAGGCACCGTGCCGTGGTACTTCCAGAACTACGCCCTGCTGGAGGAGATCACCCGCCGGGCGCGCGCCGCCGGAGGCGAGCGCTACACCGCCGCCCTGCTGAACTTGGGCGCCACCGAGCCGTGGCCCGTCGAGGTCAACCGGCTGGGCCGCGATTCGATGACCATGA
>MNEL01000032.1 GCA_001917665.1 Gemmatimonadetes bacterium 13_1_40CM_69_22 | reverse complement strand
CCGGGGGCCACATCGGCGCCGGGCTCGGCGTCGTCGAGCTCACCGTGGCGCTGTGTTACTGCTTCGACTCCCCGCGCGACAAGATCGTGTGGGACGTGGGACACCAGGCCTATCCGTGGAAGATCCTCACCGGGCGCAACGATCGCTTGCCCACGCTGCGCCAGCCGGGAGGCCTCTCGGGATTCCTGCGACGCACCGAGAGCGAGCACGACCAGTTCGGCGCGGGACACGCCGGCACCGGGCTCTCGGCCGCGTTCGGAATTGCCGCGGCGCGGGACCTGAAGGACGAGCATTTCAAGGTGGTCGCCGTGGTCGGCGACGGCGCGCTCACCTGTGGTCTGCCCTACGAGGCGATGAACAACGCGGGCCATTCCGGCCGCGACATCATCATGGTCTTGAACGACAACGGCATGTCGATCGCCCCCAATGTCGGCGCCATCAACAAGTACCTCGGCTCCATCATCGCCAGCCCCATGACCGTGCGGGTCCGCGAGCGCGTCAAGGGACTGATCGAGTCGGTCTCCCACATCGTCGGCGGGCAGAAGCTCGTGGACTTCGCGAAGACGATGGAGGAGAGCGTCAAGAACCTCTGGTCCCCGGGGATGCTGTTCGAGGAGCTCGGGTTCCGCTACTTCGGGCCGATCGACGGGCACAACATCGCGCAGATGGTCCAGACCTTCGAGATCGTCAAGACGCTCAAGGGGCCGCGCGTGGTGCACGTCATTACGGAGAAAGGGAAGGGCTTCCCGCTTCCCGAGCCGGACCTCGAGAAGTACCATGCGCGCGCCCCCTACGACCCGGTCACCGGCGAGCTCAAGCCGGTGAACCCGGGCCTGCCCCAGTGGACCAAGGTGTTCGGGGAGGCAATCACCCAGCTCGCCGGCGAATACCCGAGCCTCGTCGCGATCACCGCGGCGATGCCCTCCGGCACCGGCACCAACATTTTCCAGAAAAAGTGGCCCGAGCGCTTCTTCGACGTCGGCATCGCGGAGGCGCACGCCACCACATTCGCGGCCGGGCTCGCCACCCAGGGGGTGCGGCCCGTCGTGGCGATCTATTCGACGTTCCTGCAGCGCGCCTACGACAGCATCATCCACGACGTCGCGATCCAACAGCTCCCGGTGATCTTCTGTCTCGACCGTGCGGGGATGGTCGGCGAGGACGGCCAGACGCACATGGGCCTGTACGACATCGCCTATATGCTCGCCGTGCCGCACCTGACCGTCACTGCGCCCAAGGACGGTGCGGAGCTGATCGGGCTGCTGCGCTGCGCGCTGGAGCGCGGCGGCGGGCCGTTCTCGCTCCGCTACCCGCGCGACAAGGCGCCCGGCGACGCCCCCCCCGCCGCTGAGGTCGCGGCGGTCCCCTACGGCAGCTGGGAGATGCTCCGCCGGGGGAGGGATTGCGCCCTGCTCGCGGTCGGAGTGATGTGCCGGCCGGCGCTGGATGCGGCCAGCGCGCTGGCGGGTGAGGGGTGGGACGTCACCGTCGTGAACTGCCGGTTCCTGAAGCCGATCGACCGGGAAACTCTCGATGCCCTGACGCGCGAGCACCGGCTGCTGGTCACGATCGAAGACGGCACGGTGGTCAACGGGTTCGGCGCTTCGCTCACCGGCATCGTGCAGGCGACCGCACCGGAAGTGCGCGTCGTGGCCCTCGGCGTGCCCGACCGCACCTACGAGCACGCCCCCCGCGCCCAGCAGCTCGAAGCGGTGGGCCTCACCGGCCCCGGGATTGCCGCCCGGGTCCGTGCCCTCGCCACCGAGGAGTCGCTCACGCCCTCATGAACGTCGGGGTCGTCGGCAACCCGAGCTACCGCGACCTCAAGGACCTGCTGGCGCATCTGGCGCAGGTCGCGCCGCGCCTGGGATTCAGCCTCTTCACTGAAGACGGGATCGCATCCCTCTGGCCGGAGCCTCCCCCGCCGTCGCTGGCGCGCTCACCCGGTCTCGACTGCCTGATCACCCTCGGCGGCGATGGCACGCTGCTGCGCGGGGCGCGCGCCCTGAACGGCGGCACCACCCCCATCCTCGGCGTGAACCTCGGCCGCGTCGGCTTCCTCACGACGGCGACCTCCCAGACGCTCGACTGGGCGCTCGACGCGCTGGTGCGCGGCGCGTTCGCCACCGAACGCCGCCTCGCGCTCGAGCCGACTATCGTGGCGCGCGGGGGAAAGAGCCGCACCGAGCCGGTGGTGCTCAACGACGTCGTGGTGCACAAGGGCGGCGTGGCGCGCGTCATTCGGCTGCGCGTGTCCGTGGACGGCGAGGAAGTCGGCCAGTATTCGGCGGACGGCATTGTGGTCGCGACGCCCACCGGCTCCACCGCCTACTCGCTCTCGGCCGGTGGGCCGATCGTGGTGCCGGGCGTGGATGCCATTGTGGTGGCCGCCATCTGCCCCCACACCCTCGCCGTGCGCCCGCTCGTGGTCCCGTCCCAGGCGGAGGTCGCGGTCGAGGCGATTCCACCGTGGACCGAGGACGTGCTCGTGTCGTTCGACGGCCAGGTCGGCACCACCATGGAGGCCGGGGCCCGCCTCGTCGTGAAGCGCGCCGACCGCCCGGTGCTGCTCGTGCGCCTCGGCCCCGAAAGCTTCTTCGCCCGCATGCGCCAGAAGCTGCAGTGGGGCGACCTCTCCGACCGCGAGCGCAAGTAGTGCTGACGGAGCTCCGCGTCCGGGATCTCGCCGTCATCGCCGACGTCTCGCTTCCCCTCGCCCCCGGCTTGAACGTGCTCACCGGCGAGACCGGCGCCGGCAAGTCCATGCTGGTCGACGCCCTGTCGCTGCTGCTCGGCGAACGCGCGTCGGCTGACATCGTGCGTCCCGGGGCGCAGAAAACCGTCATCGAGGGTGCCTTCGAACTCACCTCCACCACCCTCCACCGCCTGGCACCGCCCTTGGCCGCCCTCGGCGTGGAGGTGGACGACGGGCGGCTCGTGCTCAAGCGCGAAATCACCGCGGAGGGCAGATCCCGGGCTTGGATCAACGGCAGCCCCGCCACTGTCAGCGTGCTCGCGCAGCTCGGCGCTCTGCTCGTCGACCTGCACGGCCAGCACGAGACGCAATCGCTGCTCAGGCCGGATGCGCAACGCGACATCCTCGACGCCTACGGCGATGCGGACGTCGAGCGCGTCGCCGTGCGGGATGCGCACGAGCGGCTACGCGAGCTCGAGCGGCGCGATGAAGAGCTAAAGGCCCGGCGGGAAGACGTCCAGCGCAAAGCCGACTATCTGCGTCACGTGGTCCAGGAGATCGAGCGGGCCGCACCCCAAACCGGCGAAGACGAGACGCTCGAAACCGAGGCGAAGCGACTCGCGCACGCAGATGAGCTGGGGCGGCTCGCCCGCGACCTCGAGCAGGCGCTCGACACCGCCGGGCTCGCCCGTGCGGCGAAGCTGGTCGCCGGGCTCGAGCGGCTCGACCCGTCCACCGGAAAGTGGCGGGAGCTGCTCGATGCCGCGTTCGCCAACGTGGGCGAGCTGGCGCAAGCGGCGCGTGCCTACGCCGCCGGGATCGAGGCCGATCCGGGCCGCCTCGCGGCGGTCCAGCAGCGCCGGGACACGCTGTTCCGCCTGACCCAGAAATACGGTCCTACGCTGCCGGACGTCCTCGCCACTCGCGACCGCTCGGCGCGCGAGCTCGACCTGCTCGATACCGCCGACCTGGACCTCCGCCACATCGCCGAGCAGCGCGACGCGGCGGCGGCCGAGTTCGCCCGCGCCTGCGCGGCGCTCAGCGCGAAACGGCAGCGCGGGGCGGCGCGACTCGAGCAAGCAGTGAACGCGCTCCTGCCGGCTCTGGGGCTCGGCGGCCGGATCGGCGTTGGGTTACAACCACGTACCACGCACCACGCACACGGCGCTGAAGACGTGACCTTCGAAATCCAGCTCAATGTCGGGATGGAGCCCCGCCCGCTCGCGAAGGTCGCCTCGGGCGGTGAGCTGTCGCGCCTGATGCTGGCGCTCAAGGTGGTCCTGGCGGAGCACGATGCGGTGTCCACGCTGGTGTTCGACGAGGTCGACCAGGGGATCGGCGGCGAGGTAGGCGGACGCGTGGGCGAAGCCCTGGCCGGCGTGGCCGGCGGGCGGAGCGGTGGGCGCCAGGCGCTCGTGATCACGCACCTCCCCCAGATCGCCGTCTTCGCCGATCACCACCTCGTTGTGGCGAAGGGGGCGAAGGGTGGGATCGCCACCAGCGACGTGCAGGTCGTGACCGGCGACGCGCGCACCCGCGAGCTCGCTCGCATGTTGGGCGATGCCGACATGGGAACCGCGCTGCGCCACGCGGAGCAGCTGCTCAAAACAGCTTCCGCGAAGTCCGCAGCACGATCCGGTACACTGTCGCGGCCGGCGTCACGCCCCCCCTCCCACCACTGACCGTCTGTTCGATCGAAAAGCCACCCTCTACCGTCGGCCCGATGTAGGTCAACGCCACCCCGAAGCGCAGTCGCTGCTCCGCCGTGCCCACGTCGATTAACGCGGCCGATGTCGGCGCGCCGAGTCGCGCCGCGAGGTCGAGGGAATCCTGGGTGGAGCGGAACGTATACCGGTCCTGCTGCTTGGTCCAATAGGCCGCCGTCACGCCCGCCGCGAACTGGGGCGCGAAGCGGAACAACGGGGCGACGTCCACGCCCGCGTAGTCCCCCGGGTCCCACTGGAGCTCGGTCGTCGCCGCGAAGGGCACGAGGATCGCGCCGAACGGCGCGACGCGGCGCACCTGCGTCCCGGGCCGCTGGATGCCGGCGCGGACGGCGAGGTTCAGCCAGAGGCGGCTTCCCACGATCAGCTCCTGGACGAGCCGCCCCTCGAAGTCCGTCTGGTGGTCCCCCACCGACTGGCGCAGCCAATCGTCCGCCGAGTCGCGTTGCGCCGTCGGCAAGCGGACCAGCCCGACGAGCGCCGCCGCGTAGTGGGCGCCCGCCGCCAGCCGATACTTCGCCGCGACTTCCACGTCGCCCAGCCCGTAGCGGAAGCTGTTGCGGAACGGGATTCCGCCGTAGCCGAACCCGTGCGCACTGTCGACGATCGCCTGCGCCATCCACGTGACACTCATCGAGTCCGTCGCGAGCAGGAAGCCGTGCCCGAAGCCCGCGACCCCGCCGAACCCGATGAGGTCCTGTTGAATCTGACCGATGGTCGACGCAATGCCCTTTCCGGCGGCCGACGTGTCGAGCGGCATGAACGGTGAGCCCGCATGGATCGTGTCGGTCGCCACGCCGTACACCGTCCGGTGCAGCGCGTCCCGCACGGCGTGCCAGGAAGCGGAGCTGTCACGAGCGGGACAGGAGGGATTCGCTCCGCAACCGTACTGGCCGTTCGTGATGTTCTGATCGAAATGCGCCAGTGACGAATCGAATTGGGCGAAGAACGCGCCGTACGCGGTGTCGGCGCTACCGCTGTTCGCGAGCCGCGGGCTGGGGCCCAGGTTCGCTCCGGCGGCCGAAAGCGCCACGTGGGCGCGCGTCGCGACGCGGACGATCGGGACCATCACGCTGACCGACAGCCGGTCGGTGAGGCCCAGCTCTGCCGTGATAGGGGTGGTGCGGCGCTCCTGGCGCACGCTCAGCAAGCTCCTGCCCAGGTTCGCCACGAAGCCCGCGATACCGGACGCGGTGCGCACGTCCTGCTCGAGCCGCGCCACGACGGGGAGGGACGCGCCGCCCACCGTGTCGCCGGTCAGCGGACGCCCGAGGCTCAGCCGGGCGCCGCCCACGAACTGCGCGTCCCACGCGACGATGCGCGGATCGAACGTCACACGGAGCACGCCGTGCCGGGGGACGTCCGTGCGGTCGACGGCCTGGGCGGCGACACTGACCCCGCGCGCGAGCGCGGGGATCGTGCAGAAGGTCAAGACGCGGAGGGTGGCTCTCATAGCGAAACGGCACCCGCCTTAAGGTGGATGCCGTTGTCGCTACCCCGCCGCACGGGTCGGGTTCGCGTCAGGGCGTAATGGCCGGGATCGCCGACTGATAGTATGCGTTGATCGCCTGCACGATCTTCTTGGCGATCAACCGATGCGAGGCGGTGCTCGGGTGGAAGCCGTCGCACGAGAACGCCAGGCCGAATGGCGACCCACTGCACGCGGCGTTAGTGTTCGGAAACGGCGCGATTTGCGACCCCGCGGGTAGCACCGTGCGCAGCGAATCGAAGGTCGCGTTCAAGCTCAGATATGCCCAGCTGCGTGCGGTGGCCTCGCTCTGGATGAAAACGTTGTACGCCGCCTCGATACGAGCATACTTGGCGGTGGACGCCGGCTGAATGGTCTGCGGCGCGGTGCAGTCCAGCGTTGTCGCTGTGCCCGTCTTAGCAGTGCCGATCAGACCAAGCCCGTACGGGAACGCCACGAACACGGAGTCGCCGCGCGGAGGGGCGCAGTTCGCCAGCACGGTGAAGGGTGCGGGCGCGAACGCCCCGCTTACGAAGAGGCCGTAATAGGTCGAGCCCCTGGACCAGTACGGCGGGATCGTGGCGGGGAACGTCCCAGCGCCGGCCCCGATCAGTAGGGCTTTGGCGCCGACCGCCTGGATCGAGTCCAGCACCTGACGGTATTGCGTCTTGAACGCCGTGGTGTCGGTGATCAGCAATGTGTCGTTCGCGAAGGCTGCCTGGATGAGGTCGTTGTTCCCGATCCACACGCTCACGAACGTCGGCTGCGCCGCCATCATGGCCTGTAGCTGGGTTCGGCCGCCCAGCGCCAGCTGCGTCAGGGGGTTGGAGTGGGTGCCGGGTGCGGGGCCGTTGGCGAACAGGTCGATCGCCCAGGCCCCTTGGATCGCCACATTGCTGATATACGGCGGGATGCCGGCGCTGCGGAAGGCGCAGGTCGGGCTGGTTCCGCCGCCCACCCGGGCGCCGGTGAAGATGTTTGTATAGCGGGGCGGGCACCCCGGCTCGGCGAGGCTCGGGTAGTAGAAGTGGTCTCCGCCCATGACGGCGGCCACCAGCACGGGATACGCTGCGCGCTGCGAAGAGTCGTCGATACCGCCCGACTGAATGCCCATCGTGATGCTGTTCCCCATCGACACGTAGCGTTGGAACAGCGCGCCGCCAGCGTAGGCGGGCACGAGGGGCGTGAACAGCTCATCCTGGTGACAGGCCGCTGCGAGCGCGAGGCTCAGGCCGGCGGCAAGCAAGACACGGCGATGCATCATCGTCGGCTCCCTTAGAACGCGTAGCTGAGCGACAGCCCGAAGAGCTCTGCGTGAAAGTTGTACAGGCCGGTGTTCAGCCCCGTCGTCGGCACCTGATTGAAGATCGGCTCGCGCGTGCGACCGCGGCGGTCGTTCTGCTTGATGTACTGGGCGGCGAGGTCAGCCGTTAGGTTCGAGGCCAGCTTCACCGTGAGCCCGCCCGTGAACTCGTTGCGGTTCCCCTCGGGGAGCAGTGGCGTCACCGTCTGGGCGGGCGCGGCGCCCTGATGGTAGAGATAGCCACCGCGGAAGGTCCACTTCGCGTCCTTCGCCCACTCGGCGGCGACCCGGAAGCCGTTGGTATTCTGGTAGGTCTCGTACAGCACACGGTTGAGCAGCGGATTCGCGAAATTGATGTTCACCACGTAGAACCGCTTGCCCCAGCGCGTGAACTGGTAGTCCCCGAACAGCGTCCAGCCCTTCTCGAGCTGGTAGGCCAGGCCGAACACCACTTGTTCAGGGTTGGTGATCGTCGTGGTCACCGTCTGTGGGATGAGCACGGTGTTGAAGAGGTTGAGCCCATTCGGGGCCGGCAAGGAGAGGAACAGGTCCACCGGGGTTCCCTGGGGAATCGTGAATCCCGGAGCCACGGGTATGTCGGCCGGCACGATCAGGTTCGTCGGGACCTGCGTGAAGGTCGCGTTGCCTGCGTAATCGAACTTCGCGTGCATCAAATAGCGGCCGCCGATGGACAGCTTGTCGGTCACCTTGATGAGCCCGCCCCAGTGCGCCGTCACCGCGGTCTTCGTTGCTTCGAGGTGCGCGTCGGCGAAGTCCGTCCCGGGGGCGATTCCGAACTGTCCGAACGTCGTCCCCAGCGGGAGACCCAGGCTCGGGGGGATGGGCGCCTCGGCGAGGTCGAGGCGCTGGTTCAGTTCCACCTTGCCCATCACAATGTCCAACCCACCCCCTAGCGCCAGCCACGGCGTCACCTGGTAGGCGACCGTAGGTTGGATGTACACCGAGCGCAGGATGTTCTTGTAGCCCGCGAACCGCCCATCGAAGCTCATCGGCCACTTGGTCTCGAGCCCATAAGGCGCGAACAGCCCCACTCCGACCCCCAGCTTCGGCGTCGCCGCGTAGGAGAGGTACACCTGGGGAATGGCGAGGAGCGGGTCTTCCAAGTCCGTGGTGCGCTGGAAGATATCGTCAGTAAATCCGCCGTCCACGTTCAGCAGCGTCACGCCGATGGTGGCATGCCCGCCTTTCAATCCCGCGAGCCCTGCCGGGTTGAAGAAAATGGCGGAGCCGTCGGCGCACGGCGCCGCGACGCCCGTGCCGGCGCGTCCCATCGAGCAGGTCCCCTGCTCGTAGATGCCGAACCCCTGTGCGGCGAGCAGGGCCGGGACCGCGGCAAACGACAGCCATAGTGCTGACAAGGCATAGCGCCGCATACAGTTGTCTCCGGAAGCCGAATGAGGGACGTGGTGCAACGGGCTGGCAAACGGTAGCATTGGCCCCAACCCTTGTCAAACCCATGCGCGTAAAGGCGTCCGCGCTGTTTCGCACCACGTTCGGCGTCGCTCCCGCTGCGGGCGCGTCGGCGCCGGGGCGCGTGAACCTGATCGGCGAGCACACCGACTACAACGGCGGTCCGGTGTTGCCTGTGGCGCTCGGAGCACGCACGACGGTCGTTGCGGGACCCGCTGACTCGGGATTGCTGGAGATCGTTTCAACGCGGGATGGCCAACTCGCGCGGATCGATTATCGGGAGAACCCGGCCGGGGGCTGGGGCTGGGGCGCCTACGTCGCTGGTGTGCTGCGCGAGCTCGTCGCCGCGGGTGTGGCGCTGCCGGGCGGCGCGCGCGTCGCCGTCGCCAGCGACGTTCCCATCGGGGCGGGGCTCTCGTCATCCGCGGCCCTCACCGTCGCGACCGCGAAAGCGCTGGCCACGCTCGCCCGCGTTCCGTTGAGCGCACGCCAAATCGCCGGAATCGCATTCCGCGCCGAGCACGATCACGTCGGGGTGCGCTGTGGCATCATGGATCAGACGATCGCCGCGCTGGCGACGCCGGGCCACGCGCTGCTCATCGAGTGCGCCTCGGCCGAAACCCGTCAGATCCCGTTCCGCGGGCGCCTGTTGCTGGTCGACACGGGGGTGCGGCACGAGCTCGCCACGGGCGCCTTGAACCGGCGGCGCACCGAGTGCGAGGCGGCCGTCGCGCGCTTGCAGCTCGAGCTGCCGGAGCTCATGTGGCTCGCGGCTTGGCCGGCAGCCTGGCTGGGGCGGCTCAAGCGCGCGCTCCCCGAGCCGCTGCGCTCACGCGCTGTGCACGTCGTGGGCGAGACCGCGCGCACGCGCTTCGGCGCGCAGCTGCTGGCGCGCGGACGCCTGAAACAGTTCGGCCAGCTGCTGTACGAGTCGCACGAGTCCTGCCGTCGCCTGTATGAGTGCAGCGCGCCGGAGCTCGACCTCGTCGTGGCCGCGGCCAAACGCGCCGGCGCGCTCGGCGCGCGCTTGAGCGGCGCCGGCTGGGGCGGGACGGCGCTCGTGCTGGTCGATCGCAAGCGTGAGGCGCGCATCACGGCAGCGGTCCGTCGGGCGTTCCACCGAGCGTACGGACGCGAGCCACCGATCACCGTCGCGCGCGCGTCGGGGGGCGTGCGACGCGAATCCGTGCGGTGACCCGGAGGCGGGCGTCCCGGCTCGGCGCTATTTTATCTCAGCCGGGGTGGCGAAATCGGTAGACGCAAGGGACTTAAAATCCCTTGGGGGGCAACCCCCGTGCAGGTTCGAGTCCTGCCCTCGGCATTCCTCCCATCGAGCACAGCTGTTGCTTGCGCGCCCCACCGGAGCGCCGCGAACCCCGTTACCCGAGCAGGGGCTCGACAGTCTTCACGATTGACCAGTTCGTGCAGTCCCAGAGACGTGCACCGCAACGCCTATCGTGCGGATCGCTCTTTCGGAGACTGACTATGATGCATCCCCTCATGTCGGATGGCCGACTCGTGGAACGAATGGCTACAGGCGACCGCGGGGCTCACCAGGAGTTCGCCGATCGCCACCGCCTATCGGTGTACGCGCAAGTGTATGCCATGCTGATCGATCCCACCGCAGCGGAGCAGGTCGTGGTGGAGACGTTCGACCGCGCCTGGCGCTCGGCCAAGGAGTTCAATCCCCGCGCCGGCAGTCCGCTGGCGTGGTTGATGGAGATCGCACGGGAGCTAGCGGAGCGTCGGAAGCACGCGCTGACCCCATGAAGCGTGTCTTGCGCGCGATTCCGTAGCTGGCGTCGACGCAACACCTTGACGGGTCCCCCAGTCTTCCCCCCTATTGGCCCGATCTTCGGACAGTCGGGAAGGCGGGGGTTTGAGCCCCCCCGGGGCTTCTCGGGCCGTCTTGATGTTCTCCCCCGTCGCGGAAGGACCGCAGGACCGCTGAGCTGTCGGAGAGCGGGTCCGCGGTCGTTTCCCTGCAGCGACCTCCCAGAATCACGGCAACCGGGCCCGCGCGCCGAGTCGTGCAGGGGGGAGCGCGACGTTCTTGAGCGATAGCGCCGTGACGCTGCGGTGTGACGGAGCACACGGCGTACGGTGTGCGGCCATGTATCATAGTCACACGGAGCGATCCACGACCCGTGCTTCGCGTGCGCCCCCCGCGGCCTGCGATCACCTGTACATTTGGTTCGACTGACCGAGGTCATCGCCATGCCCGGGATGCAATGGGCTCGCTTGCAGGCGAACTTGAACATCCGGCTGCGCCGGGGCGCCTGGTACCGCATCAGGGAGCTCGGTCCGTTGCAAGTCGTCCTCGAGGTGCGCGGGCAAGGGCTACAAGTGCCTGCGGCATTCCTCCAAATCATCGAGACCCCACCGCGCCGCTGGACGGTCGTGGCGCGCCCAGATGATGCCAAGCGGCTGCCTCCGAGCTGGGGAGACCGCTACGCCGTGTGTCCTAGTTGCCGCGAACGCCAGCCGCTCGAGGGACATCCCGCCGCGATGCGGTGTAACCGCTGCCGGGACAGCTTCGAGATCGACTGGCGCGAGTCGTACGAGCCGGGCCTGTAGCGCCCTCTGATTGCGTCCGGCCGCACCGCCGGTCATCGGTCACACATCTCCGGGTTGCGCGCTTGCACGCTTTGGCGCAGCGCCGTGCCGATCCTTTTAGGATGCAAAACCCCAAGCTTGTGAACCCTGACGGCGCCTGGACACGGCACGGACACCCCCGGTGCAACCATTCGGGGGGTTGCCACGTCTTACAGAGTCAGAAGTCGCAAGGGGAACCTTGGGCACGAGGCCGGGGTTCGGGAGACACGTGACAAGCGGCCGTCGGGAGGTTCGACATGAAGAGATACGCGCTGTTGCTGGGAATGCTGCTCACCGTCGGCTCCGGGTATACCGCACAGGTCGCGGTTTCCTCCGTCGGGGCCAGCGGCAGGGGGGAGGCCGGTCCGGCACCGGCGAGCCGAGGGCATAGCGGGCTCGACACAGTCTGGTACGGTGGTGTGCTCGAACCGGTCACCGTGCAGGCACGGGGTGATGCTCCGGCCAAGACGGCAGCCGCCCGGCGGCTGCTGTTCGATCGCCCCATCGCGCGCTGTTTCCGAACCAGCCGGGCGTAACCGCGTCGTCGTGTAGCCCCGGGAGGCCAGATGCCCCCGGGGCTGTTTGCGCCCTCATCCCCCGTCGGAGCCAGAAACCCCACCTCGCAAATTCCCGTACGACCTGCCAGTATGATGACGGCTCTGGAAGGGGCGTCCCGCATGAACGCGTTCTGGCAGACGTGGCGGAGGGAGATCATCCGCGGCGCCGTGCTGTTTGGCGGCGTGATCGCGATCGGCCTGTGCGTGCGGTACGTGATCGCGCGGGCTCGCCAGGGCGTCGTCGATAACCTTCCCGTCGCCCTGCGAAGCCTGAGAGGCTTGAGGGATCTGAAGAATCTGCCGAACAACTTCGACTTCGACCCGGACGCCTACGGGGGGCCCCGCGACACCGCGGACACGTGGCAGTATCAAGCGAAGGTCGCTCCCCAGCACTGGGTGTGGATCCGGAACACCGTCGGCTCGGTGAGAGTCGAAGCGGCGAAGGGCGATTCGCTCGAAGTCGTGGCGGTGAAGACGCACCACCGGTCCGACCCCGCCAGCGTGCACATCGAAACCGTAAAGGTGGCTGACGGCATCGCGATTTGCGCCGTGTGGGGCCAGGGGCGCGGCCGCTGCGGCCCGGGAGAAGACTTCAAGCCTTCCTCGCTGCGGCACAACGATGTCGCGGTCGATTTCACCGTGCGCCTGCCCAAGCGCGTGCGCCTAGGCGCGAGCACGGTCAACGGAGCGGTGCACGTCGCGAACGCGACCGCGCCACTCGTGGTCGCGACGGTTAACGGCGACGTCGACGCGGAAACGTCCGCCGGGCCCGTGCGCGCCACATCGGTGAATGGTAGCGTGCGCGCGCGGATGCGTGCCTTCGGCGACACGGGTGAGGTGGCGCTGTTCACGGTGAACGGGGCAGCCACCGCCGAGCTTCCCGTTCAGCTCGACGCGGACGTCGAGGCGAGCACGGTGAACGGCGCGATCGAGACCGACTATCCGCTCGTCGTGACCGGGAAGCTCGGGAAGCATCTCCAGGGTACGCTCGGCGCCGGCGGGCGGAAGGTGCGCATCACGACCGTGAACGGCGCCATCAACCTGCGGAAGACGACCCGGCCGAGCTGAGGTAGCGTCCGACTTCATCGCTGAAGGTGCGGACGTCGATCGGCTTCGAGATGTAGCCGTCGAACCCCGCCGCCAGCGCCTTTTCCCGGTCCCCGGGCATCGCATGCGCCGTGAGGGCGACCACCTTCCAGGGGTGGTCGCCCTCGATCTTTCCCACGTCGGCGAGCACGCTGAAGCCGTCGCGTCCGGGCAGCTGGATGTCCAGCAGCACCAGTGCGGGAGCGGGCTGCTCGGCGAGCAGTGTAGCGACGACACGCTCGCCCGAGGGCAATCCGACTACGCGATGCCCCTTCAGCGTCAGCAGCGCCGTGATCAGCTTCAGGTTGTCGGGCTGGTCCTCCACGACTAGGATGGTCGCCATCAGGCCCCTGCGGGCTCGGCCCGGGGCAGCGTGAACCAGAACGTACTGCCTTTGCCGAGCTCGCTTTCGACGCCGATGGTGCCGCCGTGCAGCTCGACCAGCCGCTTGGAGAGCGCGAGCCCGAGCCCCGTTCCCTCATAGCGGCGGCTCGGCGTCGCGTCCAGCTGCACGAACTCCTGAAACAGCTTCGCTTGGTCGTGCGGCGCGATGCCGATCCCTGTGTCGCTCACCGCCACGCGCACGTGGCGGCCTCCGTCCGCGAGACGGGCGCTCAGCGTGACACGGCCGCCGTCAGTGGTGAACTTGATCGCGTTCGAAAGCAGGTTGAGGAGCACCTGGAGCAGGCGCCCCCGATCCGCCGTGACCGTGTAGGGCTCGGGCGCGGGCTCGATCGCGAGCTTGTGCCGCCGCGCCTCGAGCTGCGCGCGTACGCTGTCGGCCGCCTCGCGGAACAGGGAGTCCAGCGTAACCGGCTCGAGCCGGAGATCCATGTGGCCGGCCGCGATCTTGGACAGGTCGAGTAGCTCGTTGATGAGCTGCAGCAGGTGGCG
>MNEL01000022.1 GCA_001917665.1 Gemmatimonadetes bacterium 13_1_40CM_69_22 | reverse complement strand
CGTTGCGGTGTGAGTAGGGGTCAGGGATCGGGGGCCTGGGGTCAGGGAACTCGCGCGTTTTCGGGCCCTGGCCCCTGACCCCCGACCCCCGACACCTTTAGCCACGTGAGCCAGCCAGGCCCCCGGATCCTAGTCGCCGACGACGAACCCGACGTCCTCGAGGCGCTGAAGCTGCTCCTCAAAGGAGAAGGCTACGAGGTGGAGGCCGTCGCTTCCCCTCGCGGTGTCCTTTCCTCTCTAGACAATCGGGACTTCGATGCTCTGCTGATCGACATGAATTACGCGCGCGACACAACGTCGGGCGCGGAAGGATTGGACCTGCTCGCGCGGCTGCGGGGGCTCGACGCGCCGCCCCCGGTCGTCGTGATGACCGCCTGGGCCAGTATCGACGGCGCCGTCGAGGCGATGCGGCGCGGCGCGCGGGACTTCATCGAGAAGCCGTGGGACAACCGCCGGCTGCTCGCCACGCTCCGCACCCAGGTCGAGCTGGGGCGGGCGTTGCGGCGCAGCCAGCAGCTCGAGCGCGAGAATCGCGCGCTGCGCAAAGAGGGCCTCCCCGAGCTGATCGCCGAAGCGCCGGCGATGCAGCCGGTGCTCAAGCTGATGGAGCGGATCGGGCCGTCGGACGCCAACGTGCTCATCCTCGGTGAGCACGGCACCGGCAAGGAGGTCGTCGCCCGCTGGCTGCACGCCGCCTCCGGCCGGGCCGAGCGGCCGCTCGTCGCCGTCAACCTGGGGGGCATTCCCGACGGCCTGTTCGAGAGCGAGTTGTTCGGGCACGTGAAAGGTGCCTTCACCGATGCGAAAGTCGATCGCGTCGGCCGGTTCGAGCTCGCCGAGGGCGGCACACTGTTTCTCGACGAGATCGCGAACCTGCCGCTGCCGCAGCAGGCGAAGCTGCTGCGTGTGCTCGAAACCGGCGAGTTCGAGCGCGTCGGCTCCTCCAAGACGCAACGCGTGAGCGTGCGCGTCATCTCCGCCACGAACGCGGACATCCACGCCGAAGCGGCAGGCGGTAGGTTTCGGCAGGACCTGCTGTTTCGCCTCAACACCGTGGAGATCCGCCTGCCACCGCTGCGCGACCGGCGCGAAGACATCCCCCTGCTCGCCAGCCATTTCGGGCGCCGCCACGCCGCGCGTTACCGCAAGGCGATCACGGGCTTCGCGGCGGACGCGATGCAGGCCCTCCGGACGTATCCCTGGCCCGGCAACGTGCGTGAGCTGGACCACACGATCGAGCGATCGGTCCTGATGGCCGAGCAGAGCGTGGTGCGGACGCGGGACCTCGGACTCGGCGCGGGGGCGGACGGCGCAACGCCACTCGATCAGATGAGCCTCGAGGAAGTGGAGCGGGTGCTCATTCAGAAGGCGCTGGCGCGTGCGGCCGGCAACGTGAGCGAGGCCGCGAAGTCGCTCGGCCTGTCACGCAGCGCCCTGTACCGCCGGCTGAAGCGGCATGGGCTCTGAGCGACGCCGCAAGCGCAAGCCGCGCTACGAGCGGCGCATCTTCACCCTCGCGCTGCTCACGGGGCTCCCCGCCGTCGCCCTCGCTCTCGTGCTCTTGTGGCGCGGCGACTTCGCGGCGCGCACTCAATGGACCCTGACGATCCTGCTGGTCGGCGTCTGGTTGGCGTTCGTGGGCGTCGTGCGCGAGCGGGTCGTTCGGCCGCTCCAGACCATTTCGAACATGCTGGCGGCGCTGCGGGAAGGCGACTTCTCGCTGCGGGCCCGCGGCTCGGACCCGGACGACGCGCTCGGGCTGCTGTTGCTCGAGCTGAACAGCCTCGGTGAAGACCTGCGGGCCCAGCGCCTGAGCGCGCTGGAGGCGACGGCGCTGCTGCGACGCGTGATGGAAGAGATCGACGTCGCCGTCTTCGCATTCGACGAATCGCAGGCGCTGCGGCTCGTCAACCAGGGCGCGGCGGCGCTGCTCGGGCGACCGGCGGAGCAGCTGCTCGGCAAGGCCGCAGCGGAGCTGGGGCTCGCCGAGAGTCTGGCAGGTGACGCGCCCCGCGTTCTCGAGGTCGCGTTCCCGGGACGGCCGGCGCAGGGGCGCTGGGAGCTGCGACGCGGCACGTTCCGCCAGGGCGGCCTTCCCCATCAACTCCTCGTCCTCGCCGATGTGAGCCGCGCGCTGAGCGAGGAGGAGCGGCAGGCGTGGCAGCGTCTGATCCGCGTGCTCAGCCACGAGCTCAACAACTCGCTCACCCCGATCAAGTCGATCGCCCAGAGCCTGGCGGAGCTGGTGCGCCGGGATCCACCGCCGCCCGACTGGCGCGAGGATCTCCGCAAGGGGTTGGGAGTGATCGGGGGCCGGGCGGAATCGCTCAGCCGCCTGATGGCCGCCTACGCGCGGCTGGCCCGGTTGCCACGCCCTCGCCTCGAGCCCGTCCCGGTCGCGGAGTGGGTACGGCGCGTGGCCGCGCTCGAGACCCGTCGGCCGGTCACGGTGTGCCCCGGACCGGAGGTGACGATCCAAGCGGACGGCGGACAGCTCGACCAGCTACTGATCAACCTCGTCCGCAATGCGGTCGATGCGACCCTGGAAGGCGGCGGTCAAGTCGAGCTGGGGTGGACTGCGCGCAACGGCCGGCTGGAGGTGTGGGTTCAAGACGACGGCCCCGGCCTGGCCGACACCGTCAACCTGTTCGTCCCGTTCTACACGACGAAGGCGGACGGCTCCGGGATCGGGCTCGCGCTCTCACGCCAGATCGCGGAGGCGCACGGTGGCACGCTGACGCTCGCCAACCGTGCAGCAGCGAAGGGCTGCGAAGCCCGGTTGTCTCTGCCCATCCTCGACCCTGAGTGAGCCGCGCTCCAGGTCACGCCGGGAACGGCACTAGTTTTCTCGCCCGCTCGTCCCACAGCACGAGGCGGACGCAGCGGAGGCTCTCCTTCAGGGTGAGCGTCGCGACCCGCCGCAGCTCGGGATAGGTGTCCAGGACCTGCTGCAGGCGGTAGTTCGGGATCCGGGCGTTGAGGTGGTGGATGTGATGCAGCCCGATGTTCCCGGTCGCCCACTGCAGCAGCTTGGGGAGGCGATAGTACGAGCTCCCCTCGAGCGCCGCGGCGTGGTACGCCCAGCGCTCGTCGTGCTCCCAGTACGTCGGCTCGAACTGATGCTGGACGTAGAACAACCACACACCGATCGAGCACGACAGCAACGCCACAGGAAGCTGGACGAGCAGGAACTCCCGGAACCCCAGCAGCGTCCCCATCAGAACCACGAAGCTGGCGAGGCCCACATCGGTCCACAGGATGCTGCGCCGCTCGCGCGTCCAGGTCCGCGGTACGATGGTGGGCAGGCGGTGCCGTACGAAGAAGTGGAGCACCGCGCCCACGCCGAACAGCACCGCCGGATGGCGATACACACGGTACTTGAAGCGCTCCCAGCGTGAGCGCGCCAGGTACTCGTCCACCGTCAACGTGTCGATGTCGCCGAACCCGCGGTGCTCGAGGTTGCCCGACGTCGCGTGATGCATCGCGTGGGTCTTTTTCCAGTAGTGGTACGGCGTCAGCGTGAGCACGCCGATGATCGAGCCGACGATGTCCGCCGCGCGAGGCGATCGGAAGAACGCGCCGTGCCCGCAATCGTGCTGGATGATGAACAGCCGAACGAGCAGGAAGGCTGCGGGCACGGCCAACAGGAGCGTCAGCCAGTAGCCCACGCCGAGACTCGCGTACATGAGGGCCCATGCGCCGGCGTACAGCGCCGCGGCGCTCGCGAGCTGCCAGACGCTGCGCTTCAGGTCGGGCTCTTTGTAGGCGGCCAGGCGCGCGAGCCACCCCGCGGCGGCGGCCTGGTCCGGGCTTTCCGGCAGAGGCCCGCTCACTTATGGCGGAACGTGATGCGGCCCCGCGTGAGGTCGTATGGGGACAGCGCGAGGGTGACGCGGTCGCCCGCCAGCACGCGGATCCGAAACCGCCGCATCTTGCCGGCGATGGTGGCGAGGACGTGGTGGCCGTTGATCAACAGCACCCGGAACGTGGTGTTGGGCAGCACTTCCGTGACCGTGCCATCGATCTCGATCGCTTCTTCCTTGGCCATCGGTCCACCCTTGTGAAGGTCGCGAAAAGCGAAGGCGGGACCGGCGCACGTGCCAGTTCCCGCCTTGGAGTCGCTGACACAAGCTAATCGGCTGGGGAAGCGAAGTCAAACGGAACGCTTCCCACGCACCCGTTCCGCTCGTCGCTGCGTCATCGTATGCTGTGGCGTGCCTTGGCTCTACCTGGTGCGCTGCGCCCGGTCCCTCGTTGCCGTGGCCGCCCTCTGGATCGGCGCGTGCCGTGTCGAGGGCCGCGTGAGTCTGCCGCCGTCCGTTGACGCCGGCCCGGATCTGCGCACCTCTCCCCGCGCGCCCGCAGCGCTCACGTTCCGCGTGAGCAACTGGCGGGACACGGCGCCCGCGTGGCCCTACGCGATCAGCTGGGGTGACGGCGCCACCGATCACGGGACCATCACCGACCGCGCTGCACCCGCGCACGCCACGCACGCGTATGCCGCCCCGGGCCGCTACGTCGTCCGGGTGACGGTCACCGCGCACACCGGCGCAACCGTCTTCGACACTCTGACCGCGTTCGTGGAACCTCCCGCGATGCCGCAGGTCTTCGTCGGGGCGGGGGACATCGCGTCCTGCTGGCGCGCGCACGCTGTGGCGACCGCGCAGCTGCTCGACAGCATCCCGGGCACCGTGTTCGCGCTCGGGGACAACGCGTACCCCAATGGCACCGAGGTGAACTACACGGAGTGCTATCAGCCGACCTGGGGACGTTTCAAGAAGCGCACGCACCCCGTTCCCGGCAACCACGATTACGACACGCCGGCGGCGCCCGGCTACTTCGGTTACTTCGGTGTCGCGGCCGGGGAACGGGGCGTAGGCTACTACAGCTACGATCTCGGCGCCTGGCACATCATCGCGTTGAACTCGAATCTGGACATGAGCCCGGGCTCCCCCCAGGAGCGCTGGCTCCGTGCCGACCTCACCGCGCACCCTAAGGTCTGCACGCTCGCCTATTGGCATCACGCCCGTTTCAGCTCGGGCACGACCCACGGCAGCGAGCCGCAAACGCAGCCGCTGTGGCAGGCGCTGTACGAGGCCGGGGCGGACGTGGTCCTGTCGGGACACGAGCACAACTACGAGCGCTTCGCACTCCAGACCCCGGATGGCCGAGCCGACCCTGCGCGGGGGATCCGCGAGTTCGTGGTCGGGACAGGCGGCGGCGGCGCCTACCGGTTCGGGCCCCCGATTGCGAACAGCGAGACGCGCGGCACGGACTACGGTGTCCTCAAGCTGACACTGACGCCACAGTCCTACCGCTGGCAATTCATCCCGGTTCCGGAGGAGATGGGGGGAACGTTCACCGACTCGGGGTCCGGGGCCTGCCACTGAGGGAGGCGGGCTGGCCGACGGGGCCGGCATGAGGCAAGTTTCTTTGCCTTGTCACCTCCGCCAGAGTCCGTCAACGTGTGACCAGCAGCCGGCTGTTTGCTGATCGTCGCCGGGGCAGCGACCGACGTCTCGAGGCACGACGCCGGTCCATCACGGACGTCGCCGCGGAGCGCCGGCGTGTAGTGGATCGGCGGCGCGGCGCCGAACGGCGCAGCACGCTCGATCGCCGGAACCGGCCCACCCGGGCCCCGGCCGCAGAGTCTCCGGGCGAGCATCTCCGGAACGCACTGCAGCTGCTCAACCAGTTGGCTGTGAGCCACGAGCTGGGCGACGCGAGCACCAGGGCCTTGGCGGCCTCGATCCATCGAGTGCGGCGCGCCCTCGACCTGCTCGAGAGCCGGCGGATGGCCTAGCCCCTAGAACAGCTCGAGCTGCTCTGCCACCAGCGTTCTCAGCTTCGCCAGCATCTTGACCATCGCCCAGGTGTCGCGCTCGCAGTAACGCAGCAGCGCCTCGCGCAGCTCCGCGCGCTCGGCCGGCTGCAGCTCCTCGTCGAACATCAAGCGCATCAGCTCGAGTGTCGCGGTCTCTCCCTCGCCGATCCTCAGATCGGCGTAGGAGAGACCCGGCACGAGCGCCGGGAGCGTCCGCTTGATGCTGAAGCTCCCGCCGAAGTCGGGGTGATAGACGTGGTTGCGGACGAGGGGGAGCAGATCGACGAGCTTCTTCTCGATCCGTTGCAGCTCCTTGGCGAGCCGCGGCACTGCCTCGGCCAGCTGGCGGATGCAGTCACGCTCGAAGCTCGCGTAGTACGCCACCACCTTGCGGGCCCCCGCGCACGCTGCCACCAGCGCCTCCGCGAGCGCGGGGCGAGGATCACTGGCGCCGTCGGCGAGACACTCGTCGTGCAGCAGGCCGCGGCCGTGCGCTTCCACGTGGCAGCTGAACTGCACGGGCACGTTCTGCCACGGCCGGCAGCCGTCCCACCGGGGGATCGCGAGGCTCACCGTTTCGAAGTCGAGAAACGCGAGCGGCGACCCGAACTGGGCGAGCGCCTGGGCGAGCGCCGGCTCGACCACCATCCGGCCCGCGGTCACCGCTCGCACCTGGCGCTGGTGGATGACGGACAGCTCGAGGTCCGACGGCAGCTCGTAGATCGTCGCGTAGCCGTCCGCCTCGTACTGCAGCGCCTGCTTGCGCTCGATCCGGTACAGGCTGCTGACGTGGTGGTCCGGCAGCTTCGGCCAGCAGCGCTCGAGGAACGGGCAATCGTGCGGCCTGGTGCAGTGGTCGCCGATCGGGACTTGGGGGAGGGGTCCCTCGAGCATGCGCTGCTGCGCCGCGAGCTCGTCGGGGAGGCCCAGCAGCACTCCCTCGACCGGGGCCGAGACGTCTTCGCGCACGAACAGCGTGCTCAGGTCGGGATAGCGGCACTCCGGGTTGAGGTGCATCACCGCGGCCCGCTCGACCTGAAGCCCCGCGCGCCGCAGCACGTGCACCTGAAGGGCGACGTCCGGCAAATGCTCCGGTTTCAGGCGGTTCGTCGCCTTCACCTCGACCACCTCGTAGCCGCGCGGCCCCCGCTCGAGGATGTCTACGGCCGCGTAGGTATCGTCGGCGAGGAACGTCGCCTCGTACAGCGCTGGGGGTGAGGGCTCCCGCCGCAAGATGTCACGGGTCTGCGCCACCTTGTTGTCGAACTGGTAGAACGGCAGATCGACGAGCTCGCCTCCCGGAACGTACTCCCGGGCCCTGCGGCCGACCTCGTTCCCCTGGTTGAGCACGTTGCGCAGCGCCGCGTCCGGCACCAGCTCCGGCGCGTCCGGCTCGTGCACACGCCACCACAGCTGCTTGTGGCACTGCAGCCCGGCGAGGAAGCGCGACTTGGAGAGACGGAGCGACTGGGAGGCCATGATCCAACAGTAATCAGCGAGCGGACGGACGGTTAACCTTCATGTCGGATGCGTCATTGAGGGGATCCTATGCGCGTGTTCCTGACGGGTGCCACCGGGTACGTAGGCTTCGCCGTGGCGACGGCGCTCCGCCGGGCGGGTCATGACGTGTACGGGCTGACGCGTGCCGCGGCGAAGGTGCCGCAGCTCGCGCGCCAGGAGATTCGCCCGGTGATCGGAGACATCGGGGACCCGAAGAGCTACGCCGATACGGCCGAGGAATGCAGTGTCCTCGTGCACGCCGCGTTCGAGTCCTCGGCCAGCGCCGTGGCCAAGGACAAGACCGCGGTCGACGCCTTGATCGAGACCGGGCGTCGGGGATCGCAGCCCAAGACGCTGATCTTCACGAGTGGCGTCTGGGTGCACGGCGATACCGGCGGCAAGCTGGTGGACGAGACCAACCCCCTCGACGCGATCAAGCTCGTCGCCTGGCGGCCGGCGCACGAGCAGCTGGTGTTGCAGGCGAAGGCGGTGCGCGGGCTCGTGATCCGGCCGGGTTGCGTGTACGGCGGCCGCGGTGGGATGACCGGCGATTGGTTCGCCGCGGCGGCGGCTGGCAAGGCGCCCACCGTGGTGGGGTCCAGCCAGAACCGCTGGGCGATGGTGCACGTCGACGACCTGGCGGACGCCTACGTGCGCGCCGCGGAGAGCGGGCTGGCCGGCGAAGTGTTCGACGTGACCGATCGGTCGCGCGCCACGGTGCTCGAGATGGCGACGGCGGCGGCGCGCGCCGCGGGTTTCCAGGGCGAGCTGCGACCGGTGCCCCTGGGCGAAGCCCGTCGCACGATGGGCGATTTCGCGGACGCGCTGGCGCTGGACCAGCACGTGGATGCCCGCAAGGCCGTGCGCCTGCTCGGCTGGCAGCCACGCCACGGCGGCTTCGTGGACGAGGCGGACGTCCTGTACGCGTCCTGGAAAGCGTGGCGCGCGTAGCCCCGTGGCCCCGGGCGTACGCCCGGGGCCTCCGGGAGCATGCGCACTACTTCAGCAGCATGTCGTGCGGCCGGCCTGGCCCGGTCGGGAACTGATCGAAGTCCACGGCGAACTTGTCGTTCAGCTTCATACCGCTCGCATCCACGTCGAGCAGCCACACCCGGAACGGGACCTTCCCGTCGAGGTTCGAGAGCAGCGAATTGCTCACGTACAAACGGCGGCTGTCGGGCGTGAGCTTCATCATATTCGGCTCCTGCAGCTTGACCTCGCTCACGAACTTGGGGTGCAGGGGATCGGAGACGTCGTATTGCTGCACCGCGTTGCCGCTGAACAGCGACACGTACAGCAGCCGGTTGTCGTACGAGATCCGCACGTCCGCGGGCGTCGAGTTTGCCGGGAGCTGGATGACGCGGGTGAACGCGACCTTGCCGTCTTTGTCCTCCCAGTACCAGACCGTACTCGCTCCGGCGCAGTTGATGAATCCGCCGCGCGCCGCCGGCCCGTGCTGCCACCGCACCTCCAGCGGCATCTTGTCGAGGTGCTCGACCTGGAGCACCGTGCCGGCCTTCCAATCCCACACGACGACCGCGTCTCCGACGTTTTCGGGCGCGATCGGGTTCCCGCGGAAGTGGTGGGGGTGCGTCCAGCTGGACGTCACCATCCGGTTCAGCTCGGGCTTCACGCCGACGTCGTACATGTAACCGGGATCGTCGGGGCGGTTCGGGGCGGGGAGCGCCGACACGAAGTTTCCCTGTTCATCGAGCCGAATGAGTGCGCCCGGACCGGTGCCGTCCTTGGAGCCGAGCATCGCGATCATCACGCCGCCGGGTACCGCGTAATAGGTGTGCGGGCCCGTGTACCCGCTCAGGGCGCCCAGGTCCGGGACGGTCTTGATGAGCTTGGGATGCAGTGGGTCGGTCTTGACGTCGTAGATGAACAGGCGGTTCGAGACCAGGCCCCCCGCGAAGATGCGGTCCGCATTCACCGTATAGCCGAAGTGGTGCGCCTCGTTGTCGACGGTCGAGCCCGTGGGAACGGTCGTGATGATCTTGCCGTAGCGGGGCGACTTGGGGTCGGCGTCGACGACCGTGAGAAAATCCGGCTGCTTGGCATCGGCGTCGCTGGTCCAGACATAGAGCAGGGACTCGTGCTGGTCCGGCCTCAAGTTCTTCACGAACACCGATTCGTCCTCGGGGCCCGACGGCACCGGCGCGATCCACGCCGGCAGGGTGAAGAGCAGCAGCAGCATCGACCGTCTCATAGAAACGACCTCGTCGCTAAGAAGTGGAAAGGGCATTCGGCCGGTAGGCTCGGGCGGCTGGGGCGTGTCATCTGCTGGGAACCTAGCCGCTGTCCGGTGGGTGACAAGAGGCCTCAGCCGCGGACCAGTTCGCGCAGCGCCGCGACGGTCCGATCGAGCTCCTCCACCGTGTTGTAATAGTGCGGCGAGAGACGCAGCACCGACGTGGCGTGCTTCGCGTCCATGTCGATCACCCCGGCGGCGGTGCGGTCGGCCGAGCTCGTGTTGATCCCCCGCTCGCGCAGCCGGAGCTTCAACTCCGCCGCGTCCCGGCCTGCCACGGCGATGGTGACGATCGCGCACCGCTCCCGGCCGCGGTCGAGCAGCCGCACGCCGTCGATCTCCTGTAAGCGTTCGCGCAGCTGGGCGGCCAGCCGCCGGGCCCGGTCGGCCCCTTCCGGGCCGACCGCCAGCGCGTAGCCCGCCGCCTCGCCGAGCCCCAGGACGAGGGCGTAGGCGAACTCCCAGTTCTCGAAGCGGCGCGCGCTGTCGGCCAGCCGGAAGGCGTCGGGATCGGTCCAATCGGCGCCGCGCAGGTCGGGGTAGAGGGGGAACGCCCCTCGCTCGAGCATGCGGTCGGAGACGTAGAGGAATCCGATCCCGCGCGGACCGCGCAGAAACTTGCGGCCCGTCCCGGCGAGGAAATCACAGCGCAGCGTCCCGACGTCCGCCGCCATCTGGCCCACGCTCTGGCACGCGTCGACGAGGTAGGGCACGCCCAGCCCGGCGCACACGTCGCCCACGGCGGACGCGTCCTGCACCAGCCCCGAATTGGTCGGCACCCATGTGACAGCGACGAGCTTGGTGCGGGGATGCCGCGCGAGGCGACGCACGCTCTCGGGATCCACGCCCCCCTCGGGGAGATCGTCGGCGCGCACGGTCTCGACTCCCGCGCGGCGCGCCAGCGACAGGTACATGAGCTGGTTCGAGGGATAATCCGTACGCGTGGTGACGATGCGGTCGCCCGGGTGGAAATCGAACGCCGAGAGCGCCTGCGCGAACGCGACCGTGGCGTTCTCCACGATCGCGACGTTGCTGGCCGCGGCGCCGATCACCTTTGCGATCCGTGCATAACTCTCCCGCACGCGCGCGTCGGCTTCATCCGCCGCCTCGTAGCCGCCGATCAGCGCTTCCCGTTCCAGGTGGCGGGTGAGCGTCTCCAGCACCGGCCGCGGCATGAGCGCCGCGCCGGCGTTGTTGAGATGGATGCGCTCCCGGCAGCCGGGGGTGTCTTCGCGCCAGCGCGCGAGCAGGGCAGAGGCCGCGTCGGTCGTCATGGGCGGCGGCGCGATGCGGTCTCCTACACCAGATTCCGCACTACGAACCACACGTTCGCCGGCCGCTCGGCGAGCCGGCGCATGTACCACGCGAACCAGGCGGTCCCGTAGCTGATCAACACGCGCACCGTGCACCCATCGGCCGCGAGTGCGCGCTGGGCCGCGGCTTTGATGCCGTACAGCATGTGGATCTCGTACGCGGTCGCAGGGGTGCCGTATCGGACGGCGCGCTCGCGGATGCCCGCGATCAAACGGACATCGTGCGTCCCGAAGACTGGCCGCCCCCGCCCCCGGGCAGCCTCCTGCAGCAGGCGATCCGCGAGCATCGCGTAGCACCCGTCCACGTCGCGCTTGCGTGGGAACGCGATCTTCGCCGGCTCGTTGTACGCGCCCTTCACGAGGCGGATCGCGGCTCCCAGGGGAAGCAGCTCGACCACGTCCTTCGGTGTCCGGCGGAGATACGCCTGGAGGCAGATCCCCACGCTCTCCCGCTCGGCTCGTGCGCGACGGAACAGCTCGAGCGTGACGTCCACGTAGCGGGACTCTTCCATATCGATCCACAGGAAGGAGCCGCTGTCGGCCGCCCGGGCCACGAGCGCGCGCAGCGCCTGCTCGCAGCCGGCGCGGTCCACCTCGAGCCCGAGGTGCGTGAGCTTTACCGACAGCTGGGCCGGGAGTCGGCGCGCCCGCACTTGGCCCAGCGCGCCCAGGTAGTGGTCGCGCACGGACTCGGCTTCGGCCTGAGTCGTCACTTGCTCGCCGAGCTGGGTGAGCACGCTGCCAAGCCTGGCGCGCGCAAACTCGGCGGCAGCGTCGAGCGCCGCAGCCAAGTCCTCGCCCGGCAGAAAGCGCCGTGCCGCGCGCCGCAGGAAGGCGCGGCGGCGGAGCTGATCCGCGAGCCAGGGGCTGCGCGAGGCACGGAGCAGCAGGCGGCGGGCGAGCGACATGGGTGGGATGAAATAGCGCGGATCCGCCGCGGTCGGTAGGCCTAAAGCGGAGCGAGGAGTGGAACCGCCGCCGGGGGTCCAGCGATCGGTCTTGCGACCGGGCCAGACACAATCCACCGGTGAGCAGTTGCGGCCCACTCCCCGCTTTGTATGTCGTATGACCCGCCGCGCGTGTCTGCGCGGCGGGCGCGTCAGCCCGCCGCGCTCCAGCCTGGGGCCACCTGCCACTCAGCCTGCCCGGCGAATTCCGGGCGCCGCTCCGCACCGCCGCGTCGATCAGAAGCAATACGCCGTTCGACGCCGCTCCAAGAGCCCACGGGCAGCACCGCCGCCGCGTTGCGCCGATCGGCCAGCCGCCGGCGCTCCGCCGGAACAGCGCCGTCGAGCGTGGCGTGCGCCAGTACCGCACCGATGACGACTTCCGGCGGTAGCGGCCGGAACGACGACCACTCGTCCCGGAACCAGTCCCGCTGTAGGGTGACCGCGGCCTCGGCGCCTTGCTGTGTGTGGAACAGCCCAATGGACGTCAACACGTCGTTGCCCGCGTCCATCAGGTAGCACCCCACGAATCCCGGGATGCGCCGCACTAGCGGCACGAACTGCTTCTCCGCATAGCGCACCGCCTCCGCGACCGTCCCCAGCCTCACCCGGTACCGCCGGATTACTGCGTGCATGAGCCCCCCTGTGTGCCTGGTGATCCCCAGTGCAAGTCCCGCGCCGATGACCGGCCGCACCAGCTGTGCCTGTCACCCTCGGGGCGCGCGCCGCGTCACATGGCCGCTCCCCAAAAGTGCTGCAGCCCTGCGACAGACCGCGCCTCGTTTGGGCTCGAAACGAGGTACGGCCTGTGAGGGGACGGTAGCGGCGGCCCCACACCCGGTCAAGGACCGGGTGTGGGGGGCAGCCGCCTCAGCCTTCGACGATGATGAGGTACTTCGAGTTCGCCCAGAAGCGGGCGGAGTCGGCGATCTTGACCTTGCCCGTAATCGTGCCGTCGGCCGAAGGCGGGATGGCGAGAGCGCTCGGGTCCTGGCGTGAGACGATGTGGTACTCCTTGTCGGTGGCCGGGAGCGGGATTTCGGACAGCGCCCTCCGGTCGACCGGCGTGAACGCGCTGGGGTCGAGGTTCCGGGACGGGACCAGCGTCTTGCCGCTCTTCCACAGCACGAACAGGAACCGGGCGCCGCCTTCCTCCCGTACGATGCCGCGCTGCTCCAGCTCGTCTTTGGTCCCCACGATGTAGTAGACCGTGTTGGCTTCGGTGGCCATGTTGTCGATGGTGTCTTTCAGCGCCACGTTCTCGGCCGAGAGCTTCTCCACCTGGTCGTTGAGAGCGGAGATCGTTTCCTTCTGATTGTCGATCACGCTCTGGAGGTTCTGAATCGTCGAAGCGAGATCGTCTTTCAGGCTGTCGGAGAGCGTGGTGAGTTCCCGCACCCGCTGCTCGGTCTGCTGCAGCTTCGGCTCGATCTCTCTCACCCGTGCCGTGATGTAGCGGATCTTCGCGACCATCGTGTCGCGCGACGCCCGCAGCGGCGACTCCGCCGCTCCCACCTTCATTCGCTTGGCCGGAACGGCGACGGCCGCGAGCTCCTTGCTGATCTCGCTCACCAGACGCGTGTTTTCGGCGACTTCCTGCATCAGGCGCTCTTTCTCGGAGGACGCTTGCGACAAGCTGTCCATCCTCGCCTGCACTTCGGGAGACGGGCCCTGCTTGCACCCTGCGGCGACGAGCAGCGCGAGGGGGAGCCACACCGCGCCCGCCGCCAGACGGCCATTCTTGAACATGTGCTGGAAACCTCCTACCTGAACTTGGGTGACGTGGGTCACACAGCTGCCGGGGGCGAACACCCCGTTGGGGATGGAGACTCCTACCCCGCAGGGCGCGACGTGGTTTCGCCGCAACAGGCCGTGTTCCCTCAATCAATAACGAGTCCCATCTTCAGAGCACCGCGATGGACGTCACCGAGCCCCAGGCTACGCCGACCCCCACGGAATCTTCCACTGGTGAGCCGACCTACATCCTGTCGCGCTGGCTGTTCCTGCGGCTACTGGGCCTCGTTTACCTGATCGCGTTCGTCTCGCTTGCGCTGCAAGTCACGGGCCTGGTCGGCGAGCACGGGATCCTCCCCGCCGCTGCCTTCCTCGAGCGAGCCCGCGGGCTCTACGGAGCGGCCGCTTACCGCCTGCTCCCGACCATCTGTTGGCTGGGAGCGGGGGACGGGGCCCTTCGAGCCCTCTGCTGGGGCGGCGCCGCGCTGGCCTTGCTGGTGCTGGCCGGGGTGGCCCAGGCACCGGTGCTGGCGTTGCTGTGGGCGTGCTACCTGTCGCTCAGCGTCGTGGGACAGACCTTCCTGTGGTTCCAGTGGGATGGGCTGCTCCTCGAGGCGGGCTTGCTCGCGGTCCTGTACGCACCCAGCCAGTGGCTGCCGAGCCTCGCGCGGGAGCGAGCACCGTCGCGCGCCGTGCGGTGGCTGGTGTGGCTGCTGCTCTTCAAGCTGATGTTCCTCTCCGGGATCACGAAGCTCGCCAGCGGCGATCCGACGTGGCGCCAGCTCACCGCGCTCGACTACCACTTCTGGACGCAGCCGCTGCCGCCCTGGACCGCATGGTACGCGCAGCGGCTCCCCGGTTGGGTGCACAAGGGTATGACGCTGGGGATGTTCGCGATCGAGCTCGGCGTACCCTGGCTGATCTTCGCGCCCTCCCGCTTGCGCCGGCTGCGCGTCGCCGCGTGCGCCCTGCTCGTACTCGGCCAACTCGGGATCGCGGTGACGGGGAACTACGGCTTCTTCAACCTGCTCGCGATCGTATTGTGCGTACCGCTGCTGGACGACGCCGTGTTGCGGCCCGTGCTGCCGCTGCGGCTCGCCGCCGGCGAGCCCGAGCCGCTGTGGCGCCGGCGCGTGACGGTCGCGCTCGCGGCGCTGATGGCGCTGCTCAGCGCGCTCACGTTCGCCCGCGAGATCAGCGCGACGCTTCCCGGCGGCCGCGGGGCCGATCACCCGTTGCTCCGCGCGGTGGCCCCGCTCCGCTCGGTCAACGGCTACGGCCTGTTTCGCGTGATGACGACCGAGCGGCTGGAGATCGTGATCGAAGGCAGCCGGGACAGCGTGCACTGGCTCGAGTACGAGTTCCGCTGGCAGCCGGGTGCAGTGTCGCGCCGGCCGCGCTTCGTCGCCCCGCATCAACCGCGGCTCGATTGGCAGATGTGGTTCGCGGCGCTCGACCCCGAAGGCGCCGAGCCGTGGCTGGCCGGTCTGGTGCGCGGCCTGCTCGAAGGGAGGCCGCAAGTCTTGTCCCTGCTCGGGCCGAACCCGTTCCCCGACGCGCCGCCGCGCTACGTGCGACTCGTCTCCTACCGTTACCGGTTCACCACTGCACAGGAGCGCTCCCGCACCGGTGCGTGGTGGGCACGGCAGTTCGTCGGCTACCTCACGCGCGCGATCGCCCTTCCCGGGACTCCGCCGACACCGGATTCCGCAGCACGCCGACCTCCGGAATCGCCACCTCCACCACGTCGCCCGCCGTGAGCGGCCCGACGCCCGCGGGCTCCCGAGCTCCGCGGCATGCTCGCGGTAATTGCGCCCGATGCCGACGATCTTCCCCGGCCGCGCGATGGCCATCTGCCCGCTCCGCTGCTTGGTTCTGCGTATATGGCGCGCCAACGCGCGTTGCCGCAAGGCGATGCGCCCGTTGACCCGGGCCGGATCCGGTTTATCTTCCCGCCCGTGACGCGCGGGCCGGCGGGTCGGCTCGCGCCGTTTGCTTCTCTAGGAGCTGGGTCATGAAGGCGACCGACATCCGGCGCGGCCACGTTATCCTCCTCGACGGGCAGCCGTGCCGCGTCATGGATTTCACCCACCGCACGCCCGGGAATCTGCGGGCATTCGTTCAGGTGCGGCTCCGCAATTTGGTCACCGGCAATACCTTCGACACCCGGCTCTCGGCCACCGACTTCGTGGACGAGGCCCCGCTCGAGACCAAGGAGTTCCAGGTGCTGTATGCCGATCAGGGCGGCGTGCACGTCATGGACACGACGACCTACGAGCAGCACACGCTCGACGGTGAGGCCGTGGGCGATCACGCCGCTTGGCTCCAACCCGAGATGAACATTCAGGTCGAGTGGCTCAACGGCCGCCCGGTGGGCATCGAGCTGCCCTCGGTCGTCGAGCTCACCGTGGCGCAGACGTCCCCAGTGATGCGGAGCGCCACCAAGACCGCGAGCACGAAGCCGGCGAAACTGTCGAACGGCGTCACCATCCAGGTGCCGGAGTTCATCAACGAGGGGGAGAAGGTGCGTGTGGACCCACGGGAAGGGGTCTATCTGGAACGAGCCAAGTAAGGCACGCCGTTTGCACTAGCTGTGCCCGTACCAAACCGCACCCACGAGGAACGATCGATGCACTCCGCCGCACGACTCGACGTCTTGGGATCCGAGCAGGCCTATCTCGTGCTCGCTGCCGCGCGGCGACTCGAGGCCGCCGGCCACAAGGTCGTGCACCTCGAGATCGGCGAGCCGGACATGCCGACGCCGCCGCACGTCGTGGAGGCGGGCATTCGGGCGCTGCGGGACGGTCTCACCCGCTACGCGCTCGCGGCCGGCGTGCCGGAGCTGCGCGACGCGATCGCCCACTCCCTCGCCGCGCGCGGCGTGCGCGCGGCGGCGGAGAACGTGATCGTGGCGCCGGGCGCAAAGCCGATGCTGTTTGCCGCAGCGCTCGCGCTCGTCCAGCCGGGCGACGACGTGCTCACGCCCGATCCCGGTTTTCCGATCTACGAGTCCGTCGTGCGGTTCGCGGGCGGCCGGCCGGTGTACTACCCGCTGGACGAGTCCCGCGCGTTCGCACCCGACGTGGTAGCGATCGCCGAGCGGGTCACGCCGCGCACGCGCGTGATCATCCTGAACCTGCCGCACAATCCGACCGGCGGCGTTGCGACCCCGGACGACCTCGCCCGCCTGGCGGCGCTCGCCCAGCGGCACGATCTGTGGGTGATCTCGGACGAAGTCTACGGGCCGATCCGCTACGACGGGCAGTACGACAGCATCGCGGCGCTACCCGGTATGGCCGAGCGGACGTTCCTGGTGGACGGGTTTTCCAAGACGTACTCGATGACCGGCTGGCGGCTGGGCTACGGGGTTATGCCGCAGTGGCTGGCCGAGCCCGTCACGACGCTCATGATCAACAACGTGTCCTGCACCGCGACGTTTGTGCAATACGCCGGCCTGGCCGCGCTCACCGGCCCGCAGGACGCCGTCCGACGCATGGTATCGGGCCTGCGCGGCAAGCGGGATCGGCTGGTGCGCGGACTCGAGGCGATCGAGGGCGTCACGTGCGCCACGCCGGCGGGCGCGTTCTACTGCTTCCCCGACATCAGCGGGATCCTGGAGCGGACCGGCATGACGTGCGAGGCATTCGCCGAGCGCCTGCTTGAGGACGCGCACGTCGCCGCGCTCGCCGGCACGGCGTTCGGTCCGGCGGGGCGGGGACACCTGCGCCTGTGCTACGCCACCGATCCTGGGCAGATCGACCTGGCGCTGCAACGCAGCCGCAGCTGGGTGGGGAGTCTCACGACCGTCGCCGCTCGCTAGACTGCTCCCATCCTGACAGGATGAGCTCCCCTGCTCGGGAGCCTTGACCTCCGCTGTCCGCCGGCTATCTTACGAGCGACAAGTGACATCGTGGTGATTTGCCGCGTATTGCCGCCACGTTAAACAAGGTGCTAAAAAGCGACCGCCCGCGGCGTTCATCGCCCGGGCATTTTTGTTGAGGTCTCGATGACGTCCACCACTGCGCCGGTCGCCTCTCGAGCTTCGCTCAGCGCTCGTCCGCTGCGCTGCCGCAACTGCGGCGCCGACCGCGCGGCCGGCCCGGTCTCGATTTGCGAGCAATGCCTCGGGCCGCTCGACCCGGTGTACGAGCCGCGGCGGCGGCTTCCCAACCGCAAGGCGATCGCCGCGCGGGCCCCCTCGCTCTGGCGATACAAGGAGTGGCTGCCGTTCGACGGCGACCCCGTGCTGTCCCTCGACAGCGGGTTCACGCCGCTCGTCGAGACGCCCGCGCTGGCGCGTCGCCTCGGCGTGACGCGCGCCTGGGTCAAGAACGATACCGTCTGCCACCCGTCGCTGTCGTTCAAGGACCGGGTGGTCGCGGCGGCGATCAACGCGGCGGCGGCGTTCGGGCTCGACACGATCGGCTGTGCCTCGACCGGCAATCTCGCGAACGCCGTCGCCGCCCATGCCGCCCGCGCCGGGCTCAAGGCGTGGATCTTCATCCCGGACACGCTCGAAGCTGCGAAGGTGATCGGCGCGAGCGTCTATGGCCCCAGGCTGGTACGGGTACGCGGCACGTACGACGACGTCAACCGGCTGTGCGCGCAGGTGGCGGACCGGTTCGGCTGGGGGATCGTGAACGTCAACCTGCGCGGCTACTACGGCGAGGGCTCGAAGACGGTCGCGTACGAGATCGCCGAGCAGCTGGGCTGGCGGCTGCCGACAGCGGTCGTCGCCCCGATGGCGGGGGGCTCGCTCGTCACCAAGCTGCACAAGGGGTTCGGGGAGTTCTTGGACGCCGGGCTCGTCGCTGGCGCCGTGCCGCGCCTGTACGGCGCGCAGGCGAGCGGGTGTGCGCCGATCGTGCGGCTGGTGGAGCGCGGCGGCACACAGCTCGAGCCCGAGGTACCGAACACGATCTGCCGGTCCCTCGCGATCGGTAACCCCGCCGACGGGCCGTTCGCCGCCCGCGCGATGCAACAGTCGGGCGGTTGGGCGGCCGCGGTGAGCGACGACGCACTGGTCCAGGGCATCCGGTTCCTCGCCGAGGACGCGGGGGTGTTCGCGGAGACCGCCGGCGGCGTGACCGCGGCGGCGGCTCTGGCGCTGGCCCGCGACGGGCGGCTGCGGCCGGAGGACGAAGTCGTCCTGTGCATCACGGGGCATGGCCTGAAGACCCTCGAGGCGGTGAGCGGCGCGCTGCCGGAGGTGCCGCTGATCGCACCCCGGCTCAAGGAGGTGGCGGCGCTGGTGGATGGGAACGACTCGTGACGCCTGCGAGCGTGCTGGTGCGCGTCCCCGGCTCCACGTCGAACGTCGGCGCGGGATTCGATTGCGTCGGGATTGCGATCGATCGCCGGCTCAGCGCGACGGCCCGGCTCGAGCCGTCGCCCGGCGCGCCGGTCCGCATTGACCGACGCGGCACGCTGCGCGCCGTGACCGTGCCGCCGGACCGCGACTCGCTGTTCGCCGGCTTCGCCGCCGCGTGCCGCGGTGCGGGTTGCCGGGTGCCGGCGGGCCTCGTGATCGACGCCAGCTCCGACATTCCGGTCGGGCGCGGCCTCGGCTCGTCGGGCGCGGCGACGGTCGCAGGGGCGCTGGCGGCCCGGGCCCTGCTTGGGCTCGAGCTCGACGACGACATGCTCGCCCGCCTGTGCGCCGAGGTCGAGCACCACCCCGACAACGTCGCGCCGGCGATCTACGGAGGCGCGGTGCTCGCCGTCCCGGGGCCGGAGGGGCGATTGACCGTCGCCCCGCTCGAGGTGCACGCGTCGCTGGTGTTCGTGTTCGCCGTGCCTGACGTGGAGGTCGCCACCGAGCGCGCCCGCGCGGCGCTGCCGCCGACCGTGTCCCACCGGACCGCGGCGACGGCGGCCGCGAAGGCTGGGGCGCTCGTCGCCGGGCTGGCGCGGGCCGACGCGGGGCTGCTCGCGGCGGCGCTCGACGACGTGCTGCACGTGCCGCACCGACGCGCGCTCGTGCCCGGCTACGACGCGGTGACGGCGGCGGCGCGCGCGGCCGGCGCGTTCGGCGCCACCCTGTCGGGCTCTGGGTCGTCGATACTCGCGGTGACGCCCGCCTCAGCCGCCCCGGGCGTCGCGGACGCGATGGCGCACGCGTGGCGCGAGCTCGGCGTCGCGGTGGAGACCTTCGTCCTCACCCGGCCTGCGGGCCGCTATCAGCTGACCAGCCTGACTCAGGAGACAGTGCCATGTCCATCACGGTGAACCTTCCCTCGGTGCTCGCGACCCACGCGGGCGGCGTGCGCACGCTGCGCGCGAACGGCCGCACCCTCGGCGAAGCCGTCGCCAACGTGGCGGCGCAATACCCTGCCCTCGGACCGCGCCTGCGCGACAAGGACGGCAACCCCTATCCGTTCGTCGTGTTCTACCTGAACGACGAGGACGTCCGGTTTCGCGGCGGCTTTGCCGCGCCCGTCCAGGACGGCGACGAGGTGACCGTCATTCCCGCGATCGCGGGGGGGTGAGCCGTACTTCGTGCAGCGCGCCGGAGCGCGCGGCTCATCGGCGCGCGACCGCGGGCGTGATCGCGAACGAGCCCGCCAGGTCGCCGTTCGAGAGCCGGCCGTCCGCTTCCACCCAGGAGCCCTTCAGCCACCCGTCCGCCATCGTTCCCCCGAGACGGATCGTCCCGGCCTTCCAGTCCACCATCCCCTCGAGCTCGGCATCGAACGAACGGGCGCCCGACGGGTCCACCACCGACCAGCGGGTGACGACGTGCCACACTGGGCTCGCCGCTTCGGCCGCGCTCTCGACCTGGCGCAGCTCGACTCTCACGCTGCCGCGTGTCGACCCGCTCAGCGATCCCTCCCAGACGCAGCTCTGACCGTCGTTTGACACGCCGGCAAAGGCCGTCTGAAATGCGAGCCGTCGAGGCTCGGGCGGCAGGACGAGCAGGACGCCGACAGCGACGGCGAAGCAGGGTATACCAGCCGTGATGCGAATCATCGTGAATCTCCCGGATCGAGGATTGCTACCGCTACGAAAGCGGACGCCCCCGCGCTCAGGCAGCGAAGCGTGGGGGCGTGTGCGACCGGCCGATGCCGGTGTGCCGACTACATCCGAATCCCACGCCTTCGGTCGAGTGACCGCGTGTGCTGGTTCAGACAGACGTGGCGATTGATCATGGTCACTAGTGTAATGAGGCGTCGCGCTCGACGTCTACATACCATCGGGTGGGCGGCGGCTACCCGTTCGAGGTAACGCGCTCACAACCCGGCGTCCGCCGCCGCGACGTCGTCCGCCGCGGTGAGCGCGAACGCTTCGCCCAGCGCCTCGATCGCCGCGACGATGAGAAAGTTGCCGGCGAGCTTGATCACGTTGGCCCGGGCGGGCTCCTCGCCCGCCGCTACCGTGCCCTGACCCATCGCGTCGAGCAACGGGCGGCAGCGCTCGATCGCCGCGGCGGGCCCCGTCGCCACGATCCACAGCTTCCCCGTCCGCTGCCTCAGGGCGGCCAAACACCGGTGCAGCGACGTACGTGTGTCCCGCCGCCCGGTGCCGCTCGGCGAGGCGGCGCGAGAGTCCTGGACTGATGGTGCTCATCGAAACGTGAATCGCGCCACGAGGCAGCGCCGCGAGCGCGCCCTGCTCGCCGAGCAGCACCGCTTCGAGCGCCGGGTCGTCGGCGACCATCGTGACAAGGACCTCGGCGCCGCGCGCGGCCGCGCTGGGCGAGTCCGCGATCACGGGGTCGAGCGGCTTGAGTTGATCTGCGCGGGCGCGGGTGCCACCCTGGAGGTCCTTGCCTGACGGCTGCCGAGGCGGGATCGTCCAGACATGAAAGCGATCCGCGTGCATGCGCCCGGTGGTCCCGAGGCGTTACGCTACGACGACGTGCCCCAGCCGGCCCCCGGTCCGGGAGAGGTGCTGGTACAGGTCCAAGCCGCCGGCGTGAATTACATCGACGTGTATCAGCGCACTGGGCTGTACAAGGTGGCGCTCCCCTTCACACTGGGACAGGAAGCGGCTGGGGTCGTGACCGCCCTCGGCTCGGGTGTGACCGAGGTGAAGGTCGGCGACCGCGTCGCCTATACCCATGTGATGGGCGCCTACGCCGAGTACGCGGTCGTGCCCGCTGAGCGCGTCGTGGTGTTGCCGGACGGCGTCAGCACGAAGCAGGGCGCGGCCGCCATGCTGCAGGGAATGACGGCGCAGTACCTGGCCTCTACGACGTACGCTCTGAAATCGGGCGAGACGTGTCTCGTGCACGCGGCAGCCGGGGGCGTAGGGCTCCTGTTGTGTCAGATCGCGCGGCTGCGCGGCGCGCGGGTGCTCGGGACCGTCTCGACGCGAGAGAAGGCCGAGCTCGCCCGGCAGGCGGGGGCGGATGCGGTCATCCTGTACACCGAGCAGGATTTCGAGACCGAGGTGAAGCGGCTCACGAACGGGACGGGCCTGCAGGTGGTGTACGACTCGGTCGGAAAGACGACGTTCGAGAAGGGGTTGAATTGCCTCGCGCGCCGCGGGATGATGGTGCTGTACGGACAGTCGAGCGGCGCGGTCGGGGCGTTCGATCCTCAGGTACTGAGCCAGAAGGGGTCGCTCTTTCTCACTCGACCCACGCTCGCTCACTACATCGCCACCCGTACGGAGCTGTTGGAGCGGGCGGGAGAGGTGTTGGGTTGGATC
>MNEL01000009.1 GCA_001917665.1 Gemmatimonadetes bacterium 13_1_40CM_69_22 | reverse complement strand
TCCTTCAGTCGCGCCAGAAATGCTTTGCCGGCGTGGATCCCGCCGGGCGTCCTGGTGAAGAACAGGAACTGCTTCGGGTCTTGACGGGTGAGAAAGCCCCGTACCATGTCGAGGTACGTAACACGGGCCACCTTACTGATACCTTCGCCGCCGGCGGGCCCCGTCCCCGCGATGATCATCTTGCGTACGAGGTGCGGCTCCATCAGCGCGATTTCCTGCGCGATCATCCCGCCCATCGAGAACCCGAAGAGGTCCACCTGTTTGAAACCCATGGCCTTGATGAACGTGATTGCGTCCTTGGCCATCTGCTCTATCGAGGTCGCCGGTGAGCCACTGGACGCGCCGATGCCTCGATTGTCGAACGTGATCACGCGATGCTTCGCCGCGAAACCATCGACAACCCGAGGGTCCCAGTTGTCCAGGACGGCAGCCAGGTGGACGAGGAACACCACCGGCGTGCCGGGATTGTTCGTCCCGAGCTCCCGATAAGCGAACTCCACTCCGCCTGCGGTGATCTTCCGCGTTGGCACGTTCTTCCAATTGACCTTCAGGTCCTGCGATGCAGTCATGTTGCTGCTCTCCTGTCGGCGATGAACGTCACCCCAGTGATCACCAGACTTGCCTTCGTTTCACCTCAGTGAGACGACGACCTTGCCCTTGGCGCGTCCTGCTTCGACGTAGGCCATGGCCTCCTTGGTCGATGCGAAGGGGAAGACTCGATCCACGACCGGGCGAATGATTTCGTCATCGATGAGAGACGTGATCTCGGTCAACTGGCCACCGTTCGCTCTCACGAAAAGAAACGAGTAGTTTGCTTGGCGGCGCTTTGCTTTCGCTCTAATCCCGTAGCTCAAGAAGCCCACGATCATTCTCAAGACCCACGACGCGCCGATGTTTCGCGCAAAACCTGCATCGGGTGGGCCTGAGATCGAAATGAGCTGTCCACCGGGCTTGAGCACTCGCAGAGATTTCTCGAGCGTCACCTTGTCCAGGCTGTTCAAGACAACGTCGTAGTCACGGAGCACGTCTGCGAAGTCCTGCTTCTTGTAATCGATCACGATGTCGGCCCCGAGGCTTCTGACCAGGTCCACGTTGGCCGTGCTCGTGGTCGTCGCCACTGTCGCGCCGACGTGCTTAGCCAGCTGAATGGCAAATGTGCCCACACCACCCGAACCCGCGTGGATGAGAACCTTTTGTCCTTGTGTCAGATTCGCTCTTTCGATCAGCGCCTGCCAGGCGGTTAAGCCGACCAGGGGGATGGAAGCCGCTTCTTCCATGGTGAGTGCTTTGGGCTTGATCGCCACGTCATCTTCTTTGATCGCACTGAATTCCGCGAATGCACCGATTCGCCCGTCAGCCGGCCGCGCATAGACTTCGTCGCCGAGCTTGAATCGACGCACTCGAGATCCGACCCTGACCACGACCCCGGCCACGTCATGGCCCAAAATGAGCGGCAGGCGATACGGCAGAATGAGTTTGAACTCGCCGTTTCTGATTTTGGAATCCAGAAGGTTTACACCAGCGGCGTGAATCTGGACCAAAACGTCATCCTCCCGCAGCTCCGGGGCTGGCATTTCGCCAGCCCGCACACAGTCGGCGCTTCCGTAACGATCGAGGATGAATGCCTTCATTGATGTTGTCTCTCGACTACTTTTCCAAGGCCATCGATGAAGGCGCGCCTTCACCGACGGTCAGCCTGCGAGTCTTAGGCAACGGCCGGGACCCCTGCGACCTGCCGCTGGAGTCCTTTCGGATCTGCGAAGAAGGCCGGCCCCGTGCCCTGACTCATCTTGTCAGGAAAGATCTCCTCGTTGCCCGCGACGAGCGAGCGGGGCAAGCTCTTGCAGATGCACTTGGATTATCACCTGCGACAGTTCGCAGCTTGATGGAATGGCAGTTGCTGCGATTGGACCCAAATTGGACCCAAACCTGACGGTAGCCATCTCGAAAAACGTAAAGCCTCGCAGCCGGATAAGTCGCTACGAGGCGTCGCATTTGATCAACAGGCCCGGCAGGAATCGAACCTGCAACCCCCGGTTTTGGAGACCGGTGCTCTACCAATTGAGCTACGGACCTAGGAATTGATGCTGCCGGAAGTTAGCGACTTCGATTACGCCGCGACACCCTCTGACTGTGCCACAACTGTCTCATCCTCGACGGTGAGTCGTATCGCAGTCGGCTCAAACCGAGGCTCCGCCCTCGACAAGCGGAGGGCTCGTAACCCAGATTCCTCCGCTCCCGCGTCGGACCCCTGGGAAATGTTTTGAAAACCTGCTGGGGAAGGTTATGAAAATCGAGACCTTCAGGAGGAAATCTATGCCCAATCCTGCGGGTTTGAGATGGCTAGTGCTTCTCGTCGCTATCGCACCCGTGCAGCGCTTGTCTGCGATCGCGCAAGACCAACCTGCGGTTTCCAAAGTCTCGAACCATGTTCAGGATGAAGCCGCAATCAGGAAGATACTCGCCGATGGCGAAGCTGCCTGGAACCGGCGCGACGCGAAAGCAATGGTAGCTCACGGCACTGAGAATACTGATCACATCAATGTCGCGGGTAAGTGGGGTACCGGGAGAGATTGGTTTGAGAAGGCCATGACCGATTTCTTCGCAACTCCTCGCCCAACCATTGCCCAGTCGATTGAGAAGATCCGATTCATGATCCCTGAGGTCGCGATCTGCGTGGTCCGGTATAAGTACCGTAAAGACACTAGCACTTGGGAAGCGATTTCGACTGGGGTGTGGCACAGAATCAATGGGGACTGGTGGATCGAGGCCTTCCAGAACACGCCGGTTCAGTCGCGGGAACAGGCGGCTGCTCAGGCGGCAAGAGCCAGCAGTCCTATGGCTCAAACAGAGCCAGCGGTAATAACGCCACGGAACTCAGAGACCGATTTTTCGCAGGACGTAACCACAATCCGGAGAATCGTGGCGGCTAGCGTGGATGCTTGGAATCGGCGCGATGCCAAGGCGATGGTAGCTCACATGGCCCAGGACGCTGATCACATAAACATCGCGGGCGGATGGAGTTCCGGGAGAGATCGGTTTGAGAAAGCCCTGACGGATTTTTTCGCAACTCATCACTCAACCATGGCTAGGTCGATTGCGAACATCCGATTCATAACCCCAGATGTTGCAATTGTGATTACTAGGAATGAATACGCCGATGACAAGGCAACTCTCAAATCGATCTCGACTTCCGTATTCCACAAGATGGATGGGGACTGGTGGAACGAGGCCTTCCAGAACACGTACGTTCGGCCGACAGAAAGCAGCTCATCGGCAACTCCGCGAGACTAGCGCGAATCGAACATCGAGCGCGTCTGCCGCCCGCACGGTGCCGTTTCAAATTGACTGTCTCCGCTGCGCGTCGTCGCATCTATCGCCAACAATATCCTCCAACCTCGATCGCGGAGAGCGCCATGAAATACCTGTGTCTGATCTACCTGGACGAGAAAAAGATGGACGCAATACCCGCGGGCGAGATGAACGCCCTCAACGCGCAGCACCTCGACTTCAATGACGGCTTGCGCACGAGCGGCCACGTCATCGAGGCGGAGGCCCTCGAGCCTGCGCGCACGATGGCCTGCGTGCGTGTCCGGCGTGGGAAGGCATCCATCACCGATGGCCCCTTCGCCGAGTCGAAGGAGCTGGTGGCGGGGTTCTACCTGATCGACGCGCGCGACCTGAGCGAGGCGGTCCAGGTTGCCGCGCGAATCCCGAGCGCGCCTCTCGGCACGGTCGAAGTGCGGGCGACCCGTCAGCTCATCGTGGAAGGCAGGCAGCCTTGAAGTAGGCGTCGCACCGTAGGGTGGCTGACGGGAATCGAACCCGCAACCTCTGGAGCCACAGTCCAGCGCTCTAACCGATTGAGCTACAGCCACCATACTACTAGACTCACAGACGCGTAGACGCGACAGACGGACACGGCTGTCGCGCCGAGCAGAATCTAACGGGTTAGGCCTCCGGCCAGAAGCGAGGTGCCAGCTCGGCGGTGCGGGGATCGGCTGGGACCGGCACACCGTCCAGCGATGCGATCGGTACAATGCCCCGCACCGCGTTCGTGAGAAACAGGCTCTTTCCCACTAGCGCCTGCTCCGGGTAACGGCCGTGTTCCACCCCCGTCACGAGCTCGAGCACCCGCGCCCGCCCGATTCCCGGCAGAATCCCCACGTCCAGCGCCGGCGTCCGCAACCAGTCGCCATTCCACCAGAACACGTTCCACACCGTTCCCTCGGCCACCCACCCTTCGGGTGTGAGCAGCAGCGCGTCATCCGCTTCGCCCACGTCGGCCTCCAGGGCGGCGTCGACGAAGCAATCGCGTTGCGTCGTCTTGCGCGGATACGGCTCGTGCGGCTCCGACGCTGTGAGCACGGCGGGCGGAGCGAGCGGCGGTAGCTCGCGCACTGTCACGGTGGCCCGGCCGTCGCACACCTCGACCCGCAGGACCGCGTTGCCCGTCCCCGCAAACGGCGTCACCAGCGCCGCCACGTCCCGGGCGGGCCGCGCCAGGCCGAGCTCGCCGAGCGAGCGGTCGAGCCGCGCGAGGTGGCGCTCGAGGAACGGGATCCGCCCGTCCCGTACCCGCATCGTCTCGATGAGCCCGTAGCCCGCCGTCTCCACCCCGCAAACATATAGCAAGCCGATCTCAGCCGGCACGTTGCCTAATGCACTCCGTTTTCACATTTTGCTACCGCCCGAAACCCCCGACCGACAGGTCGTGAGAGGAGCGATCGTGATGCGGCCACCTACGGTCTCGCGTGACGTTCTTGTGCAACGCCTCTGCGTGACGACCCTCGGCTTGACGACTCTCGTTTTAGTCGCCGCCTGCACCCGGACCACCAGAACAATCGTGCTCGTCCCGACCCGGGAGGCTGAGGCGGCGGGACCGAGCACTGCGGCCACGCTGGGCGTGCCGCCCGGACACCTCCCCAAGCCCGGAGAGTGCCGGGTCTGGATCCCGGGCGTGCCGCCGGGCCGGCAGCCGCGACCGAAATCGCGCGCCTGCGGCGGTATCGAAGCGGTGGCGCCCCCGGGGAGTTGGATCCTCTACCGCCCGACGGCCGATCGGAGGCTCGTGCACGTCCGCGAGGTGGACCGGGCCCGCGTCGGAGTGGTCGTCCGTGTCCGCATCTTCGACGTGGAGAGCGGCAAGTTTGTGCGTGAGGAAAATCCATGAACGACAAAACGGCGTCGAGCGACATCGTTCCACGACGACGTCACGCGATGAGGCGTCGCGCAGCAGCGTCGAGTACGGTTCTGCGCGACGGTTCAGTGATACGCCTCCGCGTGACGCAATCGTGCTTGACGTTGTTGTTTGTTGCCTGCTCGCATGCACCGCCAGCGGATTTCGCCCCCGACCCCGGCCTGGTCGCGCAGATCCGCGACCTCCGCATCGTGACCACCCAGGACCGGGTCTGTCCCGGCGGCTGGATCCAGGCGAGTTACGAAGCGGTCCTCGCCGACGGATCGCGCGTGCCGTTCGCGCGCAGTTACGACAAGAAGCATCCCCCCCGCCTGCATGTGGTCTTCCTCGACCGGTCGAGCCCGGACGCCGTGAGCCGTGAAAGCGGCGATTGGGTGACCAACGCGAACCCGCTGTGGACGGCGGCGGCGGGATTCCGTCTTACCGCCACGCTGAGCGCCAAGCCGGCGGTGCAGCAGACCGTCGTGATCCCCCCCGAATACAGCTGCATGGGGCACGGCTTCCAGTTCAGCGGGGAGCCCGGCGGCGCCGCGCAGGCAGGTGGCAACGGGCCGGACGTGACCGTGCGGCTGGCCATACTGCGGTCGCCATTCTACGACAAGCTGATCGTGGCAGCAGTGGAAGTCGGCTACTCTCGGCCGTACTATGTGTTCGCCGACGGCACTACCATCCCACCCGCCAATTGGCTCGGGGTCGAGTCCCGCGGCGGTCGGGGCGGCGCCGGCACGCCGGGGCAGAATGGCGGCGACGGCGCCGCCGGCCAGGCGGGGTGCCCGCCCCAACCGGGAGGGCCGGGTGGCAGCGGCGGCAACGGCGGCCCTGGGGGAAGCGGCGGGCGCGGCGGCCGCGTCAACATCATCGTCCCGGCCGAGAATCCTTTCCTCGCCGGGTTGATAGAAGCGCGCAGTCCGGGAGGCCCGGGCGGGCCGGGCGGAACGGGCGGGAATGGTGGCAAGGGCGGTAAGGGCGGCCAGGGCGTAGCGGACAAGGACAACCGCCGTTGTGCCGATGCCGCCGACGGCGCCACCGGCCAGAGGGGAACCGCGGGGCCCAACGGCTCGGAGGGTGCGCCCGGCCCGCGGCCCCAGATCGTCACGCTCCCGACCCGCGACGTGTTCGGCCCGAATGTCTCGCCCGAGCTCGCGGCGCTGATGGAGCGGGCGGCCGAACGGCCCCGCCGCCCGTGACGGCAGCTCGAGGCTACCGCACCACCAGGTGCGAGTGCGGCAACAGATTCTCGACGGTGAGCTCGAGCTCGTCGCCAGGCCGAATCCCGGTGAGCGCAGTGGAAAACGACTCCCGGCCGCCCAGCGGGCTGGCGACGAGGGTCACACTGGCCGCCTCGTTGAGCACGTCGGCCGGGATGTCGAAGTCCGCACTGTTCTGACTCGTCACGGAGCCGAGGCGCAGCAGCAGACCGCCGCGCACCAGGTAGATGCGGACGTCCGACCAGTTGGCGTTGATCACGTGCAATGTGGCGGGCAGTCGGAGCGGCGCGGCGGGGCTCGCATGGGCCTGGCCCGACCGGCAGGCGGCGCTGGCGAGGGCGGATGCCGCGCAACAGCCGATCAGCACGAGGTGCAGGAACCGCGCCGGGGGGTGCGTCATCGACCCTCGTCCCTAACATAGCCCTCACTCGAGCCGACGACAGGGATTGCATGCCCGGTTCGTACGACATCATCATCATTGGGGCCGGCCACAACGGCCTCGTCGCGGCGGCCTATCTCGCGCGCGCGGGCATGCGTGTGCTCGTGCTGGAGCGGCGCGAGCTGGTCGGCGGCGCCTGCGTCACCGAAGCGCTGTGGCCGGGCTTCAAGGTGTCCACCGCGTCGTACGTGAACAGCTTGTTCCGCCCCGAAATCATCCGCGACCTGCAGCTCGGACGGCATGGCTTCGAGCTCCTGCCGCGTAGCCCTTCATCGTTCACGCCCTTCCCCGACGGCCGGTTCCTGCTGATGGGCCCCGACGAGGACTTGACGCATCGTCAGGTGGCCCAGTTCTCACCGCGGGACGCTGAGGCGTTGCCCCGCTACGAGGCGATGCTCGAGCGGGTGGCCGACTTCATCGAGCCGACGCTGCTCCGGACCCCGCCCAATCCCTGGTCGCTCCGGCCGCGCGACCTGCTGCAGCTCGCCGGCCTGGGGTGGCGGTTCCTCAAGCTCGGCCGGGACGGCCCGCGGGCGCTCGAGATCCTCACCGGCGCCGCGCGGCCCATCCTCGACCGCTGGTTCGAGTCCGAGGAGCTGAAGATCGCGCTCGCGACCGACGCGATCATCGGCGCGATGGCGTCGCCCTCGATGCCCGGCACGGCCTACGTGCTGTTCCACCACGTCATGGGCGAGTGCAACGGCGTGCGGGGAATGTGGGGCTACGTGCGTGGCGGAATGGGCGGCCTGAGCGACGCGCTCGCCGCCGCGGCACGCGCCGCTGGGGCGGAGATCCGGCTGCGCAGCCCGGTGGCGAAGATCCTGACGCGGGGCGGCCGCGTGACGGGCGTGGCGCTCGCCGACGGCACGCAGTTCGCGGCGCGCCGGGTCGCGTCCAATGTGGACGCGCACGTCACGTTCCTCGAGCTCGTGGACGCGGAGGCGCTCCCGGGGGAGTTCGTCGACCAAGTGCGGGCGATCGACTATGCGAGCGCGTCGCTCAAGATCAACGTGGCGCTCTCGGAGCTGCCGGCCTTCAGCGCGGTAGCGCACGGCGGCCTGCCGCCCGACGCGCACCTCCGCGGCACGATCCACATCGCGCCGACGCTCGACTACATGGAGCAGGCGTACGACGACGCCAAGTACGGTCGCCCTTCCGCGAACCCGATCCTCGAGTGCACGATCCCGTCGGTGGTCGACGCGACGGTCGCTCCGCCCGGCAGGCACGTGATGTCATTCTTCGTGCAGTACGCGCCCTACCAGCTCCGGAATGGCGGTTGGGACCAGGTGAAGGACCGGTTCGCCGATCGCTGCTTCGACATTCTCAACGAGTACGCGCCCAACTTCAAACGCTCGGTCATCGATCGGCAGGTGCTCTCACCGCTGGACCTCGAGCGTCGCTTCGGACTCACCGGCGGGAACATCTTCCAGGGGGCGATGACGTTGTCGCAGCTCTTTTTCCTGCGGCCGCTCCCGGGCTACGCCGACTACCGTACGCCGATCAAGGGACTGTATCTCTGCGGCGCCGCGACGCACCCCGGCGGCGGGGTGATGGGCGCGTGTGGGTACAACGCGGCGCGCGAGATTCTCCGGGACGGGAAGCGCTGAGGAAATTCCGCGCCCGTTACCCGCCAGACGCTCGTCCGCAGTGGGACGGCTCTCCGAACAGCGGCTGACGGATAACGGACGGACCATCGGAGCACATCCCTAAACTGCACGTTCTGCGCACGCCCCGCAACCACGGGACGGCCGGCCCGCCGCCTCAGCGCGCGGCCGCGCCGCGGCGCAGAAAGTAGATCGGCAGGCCGGCCAGGATCAGGGCCGCCCCGACGGCGGAGTCGCGCGGCTGCTCGCGCGCCGTGTTGATCACGAGCCAGAGAGAAAACAGGATGAACACGATCGGCGTGACCGGATACCCCCACGCCTTGTAGGGGCGAGGCATGTCCGCCGCCGTGGAGCGCAGCCGGATCACGGCCCCGCAGGACATCGCGTAGAAGACGAACCCCGACAGCACCACGTAGGTGAAGAGCCGGTTATACGTGTCCTTCCAGGAAGGCTCGGTCGAGATCCAGGTCAGCGCGATCGCGATGGCGCCTTGCACGACGAGCGACGGAGCTGGCGTAAGAAACCGTGGGTGCACCACGCTCAGCCAGCGCGGTAGGAGGTTGTCCCGCGCCATCGCGTAGGGTATGCGCGCTGCGGCAAGCACCTGTCCGTTGTTCGAGCCGAGCGTGGCGGTCAGGATCGCCACCGCGACGAGGGCGGCGCCGGCCCGGCCCATGGTCACCTGGGCCGCGTCGGAGGCGACGAGCGACGACGCCGCCATCCGGGCGGGCGAGAGCACGTAGGCGAACGAGGCGGTCACGAGGCAATAGAGCGCGATCGCCATCAGGGTGGACAAGACGATCGAGCGTGGCAGGTTGCGCTCCGGGTTGTTCACCTCGCTGCCCACGTAGGTGATCTCGATCCAGCCGTCGTAGGCCCAGAGCGCCGCCACCATGGCCATCCCGAACGGCGCGATGAGGCTCCCGAGCGAAGCATGCGGCCACACCGGCGAGAGGTTCTCGACACTTCCACCCGGTCCCACAAACCCGACCGCAATCAGGGCAACCAACAAGCCGATCTTGATGAGGGTGAGGACGTTTTGGATGACGGCACCGAGTCTGACGCCCAGCGAGTTCAGCACGGTGAGGGCGACGATCGACACGATCGCTACGGCCTTGATCCCAGCGTTCGCCAGCGGCACGAAGAACCCAAGGTACGTCGCGAATCCCACCGCAATCGCGGCGATCGACGCTGGGTTGATCACGACTCCAGCCGTCCAGCCGTACAGGTACCCCCACATCGGCCCGTAAGCCTTGGTCAGGTACACGTACTGGCCACCCGCGTGGGGCATCGCGGCGCCGAGCTCCGCGACCGACAGCGCGCCCAAGAGGCAGACCGATCCGCCAACCACCCACACGAGGATCGCGGGTGCCGTGGCGCCGAGAGCGGCCGCGATCGCGCTCGGGACGATGAAAATGCCGGACGCGATGATCGTCCCGACGTTGATCATCGTCGAGTCGAGCAGCCCGAGCTGACGCTTGAGATCCGCCATCAGCGCTTGAGCCAGGTCCGGTAGGCGTTCTTCAAGAGCTTCTGGAAGTGGTAGACGCCCTCCTCGAACCGCACCGAGAAGCGACCCTTGTCGTACGCCCGCGAGCCGAGCCCGCGCTGCACCCGCTCGCAGATCTCGGCGTCCTCCCGCTGCACCGTGTCCGAGAACGTGACGTCGGCCTCGATCCGCTCGCGCGCCGCGGCCGACGTGACGTCGTCGTAGTAGTAGCGGAAGATCACCTTGCAGCGATCCGGGGCGACCGGCACGACGACGTTCGACTGCAGCCGCCCGGGCACGACGTTGAGCATCAGGTTCGGGAACACGTGATAATACAGGGCTTCGCCGCCGCCCGCGGTGTAGACGTTGCGCTCGACTTGCAGCGGCCCCACCTGCACGCTGTACCAGTCGCTCACTTCGGTGCGATAGCTCTCGTAGTCCGAGTACAGGTGGAGGAGCTCCGGGTGCACGTAGGGGATGTGGTACCCCTCGAGGTAATTGTCGACGTACACCTTCCAGTTGGCGTGCACGTCGTACTCGACGCGGCGCGCGAACGTGAGACCTCCTACATGAGTCGGCGCGATCCGCTCCCGGATGCCCGACACATGGATCTCGAGCGGCTTAGGCCGTTCGCAGAGGCTCACGAACACCAGCCCCTCCCACAGACCGAGCTCCACCCGCGTGAGCCCGTAGTCCCGCTTGTCGAACAGCTCCACCAGGTTGAAGTGCGGCACGCCGCGCAGCATGCCGTCGAGCCGGTAGGTCCAGCCGTGGTACTTGCAGATCAGCATGTCCGCATTACCGTCTTTCAGTGCCAGCGGCCCGCCCCGGTGGCGGCACACGTTGTAAAACGCCCGCAGCTCGCCGTCGCTCCCCCGCACCACGATGATCGGCTCCCCGGCGACGTCGGCCAGGACGTGGTCGCCGGGGTGGGCCAGCTGCTGCACATCCGCGACGTGCTGCCACGTCGCGGCGAACACTGCGTCGCGGTCGAGGTCGTGGAAGCACGGGTCGGTGTACCACGCAGACGGGATCGTTTCGGCGCGCGCCAGCGGCCGGACGCGCAGGTCCGCCGCCTTCAGGCCGGTGAGCGCGCGGCGGGCGCGCCGCGGCCTCTCGAGCTTGGGCATCTACGGAGCGAGCCGGTTGTACTTGCGCAGGATCTCGCGCAGCCGGTCGTGGGGGAGGGCGTAGACCTTCAGGTCGTCGGCGCCGGTCATCGTGTCCGCGGCGAGCATGGCGTTGATGATCGCTTCTTCCGTGGCCTGCACGGTCGCTTCGAAGAGCGGGGTGATCCGCTCGTTCGAGAGCATCGCCAGCCGGGCGAGCCCGGAGTCCCGGGACGCCCGGGCGTTCGCGGTCGAGAACGCGATGAAGATGTCGCCCGACGAGTTCCCCGCGAGCCCGCCCATGCGGCCCACCCCGAGGGCGGCGCGTTTCGCGATCCGCTTGAGCTGGTGCGGGAGCAGCGGTGCGTCGGTGGCGACCACGATGATGATCGAGCCCACGTCCTCTGCAAGCCGGGTCTCCCGCGCCGAGCGCGGGCCGCTGCAGGGCTCGCGGCACGGCAGCAGGTCCGGCATCTCACGGCCCACCGGTACGCCGGCGATCCGCAGCGGCGCCCGGGCGCCATAGTTACACTGCACCAGCACCCCCACCGTGTAGCCCCCATCGGCGCCGAGTCGCCGCGAGGCGGTGCCGATGCCGCCCTTGAATCGGTTGCAGATCATGCCAGTGCCGCCGCCCACGCTTCCCTCGGACACGAACCCACCGCGCGCGCTGTCCAAGGCGGCCCAAGCGTCCGATTTGGTCACGTGAAACCCGTTGATGTCGTTGAGTCCGCCATCCCACGTCTCCGCGACGACCGGTAGCGACCACTCGTCGTGCGGCAGGCGCCCCTGGCGCAGCGCCCATTCGATCACGGCGTCACGCACGACACCCACGGAATGGGTGTTCGTGATCATCACGGGACCCCATAGGAACCCGGACTCCTCGACCCATGTCGTCCCGGTCATCTCGCCGTTGCCGTTCATGGTAAACCAGCCGGCGAACACGGGGTCGTCCGAGGTCTTCCCCCGAGGGAAAACGGCCGTCACGCCCGTGCGGACGGGGCCCTTCCCGGCGATCAGCTTCCCGCTCCCGGCGATCAGCGTGCGATGGCCGACCTCGACGCCGGCCACGTCGGTGATGGCGTCGAGCGGCCCAGGGACGCCCTCGAGCGGGATCCCCAGATCGCGGGCGCGCTCCCGCTTCTGGGCGTGCCCAGAGCCCGGCGTCGCGACCGCAACCCACAGCGTCGCCGCCAGTGCGATGACGGGCACCTTCATACACGCCCTCCCGTAGCGTGGGGGGTGGGGGATGGGGGGGTCCGCAAGCATACCGGCCGAGAAAACCACTCGCAAGCACGCCCGGGAAATCGCAGGCGATAGATTGTCTGATCCTATGACCGACCTCCGCCTCGCTTCCTTTACCTCCCCCGCCTCCTACTGGCAGGCGAGCCGCGCGCCGCGCTACAGCCTGCTGTTCGCGCTGCCGCTGCTCACGTTCTATCAGGTCCTCGCGGTGCTGCTCTCCACCGGCCCGCGCGCGGTCCGCAACGGCGCCGACGTGATCCTCCAGGGCCTGTTCGTGGCCGTGGCGGGGACGTGGGGTCCGCCCCTATTCATGATCTGCCTCATCGCAGGCGGGCTGTGGCTCGTGGCGCGTGACATGCGCGCCCACGGCTCGCGGCTGAAGAGCCGTGTGTTCTGGGCGATGTTGGGTGAATCGGTGGCGCTGGCGCTCGTGTTCGGGATCGTGGTCGGCGGCGTCACGTCGCGCGTGATGGGGCTGTTGCAGACGCTGACGCTGCCGCCCGCCCCCGGGCTCGACTGGTGGACGCGCTTGATGGTGTCGCTCGGCGCCGGCATCTACGAGGAGTTGTTGTTTCGCGTGCTGCTCGTGACGGGGCTCGCCACCGCGGCGCGGGCGCTCGCCGGCTGGACACCGCGCGCCGCGGGCATCGCCGCGACTGTCGTCGGTGCCGGCATCTTCTCGGCATTCCACTACCTCGGTCCCTTCGGCGACCGTTTCCAGATCTATTCCTTCGTGTTCCGCATGATCGCTGGGCTGTTTTTCTCGGCGCTGTATCTGCTGCGGGGGTTCGGCATCACGGCGTGGACGCATGCGCTCTATGACGTGTCGCTGCTACTGCTATCGTGAACAGAGAACAGACGGAACAGACGGACTAGCCTTTGCTTGTGCTGTGCGTCTGTGCCGCTATTTCCCGCAACCTGAAGCGTTGGATCTTGCCTGTCGCCGTCTTTGGCAGCTCAGGGACGAACACGATCCAGCGCGGGTACTTGTAGACGGCGAGCCGCTGCTTCACAAAACCTTTCAGCTCGTCCTCCAATGCGGGCGACGGCGCGTGGCCCGGGGCGAGCACGACGAACGCGAGTGGCTTCACGAGCTCGTCACGACCGGCCGCTCCCACGACGCCGGCCTCTACGACCGCGGGATGCTCGGCGAGGGCACTCTCGACCTCGGCCGGCGACACCCACATGCCGCCCGCCTTGATCATGTCGTCGGCGCGGCCGGCGTACCAGAAGCAGCCATCGGGATCGCGCCGGTACTTGTCACCCGTCCGGACCCACTCGCCCACGAATGTCTGCTTCGAGCGCTCGTGCTGGTTCCAGTAGCCGGCGCAGGCGCTGTCGCCCTGGACGAGCAGGTTGCCGACCTCGCCCGGCGGCACGTCGCGCCCGTCGTCGTCCACGATCCTCGCGTCGTAGCCCGGCACGAGCGTGCCGCTCGAGCCGGGGCGCACGTGCCCGCGCCGGTTCGCGATGAACGTATGACACAGTTCGGTCGACCCGATCCCGTCCAGAATCTCGAGCCGGAAGCGCTCGAGCCAGCGCTCGTAGATAGGCTTGGGGAGCGGCTCGCCCGCCGACAGGCAGAGCCGGACGGAGCGCAGGTCGTAGGTGCGCTCGGCATTCGGGACCTGCAGCATCGCGGCGAAGGCGGTCGGCACGGCGAAAAACAGCGTCGGCCGCTCGCGGGTGAGGATCTCGAACGCCTTCGCCGGCTCGGGGCGCCGGGGGAAGAGCACCGTCGAGGCGCCGACGTGGAACGGAAAGTAGAGCGCGTTGCCCAGCCCGTAGGCGAAGAACAGGCGGGCCACCGAGAAGCAGCGGTCGTCCGGGCCGATCCCGAGCACGTGCCGTCCGTATCCCTCGCAACAGACGAGCATGTCGTGCTGCAGATGCACGGCCGCCTTCGGCATGCCGGTGGTGCCCGATGTGTACAGCCAGAAGGCGATGTCGTCCTTCGTCGTGGCGGCGGCGTCGAGGTCGGCGGGCTCCTCGGCCACCAGCTCGGACAGCCCGACCTGCCCCGGCCCCGCGCGGCCGGCCACCACGAGCTGGTGCAGGAACCTGAGGCGGGGCCGAACCTCCTCGATCGCCGGCGCCAGCTCTTCCCCCACGACGGCGACCTCGGCGCGGCTGTCGTTCAGGATGTACTCGTAGTCGCGCGGCTTGAGGAGAGTGTTCGTGGGGATCGGCACCGCCCCGATCTTCAGGGCGCCCCAGAACGCGTACACGAATTCGGGGCAATCGGGGAGCAGCAACAGCACGCGTTGCTCCATGCGGACGCCGATCCGCCGGAGTGCGTTGCCGCAGCGGTTCGCGCCGGCGAGGACGTCGCCATACGTGATGTCCTGGCCGTCGTACCGGATCGCGACCCGCTTGGCGCGGCCCTCCGCCACGTGGCGGTCCACGAACCACGTGGCGGCGTTGAAGTCATGCGGGATGTCCATCGCAACTGCCCGCCTCACTTCGTGAATTGTGCCACGTCCTCCCCGGCAGCCGCCGGCTCACTGCGGCCGCCCAGGTACTTGGCCAGGAACGCCTCCACGGCGGCGTAGTATCGCAGGTTGTTCTCCGGTCGGGCGAATCCGTGCCCTTCGTCCGGAAACACGATGTACTCGACGTCCTTGCCGTTTTTCCGCATCGCCGCCACGATCTGATCGCTCTCCCCTTGCTTCACGCGCACGTCGTTCGCGCCCTGCACGATGAGCAGCGGGACCTTGATCTGGTCCGCCTTGAAGAGCGGCGAGCGAGACTTCAGGAACTCTGCTTCGGTTTCGACCTTGCCGACCCGCTTGTCGAACACCGCCTTGAACGTGGCCCAGTAGGGCGGGATGCTGTGAATCAGCGTGACGATGTTCGACGGACCGAACGCTTCCGCGCCGCACACGAACGCGTCGGGCGTGAAGGCGACGCCCACCAGAGTCGCGTACCCGCCGTAGCTCCCCCCGTAGATGCACACGCGCTGCGGATCAGCGTAGCCCTGCGCCGCGGCCCAGCTCTTGCCGTCCAGCAGGTCGGTGTGCATCTTGCCGCCCCACTCGCGGTCGCCGGCGTTCAGATAGGCCTTCCCATATCCGGTGGACCCGCGAAAGTTGACCTGCAGCACCGCGTATCCCCGGTTGGCGAGCCACTGTACCTCGCGATTCCACCCCCACGTATCCCGGCCCCACGGCCCACCGTGCACGTCCAGCACGAGCGGCAGGTTCTTGGGCTCGACTCCGGCGGGCAGGGTGAGATATCCGTAGATCGTCATGCCGTCGCGCGCCGTGAAGGAGATCGGCTGCATCTTCGCGAGCGTATACTGCTCGAGCTTCGGGCGGTGGGTGAAGAGCAGCTCGGCGCGCTTCGTGCCCCGGTCGTACACGTAATAGTAGATGGGCCCGTCTGGCACGTTGTACGAGACGATCCATTTCGCGTCCTTGACGTCGCGGGAGTCGACCGTGAAGTCGCCGTCGCGCACGGCCTTCAGCGCGGCGAGATCGCCCACCACGGATGAGTCGACGACCTCCCACTCGAGCCGCTGCCGCAAGAACGCCACCGCCTGCAGCGTGTGCCGATGGGGGTGCGTGAGCAGGAAGCTTGCGTCGAACTGCCGATCGCCGGCGACCGGCGTCTCCTGGGTGGTCGCGAGATCGATCTGCGTCAGCCGGGCCGCGTTCGCACCCACGCTCGAGATGAGCCATACCCCCCGGTTGTCCGGGGTGAATCCCGCGACCCCGCCGAACGTCTCGTCGGCGCTTTCGTGGCGCAGCAGGCGCCACGGCGCGCCCGCGCGGTCGCGCACGCGGATGTCCGTGCTCCCGTCCGGCAGGGACGCCTGGGCCACCCGGACCTGGAAGGCGTGGTCCGCCGCCCAACCGGTGACGTCGCCGGGGTTCTCCGCTACGAGCGTGGCCCGACCGCTCTTGAGATCCAGCCGGTAGGCGTCGTGGAAGCGCGCGTCGCGATGGTTCCACGCCACGAGGATCTGGTCGGGAAAGTCCGGGCTGACGGAGAGGATCTGGGTCTGCACGCTGTCGAACGGCGTCAGGTCGCGCGTGGTCTTGGCGGCAAGGTCCGTCTGATAGAGGCGCCAGTTCTCGTCGCCCGCGTGCTCCTGGAGGTGCAGAATGTGCTTCGAGTCTCCCTGCCAGAAGTAGGTGTAAATGGGCCGAGTCCGGTCGTGCGTCACCGGGTGGTCATCCCGCTTGCCGACGCTGCGCACCCAAACGTTCAGCACGCCGCTGTCCGGCGCGAGATATGCGAGCAGCTGGCCATCGGGTGACAGTTGCGGGTTGAGCTTCTCGGCGTTCCCGAAGAACACGCTGCGCGGAATGAGCGCGGGCTGCTGCGCCGGCGCCGGCAGCGCCGCGGCGACGGCGATCAGCAGGACCGGGAAGAACATGGCGGTGACCCGGGCGTGAGTGGTGCGCATGGGGCGCTCCTTCCTTGCGACAGGCTTGGGCGGCGGGAGCGACGGCAGATCGGGGGAAGATGCGCGCCGACCGGGGGGGTGGCAATGGCCCAGGCTAGCGGGCCCGTGCTTCGAAGATCGCCCGCGCCTCGCCGAACCGGCGCAGCACCTCCGCTCGCTCCGCCCCGGTATTCCACGCCGTGGCGGCCCGCGCCGCCGCCTCGAGCCGCCCGATCCAACGCGCGAAGAACTCCGCATCCGCCGCGGATCGCACCAGCTGGTCCCCGACCTGCACGTAGATCGGGCTGGTGGAAGCGAACGGATAGCGGTCGAGGACCGGCAGCTCCGCACGATCGCTGTAAGCCCGGAGCAGGTACCAGCCGCTGTGCGCCACGGGAAGCGAGACCGTCCCGCTCGCGGCGGTGCCAGCGCCCGCGAGTGGGATCGTCGCCACGGACGCGCCGTTGCCGATGATCTCCAGATGATCGATCGGCACGTTCGAGCGGAGGCTCACGCGCGCGGTGAGCCGGTGCGGTCCGGGAGGCAGCCGGATCTCGTCCCCGATGTCCCGGTCCCCGAGCGTGAACGCGAGCAGCGGCGCGTTGCTGACGAACGTCCGTCCGGCCTTGATCCCTGCGAGCCAGCGCGCGTGATCGAGTGCCGCGCCCGTCTTCACAAAGACGCGCACCAGCCCCGGCGGGCCCCGCAAGCTGGCGAAGTTCGGAAACGCATCGGTCCCCGCCCCCGCCGGCAGGCGAAAACCGCAGTTCAACAGGCGATACCAGATCTCCGACGTGATGCGGTGATCGCTATACCCCATCACCTCCACGTAGTCCACCTTGCCGAGAGCGACGTCCACCGGAAGCTCGTAGGTGAGCGGCTGCGCCGTGTCGGCCGGATCGGGCGGCGTGTCGAACGGGTGCACGTATCCGACGAGCGCGCCTTGGGCGTGCGCCAGGTCGGCGACGACCGCGTTCGTCGGGTAGAGACTCGCGGCAGCCGTGTTGGGGTAGCCCGCGTACTCGGGAAGGAGATAGTGGTCGGTGAGCCCGAGCAACGCTATGTGGCCCCAGTAGCTCGTGTGAAACTCCTGGCCGTGAACGAGCAGGAACCCCGGGCGGGAGACCGGGTCGGGATCGGTGCGGAAATAGGCGCGGTCCGGGATCCGCTGCTCCTTGTTCACGATCAGGTTCTCAACGACGTGCACGTCCTCGGCGCGTGCCTGGAACGCCAGGTGCGACGGCGTGTTGCGGTACGCCCCGCCGTAATTCATGTGCACGTGTAAGTCGCCGCTCCACCATCCGCGCGCCGGGAGATCGGCGAGCCGCTCGAGGACGACGCGATGCATGACGCGTCCGCCGGCCGGCACGACGACGTCCGCGGGGGCGATCCCGTATTCGGGGCCATGCGACACCTCCACCCGCACGCGACCTGCCGGCACCGTCAGCTGGGCCGAGCCGCTCGAGTGGAAGTACGGGTATTCGAAGCCTCGCTCCGAGCGATCGAATGCCTCGTCCGCGTGCCGCCAGGCATCATCGGGGGCATAGCCCCGCCCGTCAGGGCGGGTGACCGAAACCCGAGCGGCCATCCGATGCCCGCCATGGTCCACGATATCGACTCGCAGCGTCGCCATGGGCTCGCGGTAGCGTCGCTCGTTCGCCTCGATCCGTTGTCTCCGCCCGCCCGGGACGTCGACGACCCACAGCGACGTGTTTCCACCCTCATTCGAGATGTAGGCGATGTGCTTGCCGTCGTGGGACCAGCGCGGCGCCGTGGCGTCGAAGTCGCCGTAAGTGACGGGAAAGGGGTCCCCGCCTTCGCTCGTCATCAGCCACAACTGATGCCACTGGCCGCCGAGGTAGGAGCTGTAAACGATGCGCCGGCCGTCGGGGCCCCAGTCGGGATGGGCCTTCCACGTGGTTTCTTCGTAGCGGACCTCGCGTGGCACCGCGCCCGGCCGCGCCGCCATGCGCCAGAATCCGCCCGTCCCGTGGATGTGGCCACGGTTCGACACGAAGAGGAGCTCGCTGCCGTCCGGCGACCACGTCGGCGAGAGATAGTGATCCCACCGGCTGTAGTAGTAGCGGGGGAGGCCGCTGTCCTGGTCCTCGGTCACGCGGGTGATCGCGCCGCTCTCCGGGTCGGCGATGAAGATGTGCCAGCGCCGGTTATACAGGGACGACACGAACGCGAGACGCTTGCCGTCAGGCGACCAGCGCGGCTCGACGTTCACCGCGCCGTTCGCCGTCAGGGCTCGCGCGGTGCCGGCCGTCAGGTCGAGCAGCTCGAGCTCGATCGCATCGTTGGCGTAGCGGGCGAAGGCGATCGCCCGGCCGTCGCTCGACCAGTCGGGCTGGTAGTCGTACCCGGGCCCGGTCGTGAGCTGCTCGGCGATGGGTGAGCCGATGCGCTGGCGCCAGAGCCAGCCTTGCATCGAGTAGATCAGCGCCGTCCCATCCGGCGCCCACGTCACCGCGCTGGGCCCGCTCGTCGCCTGGGGGATATACATCTCCCGCCAGTAATAGGCGTGCGGCTCGTCGACTTGTTTCAGGACTGGCTCCCGTTGGGCGGGTGCGGGGGAAGGGGGCGCCGCACCGCACAGGACGGCGATCGCTACCGCGGCGCGCCGAGCCATCCCTCGATTTGCTCGCGCAGCATCGGCAACGGAATCGCGCCGTCTTGCAGCAGCCGGTCGTGAAACGCCTTGATGTCGAACTTCGAGCCGAAGGCCTGCTCCGCGAGGGACCGCAGCCGGCGGATCTCCAGGCGCCCCAGGGCGTAGGACAGCCCCTGCGCCGGCCACACCGGGTAGCGATCCACCGGCACCGCGGCGCGGGTCTCCGAGACGCGTGTGTGAGCCTCGAGGTACTGGATTCCGTCGTCGCGCGTCCATCCGAACGCGTTGATCCCCGTGTCCACGACGAGCAGCGCGGCGGACAGGGTGAGATCGGCGAGCGCCCCGAGGCGCGTCGTGTCCGAGGAATAGATCCCCATCTCGTCGGCGAGCTGCTCGGCGTATTCGCCCCAACCCTCGCCGAACCCTGGCGACCAGAAGTAGCGGGCGATCGCCGGGATAGCGGCGCCCCGCTCGAGCGCGATCGTCCCCTGCAAGTGGTGTCCGGGGATCGTCTCGTGGAAGGTGAGCGGCTCGACCTCCGCCCGGGGCTTGTGCTTCGGGTCGTACGTGCTGAGGTAGAAGATCCCGGGCCGGCTGTTGTCCTCCGCCGGCGGGTCCCATTCACCGACGCTCTCCCGCTCGCGGAACGCCGGATAGGATCGGATGACGACGCCCGCCCGCGGCAGGACGCCGAACCAGCGCGGCATCGCCAGCTGGGCCCGCTCCAGCGCCGCCTCGGCGAACGCCAGCATCGCTTCGCGCGATCGGAAGGCGTACTTGGAGTCGTTGCGCAGGCGCTTGAGCACCGGGGTGACATCCCGCGACCCGAAGCTCCGCTCGGCGATCACTCGCATTTCCGCTTCGAGCTCGAGGACCGTCGCGCGACCCAGCCGGTGGATCGAGTCAGGAGAGAGGGCCAGCCCCGTCGTGGCCTGAATCGTTCCCCGATAACACACCGCGCCGTTGGGATTCGCCGAAACGCCGATCACCTTGCGCGCCCGCGGCAAGTACTCCTTGGCGAGGAATTGCCGGTACTGCCGTATCGTCGGCACGACGGCGTTCGTGATGAAGCGGCGCAGCTCGTCGTCGAACGCCGGCGCAGAATCGCGTAGCGCCGGACCATACAGCGGCGAGCGATCGATCCGCTCGTCCAACAGCTGGTCGAGCTGCTTGATCACGATGCGGACGTTCCCCTGCGGCGCGGAAAAGCCCAACCGCAGCCCTTCGCGCTGGTTCGCCATTTCGCTCGCGATGTACAGAGGAATCTCCCGCCACCGCGTCAGGGCTTGCTGGCGCAGCTCCTCGGTTCCGACGGGCTGCACGGCGGCGAGGGACGTGATGATGGGCAGCCAGCCGCGGTTCACGTGACTCACGTTCCAGAGCTCGTACCGACACGCCCGGGTCGCGGCCGACCCCTCGAGTGACGCGCGCATGACCCCGTACGCCGTCCACTCGGGACGGCCCACGAGCGGGGCGGGATCGATGCGCCGGAGCTCCGCGAGCCACCGGTCTTCCCGCGCCTGCCAGCGCCCACGGGCGACCGGCGAGTTGTCGGGCAGCCGGTCGTGGCGGACGCCGGACGCGCCGTCGAGGGTGGCCTCGTCCGGATGACGCTCGAAGTAGGCGGCGAGGTAGGCGTCCGTGACCTTCCGCACTCGCGCGGCGAGGGAGTCGACGTCGGCCTGCGCGCCCAGACGCTGCGCCGCAGCGACGATGACCAGCAGGGCGACTGCGACGGCGCGCCTCATCCTCTGAGGTGCAGCCGCTTGGGGTCGAGCACGTCCCGGAGCAGCCGCAGCTCCGTCGTGGTCGGCGGATCGATGCGTCCCAGCCGCGGCCGACACCGGAGCGGCCACCCGACGCCGGCCTGCACCTCGGACGCGTTCACTCCGGGATAGAGCGCCGCCAGGACGAGCTCGCCGGTCGCCTCGTCCGCCTCGAGCACCGCCTTGTCGGTGATCACCTTGACCGGTCCCGCGCCCGGCATGCCGAGCTGTGACCGGGGCACGCCGCCGCTTAGGTGTCCGGGACTCGTGATGAAGTCGACCCGCTCAGGAAACGCGCGCGGCGAGAGCTTCGAGACCACGAGCGTGCGCTGCGCGTGGATCGCGATCTCCGCCGCCCCCCCGCTGCCGGGGAGCCGGACCGTCGGCCGCGCGTACGCCCCGATGACGGTCGTGTTGATGTTGCCGTAACGGTCGACCTGCGCGCCGCCGAGGAAGCCCACTTCGACCCTGCCGTTTTGCAGCAGCAGCTGAAACACGTCCGCCATGCCGCAGACCATGAGGGAGCCTGTGACGAGCGCGGGATCGCCGATCGATACGGGTAGCCGCTCGGGCACGGCGCCCACGGCGCCCGACTCGTAGATCAGCACGAGGCGCGGCGCGTGGGTGGCGCGCGCCAGGTTGCAGGCGAGGTTGGGAAGACCGATCCCGACGAATACGACCTCCCCGTCGGCCAGCTCCCGCGCCGCGACGCTCGCCATCATCTCGTCGGGCGTGTACGCGGCGTCAGAACCCGTAATTCACCCCGGGACAATATCGGGCTGTCGCGTTGAGCCGCGCGGCCAGGCCTGGGTGTTTCTCCAGGTAGCTCGCGCGGTCCGGGACCCCGTGGACGAACTCGTCGAGGTATCGCGCGATACCGCCGGGATCGCGCGAGATCGCCTCCCACGCGACGTAGAAATCGTTGTCGCGGTCGTAGTACCCCTGCGCGTAGGACGGGTGCGCCCCCCACGGCTCCACCACGACCGCGTCCACGATCATGGCGGGGACCGCCGTGCGGTTGGGGTCGGAGCGGATCACGGCTTCCTCCACGAGCTCTTCGACCACCACGATCACGCGCGCCGACGCGAACGCCGCCTCCTTCTGGACGCCCACGAGGCCCCAGATCTGGGTGTTTCCTGACGCATCGGCGCGCTGCGCATGGATGACGGTCACGTCGGGGTTCAATGCTGGTACGGTCGCGAGGGCCTCTCCGGTGTAGGGGCACGTCACGTGTCGGATGCGGGGATTCGCGGCCGGCAGGTCGGTGCCCATGTAGTTGCGCATCGGCCAGAAGGGGAGGCGGGCCGCGCCCGCCGCGAAGCGCGCCACCATGCCGAAATGCGAATACTCCTCGATCTCGAGCGGCGGCCCACCCTTCCCCTCCACCGCGCGTCGGAACGCGTGCAACGAGCCCACGCCGGGATTTCCGGCCCAGGAGAAAACGAGCTTCCGGGCGCAGCCCGCGGCGATCATCTGGTCATAAATCAGGTCGGGCGTGAGGCGGCAGAGCGTGAGGTCGCGGCGGCCTTGGCGGATGATCTCGTGGCCCGCGGCGAAGCAGATGAGATGCGTGAACCCCTCGATGACCACCGTGTCGCCGTCGTGGACGAAGCGGGCGACGGCGTCGCGCATGGACATCACCTTAGAAGCGCTTTCGGCCATCAGCTTTCGGCGCCGACGGCGCTTTCAATCCAGCTCATCCAAACACTCGTCGATGATGCGGAGCGCAGTATCAACGTCGTCCTCGTCCACCACGAGCGGCGGCGCGAGGCGGAGCGTGCTCTTCCCCGCCCCGAGCAGCAGCAGGCCCTTCCGGAAGGCACGCGCCACCAGTTCGTGCGGGATCTCGGGCGCGGGCTCGCGCGTCGCGCGGTCCTTCACGAACTCAACGCCGATCATCAGGCCACGCCCCCGGACGTCGCCGATCGCGGCGTATTTTTCCTGGAGGCGCCGCGTGCCGGCGAGCAGCCGCTCTCCCAACTTCACGACGTTGGGGAGCAGCTCGCGTTCGACGACGTCCAGCGTCGCGAGTGCCGCGGCGCAGCACACCGGGTTGCCGCCGAACGTGCTGCCGTGCGCGCCGGGCCGCCACCGCATGACCGATTCCTTCGCCATGATCGCCCCGATCGGCATGCCGCTGCCGAGGCCCTTCGCGGCCAGCACGACGTCTGGCTCGATCCCCTCGTACTCGCAAGCGAACATCTTTCCGGTCCGCCCGATGCCGCTCTGCACCTCGTCGCACACCAGCAGGATCCCGTGCCGGTCGCACAGCTCCCGTAGCGCCTTCAAGTAGCCGGGCGGCGGGACGACGTAGCCGCCCTCGCCCTGAATCGGCTCCACGAAGATCGCCGCGACGCTCTGGGGGTCGACCTTCTTCGCGAACAACTCGTCCTCGAGGACCGTCACGCAGCGCATCGTGCACGCCGGCTCACCGCGACAGTAGTCGCAGCGGTAGCGGTAGCCGTACGGGACGTGATGCACCTCGGGCAGGAACGGCGCGAACCCGGCGCGCTGCACCGCCTTGCTCGCGGTGAGGCTCAACCCGCCGTAGGTGCGGCCGTGGAACGCGCCCAGGAACGCGATCAGCGCCGGGCGACCCGTCGCATGGCGGACCAGCTTGATCGCGCCCTCGACTGCTTCGGTCCCGGAGTTCGCCAGGAACACGCGCTTCTTGCTCGGCCCCGGCGCAAGCTTGGCGAGCCGCTCGCACAGCGCGGCGAAGCCTTCGAAGTAGAAGTCGCTGCCGCAGATGTGGAGGAACCGCCCGGCGGCCTCCTGAATCGCCCGGACCACCGTCGGGTGGCCGTAGCCCGTGGACGCCACCGCGATCCCGGCCATGAAGTCGAGGTAGCGATTCCCGTCCACATCCTCGACCATGGCGCGCTCGCCGCGCGCGATCACCAGCGGGTATTCCTTGGGGTACGAGGTCGACGCCCAGCGGTCCTGCCGCGTCACGATCTCCCGCGCCTTCGGTCCGGGAGGGGCGACCACGATGCGCGGGTAGTCCTTCATGCCTCGATCACCGTGCGGACGTGTAGGCGATCTTGAATTGTGCCGGGGCGGCCGCGGTCATGGTTGAACGCCTACACCGACTGCTGACGGCTGACGGCCGACAGCGTCGGCTCCAGGGCGGCGGTGAACCGCAGGACGATCTCGTCGATTTCCTGCTCCGTGACGATGAACGGCGGCGCCACCATCACGAGGTCCCCATTCGTCCCATCCGCGTGCCCCACGTTGGGCCACACCACCAGTCCCGCTTGCTGCGCTGCCTCGGTGAACGTCTCGGCAAAATGCGCCGCACGCGGGAACGGCGCGCGGGTTTCCTTGTCCTCGACGAACTCGATCCCGGCGAGCAGGCCGCGCCCGCGCACGTCGCCCACGTGCGGCAGCTCCCGCAGCGCCGCCAGCCGCCGCTCGAGCACGGCGCCCAGCATGGCACACCGTTCCACCAGCCGGTGGCGCTGGAGATAGCGCACGGCGGCGAGGCCCGCGGCGCAGGCCACGCTATGGTGGGAAAACGTCTGCGCGTGCATGAAGTTGCCGGAGCCGTCGGCGATCACGTCGATGATGCGCTCGGGTGCCGCTACGGCGGAGAGCGCCGCGTACCCCCCCGAGATCCCCTTGCCGAGCGTCATGATGTCGGGCACCGCCCCGTACGGCTCGATCGCCCACCAGGTACCGGTGCGCCCGGCGCCGCACAAGATCTCGTCCGCGACGAAGAGCACCTGGTAGCGGTCGCAGATCTCCCGGATCCGCCGGAAGTACTCGGGGCGGGGAGTGGAGGCGCCGGTGGAGGAGCCGCCCACCGGCTCGGCGAGGAACGCCGCCACGCGGTCCGCACCAAGCGCGACGATCGCTGCCTCTAGCACGACGCCGCTGCACACCGGACATCCGGCGTCGCGGCCGCGGCACGGGCAGCGATAGGGATAAGACGCGGGGACGCGATGCACGTCCACCAGCCACTCCCGGAACATCGCCTGGTAGTGCTCGCGCGCCGACGCGGAGAGGGCGAGCAGCGTGTTGCCATGATAGGCGGGAGCGAGCGCGACGATCTTGTGCTTCTCGGGCCTGCCGCGCTCCACCCAGTACTGCCGTGCGAGCTTGAGCGCCGCCTCCACCGCCTCGGAGCCGCTCGAGAGGAAATACAGCTTGTCGAGGTCGCCGGGGAGGGTCGCGGCGAGCTCGGCAGCGAGCTCCTCCACCGGCGCGTGCGTGAAGGCGGTGGCGGAGAGATACCCAAACTGCCGCGCCTGATGCGTCATGGCGTCCGCGATCTCGGCGTTCGAGTGGCCGAGGTTGGCGACGTACGCGCCGCCCACGGCGTCGAGGTAGCGCTTGCCGTGTTCGTCGATAAGCCAGCACCCTTCACCGCGCACGATGCGAGGGAAGGCACGCCCGAGCTTCCGGTAAAACACGTGGCTCTCGGGATACCGGTACGCCGTCATCCGTTGCCCTTCCTTAATAAGCAGCCCCGCGGAAAGCTATGACCCCGGCCGACCCTCGGCGAGCCTCGCCACTCGGGTCGCGCAGTCGTAGCTTAGATCTAGCTACATAACCAACGGAACCCAGCATGCCTAGGCTGACGCGTCTGCTCCTCGTCGTCGTGCTCCTCCCCGCCACGCCGGCGCGCTCTCAGACGGCGGCGATCCCGCCGGGCGAATCCCTCGTCACCGACGGGATCCCGCCAATCCCCCCGAGCATAGCCGAAGCCGCACGCCGGTACAGTGAATTCCGTACGGCGGCGTTCTGGGACTGGCATCCGACCCGACGCGAGATGATCATCGGCACCCGCTTCGGCGATTCCCAACAACTGCACCAGGTGAAGCTCCCGGGCGGCGCGCGCACCCAGCTCACCTTCTTCCCCGATCCCGTCGCCGGCGCGTCGTACCAGCCGACCGATGGACGCTACATCGTGTTCAGCAAGGACGTGGGCGGCGGCGAGTTCTTCCAGAAGTATCGCTACGACGTCGCCACCGGTGACATTACCCTGCTCACCGACGGCAAATCCCGCAACGTGGGCGGCGTCTGGTCGCACGCGGGCGACCGCTACGCCTACATGTCCACCCGGCGCAACGGCCGGGACCTGGATCTCCGGGTGATGGACCCCGCCGACCCGCGCACCGACCGCATGGTGCTGGAGTTCGAGGGCGGCGGCTATGCGCCGCTCGATTGGTCGCCGGACGACCGTACGATGCTCCTACACCAGGGGATCTCGGTGAACGAGAGCTACCTGTGGCTGGTCGACGTCGCGACCGGGGTGAAGACACTACTCACGACGAAGCAGGGCAACGACACCGCCGCGTACGGGAGCGCGCAGTTCAGCCCCGACGCCAAGGGGATCTACCTCACGACTGACCTGGGCTCGGAGGTGCGGCGGCTCGCGTATCTGAGTCTGCTCGGCAAGCGCTACCGCTTCCTGAGCGACCGCCTTCCGTGGGACGTGGACGAGTTCGCGCTCTCCCCCGACGGGCGCTGGATCGCGTTCGTGGCCAACGAAGACGGGATCGGCGCGCTGCACGTGATCAACGCTACCACCGGCGCGGAGCGACGGATTCCGAAGCTGCCGGCGGGGCTGATCGGGAACGTCACCTGGCGCCGCACCGGTGCAGAGCTCGCCTTCTCATTCACCTCCGCTCGCGCGGGAGAGGACGCGTATTCGCTCGACCTCGTGACCGGCCGGCTGGTGCGCTGGACCGAGAGCGAGACCGGTGGCCTCAATACGGCGGACTTCGCGGAGCCGGAGCTGATTCACTGGTCGAGCTTCGACGGGCGCTCGGTCTCCGGGTTCCTCTACAAGCCCCCGGCGCGGTTCGCCGGCCGCCGGCCAGTCATCATCAACATTCACGGCGGTCCGGAGGGCGAGTCACGTCCCGGGTTCCTGGGCCGCAGCAATTACTACGTGAACGAGCTCGGCATCGCCCTCATTCTCCCGAACGTCCGGGGCTCGACGGGCCACGGCAAGACGTTCGTCAAGCTCGACAACGGAACCCTGCGGGAAGGTGCCTACAAGGACATCGGCGCGCTATTCGACTGGATCCGGGCGCGCCCTGATCTCGACCCGGACCACGTGCTCGTGACGGGCGGCAGCTACGGCGGCCACATGACGCTGGTGACCGCGACGCTCTATAACGACCGGGTCTGCTGCTCGGTGGACGTGGTCGGCATCTCCAACCTCGCCACCTTTCTCAAGAACACGTCCGGGTACCGCCAGGACCTGCGGCGCGTCGAGTACGGCGACGAGCGCGACTCCACGCTCCGGGCGTGGATGGAGCGCACCGCGCCGCTCAACAACGTCGACAAGGTCACGAAACCGTTGTTCATCGTCGCGGGAATGAACGATCCGCGCGTCCCCAGGAGCGAAGCCGAGCAGATGGTCGCCGCCCTGAAGCAGCGGAGCGTGCCGGTCTGGTATCTGATGGCGAAAGACGAAGGTCACGGGTTCCGGAAGAAGAGCAATCAGGACTTCCAGTTCTACGCGACGATCCTCTTCACCGAACGGTTCCTGCTGGGCCATGAGGCGTCGGACCTCAGGCCCTAGATGTTCACTGCCCGCATCCCTGCTTCCGTGTAGCGGTCTCCGGCCGCAGCCCCCTGCGGCACCACCGTGTCGAGGCGCTGCAGCTCGTCCGGCTGGACGCGGATGGCGAGCGCGCGCACGTTCTCCTCGAGCCGGGCACGCTGCTTCGTCCCCGGGATCGGCACGATGTCGTTCCCCCGAGCGAGCAGCCAGGCGAGCGCGAGCTGCGCGGGCGTGTATCCCTTCTCCCGAGCGATCGCCTCGATTCGCTGCACTAGCTCGAGATTCTTCTCGAAGTTCTCCTGCTGGAACCGCGGATTGTTGCGCCGCCAATCGTCCGAGGGGAGGTCGTCGACTCGCCGGAAGCGACCCGTGAGGAACCCCCGTCCGAGCGGGCTGTAGCCGACGAACCCGATGCCCAACTCCCGGCACGTGGGCAGGATGTCGGCCTCGGGGTCGCGACTCCAGAGCGAGTACTCAGTCTGGAGCGCGCTGATCGGGTGCACCTGGTGGGCACGACGAATGGTCGCGGGTGACGCTTCGGAGAGGCCGAGGTACCGCACCTTGCCCTCCTGCACCAGCTCGGCCATGGCGCCCACCGTGTCCTCGATGGGCACGCCGCGGTCGACGCGGTGCTGGTAGTACAGGTCGATGGTGTCGACGCCCAGCCGTTCGAGCGAAGCGTCGCAGGCGGCTCGCACGTACTCCGGCCGGCCGTTCACGCCCCCGAAGCTACCATCCGGGCCGCGCACATTGCCGAACTTCGTGGCCAGCGTCACCTCGCCGCGCCGGCCCGCGATGGCGCGGCCGACGAGTTTTTCGTTCGTGAACGGGCCGTACATATCGGCCGTGTCCAGGAAGGTAATCCCCAGATCGAGGGCCCGGTGAATCGTGGCGACGGATTCGGCGTCGTTCCGACCGGCGTAGAACTCCGACATCCCCATGCAGCCCAGGCCGAGCGCGGAAACGACGAGGCCCTGCCTGCCAAGCGTGCGTTGCTCCATTGTGGCGACTCCTTGTGCGTTCACGGACATCCAGCCTGCTGCAACCACACCGGCCGGGGTGATGTTCCCGGGGGCCGCCTACTAGAATTGATGCTCCATGGCCACACCCCCGGCGGCCCCCGGCGCACGCTTACGCGCCCTGTGGGCCCGGCTCTCCCCGCTTCCGGGCGGCAAGCGCGTGTTCAGCTGGCTGCTCGGCCGGATGGTTCCCTATACCGGCACCATCCGCCCCCGCGTCATCGAGCTCGGTGGCGGGCACGCGAAGATCCAGATCGCCGATCGGCGCAGCGTGCGCAATCACCTGAATTCCGTCCACGCCGTGGCGCTCGCGAACCTCGCCGAGGTGACGAGCGGGCTCGCCCTGCTCACCGGTCTGCCGCCCAACGTCCGCGGCATTCCCGTCAGGCTCTCCATCGCCTACTTCAAGAAGGCGCGCGGTCTCCTCACCGCCGAAGCGCGCTGCCCCCTCCCCGACACGTCGGTCGACGCCGAGCACGACTTCGAGACGGTCGTGTCCGACGCCAGTGGCGACGTGGTCGCGCGGGCGACGGTACGCTGGCGCCTCGGCCCGGCGCCCGCGCCGTGACCCCGCTCGACACCGTGCTCTCCCGCGACGCGGGCGTCGCGGTGCCGCTCATCGCCGGCGCCATGTACCCGTGTTCCAACCCGGAGCTGGTCGCCGCCGTATCGGCCGCCGGCGGCATCGGCATCGTGCAGCCCCTCTCAATGATCTATGTCCACGGTCACGACCTGCGCGAAGGGTTCCGGCTGATCCGTCGCCTCACCGACAAGCCGATCGGCATGAACGTGCTCATCGAGCAGTCGTCGCAGCTGTACCTCGATCGCATGAAACGCTGGGTGGATGTCGCGTTGGAGGAGGGCGTCCGCTTCTTCATCACCTCGCTTGGCAAGCCGCGCTGGGTCGTGGAGCGGGTGCGCCAGGTCGCCGGCCTCGTCTACCACGATGTCACCGAGCGCAAATGGGCGATGAAGGGCCTGGAGGCGGGTGTGCGCGGGCTCATCGCCGTGAACAGTCGCGCCGGCGGTCATGCAGGTCCGCGCAGCGCCGCGCAGCTCGTCGAGGAGCTGGGCGACCTGGGCGTCCCGCTGGTGTGCGCCGGAGGGATCGGCGACGCGGCGGGGTTCGTGGCGGCGCTGCGACTGGGTTACGCCGGCGCCCAGCTCGGCACGCGCTTCATCGCGACGCCCGAATGCACCGCCCACCCCGAATACAAACGCGCCATCGTGCAGGCGGACGAGGAGGACATCGTGCTCACCGAGCGCGTCACCGGCGTCCCGCTCGCGGTGATCCGCACGCCCTACGTCGAGCGCGTCGGCACCCGGGCGGGGCCCCTCGCACGCTGGCTGTTGCGCGGACGCCGGACCAAACACTTCATGCGCACCCTGTACGCGCTCAATTCGGCGTGGCGGCTCAAGCGCAGCCTGTTCGACGGCGCGTCGTCCAAGGACTACTGGCAGGCCGGCAAGAGCGTCGCCGGAATCACGAGTATCGAGCCCGCCGGCGAGATCGTGCGGCGCTTCGCGGCCGCGGCCCTCACATCGACGTAAACAGCGCCCGATCGATCTTCCTGCTGTCGCCCACCACCGCGAAGCGAAGGTCGCGCAGATACTTCCTGGCCACCCTCGGGCCGGCGGGTGTCAAGCCACGATCAGCGGAAGATCGCCGCGACGTAGATGATCCCGGCCATGCCAAGCACCTCGTGGGGAGTGCAGACGTAAACGTACTTCCCGGGCGGGAAGCGACCGTCGATCACTACGTCGTATGTCTGCCCGACGGAAACGAGCGTCGGTCCGAGGCGCTGCGGGCCCAGATCGGCCGCGGTGGGAACGCTTCGGAACTCCACGTTGTGAGGCATCCCTCCGAGTTGCACGAACCGCACGGTATCGCCGAGCTGAGCCGTCACCCGGATTGGATCGAAAGCGATCCCGTACGGCAGGCGCTCCACCATGCGGACGACGATCACGCGGGGACTCGCCGGGGGCGCCGATTGCGCGCCCGCCGGCGAGCCGATCAAGCCAAGGATCGTGATGATCCAACGGGTCGAGCGCGCCACATCCCCCTCCGGTGCCCGCGCTACCGCAGCGCGATCGCGGGACGGATCAGCAGCGTCCCTTCGCTGTCCAGATTGGCGAACCGACCGCTCGCCACGGCCTCGTATCCTTTCAAGCACCCGTGGGTGACGACGCCCGCGAGCCGCAGCACGCCGCTCTTCCAGTTGACCGTTCCATACAGCTCAGCCACGAGTGGGCCTTCGCCCGGCGCCACCGGCGACACGATCCAGCGCGTCTTGACCTCCCACACTGGCCGCGCCGTCTCCATCAAGCTGCCGAGCGGCTCCAGTGTGACGACCAAGGCACCACCCCCCGGGCCGGTGACCTGTCCGTTCCAGACGTTGCTCGTGTGGTCGTCCTGACTCACACCGGCAAACTGGCTGGCGTAGCTCAAGTCCAAGCCATGCGCGCCAGCGGCACACACCGAGCCAACGGCGGCGTCGCGCGCCGGCGCGGCGTTCGTGCCTTGCGTCGCGGCAGACGACGTCAGCAGCAAGGCGGCGAGCCCTCCGAATGCGGCGACCTGAATCCGAGGAACCGTGAGGCGGGCCATGGAAACCTCCTGCTGTAGTCGTGGACGCTGCGAGGAGGGCGGGTCTGCGCTTGCTCCCCCTGTAACACGGGCCTAGTATAAGACCGACCCGTCAGACCGGTGTCAGACAGGTCTCAAATGGCGAGCGCGCTGCGGTTGCGGACCTTGGGGGGACTCGCGGTCGAGGGGAATCCCCCGCCGGGGCCGGGAGCGGCGGCGCAGCGACGACCCCTCGCCCTGCTGGCCCTCCTCGCGGCAGCCAGTGAGCGCGGTGTGAGCCGCGACAAGCTGCTCGCCTGCCTCTGGCCCGAAAGCAGTCAGGAGAAGGCGCGACATCTCCTGACGCAAACGCTGTACGCGCTGCGCCGCGACCTCCACGCGCAGGAGCTGTTCCTCGGATCCAACGAGCTCAGGCTGAACCCGCAGGTCGTGTCGACCGACGTCCAGGAGTTCGAAGCGGCCCTCGCGCAAGGCGAGCTGGAGCGGGCGGTCGCGCTGTACCACGGTCCGTTTCTCGATGGTTTCTTCCTGTCTGGTGCGCCGGAGTTCGAGCGCTGGACGGATGCCGAGCGCGCACGCCTCGCCCAGTGCCTCGGCCGCGCCTGCGAAGCCCTCGCGACCGCCGCCACGGCGCGCCGCGACCATCCCGCGGCAGTAGAGTGGTGCCGTCGCCTCACGGCGCTCGATCCACTCAATTCGCGGTACGCCCTGGGCCTTGTGAAGGCGCTGACGGCTGCGGGAGATCGGGCAGGCGCGCTGCGGTACGCCCGAACCCACGAAGACCTCCTCCGCACCGAGCTCGGCGCCTCGCCTGACGAGGCGTTCGCCGCCACCGTAGCCGAGCTGCGTGCGCAGACGACGGGCGGTGTGCCCCGAGCGGCAGCCGGGTCGCGCATCCGGCAGGTCAGCGCAGCACTCGCCCCGCACTACACGATCGAACGGGAGCTGGGCCGCGGCGGCACCACCACCGTCTACCTCGCGCGGGACTTGAAGCACAACCGCGCGGTCGTCCTGAAGGTGCTCCATCCCGAGCTCAGCTCAGCGGTCGCGGCCGAGCGGTTCCTGCGCCAGATCCGGCTCGTAGCGCAGCTGCGCCACCCCCACATCCTGCCGCTGTACGATTCGGGCGACGCGGACGGCTTCTTCTACTATGTCGCTCCCTACATCGAGGGAGGATCGCTGCGGGCGCGACTCGAGCGCGAGCAGCGTCTGCCGGTGCAGGAAGCGCTGCAGATCGGCCGCGAGGCAGCCGACGCGCTCGACTACGCGCACCGCCACGACGTGCTGCACCGCAACGTGAAGCCCGAGAACGTCCTGCTCGACGCCGGGCAGGCCGTGGTGGCCGGGTTTGGGATCGTGCGCGCGCTGCACGTCGCGCGCCAGGAAAGGGTGACCGCCGAGGGCCTGCGGATGGGGACGCCGGCCTACATGAGCCCGGAGCAAGCGATGTGCGCTCCCGATCTCGACGGCCGCAGCGACATCTACACCCTGGCGTGCGTCGTGTTCGAGATGCTCGCGGGCGCGCCGCCGTTCACCGGGCGCGACGCGGAGACGGTGCTCGCGCAACGCGTCACCGCGTCCCCGCCGGGGATTCGACGCCTCCGCCCGGACGTATCCGCCGCGGTCGACGCGGCGCTCCTCAAGGCGCTCGCAACCAGCCCCGTTGAGCGGTTTCAAACGGCGGGCGAGTTCGCGCGAGCGCTGGCGGTTTAGTAGTCACTGCTCCCGGTCCACCACATAGACGTTTCGCTGCGCCGTCGGCACGATGATCAGGTCGAGGATGTTGACGTGCTCAGGCAGGTTGACGACGTACGCGATCGCGTCCGCTATGTCGTCGGCCGTGAGGGGCTGGAAACCCTGGTACACCGCCTTCGCGCGCTGCGTGTCGCCGTGGAAGCGGACCTCGGAGAACTCGGTCTCCACGAACCCCGGATCGATGCTCGAGACGCGAATCGGCGTGCCCGCCACATCGAGGTTCATCCCTTCGCTGAGCGCGCGCACGCCGAACTTCGTGGCGTTATACACGTTCCCCATCGGATACGTCATGTGTGCCGCCGTGCTGCCGATGTTCACCACGTGGCCGCGGCGCCGCGCCACCATGTGCGGCAGGATGGCGCGCGTCACGTTGAGGAGCCCCTTCAGGTTCGTGTCGATCATGCGATCCCAGTCCTCGGGGTCGCCCTCGTAAACCTTGGACATCCCGCTCGCCAGACCGGCGTTGTTGATGAGGACATCCGGGACGTACCCGCCCGCGATCAGCTCGGTGGCGGCCCCGTTCACCGCGGCCCGATCGCGCACGTCCACCGCCGCGAGCAGCACCGAGGCTTGATGGCCGCGGCGCAGGTCGGCGGCCAGCCGCTCGAGCCGGTCGGAGCGGCGCGCCCAGAGCGCGAGGTTGGCGCCGTCGGCGGCGAATCTGCGCGCGCACGCTTCGCCTATCCCCGAGCTCGCGCCGGTGATGAGCATCAGCTTTCCCTGGATGCGATTCACACGTCTCTCCGCGACGCCTCTGCTTAACGTTGTTGCGTGACGCTCTTGCGTGACGCCGTTTGCGCGACGTCCTTGTCTTACCTCATGTTCCCCGTGTGTCCCAGCGAATAGCGTCCCGGCTGCGGCCACACGCACAGCCCGTGCGGCTCGCGACCGACCGGGATGCGATGCGTGAGCCGGCCGGTTTCGGCGTCGAACACGTACACTTCGTCGTCGTAGCGCCCCGAGAGCCACAGCTCCCGCCCGTCGGCGCTCACGTTTCCCATGTCGGGGCTCCCACCGCCCGGCACGGGCCAGGTGGCGACGATCCGCTCCGTCGCGGGGTCGAGCACCGTGATGCTCCCCGGCCCGTGGCGGCCGCCCGCGGTCGTATTCCAGCCGCGGTTGCTGATGTACATGCGGCGACCGTTCCGGCTGGGGTAAATGCCGTGCGTGCCCTTCCCGGTGGCGATGAACCCGATGCGCCGGAACGCCTCGGGGTCCACGAGGTAGACGCCGTTCGCCATCATGTCGGCGACGTAGAACACCCGCCCGTCCGGCGACGCGCGGATGTCCTGGGGCATCGCGTGGGCGCCCAGGCCGGCGGGGTCGAGCGTCAGATAGCCGACCACCCGGCGCGCGGCGACGTCGAGCTTCAGCACCTCGCCCGAGAACTCGCAGGTCGCGAGCGCGTACCGCCCGTCGGCGGTGAACTCCATGTGGTCCACGCCCTTGCACTCGACCGGCACCGACTCGACCAGGGCCATCGTGTGCGCGTCGCGGAAGTCGAGCCGCCTGAGCCGCTCGGCCACCACGATCGCCCACCGGCCGTCCGGCGTGAAGTACAGGTTGTACGGGTCGGCGACCGCAACGCTCGTCCCTTCGCGGCCGGTCGCCGGGTCGATCGGCGTGAGGGTGTTCCCCAGATTGTTCGCCACCCACAGCGTCGCGAGGTCGTACGAGGGGACCACGTGCTGGGGCAGCGCGCCCGTGGCGAAGGTGCGTAGCACACGGTAGGTCAGCGGATCGATCACGCTCACGCTGCCGTCCTTGCTGTTCGGCACGTAGAC
>MNEL01000059.1 GCA_001917665.1 Gemmatimonadetes bacterium 13_1_40CM_69_22 | reverse complement strand
CCTGCGCGCCGCAAGGGCCGCGTCGTGAGGCGCGCGCTCGTCGCCGCAGCCGCTCTGCTTCCGCTCGCCTGCAGCGAGCCCACCCCTCCCTCGCGCGTCCGGGCGTACGACTTCAAAGACGCCGGCGGCGACGTGTTCCACTGGCCTTCCGACCGGCGGCCGGTGCGCTTCTACGCTCAGCGGACGGGGAACCTGCGCACGCTGGCGCAACACGCGATCGATAGCTGGGCGGGGGTGTTCCTGTACGGGGAGTTCACGGGAACGCTGGTCGCCGATTCGACCGGAGCCGATGTGATCGTCGAGGCGGACAGCGCTCCGGACGTCCCACCGGATCCTGGTGCACCGGTCTACGCGTGCAACGGTGCGACGTCGGTGCCGTCCACCGATGTAAGTAACCGCTACACGGAGGCCTTCCATATTCGGCTGGCCGTCCTGCCGGGCTTCACCCCGGCCCAGGTCGCCGCGTGCCTCCGCCGGACGACGATCCACGAGGCGGGCCACGCATTGGGGTTGTTCCAGCACAGCCCCGACCCAGGCGACATCATGTGGGGGCCCAGCGGCGCCACGCCGATCACCGCGGACGGGCCTAGCGACCGGGACCGTCGCACGGTGGAGGTGCTGTATCACACGACGCCCACACTACTTCCGCCGCCGCCTTGACAGCCCGGCCCGAGGCCAGTAGCATAAGTCCTTCACCGAAAAGGACTTGTGACCTCGATGTCGATCCGCCGCCAGGAGGCCCTGGACTACCATTCGCAGGGTCGCCCTGGGAAGATCCAGGTCTCGCCGACCAAGCCCTTCAAGAACCAGCGCGACCTGTCCCTCGCCTACACCCCGGGCGTGGCGGAGCCTTGCCGCGAAATCGCCGGGCGGCCGGAGGAGGCCTACACGTACACGGCGAAGGGCAACCTGGTAGCGGTGGTCACGAACGGGACTGCCGTGCTCGGGCTCGGCAACATCGGGCCGCTCGCGGGGAAGCCGGTGATGGAGGGCAAGGGTATCCTGTTCAAGGCGTTCGCCGACATCGACGTGTTCGACCTGGAGGTCGGCTCGGAGGACCCGGACGACGTGATCCGGTTCTGCCAGCTGCTCGAGCCGACCGTCGGCGGCATCAACCTCGAGGACATCCGCTCGCCGGACTGCTTCTACATCGAGGCGAAGCTGCGCGAGAGCCTGTCGATCCCGGTGTTCCACGACGACCAGCACGGGACGGCGATCATCTCGGGTGCCGCGCTCCTGAACGCGCTGGAGCTCGTGGCGAAGGACATCGGGGAGGTGCAGGTCGTGTTCGCCGGCGCCGGGGCCGCGGCCATCGCTACGGCCGAACACTACGTGCAACTCGGCGTCAAGCGCGAGCACATCATGATGTGCGACCAGAAGGGCGTGATCTCGAGCGAGCGAGCCGACCTCGACCAGTACAAGCGCCGGTTCGCGCGCCGCACCGAGGCCCGGACCCTCGCGGACGCGTTGCACGGCGCCGACGTGTTCGTCGGATTGTCGGTCGCGGGAATCGTCTCGGGGGACATGCTCCAGGGGATGGCGCCATGGCCGATCGTGTTCGCGCTCGCGAACCCCACGCCCGAAATCATGCCCGACGAGGCGCGGCGCGCCCGGGGTGACGCCATCGTCGCGACCGGGCGGTCGGACTTCCCGAACCAGGTGAACAACGTGCTCGGCTTTCCGTTCATTTTCCGCGGCGCGCTCGACGTGCGCGCCAAGAAGATCAACGGCGAGATGGAGATGGCCGCGACGCGCGCGCTCGCGGCGCTCGCGAAGGAGGAGGTCCCCGACTCCGTCATGCGCGCGTACGGGCTGGAGCGTCTGCGGTTCGGGCCCGACTACCTGATCCCCAAGCCGTTCGATCCACGGGTGCTGTTATGGGTGGCGCCGGCGGTGGCGTGGGCGGCGGTCGGGTCGGGCGTCGCGGGGCGTGTCATCGACCTAGACGAGTACCGCGCGCAGCTGGACGCGCGCCTGGGGCGTGCACGGGAAGTGATGCGCGGCCTCTCGACGCGGGTGCAGCAGCAGGAGACTCAGCGGATCGTCTTTCCCGAGGGGGAGGACCCCCGGATCCTCAAGGCGGCGCGCGTCCTCGCGGACGACGGGATCGCCGCGCCGATCCTGCTCGGCGACCCCGACGTGATGCGCCGCCAGGCCGATGACGCCGGCGTGACGCTCGAGGATATCGCGCTCGCCAACCCGCGGGCGAGCGCGCACCTGGAGACGTTCGCCCAGGAGTTGTGGGAGCGCCGCCGCCGCAAAGGGATCACGCTGCGGGAAGCGCGCGGCCGGGTGCTCGACCCGATGTACCACGCACTGCTCATGCTCCGCGCCGGGCATGCCGACGCGGTGGTGGCGGGGGTGGAGATGTACTACTCAGACGCGATCCGCCCCGCCCTCGAGGTGATCGGTGCCCGGGAAGGGCGCCGGCACGTGAGCGGGATCTACATGCTCGTCTTCGCCCAGCAGACCCTGTTCTTCGCGGACTGCACCGTGAACATCGATCCCGACGCCGACACGCTCGCCGAGATCGCCTCCGCCACCGCCGAGTTCGTGGGGCGGCTGGGCATCGAGCCGCGCGTAGCCATGCTGTCGTTCTCCAACTTCGGCTCCGTGCGCCACCCGGCTGCCGGAAAAGTGCAACAGGCTGTAGCACTACTGCACGCGCGCGAGCCGAACCTGCAGGTGGACGGGGAAATGCAGGCGGATACAGCGGTCGTGGAACGGATCTTGACCAAGACATATCCGTTCTCCAAGCTGCGCGGCCCGGCCAACGTGTTGATTTTTCCGAACTTGGACGCCGCGAACATCTGTTACAAGCTGCTCGACCGAGTCGGGGGCGCGCAGGCGATCGGGCCGATCCTCGTCGGCATGGCCCAGCCGGTCCACGTGCTGCAGCGCGGCTCCGAGGTGAACGACATCGTGAACATGGCAGTGATCGCCGCTGTGGACGCCCTGGAGCACGGGCGCCGGCCGACTGCATGACGGCACACGCCACCCGGCCCGCTCAGGAGAGTCAGCGGCGCAGCATCGGGCTCGACGCCCTCGGGCTCGCCCCGGAGCGTGCCGTCCACTGGAACCTCGTGCCGGCGGCGCTCTACGAGCACGCGGCGCGGCGCGGCGAGGGCGTGATCGCGGAGGGCGGCGCCTTTTGTGCGGTGACGAGCCCGCACACCGGTCGCAGTCCGAACGACAAGTTCATCGTCCGGGACGGCGCGTCGGAGGGGGACATCTGGTGGGGCCGCGTGAACCAGCCGATGTCGCCCGAGCACTTCGCGCGCCTCCATGGGGATGTGGTACGCCACCTGAACGGGCAGGAGCTGTTCGTCCGGGACGTGTTCGCGGGCGCGGACGCGAACTCCCGCACGGCGATCCGGTTCGTGACGCCCAATGCCTGGCACGCGCTGTTCGTCTACAACATGTTCCTGCGCCCCACGGCGTCGGACCTCGCGGCGTTCGCACCGGCCTGGCAGGTGCTGCACGCGCCGGAGATGCACGCCGATCCCGCCATCCACGGCACGAACTCCACGACGTTCATCGTCATCGGCTTCGCCCAGCGCACGATTCTCATCGGCGGGACGCGCTACGCAGGCGAGCTGAAGAAGTCCATCTTCTCGATCCTCAACTACCTGCTCCCCAAGCGCGGGGTGCTGTCGATGCACTGCTCCGCCAACGTCGGCGAGGCGGGCGACGTCGCGCTGTTCTTCGGGCTGTCCGGGACCGGGAAGACGACCCTGTCGGCCGACCCGGAGCGCGCGTTGATCGGCGACGACGAGCACGGCTGGAGCGACCACGGCGTGTTCAACTTCGAGGGCGGCTGCTACGCGAAGGTGATCCGCCTGTCGCGCGATGGCGAGCCCGAGATCTACGCCACCACGCGGATGTTCGGCACCGTCCTCGAGAACGTGGTGGTGGACCCGGAGACCCGGACGATCGACCTCGAGTCCGCTGCCATCACCGAGAACACGCGCGCCTCTTATCCGATTCACTTCATCCCGAACCACGTCCCTGGAGCCATGGCGGGACACCCGTCGCACATCGTGTTCCTGACGTGCGACGCGTACGGGATCATGCCGCCGATCGCACGGCTTTCGCCGGCGCAGGCGATGTACCACTTCCTCTCGGGATACACCGCCAAGGTGGCCGGCACCGAGCGGGGCGTCACCGAGCCGAAGGCGACGTTCTCCGCGTGCTTCGGCGCGCCGTTCCTGCCGCTGCATCCCAACGCCTACGCCGCCCTGCTCGGGGAGAAGATCGGGCGCCACGGTGTGCAGTGCTGGCTCGTAAACACGGGGTGGACCGGCGGACCGTCCGGAGTGGGACAGCGGGTGCGCCTCGGGCTCACGCGCGCCATGGTGCGGACGGCGCTTGCGGGGAGGCTGGATCGCATCCCGACCGCCGCCGAATCGGTGTTCGGGCTCGAAGTGCCGCTGCAAGTACCGGGCGTGCCCGAGGACTTGCTGTTGCCGCGCGGCACGTGGCGCGACCCCGCGGCGTACGACGCCCAGGCGGCGAAGCTGGCCCAGCTGTTCCGGCAGAACTTCGAGCAGTTCCAGGACCACGTACACGCCGCCGTGCGGGACGCCGGTCCGTCGCGTTGACGGGCTTCGAGGTCGTTCGCGACCCGCTCTGGAACAACATCCGGCTCGACCCCGAGGCCGTCGCGGTAGTCGACACGGCCGCCGTGCAGCGCCTCCGCTACGTGCGCCAGCTGGGCCATGCCTTCCTCGTCTATCCGGGCGCCACCCACAGCCGCTTCGAGCACGCCCTGGGGGCCTATCATCTCGCCCGGCGCGTGCTCTCCCAGCTCGAGGACGCGGGGGACGCGCGGCTCGCGCCCGCAGATCGCGTGGGGCTCAAGCTGGCCGCGCTGCTGCACGACATCGGCCACTACCCCTTCTCCCACGCCCTGGAAGAAGCCGGGCTGCCGCACCACGAGGTGCTGGCCGAGCGGCACCTCGCGAGCGGCGAGCTGGCTGAGCGGCTCGCGGGACTGGGCACGCCGCCACAGCAGCTCCTCGCGCTCATTCGGGGCCGCGGCCCGCGCCCTGAGCCGCTGGCGGGGCTGGTGGCGGGGTCCCTCGACGTCGACAAGCTCGACTACCTGTCGCGCGACGCGTGGATGTGCGGCGTCCCCTACGGCGTGATCGACGTCGACCGCCTGCTCATGTCGTTGACCGTGGCCGGCGGCCCGGACGGCCGACCGACGCTCGCGCTGCACGACAAAGGGCTCGCGGCGCTCGAATCCCTGTTGTTCGCCAAGTATCAGATGTACCGGAACGTCTACTGGCATCACGCCGTGCGCAGCGCCACCGCGATGTTCAAACGCCTGGTGCGCGACGCGATCGCCGCGCGGCGCCTGGCGACCGATCAGGTGGCGGTGGCGACAGACGACGGGTTGATCTACGAGCTGATGCACGGGGACGCGACCGGCCTCGCCCGCCGGTTGCGCGAGCGGCGGCTCGCGAAACGCGCGCTCGATCTCCCCGCGACCGAGCTGCCGGCGGATGCGCCGGCGTGGCCTTCGGACGACCCCGATCTGCAAGAGCGCGTCGAGGACCGCCTCGCTCGCGAGGTCGGCCTCCGGCCGGGCGAGCTGTTCCTCGACTTCCCTGCCAAGCCCGATATGCTCGCGCTCGACCTGCCGCTGGTGCGGCGGGACGGCTCGGTGACGCAGCTCGCGGGCACGGAAGCCATGGCCCACCTGGGCCTTCCCCGCGTCGCGGCGGAGCTGTACCGTTCGGCCCGGCGGCTACGGGTATTCGTGCTCGCGAGCGCGACTGTGAATGCGAAGGCGATTGTCGAACTGGTGATGCTGCCGAGGGAGGAAGTGCTGGAACGGTTCGAACAGGAGCGATCGTTGTTGTAATCGATCGTTGTTATAAGGGACCGAGGTCCCAACTCGGCCATTGCGCGTCCTGAAGGACGCCGTCCTTCAGGACGGACTGCGGCCGAGCAGGGACTTCTAGTCCCTCATACCAATCGGGACACACAGACGCCGATCGGACGCTCAGCTAATCGGGACGCTTCAGACTAGCAGGGGATTCCCAAACCATGCCCACGTCACAAACTATACCCACGCACCTACCCGACCCCGCTACCCCCGCACCCCCGGCTGGGTGATCTGCGTCGTGTCCCCCACCGCTGCCTCCGCCGAATCGATCCGCACGAGAATGGCGGTGATGTTGTCGAGGCCGCCGTGGCGATTCGCTTCGGTGACGAGCTCGTCCACATGCTCCTGCGGCATCCGGCTGGCCGTCAAGAGCTCCGCCAGCTGGTGGTCTTCGAGCATGCCCGTAAGGCCGTCCGAGGCGAGCAGGAACAGGTCTCTTGGCTTAACCGTACCCAAGTAGATGTCGGGCATCACGTCGCTGTTCGCGCCCACGCAGCGGGTGATGACGTTGCTATACGGGTGGGACCGGGCCTGCTCGGGGGTCAGGTAGCCCGCGTCGACTTGTTCCTGCACGTACGAGTGGTCTTTCGTGAGCTGGATCAGGTTGCTGTCCCGGAACAGGTACGCCCGGCTGTCTCCCACCTGTCCGATCAGGAAGCGCGTGTGATAGAGCACCAGCGCCGTCACCGTGGTTCCCATGCCACGCTTGTCGTGCTCGGTGAGCGTGCGCTGGAAGATGGCGCCGTTGGCAGCGCGAATCGCCGTGCGCATCCGATCGGCGACCTGGTCGTCCGAGAGCCCCCTCAGCGATCCGAGCTCCCGGGCCACGAAGCGCACGGCCATCTCACTCGCCACTTCCCCGGCGGCGTGCCCGCCCATCCCGTCCGCGACCACGAAGATCCCCCGGTCTGGGACCATGAGATAGCTGTCCTCGTTGCCCGAACGGATGATGCCGACGTCGGTGCGGCCAGCGCAGGTGATGTGCACGGTCCGTCGCTAGGCCAGCAGGCGGTGCAGGATCGCCGTGAGCCCGACCGCGGCGAGCAAGAGGACCGCCGCGCTGCCGCGGCATCCCTTCCCCTTCTGCTCCGGCGGCTGTTGCGCGGCGGGGCGTTTCGCGCCGGGCCTGGCTTTCGCCGGCGGACGGGGACGCGGGGACGGCGGGGCGGGCGGCCGGGAGGGCGGCGCCGGCCGCGCCGGCGGGGCGGGCGCGACGGCGCGGAAATCCTTCATCACCTGCGTGCCCCCTCCCTTGGCGATCCCCAGCGCGTCGTCGCTGGGCTCGAACACCAGCTGCACGTCCCCGAACCGCAGCAGCGCGCCGGGCGCCAGAGGGCTCTCCCCTTTGACGCGCTCGCCGTCTACGAACGTCCCATTCGTCGAGTCGAGGTCCACGACCACCCAAACGCCTTCGCGACGCTGCAGTTTCGCGTGCGTCGTCGACACGGACGGGTCGGGGAAGACGATATCGTTGTAATCCGCCCGCCCAATGTTGAACACCGGGGTTCGCACCGGGAGGCGCTGATTCTTGAGCGCGCCGCTCTTCACCAGCAAGCTCGCGAGCGGGGCGCCCTGGGATGGGCGCGGCGCATCCTCGACCCCGTGTAGCGTGTGCTTCAGCCGCTCGCCGGCGCCCGGGGGGGGCGCGGCGGGGGCCAGAGGGCCCACGCGGGCCGGTGGGCGAGAGGAGGCGGGGGGACCGGAGGAACCGGGGGGGCCGGAAGCGGCGGGGGCTCGAACTGGGGCGCCGGTCTGCGGGGGCACGGCCGGCGGCGCTTCAGCGGCCGGCCCCGGTTGAGGGCCGGGGGCGGAGGCGGGCATCACGTCGGCGTAGAAGCGGAAGCTCTCCTCACCGATCCGGATGACGTCGGCACGTTGCAGGATGCGCTGCCCCTGCACGCGCTCATCGTTGACGAACGTCCCGTTGGTGCTCGAGTCCACCAGCAGGTAGCCTTGAGCGGTCTGGACGATTTCCGCGTGACGGCGCGAGACGTCCTTCCCGGCAGCGACGATGTCGCTCCCCGCCTCGCGCCCGAACACCACCGACGTGCTCGTGATCACATACTCCCGGCCGTCGGTAAGGCTCACCACCCGGCCGCCCGTGTTGGCGGTGGCGCCCGGCTTGCCGGGGGCCCGAACCGGCGCCATCGCCTCCGGCATCTGCACCTTTTGGACGAACTGCGTGCTGCCGGAGCGGCGCTCGTCCACGAACGTGAGCTCGTGGCCCCCGACTTCCACCTTATCGCCGTGGAGCAGCGGGGTCGGCTCGGCACCCAGCCGCACGCCATTGATGAGCACTTCGGCTGCCGATGTGGCCTTGCGGATGACCACCTGCCCGTCCGGCTGCCCCTGGAACATGGCGTGGCGCGGCAACACGCCTGCCCCGGTCAACGGGATCGCGCAGGCCGCGTCGCTGCCCAGCGCCACCTCGCCGACCGGGAGGCTGAACTTCCTGTCACCGAGTTCTAACAGCGGCATGACGCGGAGCCCCTAAGCCGGAAGAGCCAGCGCCGGAAGTTACGCCCGGCGTTGTAACCGCGCAAGGAAACACGGGTTACGCGCGCGGCCGCGGATGGCGAGGCACGCCGCATCGGCGGCATCACGGATCGACGCCCTCCGCCGCGACGGACTCCTCTTGGCCGACCAGGCCGCGCTTGAGCCAGTGCCAGAAAAGCAGCGACCCGACGATCACCGTCGCATAGCTGTTGATGAAGCGCCAGATGAGCGTGTACGTGGGCAGCTCGGCGGGCTGAACATAGATCTGCATCACCGCCGCCGACAACAGCTCGGCCAGCCCCGACGACCCTGGGGTCGGCGCAAAGTAGAGCAGAAAGGTAATGAACGTCTGCAGTAGGAGGATGTCGACGAAGTTGGTGTGCAGGCCGAGCGTGCGGAGGGCGACATAGCCGGCGAGCAGCTTGTTGGCGTGCGAAGGGCCGGACAAGAGGACGGCCCAGAACAGGGCCAGCCAGCCTTTTGGGTTGCCGAATGCGACCAAGCAGTCGTGCGCCCGGTCGATGCCCTCCCGCAGCTGCTCGATCCGGGCGGCCACCCGGCGGCTCTTACGCTCGAGGCGCGTCGCCAGCCAGTGCACCGCGTCACGCAGCCACACCGGGAACACCATGGCGACGAGCATGAGGACGCCCAGGACGCCGAAGATCGTGAGGCTGGTGCGAAACAGGCCGTAGTAGGTAATGCCCAGCACGACGTTGTGCTCCGCCAGCGACTTGCCGGCGCCGAGGTAGATGGCGAGCGGACCTGCGAGCGCGAAGAAGGCGACGGTCGCGACGAAGGTCATGAACGTGGAGGTCATCGCTTCGGGGAGGCGCACGCCGGCCCGGCGCATCGCCCACATCATGGTGGGACCCGCGCCGGTCTGAAACGGCGTGAGATAGGCCGCCCACGCGCTCATGCCGCCAGCGATCACCATGTCGCGCCATCGCACGCCCGGGTGCACGTGCCGCGCCACGACCCACAGCCGGCTGCCCCCGCCGATCCAGTCCATCGAAGCGAGCCCGAGCCCTACGAGCAGCCACCTCCAGTGGAGATGTGCGAGGGCGGAGAGAAACGCCTGAAGGTTTTCGCCGAACACCACCAAGACGACGACGACGCCGATGAGGGAGATGACGGCGAAAAGCTCGAGGCCGCGGCGGAAGAGGCGCGGCGTCAGGGCGAGAGCCATGTTCGGGCGAAACTACCGGGGTCCGGGGGTCGGGGCTAGGGTTTGGGGTCTGCGCAGGTCGCGCCCCGAGCCCCTAGCCCCGAGTCCCTGTTATCTTCATTGGTTATGCCTACGTCCCCCGACCGCGTGGTCATCCGCAACGCGCGGCAGCACAACCTCAAGGGGATCACCGTCGAGCTGCCCCGGCGTGCGCTCTCCGTGATCACCGGCCCGTCCGGTTCGGGCAAGAGCAGTCTGGCCTTCGACACGCTCTACGCCGAGGGGCAGCGCCGATATATCGAGTCCCTCTCCACATACGCCAAGCAGTTCCTCGACCGAATGCCCAAGCCCTTGGTGGACGCCATCGAGGGGATCTCCCCGGCAGTCGCGATCGAGCAGAAGAACCCCACCACGAGCAGCCGCTCGACTGTGGGGACCGCGACGGAGATCTACGATTTTCTGCGTCTGCTGTGGGCCAGGGTGGGAACGCAGTACTGCATCAAGTGCGGGCAGGTAGTGAAGGTGGATACTGTGCAAGAGGTGGTGGACGCATTGGTCGGTGTAGGGGCGCAGCATGCCGCGCCCCTACCGGTCGTGGTCACGTTCCCTTTGCCCCCCGGTGCCCATCGGCCGGACGTCGAAGTCGCCGCCCAGCTCCGCGCGGCGGGCTTCGTACGCGCCCAGCTCGACGGCGCAGTGATGCGGCTGGATGAGCCGGACGCCGAGCATCGGGTGCGAGAGGCGGGAGAGGTCCTCGTGGTGGTCGACCGGCTCTCCGCCTCGGAGGGGAATCGAGGGCGGCTCGCGGACGCGGTCGCGACCGCGTTCAATGAAGGCGAGGGTGTGGCCGTGGCGCTCGAGAACGGGGACCGCCGCCGCTTTTCCGAGCACCCCGCCTGCTCGAATTGCGCCACGCCGGCCCCGGCGCTCACGCCGATCCTGTTCTCCTTCAACAACCCGCGCGGCGCGTGCCCCGGCTGCAACGGCTTCGGGGCGGTGCTCGAGTACGACGAGTCGCTCATCGTCCCCGACCCCAAGCGGACCTTGGCCGCAGGCGCGCTCGACCCGTGGACCAAGCCGCGCTACGAAGGTCGGCGCCGCATCCTGCGGGAGGCAGCGCGCGCTCGCGGCATCCCGCTCGATACGGCGTGGCACGAGCTGGCCGAGCGGGACCGCCACTTCCTGCTGCACGGCGCGAGCGGTCGGTTTCTCGGGATGTTCCCGTTTCTCGAGCGCCTGGAGGCGAAGCGGTACAAGCAGTACATCCGCGTCTTCCTGCGCCAGTATCAGCTCGCCAAGACGTGCCCCGCGTGCGGCGGGGCGCGCCTCAAGCCCGAGGCGCTCGCCGTACGGGTCGGCGGCAAGAGCATTGCGGCAGTCGCGGGTCTGACGGCCGGCGCCCTCGGCGCCTGGATCGCGGGGCTCGCGCTGGCGCCGTTCGAACAGGCGGTGGCGGTGCACATCCTGGCGGAGCTCGCGGCGCGCGTCTCCTTCGTCAACGACGTCGGCCTCGGGTACTTGACGCTCGACCGTCTGACCCGCACCCTGTCGGGCGGCGAAGCGCAGCGCATCGCGCTGTCGAACGCGCTCGGCTCGCGCCTCGTGGACACGCTGTACGTGCTGGATGAGCCGTCCATCGGCCTGCACCCGTCGGACATCGACCGCTTGCTGGGGCTGTTGCGCCGCCTGGCGGACGCCGGCAACACAGTCGCGGTCGTCGAGCACGACCCGGCAGCGATGCGCGCCGCGGACTGGATGATCGAGCTCGGCCCCGGGAGCGGCGAGGCGGGCGGGCAGCTCGTGTATCAGGGACCGGCCGCGGCCGTGCGCGACGCGGGCACACTCACCGGGCAGTACCTCTCGGGCGAGAAGCGCATCGGGGTCCCCTCGGCGCGCCGTCCCGCCCGGCGCTGGCTCGGTCTGAGCGGCGCGCGCCTGCACAACCTCGCGGGGGTGGATGTGCGGATCCCGCTCGGCACGCTGACGGTGGTCACGGGGGTCTCGGGCTCGGGGAAGTCGACGCTGGTGCACGACGTGCTGTATCGCCAGCTCGAGGCCCGGCTCACCGGCGCCCACACCGCCAAGCAGCACCTCGGGGAGCCGGTCGGCGAGGTGCGCGCCCTCGAAGGGTGGGACGCGATCGCGGACGTGGTGCTCGTCGATCAGGCGCCGATCGGCCGGACGCCGCGGTCGAACCCGGTGACCTACATCAAGGCGTTCGACGAGCTGCGCGCCCTGTTTGCCGCCGAGCCGCTGGCGCGCGCGCGCGGCTACACGCCCAGCACATTTTCCTTCAACGTGGCAGGGGGCCGCTGCGAGGCGTGTGAGGGCGCGGGACACGTCCTCGTCGAGATGGTGTTCCTCGCGAACGTGTTCGTGCCCTGCGAGATCTGCGAGGGGAGACGGTTCAAGAAGGACGTCCTCGAGGTCAAGGTCCAGGGCCGTGCGATCCATGAGGTGCTCGAATGGACCGTGGATCAAGCACTGCAGCGGTTCCATCGGCAGCCGCGGCTGGCGCGCGCCCTGTGGCATCTGCAGCAGGTAGGGCTCGGCTACCTCCGGTTGGGCCAGCCCGCGACGACGCTTTCGGGCGGCGAGGCGCAGCGGCTCAAGATTGCGCGCGAGCTGGCAGTGGCGGGTAGTGCGAAGCGGCGGGGCCGCAAGCTCTACATCCTGGACGAGCCCACCACCGGCCTGCACTTGGACGACGTGCGGACCTTGTGCCGCGTGCTCGACCGGCTGGTCGACGCGGGGCACACGGTGCTCGTGATCGAGCACCACCTCGACGTCGTGAAGCGTGCCGACTGGATCATCGACATGGGCCCGGGTGCCGGCGAGGCCGGCGGTCGCGTCGTCGCCCAGGGCACTCCCGAGAGCGTCGCCCGCGTCGCCGGCTCCGCGACGGGCCGTTATCTGCGGGACCTGGGCTGATGGGGGGCGACGGGCTCCGCGTCCTCATCGTGGAAGACTCCGCCACCGACGCGGAGCTGATGCTGCGCGCGCTCCGGCAGGCAGGGTTTGAACCCGTCCACGACCGGGTCGAAACCGCCGCGGCCATGCGGGCGGCGCTCGCCGGGCAGGCGTGGGACGTGGTGCTCAGCGATTACAGTCTGCCCGGCTTCGACGCGCTGGGCGCGCTCGCGCTGCTCCGGGACACGGCGCCGGACGTGCCGTTCATCGTGGTGTCGGGCAGCGTCGGCGAGGACACAGCCGTCGCCGCCATGCAGGCTGGTGCCGCCGACTACGTCATGAAGGACCGGTTGCAGCGCCTCGCCTCCGCCATCACCCGGGCCGTCGAGGGGGCGGTCGGGCGCCGCGAGCGCCGGCGCCTGGAAGAGCAGCTGGGGCACTCGCAGAGAATGGAAGCCGTGGGCCGGCTGGCCGGTGGGATCGCCCACGATTTCAACAACGTCCTCACCGCGGTCCTCGGCTCGGTCGAGCTGCTCTTGCTCGACGAGCCCCCGGGACGCCCGCACCGCGAGGAGCTCGACATCATCCGCGACGCGGCGACACGCGCCAAGGACCTCATCCGCCAGCTCCTCGCGTTCAGCGCCCGGCAGGTGCTCCAGCCCGTGGTCATCGACCTGAATCGCCTGGTCCGCGACGTCGCCAAAATGCTGCGCCGCTTGATCGGCGAGGACATCAAGCTCGAAACGGTGCTGGCGCCCGAGCTGGGCGCCGTGCGAGTCGATGCCGGACAGATCGAGCAGGTACTCGTCAACCTCGCGGTGAACGCCCGTGACGCGATGCCCCAAGGTGGCCGCCTGACGATCCAGACGGATAGCGTCGACGCGGACGGCACGCGGGGGCCGCTCGCCCCGGGCGTCCCGGACGGGCATCATGTGCTACTCCAGGTGTCGGACAGCGGGGTCGGCATGGACGACGAGATCCAGGCACACCTGTTCGAGCCGTTCTTCACCACCAAGCCGCGCGGCAAGGGCACCGGGCTGGGACTCGCCACCGTGTACGGCATCGTGCGTCAAAGCGGCGGGCACATCGCCGTGGACAGCGCGCGGGGCCGCGGAGCCACGTTCCGCATCTACCTGCCGCGCGTCGAGGCGCCGCTCGACCCTACCGACCGCCCGAGGCCGGTGACCGCGCCTGCTGCGGGCAGCGAGACCATCCTGCTCGTCGAGGACGAGCACCTGGTCCGGCTGCTGGCACGGAAGGTGCTCGAGCGGGCGGGCTACCGCGTCCTGGTCGCGGCGGGCGGGGCCGAGGCGCTGGACCTGGCGGAGCGATACGCCGGCCCGATCCATTTGCTCCTCAGCGATGTGGTGATGCCCGGGATGAACGGCCGTGAGCTGATGCGCCGCCTCGCGCAGCTGCGCCCCGACCTGCGCGTGCTCTACATGTCCGGGTACGCCGACGAAGCCGTCGCCCAGCACGGGGTGCTCGATCCCGGGACCGCCTTCCTGCAGAAGCCGTTCACGCCCGGGGGGCTGGCGGATAAGGTGCGCGGCGTGTTGGATACGCCCCGCTGACCGCGTGACCCGCCGCCAGGCCGACCTGACACTGCTGCTCGCGACATTCCTCTGGGGTACGACCTTCGTCGCGGTGAAAAGCGCGCTGGCGTTTGCCACTCCGTTGGCATTTCTCACCGTGCGGTTCGGTATCGCAACGCTGCTGCTCACGCCCGGCACACGGTTCGACCCCCGGCCCACGGGCCGCGAGCTGCGCGGCGGGTTGCTGCTCGGCGCCCTCGTCGCCATCGGCTTCATCACCGTGACGGCGGGCCTCGTGATCACCACGCCGTCGCGCGCCGCGTTCATTGTCGCCGTTTCCTCAGTGCTCGCGCCCGTCATCGCGCTCGCACTGCTCGGACAGCGCCCGGGCTGGTTGACGGCGACGGCGCTGGCGCTGGCGACGCTCGGGATCTACTTGCTCACGGCTCCGGATGGCGGCGGTCTGAATCGGGGCGACTTGCTAACACTTATCTGCGCCGCCTGCTTCGGCGGCCAGATCGTGGGCGTGACCGAGCTGGGGCGCCACTACGACGCGCGCCGCCTCGTATGGTTCCAGGTCGCCGGCACGGCCGTCGTGGCCGGGCTGGCCACGCTGTTGCTCGAGCAGCCGCACATCCGGTGGACCGGGGAATTCGTCGGGGCGCTCGCCTACACGGTGGCGTTCGCCAGCTCACTGTGCTTCATCATGCAGATGCGCGCCCAGCGCCACATGTCGTCGGCGCGGGCGGCGCTCATCTTCTGCTGCGAGCCGCTGTTCGCGGCGCTGACCTCGTGGCTCGTGTTGGGGGAGCGCCTGGCCGCGACCCAGTGGCTCGGCGGGGCTTGTATCGTGCTGGGCATGATCGGCTCCGACCTCCCCGCGAGCCGCGTGGTGCCTACCCGTACCGGTTGATTGCTCGCCCACGCTCGACGATATTTGGCGCGTCGTTCCCGAGTAGCTCAGCTGGTAGAGCAGCCGGCTGTTAACCGGCGGGTCGCAGGTTCGAGTCCTGCCTCGGGAGTTCCTGACCCTCGACCATGCCCGGTAAGCGTCTCAAGGCGTCCGCTCACCGCTCGCCCGGGCGGCGCTCCGGTCCACGGGCCGCGACGGAGCTGTTCCACGTCCTGGTGGAGCACAGCTCGGAGGCCGTCGCGCTCCTCGACGAGACCGGGGCGATCATCTACGTCAGCCCAGCGGTGACCCGGCTGCTCGGCTACACCGTCGCCGAGCTGACCGGCACGAACGCGTTCGGCTTCCTCCACCCCGACGACCTCACGCGCGTCCAACAGCTGTGCCGGCGGCTGCTCGACGAGCCTGGTCTCCCGATCACGGCCGAGCTACGCGCACGCCACACGGACGGCTCCTACCGTCTGGTGGAGGCGGTGGCCGTGAACCTCCTCGACGAGCCGGCCGTGGGGGCCGTCGTGGCCAACTGGCGCGACATCACCGAGCGTCTGCGCGCCGAGGAGGCGCTGAAGCGCTACCAGGGCACGGAAGCGGCGCTCCGCAATTCGAAGGAGAGCTATCGGAGCCTCGTCGAGGGCGTGCGCGACGTGATCTTCGCGTTGTCGCCCGGCGGCGAGGTGACCTCGCTCAACCCGGCGTTCGAGGAGATGACGGGCTTCCCGCCCGGCGAGTGGGTCGGCCGGCCGTTCGAGGCCCTGGTCCATCCGGAGGACGTACCGCTCGCGCTCGAGCTGTTCGGCCGTGTGCTGCGCGGGGAGCCGCGCCCCACCGTCCAGTTCCGCATCCTGACGAAGACCGGGCCGTACCGAGTGGCCGAGTTCAGCGCGAGCGCCCAGCTGCGCGACGGCAAGCTGCTGGGAATCCTCGGCATCGGGCGCGACGTCACCGAGCGGCTCGGCCTCGAGCAGCAGCTGCGCCAGGCACAGAAGATGGAGGCCGTGGGCCGCTTGGCGGGCGGGGTCGCGCACGATTTCAACAACATCCTCACGGCGATCACCGGTCATGCCGAGCTGCTGCTCGAGGATCTCGGTCTCAACGACCCGCGCCGCGCGGACGTCGACGAGATTCGCCGGTCCGCGGAGCGCGCCGCCGGCCTCACCCGCCAGCTGCTCGCGTTCAGCCGCCAGCAGGTGCTCCAGCCGAAGGTCGTCGACTTGAACGCCCTCGTCCTGGACATGGACAAGCTGCTGCGCCGGCTGATCGGCGAGGACGTCGAGCTGGCGACCGTGCTCGACCCTGCCCTGGGGAGGGTGAAGGCGGACCCCGGCCAGCTGGAGCAGGTCATCGTGAATCTCGCGGTGAACGCCCGCGACGCGATGCCCGACGGCGGGAAGCTCACCCTGGAGACGGGCAACATCGATCTCGACTCCACCTACACGCTCGAGCACAGCCTCGTGAAGCCGGGGCCGTACGTGCAGCTCACCGTGAGCGACAACGGCATCGGGATGGATGAGGAGACCCAGGCGCACGCGTTCGAGCCGTTCTTCACCACGAAGCCGCGCGGCCAGGGGACGGGGCTCGGGCTCGCGATGGTGTACGGGACCGTGAAGCAGTCGGGCGGGTTCATCTGGGTGTACAGCGAGCCCGGCCACGGCGCGACGTTCAAGATCTATCTCCCGCGCGTCGACACGCCGACCGAAGCGGCGGCGCTGCCCGCCCCGGCGGTGCAGCCGGCGCGCGGCTCCGAGACGGTGCTGCTCGCCGAGGACGAGCCGGCGGTGCGCGCCATTGCGCAGCAGGCCCTCGAACGCCACGGGTACACGGTGCTCGCGGCGCCGAGCGGCGCCGATGCGCTCGCGCTCGCGGCGCAGCACGGCGCGACGATCCACCTCCTCCTCACCGACGTCGTGATGCCGGGGATGAGCGGCCGCGACCTGGCCGACCGGCTGACCGCGCAACGGCCCGGCATCCGGGTGCTGTATATCTCAGGCTACACCGACAACGCCATCGTCCGGCACGGGATGCTCGAGCCGGGCCTCGCCTATTTGCAGAAGCCGTTCCGCCCCGACGCCCTGGTGCGCAAGGTGCGCGAGGTGCTGGACGGGAGCTGAGGCGCCGCGGCCACGCCCCCCGGAGCGGCGTCGGTGTACAACGTCGACGACGAGGAGATCCGATGACGGACCTGCAGCAGGTCGAGATTTTGTTGGTCGAAGACAACCCCACCGATGCCGAGCTCACGCTGCGGGCGTTCAAGGCGCGCAACTTCGCCAACCAGGTGTTCGTCGCCCGGGACGGTGCCGAAGCGCTGGATTTCTTCTTTGGCGACGGCAGCCACCCGTTGCGCGATATCGGAGTCGTGCCCAAGGTCGTGCTGCTGGACCTGAAGCTGCCCAAGGTCGACGGGCTCGAAGTGCTGCGGCGATTGAAGGCGGACGAGCGGACGCGCGCCATCCCGGTCGTCATCCTCACATCGTCCCGGGAGGAGCCCGACATCGCCGCGGCGTACCGTCTGGGCGCGAACAGCTACATCGTCAAGCCCGTGGACTTCGAGGCCTTCGCCCGCGCCGTGTCCGAGGTCGGGCTGTACTGGCTGCTGCTCAACGAGCCACCGCGCTGAGCTGGCCCAGGTTGGTGGTTGAAACGTCAACGCTTATTATTGGCCCGGGGTGGCACAGCGGGATCGCGCCGCCGGCGTAACGAGCTCATTCGCCAGTCAAGCTCCCTCCCACCGTGTCGCAAAAGTGCCCCCTGTTGCCGCAAAAGCGCCCTAGGAAACCCGAGGAGGAGGCGACAACGAGTACGGGATGACCCTGCTCCTCGAGCCACCGTCCTCCACGCGCTAATGCGATGCCAGCGGCGATCCGGATTCTCATGGTCGAGGACGACGCCCAAGACGCCGCGCTGGCGGAGCGCGAGGTCCGCCGCGCCGACGTCGTGTGCACGTTTCGCCGGGTCGACACCCGAGACAGCATGGTCGAGGCGCTGCGCGAGTTCGTCCCGGATGTCATCCTGACCGACCATTCTCTGCCGGGCTTCGGGGCGCGAGAGGCCCTGCAGCTCGCGCAGCAGCTCTCCCCCGGGACGCCCGTCATCGTCGTGACGGGAATGCTGGGAGACGAGCCGGCCGTGCAATACATGCAGGCGGGGGCGACGGACTACGTCGTCAAAGACCACCTGCGGCGCCTCGGCCCGGCGGTGCTCCGCGCGCTCGACACCAAGCGCAGCCGCGAAGCGCAGGCACGGGCCCAGCAACTGCAAGCCGCGATCTATCGCATCGCCCAAGTGGCCATGAGCACACCGGGACTGCGGGAATTGTTGCCCGTCATCCATCAGATCGTGGGCGAGCTCATGCCGGCAAAGAACCTATACATCGCCCTGTACGACCCGGCGAGCGAACGGCTCAGCTTTCCGTACTTTGCCGACGAGCGCGAGCCCGCTCCTCCGCCGCGCCGGCTCGGCAAGGGGCTCACGGAGTACGTCCTCCGGACCGGGCAGCCCCTGCTCATGACGGCGGAGCTCCACCGCGACCTCGAGCGCCGCGGCGAGGTGGAGCTGATAGGGGCACCGTCCATCGACTGGATCGGCGTCCCCCTCGCGGCGGGCGGCCGAGTGATCGGTGTCCTGGCCGCGCAGAGCTACTCGCCGGAGGTCCGGCTCGGGGAGCGCGAAAAGGACATCTTGCAGTTCGTCTCGACCCAGGTCGCGATGGCAATCGAGCGCAGCCACGCGGAGGCCGAGCTCCGCGCGTCCGAGGCGACCTACCGCTCCCTGGTCGAAGACTCCCC
>MNEL01000058.1 GCA_001917665.1 Gemmatimonadetes bacterium 13_1_40CM_69_22 | reverse complement strand
CGCCGGTGTGAGCAGGCTCACAGTGCGGATCGCCATCGTCGTCGCCGGACTCACGGTCGTCTCGACCTCGGCCGACGCCCAGCGGCGCATGCGGGGCGGGCGCGCGGTGCGCGTCGAGCGTCCCGGAGTCGGTCCGCGGGTCGGGTATGACTTCGACGCCGATCACGCCTTTCTCGGCGGGCAGTTCAACTTCCCGGTCGGGCGTCGCTGGGCGCTCGCCCCCTCGGCCGACTTCTACCTCGGCACCACCGGCACGCCGTACCGCCTCAATGTCGACGTGAAGTTCCACCCGCCCACGGCGTACGGCTTCTTCTACTTCGGCGCCGGGTTCGCCATCCTGCACGCGTCGGGAAACACCGACACCGGGGCCAACGTGTTCGGGGGTTGGGAGGGCCGGCACTACGCCCCCGTCAAGCCGTTCCTCGAGGCGCGGTTCGTGTTCGCCAGTAACACGTCGTTCAACCTCCTGGGCGGGCTCAACTTCCCGATCTAAAACTCGAAGCTCTCGATCTTTCGCAGGCCGACCCGTAGCGGGATCGCCGTCGCCGCCCCGCACAGGAGGGCGGCGACGACGAACCAGAAGATCATCCAGGCGTCGACGACCACCGGCTCACCCAGGTACACCGCTCGGACGTAGGCGTAAACCGCCTGCCACAGCGCGACGATCACCGCGGCGAGCAGCGCGATCGTGGCCATCATGTAGACGAGGCCGCCGAACGACGTCGGGATCTGGGCCGCGTTCTCCGTCTCGAACTGCGGGTAGAGCGCGCCGAATCCGAGCGCCAGCGCGGCGATCGCGAATGTGAGCCCGCAGATCGTCACCAGCCCCATCACCATCATGAACGGCCCCACCTGCAGCAGCACATTGGTCAGGCCGGTGAGGAGCAGCGCGAGCACGAGCAGGGGCACGGTGCCGACCCAGTACTTGGACCACAGCAGCGCGCGGAGATCGAGCGGGCTGGAGCGCAGCAGCCACATCTGCCGCCCCTCGAGCGAGACCGCGGGGAAGATGAACCGGGCCGCGATCGAGGCGAGCACGAAGCCCGCGAGACCGAGGTTCAGAAACGATACCAGCGTGACGTAGAAGAAGCCCACTGGCTCGCCGCGGTGCAGCGGCAGCGCATTGATGTTGAACAGATACACCACGACCAGCGCCCCGAGCAGGATCAGCTGGCTCCATTGGGTGGTGTCCCGGAAGAACAGCCGGATGTCCTTGAGCACGAACTCCCGCTTCGCCACCGGGAGCGGCGTGAGCAGCCAGCCGAGGGTCCGGCGCCACACCTTCCCGCGCACGAACCGCTCCGCCCCCTCCTGTGCCTTGGTGAAGCCCGTTGCGAACAACTGGCGGTGCAGCATCGCGCCCAGCGTCACGAGCGCGGCCGCCGTGGTCCACAACAGGATCAGGGGCAAGGGATCGGGCGCGTGGCGCAGGTAACCCATGATTGCGTTGGTCGCCCACTCGCTGGGCAGGAACGGCGAGGTCGGCGTGCGCAGGACGGCGAGGAAGTCGAGCAGATTGCGGAACCCCTCCGGGCGGGCGAGCCGCTCGGGCCGAATCACGCGAAGCAGCAGGATGAGGCCGGCGGCTGCGCCCAGGGCGATGATCGAGAGCAGGTCCCGGGTGCGGCGCGCTGGGAACACGTTCACGAGGATGAGCGTAATGGCGCTGCCCACGACGGCCGGCAGGACCAGCATCGGCACGATCGTCAGCACGGCGTAGGGCAGGAACACTACGCCACCCCGGTAGATGACTCCGTACGCCGCAAGGATCGGGACCGCCATCAGTGCGACCATCCACGACGAGTGCAACAGCGTCTCGCCCAGCTTCGCGAGGTAGAGGCGCAACCAATCGACCGGAGCGGACACGAGCAGATCGAGGTCCTTCGCGAGGAAGAAGCTCGACAACGCGGTGATCACGTTCGACAGAACCAGGATCGTGACGAACGAGAGCAGCACCAGCCCGAGGATCTTCGCGGCGAGAAACGGCCCGAGCTCCTCGGCGCTGCGGACGTGCTTGAGGATCAAATACAGCACTCCGTACACGCCGACCCAGAACAGGAACCCCACGGCGATGAGGAGCAGCAACTTGCCGCTGCCGCCGCGCGACCGCTCCTCGCGCAGCCGCTGCAGGGCGGTGCGCCACTTCGGCTGCAGCACGTGCCACAGCGACGGCTGCCTCACGCGCTCCCCCCCGCGTCCCCCAGCACCTCCACCAGCTCGCGCACGCGAGCGCCGCCGGTCAGCTTGAGGAACAGCTCTTCGAGAGTCGCGTCGCCGGCGCGGTGCTGCCGGCGGAGGTCGTCGACCGTGCCGTCCGCGACGATCTTGCCGTGCTGGAGGATGGCGACCCGGTCGCACATCGCCTCCGCCACTTCCAGGGTATGGGTGCTCATCAACACCGTGCCCCCGCGCGACACGAACTGGCGGAAGATGTCCTTCAGCAGGCGCGCCGCCTTGGGATCGAGCCCCACCATCGGCTCGTCCACCACGATGCACTCCGGCCGGTGGATCAGCGCGCTCGAGATGATCAACTTCTGGCGCATCCCGTGGCTGTATGCCTCGATCAGCTCGTCCTTCCAACTCGCGAGCTCGAACACCTCGAGCAGCTCGGCGATGCGCCGCTCCACCGTGTCTCCTTCCTGCCCGTACAGGCCGGCCACGAAGCGGAGGAACTCCGCACCCGTGAGCTTGTCGTAGACGAACGGCCGGTCCGGGATGAAGCCCAGGCGCATCTTCGCGGGCATCGGGTTGTCGTGGACGTTGTCCCCACCGAGCAGGACCCGGCCGTCGGTGGGGCGGAGGATCCCGGCGATCATGCGCAGGGTCGTGGTTTTGCCGGCACCGTTCGGCCCGAGGAACCCGTAGAGCACGCCGCGCGGCACCTCCAGCGAGATGTCGTCCACGGCCACGAAGCTGCCGTAGTGCTTCGTCAGATTCTCCAGCCGGATCATAGCACCTCGAGCCTGAGCCGCCCGATCAGGCGGGCGAGCTCCACTTGGCGGGCCAGGCCCCCGATGACGAACCGCAGATGCGCGGCGTCAGCGGGGAGTTGACCGGACGTCGGGTCCACCGCGACCCAGTCGCCCAGATACACCTCCGCCCAGGCGTGATAGTAAAAGCGGCCGTCGAGCAGCACGAGTCCCGCAGCGGCGCGGGCCGGCAGCCCTACCGCGCGGGCCAGCGCGACGTACAGCACCGTGTGCTCGTTACAGTCGCCGCGCCGCCGCGCGAGCACCTGCACCGCGCTGGGCAGGTGCGCGGCGACCGTCTTTTCCACGTGATCCGCGACCCAGTGGAGCAGCAGCTCCGCCGCGCGGGCGGGCTCCCGCTCGCGGCCGATGATCGCCCGCGCCTGCGCCCGGATACGCGGGTTGTCGCTCTGGATCAGGGGCTCCGGCTCGAGGTATTCACCCAGACTCGTGTCGCCGGCCGGCAGCGTGTACCGGGCCGCGAGCTCCCCAGCCGTTTCCCGGCGCACCACCAGCGTGTCTCCCGCGAGACGCTGGCGACCCGCGGCGAGACGGAGGCCGCGCACGTCTCCCCCGCTCAGCCGCACGCGCAGCTCGGGCGTGGCCACGGGAAGGAGCCGAGCGCCCGCGGCGATGACGGTTGTGGGGACCACATCCCCCACCCGGGGCGCCGCGCTGGCGCGAGCGACGCGCGCCGTGTCACGGCGGCGGAAGTTCTCGTAGGCGATCTCGAACGCCGACCGCTCCATCGTGAAGGCCACCGGGCTGGTGGCGCGCACGATGTGGCCCGCCGCGTCGATCCACGCATTGCCGCGGACGCCGTCCCGCACCTGCTCGATCCGGAACGCACGCACCGTGTCGAAATGGACGGGAACCCACGCCATCGCGGTCGAGTCGTAGTCCGCGCTGTCCGCCACCACGAGCGTGGATTCGGCGGCGATCGTCACGCCCACATCGCGTACCGCGAGCAACAGGGGATCAAACACCCGGATCGAGTAGGTCTTGCCTGGCCGCAATTCGCCGCCGAAGGCCAGACGCAGCGGCAACAGCGTCGGCAGCACGATGGGCCGGCTGAGGGGAACCCGGGTGAACTCCGAATCGCCGCCGGCGACGAGCCATATCGAGAGGGCGGTATCGCCCGTCACCGTCCCGTGTGACGAGAACCGCCCGACGTCGCCGTCGAACGTTGCATTGACGTCCTCGAGCCGCAGCGCCCGCGACAGCGTGGCCCGGCTCTGGGCCGTGGTGCGGTGCAGCACGCCGAGGGCGGGGACGTCGAGCACGAGGACATCCTCCACCCGGATGGCGCTGCCGGCGGTGTCGATCGTGGAGGAGGCGAAGCCGACCTGCTGACCGCCGATGTCGAGCCGGTAGTAGACGGCGCCGGGCGGCACCGAGAGGGCCGCTTCGGCGAGCCGGGCGCTCGTGGGGCGGAACAACTCGCGCCAGGCGAGCCACGCGAGCGATCCGGCCCACGCGACGAGGATCACTACCGCCCAGGCGCGGCGGGTCACGACTCGGCGGCCCCCCGGCGCTTGAGCGCTACCTCGAACGCGTCCCGGTCTTGGGGCGACTCCACCACGATGGAGACGTCGGCCGGGAACGCCGCAGTCACCGAGTGGGCCTTCAGGACCCGCACCATCACCTCGGCCGCATCCTCGACCGAGAGGTTGCCGGCGCCGGTGCCGAGCGGCGGCACGGTGAGCCGCGCGAACTCCCACTCCTGCGCCCGCTCGAGCGCCGATTGCCAGGCCCGCGCCACGCCGTCCCGGGTGACGGGCTCGGTGTCGCTCCGGATCACGGCGTGAATCACGAACTCGGCGGGGAGATCGCCGCCGCCCGCGGTCACGACCGCGGCGCCCACCGCCAGCTCTTTCTGGATGCGCATGTGGCCCGTGAACTCGGCGCCGCCCACCTGCTCGAGCCGGCGCACCGCCGGCGTCGTGGGATCGAGCCGGGTCGTAGCGGGGCGGACGATCGCGTCGGAAGCGAGGAACGCGAGATCGTCCACCACCACACGAATCACCTGTCGGCGGCCTCCCGCGAGCGGCGGTACATGCGAGTCGCCTCTTCGGGCCGGCGCAGCCGGTCGAGCACGATGCCGAGTCCGTACAGCGCCTTGGTGTTGCGGGGCTCGAGCTCGATGGCGCGCTCGTAAGCGGCGCGGGCGCCGAGCAGATCGTCGCCCTTATTGAGGGCCTCGCCTAGCTGGTACCAGGCGACCGCGCGGCCGGGTTCGGCTTCCACCACGCGCCGCAGGAACGGCACCGCTTCGCTCCACAGTCCTTTGCGCGACAGCACGACCCCGAGCGCAGCGAGGGCGTCCGCGTGCACCGGATCGTTCCGGAGCGCGTGCTGGAGGTCGCGCTCTGCCGCGGTGTAGTGTCGGGCAGCAGCCAAGCGCCTGGCGCGCTCGACCAGCAGCCCCACGTTCTCGGGATCGGCCGTGAGCGCGCCGTCCAGGGTGGGCGGCACGGGGGGCGGCGGCGGTGCCGGGGCCATCGGCAGCTGGGGCAGCAGCTCAGGCGGCAGCTCCGCGTGGATCGGCGGCGGGAGGCTCGCGCGCCGCACGTCGGCCGGCGTCGCGATCGTGCTGGTCTCGGTTAGCGACTCCGCTTCCTCGATCAGCTCCGCCGCGACGCGGGCCCGCTCGGCCGCCGACTGCCACCGCGGCTCGCGCTTCCGGATCACCCGACCACCTCGCTCGTCAGCCACGATAGGTACGGCTCGAACCCCTGGTCCACGCGGAGAGCGAGCAGCTCGGGCACCTCGTACGGGTGCCGCTCCCGTACCGCCCGGCACAGCGCCTCCCACCTCGACACGTCGGTCTTGAGCAGCACGACGACCTCACTCTCCTCGCTGACCTCGCCCTCCCAGCGGTACAGCGAGCGCCCGGCCGGAAGCAGCGTCCCGCAAGCTATCAGCCGCTCCGCCAGCAGGGCTGTGACGAGGGTCCGGGCGTCAGCGTCAGTTGCCAGGGTCGTCAGCACCACCAGCGCAGTCGGGGCCATGGGGAGGGCTAACGTAGGAAAAGAAGGGCGGTTAGGCAAGACGGTAGAGGTTGGTGCAGGTTGGTGGAGGGCGGTGGAGGTGGGTCAAGGTCAAACCTCCACCGGCCTCCACCCTCCTCCACAACCTCCATCGCCCGACTCCGGAGAGTTGACCGGCTCACCGGTGCCCATCTAGCCTACAAGGCTATGTCCAGCGACGCGTTAATCGTGCGGGGCGCCCGCGAGCATAACCTCAAGAACATCACCGTCGAGATCCCGCGCAACAGCCTCACCGTCATCACGGGATTGTCGGGCTCCGGCAAATCGTCGCTCGCGTTCGACACCATCTACGCCGAGGGCCAACGGCGCTACGTCGAATCGCTCTCCGCGTACGCCCGCCAGTTTCTCGGGCTCATGGAAAAGCCCGACGTGGACGCGATCGAGGGCCTATCCCCGGCGATCTCGATCGAGCAGAAGGCGGCCGGCCACAACCCCCGCTCCACGGTCGGCACAATCACCGAGGTCTACGACTATCTGCGCCTCCTGTGGGCGCGGCTCGGCACCCCGCATTGCCCCAAGGACGGCTCGCCGATCGAGCGCCAAAGTGCATCGCAGATCACCGACCTGGTGCTCGAGTGGCCCGAGGGGACGAAGATCGAGGTACTGGCGCCGCTGGTGCGTGGGCGCAAGGGTGAGTTTCGCGATGTGTTCGAAGCAGCGCGCAAACAGGGCTTCGTGCGCGTGCGCGTCGACGGCGTGACGTCCGACCTCGCCGAGCTGCCCAAGCTGAATCGCCGGCAGAACCACGACATCGCTGTCGTGGTCGACCGGCTGGTGGTGCGCAAGGCCGACCGCGGCCGCCTGGCGGACTCGATCGAGACGGCGCTCAAGGCTGCGGACGGCACCGTAGAAGTCGCGCGGCAGGGGGGAGGGCCGGGAGGCGCGAAAGCGACGCTCTTCTCCGAGCGCTACGCCTGTCCCAAGTGCGGCCTCTCGCTGCCCGAGCTCGAGCCGCGCCAGTTCTCCTTCAACTCGCCGTTCGGCGCGTGTCCCGAGTGCTCCGGGCTGGGGACCCGGCGCGAGGTGAACGCCGAGCTCGTGCTGGGCGATCCGAGCCTGTCGATTCTCGAAGGCGTGGTGCTCCCCTGGGGCGAGCCCAGCGGCTACCTCCGCAAGGTCATTCTTCCGAGTCTCGCCCGCGCCTTCAAGTTCGACCTGAACGCGGCCTGGCAGGACCTGCCCGCGGCCGCGCGCAAGGTGCTGCTCGAGGGAGCGCCGGGCCGGAAACTCACGTTCCAGTACGACAGCGAGAAGTGGCACGGCGAGTACGAATCGGGATGGGACGGGATCTTGAAGCACGTCGAGCGCCGCTACCGCGAGACGGCGTCCGACAGCGTGCGCGAGCAGCTGGGAGAGTTCATGGTGGAGCAGCCGTGCCCGACGTGCGGCGGCAAGCGACTCCAGCCCGAGAGCCTCGCGGTGCTGGTGCACGGCAAGAGCATCGGCGACGTCGTGGACCTGCCCGTTAGCGACGCCCTCGCCTTCTTCGAGAGCATCCCGCTGCGCACCAACGGGCGCGTCGGGCTCGACCCCGGCGTCGCGCGGCCGATCCTGAAAGAAGTGAATGACCGGCTTCGGTTCCTGAAGAACGTGGGGCTCGAGTACCTCACGCTCGGCCGCTCGGCCGACTCGCTCTCCGGCGGCGAGGCCCAGCGGATCCGGTTGGCCACCCAGATCGGCAGTCGACTCGTGGGAGTGCTGTACATCCTTGACGAGCCGTCGATCGGGCTCCACCAGCGCGACAACGCGCGCCTGCTCGAGACGCTGAAGGAGCTGCGCGACCTCGGCAACACGGTGCTCGTGGTGGAGCACGACGAAGAAACCATCCGCGCGGCGGACCACGTCGTGGACCTCGGCCCCCGCGCCGGTCGGCACGGGGGTGAGGTCGTGGTCACGGGAACGCTCGACCAGGTGCTCGGGCACCCCGACTCGCTCACGGCGCGCTACCTCCGCGGCGAGCTGCGCATCCCGGTCCCGCCGCGCCGGCGAACCCCTGACCCCCAGCGCACGCTGGGGGTGGTCGGGGCCCGCCAGCACAACCTCCGCAACCTCACCGTCGAGTTGCCGCTCGGACTGTTCATCGCGGTCACAGGCGTCTCGGGCTCCGGAAAGTCGACGCTCGTCACCGACATCCTATATCGTGCCCTGGCGCGGCACTTCTATCGGGCCAAGGTGATGCCGGGGGCGCACGACCGGATCGAGGGGCTCGACCATGTCGACAAGGTGATCGACATCGATCAGAGCCCGATCGGCCGCACTCCCCGCTCCAACCCGGCCACCTATACGGGGCTCTTCACCCCGATCCGCGAGCTCTTCACGTTGCTCCCCGAGTCGAAGATCCGCGGCTACGGGCCCGGGCGCTTTTCTTTCAACGTGAAGGGAGGGCGCTGCGAGGCGTGCCAGGGCGACGGCCTCGTGAAGGTCGAGATGCACTTCCTCCCCGACGTGTACGTCCCGTGCGAGGTGTGCAAAGGGCGGCGCTACAATCGGGAGACGCTGGAGGTGCGCTATAAAGGAAAGTCGATCGCGGACGTGCTCGACCTGTCGGTGGGCGAAGCCCTCGACTTCTTCGAGAACCAGCCGCGCATCCGCGCGAAACTGGAGCTCTTGAACGACGTAGGGCTCGGCTATATCCACCTCGGCCAATCGGCCACCACCCTGTCCGGGGGCGAGGCGCAGCGGGTCAAGCTGGCGACCGAGCTGGCGAAGCGCGACACGGGGCGCACCCTCTATATCCTGGACGAGCCCACGACCGGACTGCATTTCGAAGACGTGCGGCTGCTGCTCGAAGTGCTGCATCGCCTGGTAGACAAGGGCAACACGGTGGTGGTGATCGAGCACAACCTCGACGTGGTGAAGACCGCCGATTGGGTCATCGATCTCGGGCCGGAGGGCGGTGCGGCGGGCGGGGCGGTGGTGGCGCACGGGCCGCCGGAGCAGGTCGCCCGGGTGCGGGGCTCGTTCACCGGCCAGTTTCTGCGCAAGGTGCTGGCGGCGCAGGACTAGCTCGGTAAGTTCAAGCCCAACGGAGACTAGCCATGAAAGGCGTCCTCGCCGATCGTCTTCATCTTCGGGCGCGGCGCGTGCACAAGCAGCGCGACGGGCAACGGATTGGACCAGGATAATGGACGATAAAGACTTCTTCTTAGCCTTGTTCGCCTTCTTCGCGGTCGGCGGCGCCTTATGGGTGATCCGCCCCCTGGT
>MNEL01000017.1 GCA_001917665.1 Gemmatimonadetes bacterium 13_1_40CM_69_22 | reverse complement strand
CGCCTTCTGCTCCCCGATCGCCGCCGTCTTCTGCACCGTGCCGAACGCGCCGAAGAGGACGTTGGTGAATGACCGGTTCATCGCGCGGCACATGATGAGGGAAAGGATCAGGCCGCTCGAGCCGTCGAGCGCGCCCGCGGTCACGAGCAGCTTGTTGTTGAGCACGAAGCCCATCGCGACCGCCGAGAGACCCGCGTAGGAGTTCAGGATGGAGATGACCGTGGGCATGTCGGCGCCGCCGATCGGGATGATGAGCAGCACGCCGAACAGCACCGCGAGCCCGACGATCGCGGAGAAGACCTGTCCCGACCACGCGGCCGTCGGGTGCACTACAACGAGCACGCCCAGCGCCACGGCGATCACCAGTACGCCGATGTTGACGACGTTTTGTCCCGGGTAGGTGACCGGCCGCTGGGGGATCCACTTGACCTCCTGCAGCTTGCCCGCGGCCATCAGGCTCCCCGTGAACGTCAGGAACCCGAGGATCACCTCGGCGACGATGGCGCTCATCCGGAACGCCGTGAGCTGCGCCGGATTCTCACCCAGCCCGAGAAAGTATTCCGCGGTGCCCACCAGCCCAGCGGCGAGCCCGCCGAACGCGTGCGACAAGGCGGTCCGCTGCGGCACCGCGGTGAGCGGCACGAGCGAGAGCGGGACGCCGACGATGAATCCGGCGACGATCGCCAGCACGATCCAGCCGTGGTGCACGATCTCGGGTTGGAACCAGGTCGCCAGCACAGCGACGAGCATCCCCGAGACGCCCGCCACCACGGCGTGGCGGGCGGTCTTTGGGTCGTTCATCCAGTACAGCGAGAAGATGAACAGCGCCGTCGCGAGGATGGCGGCGACTTGGGCGACGGCGGACGTCATTGCTTCTTGAACATCTTGAGCATCCGGTCCGTGATCAGGAAGCCGCTGACGATGTTCGTCATGGAGGCGAACAGCGCGATCGCCCCGAGGACGCGGATCGTCTTCGGGTACTCGCCGCCCGTGACCGCGATGGACCCGACCACGGCGATCGCCGAGATCGCGTTGGTGAGCGACATGAGCGGCGTGTAGAGCAGCCGGGAGACCCGGCGGATCACGCCCAGCCCGATGAACGTCGCCAGCACGAACACGAACAGCATGGACCAGTAGTCGGCCGTCGCCGGCTCGGCCGGCGTGGCCTGGGCCGCTATCAAGCCGTCGATCATGGCTTCCGCACCTCCCCGGCGTGGGTCACGCACGTGTCGCGAATGATCTCGTCGTCGAAGTCGAGCCGCAGTGTGCCGTCCTTGATGAGCTGCGAGAGGAAACTCGAGATGTTGCGCGCGTACATCTGGCTCGCGTGGTACGGCACGGTGCTCGGCAGGTTGAGCGGCCCGAGAATGAGGACGCCGTTCCGGACGACCTCGCGCCCCGCCTCGGTCAGCTCACAGTTGCCGCCCGTCTCGACGGCGAGGTCCACGATCAGCGCGCCCGGCTTCATCGCCCGCACGGCGTCCGCCGTGATCAGGACCGGCGCCCGCTGGCCCGGGATCGCCGCCGTGGTGATCACGATGTCGGCGTCCTTCACGTGCTGCGCGATGAACGCGAGCTCGCGGCGGTGCGTTTCCTCCGACAGCTGCTTCGCGTAGCCGCCCGCGGCCTCCGCGTGCTCGCCGATCTCCAGCTCCAGGAATTTCGCCCCCAGGCTCTGCACCTGCTCCTTCACCGCAGGGCGCACATCGAACGCCGACACCACGGCGCCGAGGCGGCGCGCCGTGGCGATCGCCTGGAGCCCCGACACCCCGGCGCCCAGAACCAGCACCCGAGCCGGCGCGAGAGTGCCGGCGGCGGTCACGAGCATCGGGAAGAAGCGACCGGCCGCCACGGCCGCGAGCAGGACCGCCTTGTAGCCAGCGACGGTCGCCTGGGAGGACAGCACGTCCATGGCCTGCGCGCGCGTGATGCGGGGGAGCAACGCGAGACTGAACGCCGTCACCTGGCGGGCCGCGAGCTGGGACACGGCTTCCCGCTCGGCCGAGGGCTGAAACACCGCGACGAGCGCGATCCCCTCGCGGCACAGCCGTGTCTCCTCGCTCGAGGGCGGCTGCACCTTGAGGACCACGTCGCTCTGTCCGAAGACTTCCGCCGGGGTCGCGACCACCGTCGCCCCGGCTGCCCGGTACGCCTCATCGTCGAACGAGGCGGCCTCGCCCGCGGCTCGCTCGACGAGCACCGTCAGGCCGGATTTCGCGAGCCGCCCGGCGACGTCCGGCGTCAGGGCTACACGGCGCTCGTTGGCGACGGTCTCCTTCGGGACCCCGATCTTCATCCCTGCTCCTGAAAAAGGCCGGTGAGAGGCCGGTGAGAAGCCCAGGAAGGGGGAAGGGTGGTGCGAGGACCCTTCCCCCTTCCCCGGCCTCTCACCGGCTTCTCACCCCTTAGGTAGGCTCCCCCGCTCCCGCGCCTGGGCCAGCAACCGCTCGGTAAAATCGAGCCGCTCGGCGAGCTCGCTCACCTGCGATTCCAGCAGCTGCATGCGGTCTTCGAGGTCCGTGACGCCGCGCCGGGAGCGTGGCGCCCCGCTCTCGTCCGCGCCGACCTCCCAGCGAGCGACGCGGCGGTCGTCCCCGTCCCGAAAATCTCCTGCGGCGATCACCACGACGTCGTAGAGGTACCAGATCCCGCACCCACCGAGGGTGAGGCACATCCACACCGCGCTCTGCGCCCGGCCGGTGTAGAAGCGGTGCAGGCCGAACACACCGCCCACGAGCGCGAGCCCCAGTGCGACCCCGCGCGAGCGCTCGGACACGTCGGCCCGCAGTCGGGGAGACGGCCCCGGGTCGTAGCGCAGCGGCGTGCCGGAGGTCATGTCACGAGCGGACGGCCGCGTCCACCAAGGCGTCGAGCTGCGCGCGAGACAGGACGCCAGTCTGCCGGCCCGCCGGGCGGCCTTTCCAGAACACCAGCACGGTGGGGATGGCGCGGATGTCGAAGCGCTGCGCCGTCGCCGGATTGCGGTCGGTGTCGAGCTTGGTCACCAGCACCTCCCCGGCGCGATCATGGGCGAACTCGTCGAGGATCGGCGCTACGACTTTGCAGGGGCCGCACCAGTCGGCGTAGCAGTCGACCACCACCGGCACCTCGGTGTCGGCGATCACGCGCTCGAACGTCGCATCGCCAACGGCGATCGGGCGGTCGAGGAGAATCGGCCGCTTGCATTCCCCGCAGCGCGGGCGATCGGCGAGCCGCCCGAGGTCCACGCGGTTCAGTGTGGCGCAGAATGGACAGGCTACGGTAGCCTTCTTACCGACGTCCGTCACAGACACCGGAACCTCACCTCCGCTTCGAATCTACCGCACCGCGCGCTTCCACGACGGCCTCCGCGTCGATCTCCACCAGCATCTCCGGAGCCACGAGCGCGCTCACGGCCACCATGGTACTCGCCGGCCGGATGGCGCGGAAGACCTCGCCGTGCGCCCGGCCGACCTCCTGCCAATGGGCGATGTCGGTCAGGTAGATGCGCGTCCGCACCACGTGCCGGAGCGCGGCGCCGGCCTGCCGCAGCGCGCGCTCGATGTTGCGCAGCGCCTGGACCGCCTGGGCGTATGGGTCCCCGACTCCCACAATCTTGCCGTCCGATCCTGTCGCCGTCGTGCCCGCCACGTGAACGACGGACCCCACGCGCACCGCCCGGGAGTATCCCACGATCGGCTCCCAGGGCGCCCCGCTCGAGATGTTCTGACGCGCCATGTTACCCTTTCGGCATGGCTGGAGTCTCCTTATGAAACCAACTTCCAGCGGTGGGGCGGAAATGTACACGGAGCGCGCGACGCCCGGGCCAGCGGCACCACCACCGGCGCCCGCTCATGTTCTCGCCCGCAAGGTGTGGGCGGCGTTCGCGTTCACCTTCGTCCTCTCGCGGATCCTCGTGTTCCTGATCATGTCCGGCAGGATGCCGGACATCCATTCGCATTTCCGCGGGACGCACCTGCATCACCTCAACTACGGGATCGTCCTGCTCGCCGCCGTCGGCGCCGTGCTGCTGTTTCGCCGACCCACCGGCCGGTGGCTCTCGGCGACCGCGATCCTCTACGGGGTGGGACTCGCGCTCACGTTCGACGAGTTCGGGATGTGGCTGCACCTCAACGCGGACTACTGGCAGCGGGCCAGCTTCGACGCCGTGGTGCTGATCGGCTCGCTGCTCGGCCTCGTGGCCACGGCGCCGACGCTCAAGCAGTTCCGGCCGCGGCACTGGGCGACGGCCACGGCGCTCGCGGCCGTCCTCACGGTATTCGGGGTGCTGCTGGCCGACTCCTTCCGCTACGCCGGGCACCGGCTCCAGCCGTATCTCGAGCGCGTGCGCGGCCAGCCGCTGCCCTAGAGGCGGCGGCCTCAGCGCCGGGCGGCGCGCGCCGTTCAACACAGCGACATCTGGTCGGGTTGCCCGGGGTAGCGCAGGCGCCCGTCCGCGAGCACCTGCGCATGAGGCGACAGCCGGTGGTCCCGGGGCTCCCCCGCCCCGAGGATGTGCCGGACGGCGATCCCTCGCGCCAGCAGCGCGTCCGCGATGAGCTGGCGGTGGCAGCGCCACGGCACGGCTTCGGCGCACATGACGACGACGGGCTGCGCACCGGCGAGCGCAATCAACCGCGCCACGGCCTGCTCGAACGCCGGGGTTTCCATGTGATCCCGTGCCGGTAGCCGATCCCCGCCGCGTGCAACGCGGCGGCGAGCGGCTGCTCGGCGAAGTGCGGGTGCCGGCGCGACGCCGGGTAGCGGCGCACGTCCACGACGAGCCCCACCCGGTGCGCCTCCAGCAGGGCCACGAGGGCCTCGATGCTCCGCGTCGAGTGGCCGACGGTGTAGATCACCCTCGAAGATACCCGGCTCGTCTGCTCTCACTAAGGAGCAGCACGCCGGGCCGCCGGATCATCGCAGGCTGGCCGACGTATTATTGGCAGCGTATACCGCATCCCTCACAAGGAGGACGCTATGACCGAGAAGGAGCAGTTCCTGGGAGCGTTGCAGAAGGAGCTCCCCACCACGATGAGGGTGCTCAAGGCCTACCCGGCCGCCAAAGGAGACCTGAAGCCGCACGCCAAGTGCAAGTCCGCGCGGGAGCTCGCGTGGATGTTCGTAACGGAGCAGAAGGCGAGTGAGCAGGCCCTGGACGGGGGCATCGAGTTCGGCAAGATGCCGAAAGCGCCCGGCACGCTTGGGGAAGTGATCTCGACGTACGAGCAGTCCTCCAAGGCGTTCGTGGAGCGCATCAAGCAGACGCCGGAGGCGGAGCTCAACACGACGGTGAAGTTCTTCGTGGCGCCCAAGCAGATGGGGGACATCCGCAAGATGGACCTGCTGTGGTTCATGCTCATGGACAGCGTGCATCACCGCGGGCAGTTCTCGGTCTACTTGCGGATGGCGGACGGCAAGGTCCCCTCGATCTACGGGCCTTCGGCAGACGAGCCTTGGATGTAGCCGACGGAGCGTGGCGTCGGGGTCCCACTGCGCGACAAGCACACAGTCGCTCCGTGGAACCCTGACGCCACGCTCCGTCGGCTACAGATTCACCCGCCAAAAACGGATAGATCGCGGCACGGGGACGCGCTAAGTTCTCCAGCGTGACCCGTGCCGCTGTCGTTACCGATCTGACGTCCGAGCGCCGCTGGCGGGCCGTGCTGGCCCGCGACTCCAACTACGACGGGGCGTTCGTGTACGCGGTGCGCTCGACCGGCATCTACTGCCGCCCGTCGTGCGCGAGCAAAAAGCCGCGTCGGGAGCAGGTCGCGTTCTTCCCGGTTCCCGAGGTGGCCGAGCAGGCGGGGTTCCGCGCCTGCCGGCGCTGCCGCCCCGGCGAAGCCAGGCCGGCGGACCCACGCATCGCGTTGGTGCGGGCCGTGTGCCACCGGATCGATACGCATCCGGACGCGCCGGCGAGCCTCGCGACGCTGAGCGCTCGCGCCGGCACGACGCCGCATCGCTTGCTCCGCGCGTTCCGCGCCGTGCTCGGCCTCACGCCGCGGCAGTATCGCGACGAGCGCCGGCTCGACCGTTTCAAGACCCAGCTCAAGGAGGGAAAGAAAGTGAGTCCCGCACTCTACGAAGCAGGCTACGGCTCCACCAGTCGCGTGTACGAGGGCGCGCACGCGCGGCTCGGCATGACCCCCGCCACGTACGGCCGCGGCGGTGCGGGGACGCGCATCGCGTTCGCCGTCGTCCCCTGCGCGCTCGGACGGCTGCTCGTCGCCGCGACCGAGCGCGGCATCTGCCGCATCGGCATCGGCGACGACGCGCACGCGCTCGAGCGCGGGCTGCGCGCCGAGTTCCCGGCCGCCACGATCGCCCGCGACGACGACACGCTGCGCTCGTGGGTGGCCGAGATCACGGCGCACCTCGACGGGTGCCAGCCGCATCTAGAATTGCCGATCGACGTGCGCGCCACGGCTTTCCAGCGGCGCGTATGGGAGGCCCTGCGCAAGATCCCGTACGGGAGCACACGGTCGTACTCACAAGTCGCGCGCGCGGTCGGCAATCCGAAGGCCACGCGCGCGGTGGCCAGGGCGTGTGCTACGAATCCGGTGGCGATCGTGGTGCCCTGCCATCGAGTCGTGAGAGAAGATGGGGACCTCGGGGGGTATCGTTGGGGGATAGATCTGAAGCGAGCCCTGCTCGAGAGGGAGCGAGTGAACAGGTAGACGCCAAGATGCCGAGACGCCGAGTGGATCTGAGGCGTGAGGGTGAAGGCGAACCCTACAGACTCGTGCCTCACATCCACGTGGCGTCTCGGCGCTTCAGCGTCTACCTCGACGTCTACTCGTCTAGTTGACGGGAATCCAGTAGCTCAGCAGGCCGAGCCAACGGCGCCGCCCCGCTGCGCGGCCAAGGAGCCGCAGGTTCATCCGCGAACGCCGAACCCCGGCGCCTCGCGAACCTGTCGCGCCTGCCACAGGTGGCGGCGGTCGTGTGCGATCACGAACGCGAAGTAGGCGCCGAGCGGCATCCGCAAGAGCGGCGTGACGGGCGAGACGACCCGGGGACGTCGCAGGTCGAGCCCGTCCGCCTGCCGCACCCGCTCCGCGAGCTGATCGCGCACACGCAGGAACTCGGGCAGGACTTGGGCCGCCGAGTGAGTGGCGCCGGGCGGCACCTGGAAGATTTTGAACGTTTTCATCCGGCGCTTCGGGGGGGGCTCCATCGAGCGCACCATCCAGTTCGCGAACCAGCCGTAGCGGAACGGCCCCTGGCCGACGAGCCCGCGCGCCCGGCCGCGCGCAATCGCCCGGTCGAACGCCGGCAGGGTCTTCGTCACGGCGATGTTCAAGTGCACCAGGCACTCGGCGATAGACCAACGCTCCGCCCCGGGCCGCCAGTTCAACTAGCGCCTGCGACAGCCCCGCGACCAGCGCCTGACCTTCGCGCTTGGCGGCGTCGATCTGGCGGAGGTACCCCTGCAGCTCCTCGGTCACCGACTTCCCTCACCGTGGGTGATATGGTGCCTCCGCAGTCGTCGAACACCAGCATGGCGCCATCCGGCAGGATGAGCAAGTCCACCGGTCGCTCCGACGCCAACCCGCCTCGCAGCCACCCGTCTACGGCGTGCGAACGCGCGTTGCCGCCCCACTTCACGGCCCCTAGGTTCCGCCCATGCAACGCGTCTTCTGCGCCGTCGTCACGACGGTCGTGCCCGAAGCGGCCCAGTTGGATGCGGCTGGGTGGACCGACCTCGAACGAATCGTCGAGCGCGCGCTCGCGGACCGCCCCACGTCGCTGCGACGTGGTCTGAAGCTGTTCCTCAGGCTGATCGACTGGATCGCCGTCGCCCGGTACGCTCGCCGGTTCAGCGCGCTCGATGCCGCGCGCCGCGCGCGGCTGCTTGCCTACATCGAGCGCGCGCCCCTGCTGCTCATGCGGCGGGGCTTGTGGGGCCTCCGTACCTTGGCGTTCATGGGCTATTACGGGCGGCCGGCCGCCGCTAGGGAGATCGGCTATCGCGCCGACCCGCGGGGCTGGGACGTGCGCCGGTGAGCGAGACGACGGAGCGTCGTTACGACGTGGTGATCATCGGCTCGGGTGCCGGGGGCGGGACCGTGGCGCAGGAGCTCGCGGCGCTGGTGCGTGACGGCAGGCGCGTGGTGGTGCTCGAAAAGGGACCGCGCCTCGGCGACCACGAGTTCACGGGGCAAGAGCTCGAGATGGCGGCGGCGTTGTACGCCGACGCCGGCGGATTCCTTACAGCCGACGGGACGATGACGCTGGCGTTCGCATCCGCGTACGGCGGCTCCACCGTCGTCTACACCGGCACATCGCTCACCGCACCCGAGCGGGTGATCCGGCGCTGGAGCGTCCCCGGCCTCGACCACGCCGACATCGTGACCCGCTCGGAGAAGTTCGCCGCGCAGAACGGCGTCCACCTGCTCGAAGACTCCCTCATCAACGACAACAACCGGTTGTTCGTCGAGGGGGGACGGAAGGCCGGATTGCGAGTCGAGCAGTTCCCCGTCAACGTGCGGGGCTGCCGCGGGTCGAGCCTGTGCAACCTCGGTTGCCCGAACCAGGCGAAGCAGGGTACCAACCGCGTGCAGCTGCCGCGCGCCGAGCGCGAGGGGGTGGAGGTCGTGACGCGGGCGGAAGTCGTGCGGATCGGCGTCGACCGCTCGCTCCTCGTGCGGGTCGCCGGGCGACCGCCGGGGGCGAAGGGCGGCCCAGCCGAGTGGCCGCCGGGGGAGTATCGGGTCCGGGCGCGGATCGTGGTGTGCGCGGCCGGCGCGATCGGGACCCCCGCCCTGCTGCTCCGCTCCGCCCTGCCGGCTCGCTTGCCGCGGCTCGGCCAAGCTTTCACCTGTCACCCCGCGCTCATTCTCGTAGGCGAGCACGCGCGCGACATCACCAACGATGTGGGCCACCCCAAGAGCTACTTCGTAGACCGCGCTGCGGAGGACGGCTTCGTGCTCGAGACGTGCATGTATTTCCCGTTCGTGACGGCGAAGAGCCTGACGGGATTCGGCGCGTCCCACAGCGCGACGATGCGCGCGTTCCCGCGCCTCCAGATGATCCTTCTGCTCGCGTGCGACCGCGCGGTGCCCGGCAACCGGGTCGCGGTCGACCGCGCCGGGCGGCCCGTGGTGTACTACCGCTTCACACCCGAGACGCTCGAGGCACTGGCGCGCGGGACGCGCGCGGCGGCGCGCATCTGCTTCGCGGCCGGCGCGCGGCGCGTGCACGTCCCCGCCGACCCGCCCCTGATCGAAGCGGGCGAGGCGGACCGCCTGGACGCGCGGGTCGCCGCCCGGCACTTTCTTCCGGGCCGCGTGTCGATCTCGGCGGCGCACCTGATGGGCGGCTGCGGGATGGGCGGGAGCGCGGCCGATTCCGTGACCGACGCCTGGGGCCGCGTACACGGGCTGCCGTGGCTACGGGTGGCGGACGCGAGCCTCTTCCCCGATGCGCTCGAGATCAATCCCTACCTCACGATCATGGCGCTCGCCGATCGCGTGGCCGAAGGCATCCGCGCCGAGGTGCGAGAGCCGGTGAATGCTTGAGCCCGGGCGCGTGCTCGTCGTGGGGGCAGGGCCCGCGGGCCTCGCGACGTCGCAGCAGCTCCGGGCGCGCGGCGTCCCCCACCGAGTGCTGGAGCGCGGCGATGCCGTGGGCCACACCTGGGCGAATCTGTACGACAGCCTCACCCTCCACACCGGAAAGCACATGTCGAGCCTCCCCGGCATGCCCTTTCCGCACTCCGCCCCGCTGTTCGTGCCGCGGCGCGAGTTCTTGGAGTACTTGCGACGCTACGCTCTGGCATTCGACCTGCCGGTGGAGACGGGCCACGCCGTCGAGCGGGTCACTCGGACGGACGGCGCGTGGACGGTGCGGACGAGCCGAGGCGAATACGCCGCCGAGGTGTTGATCGTGGCGACGGGGATCGTGGCGAACCCCCGGATACCGGCCCTGCCTGGCCGGCAGTGGTTCGGTGGGCGGGTCGTCCACAGCGTCGAGTACCGTCGACCCGATTCCTACCGAGGCAGGCGCGTGCTGGTCGTCGGCGTGGGAAACTCCGGCGCCGAAATCGGCAGCGAGATCGCGCGGGCACGTGGCAAGGTGACGATCGCCGTCCGATCGGGTGCCAACGTGGTGCCGCTCACTCTTGCCGGCCTCCCGATCCAGTACGTGTCCTACTGGGTGCGGAAGCTGCCGCGCCCCATCCAGGAAGGCGCGGTCGGCCTCGTACGCCTCCTGACCGAGCTGCGCCGCGGTAAGCCCGTCCTGCCGCGTCCCGCCTACAGCCCTCTCGACGCCATCCCCGTCATCGGCTTCCATTTGGTGGACGCGATCTGCGAGGGGTTGATCGACGTCCGCGCGGGCGTGGCGGAGCTCACGGCGGAGGGGGCGCGCTTCACCGACGGGACGGCCGGCCGCTTCGATGACGTGATTCTCGCCACGGGGTTCAGCGCGGCGCTCGCGCCGCTCGGCGGGCTGGTGCAACTCGACCGGCGCGGCTTTGCCCGCCGCCGCGACCGAGTGGTGAGCCTCGACCAGCCGGATCTCTATTTTGTGGGACACAATTATGACGCGACCGGCGGTCTGTACAACATCAATCGCGACGCGCGACTCGCCGCACGCCTGATCGCCAGCCAGCTGCAGCGGCCGTGAAACCAGTGGGGCCCGGTGCTACCCGGGCCCCGCGCGTGCAGTGTCCCGCTTCAAATCGTAGGTCCAGCGCCGTCGGCGCCCGCTAGCCCCGGCCCACTTGCCGGCACCGGCTGCGGTGCGCCATGTTACCAGCCCCGTGCCGCGATTCTTCGCGCTCCCATCGGCCCTCGCGCTCAGCGCGCTCGCTGCGGCGGCATTGCCGTCCGGCGCCCCCGCCCAGGCTCCAGCCGACAAGCTCGACCCCCTGCTCCGACCGCTGCTCGACCGCGCTGCTGTCGCGCGCATCGAGGCAACGCCCCGTATCGAGGCGTTGGGTACTGCGCTGCGTCGGCCGTTAGCCGGCGTCGTGATGCTGCGCCGCGAGCCCGGCCGCGCCGAGACGTTCGTCGACGTGTTCGTGTCGCTGAGCGACCGGTCGACCGGTGTGATCGAGGCGCTGGGCGGCCGCGTGATGGTGCATGCCGGAGCGCTGCTCGGCGCGCGCGTCCCGCTGTCGGCCCTGCCCGCGTTGCGGGCGGATGCGCGGGTGCGATACGTGCAGGCCGCGCGTCGCGCGCGACCGACCAACGACTTGGCCATGCAGGACATCCGCGCCAGCCTGGTGCGGACGGCCAGCGGCGGGACGTTCACGGGAGCGACCGGCAGCGGCGTGATCGTCGGCACCTTCGACACCGGCATCGACTGGTCGCACGCCGACTTCAAGCACGCCGATGGGACCACCCGGATCCTGTACCTCTGGGACCTCACGACCACCGGCACGCCGCCCGGGAACGTGGGCGGGCAGGACTTCACTGACGGCAACGAATGTGGCGCTGCCTTGATCGACGCGGGCGGCTGCACGGAGCGCGACATCGCGGCACACGGCTCGCACGTCGCCGGCATCGCGGCGGGGAATGGCTCGGCCGGCAGCGCCAATCAATATGCCGGCGTCGCGCCCAACGCGGACATCATCGCGGTGAAGGGCGGCGACTTCGGCTTCTCGACGCTCGACATCATCACGGGAATCCAGTACATCTTCGCCCGCGCCGACCAGCTCGGCCGGCCGGCGGTCGTAAACCTTAGCCTCGGCACGCTGTTCGGGCCGCACGACGGCACCGAGGCCGAAGAACAAGCGATCGACCTGCTCTCGGGACCCGGGCACATCGTCGTCATCGCCGCCGGGAACGACGGCAGTAACCCCACCGCGACGACCGGGAACCCGCCGATTCCTCCGGGGAACACGCCGATCTTCCTCGTGCACGCGACCCGCACGCTCGCGGCCGGCGATACGGCGCAGCTGGCCGTGACCGTGCCTGGCTACACGCCCGCCACGGGGAACGTGAACGATTTCATGCTTTTCACGCTCTGGTACGACGCACGCGACTCCGTCACAGTAACGGTGCGGCGCCCGGACGGCACGACCGTTTCCCGGCGCAGGGGCGATGCCCCAGCGGACACGGAAGCAGTTCAGGGCCACGTCTTCCTCGACAACGCGTCGGGTGGCCCCGCCGCACACAACGGCGACGGCCAGGGTGAAATCGAGATGTACGACGCGGACCCCACCCATGCGCCCGCCGCGGGCACCTGGGTGATCACGATCCGTGTCGACCTTCTCGGCGGCTCAGGCCGGTTCGACATCTGGGAATACGCGACGAGCAGCACGCTCGCCGGCGCCCCGTTCAGCGGCGGCGGTGATAACGCCTACCTCGTGGCCTCTCCGGGGAACGCCGCCCGCGCGATCACCGTCGCCGCCTACGTCAACCGTGTGAATTGGGTGGCGCAGGGCGGGACCTTCCAGTTCGCCGTGCGGGAGCTGGTCGGCGACCTGGCCACCTTCTCCTCACCCGGTCCCACGCGCCCGGTGCGCGACAGCCTCCCCTCCCGGCAGAAGCCGGAGCTATCGGCTCCCGGCAAGGGGGTGTTCTCCGTCTACTCGAGCACGAGCAATCCCGCCGCGCCCGCGGCGCTCATCGCCACGGACGGCAGGCACGTGCTGCTCAGCGGGACCTCGATGTCGACGCCCATGGTGACGGGCTCGGTGGCGCTACTGCTCGAGCGCCGGCCCGATCTGACGCCCGAGCAAGCTCGCGCGATCCTCACCAGCACGGCGCGCAGTGACGCCTTCACCGGCAGATCGTACGCCACGGGGTTCTCCGGCGGATCGCCCAACCCCTCGTGGGGGTACGGCAAGCTCGACGTGCAGGCGGCGCTCGCGCAGGCGCCGCCCGCCCTGACGGCGGCGGGGGGAGCGAACTCGCCCAGCGGCCGAGTCCGTATTGGCGCCAACGCGGCGCTGCAATTCGTGGTGACGGTCTCGACGGTCGAAGGCGACCGGCTGGACACGGTCACCGTGGCGGGCGTGAGCAATCACGCTCTCGCCGACATCGTGACGGAGCTCGACCTCTATCGCGACTCGGCCGGGACGGGCGCTCTCCCACCAGGGGCGCCGCTCTTCTCCCTGCCCACGCCCTTCGCCGGCGGCTCCACCGCACGCTTCGTCGGTCTCGGCGCGAACGTCGCGCCGGGCGGCCAGGTCACCTACCTGCTGGCGGTGCGACTCAACGACCACTTGCGCCAGGGTGATACCGTCGGGCTGCGGGTGGCCGCGGTGTTCGGCACCGGCACGCCTTCGGCGCGCCGGGCGGTCGCCTACATTCCAGTGCCGGTGACCAGCCGCCTCGGGCGCGCGGAGCTGCTGCAGGGCGGCCAGATCTTTCTCATCTCGGAGAACCCGGTGCGGAGTGGCCGCGTCATCTTCAGCTACGACTCGACGCCCCGCTCGATGGCGCTCTACAACTTCGCCGGGCTCCGGGTCCGGGACTTCGCCGCGCTGCCGGCGAACCGGTTCGAGTGGGACGTGCGGGGTGAGTCGCCGGGGCTGCCGAACGGCATGTACATCCTGGTCGTCAAGACCGGCGCAGAGCTGCTGCGCCAGCGTCTGATGATCCTGAGCCCGGCACGCTGAGGCGGTCACCATGAGACTGGGTCACGCGCTCGCCGCCGTCGGCCTCGCCGCCCTGCCTGGAGTGACCGCAGCGCAAACGATCGATCGCTCCAACGGAGAGGCCGGCGCGCCGATCCTGCAGCTCACGACCGCGCCGCGCGCAGCCGCCCTCGGCGGCGCGCTCACGGCGGCCGGCGGCGTGACGAGTATCTTCGCCAATCCCGCGGGCGCCATCACGGTCCGGCATCTCGAGGTGCAGCTGGGCGGCCAGACGTTGTTCGAGGGATCGAAGGCCGGCTCGATGGCGGTCGGCATCCGGACGCGCTCGGTCGGGCTCGCCCTCGGCATCCGGTATCTCGATCTCGGCAGCGTGGACGAGGTGGTGTGCAACGGCTGCGGCGGCAGCGGCACGCCCACGGGACAGCGGCTCTCGGCTAACGAGCAGGCATTCGCGCTGGCCGGCGCCGTGGAGCTTGGCCACGCGAGCGTGGGAGCGGCCGTCAACTACTACTCGACGACGCTCGCCGAAGCGTCGGGCGGCGCGGCCAGTTTTTCGGCCGGCGTCCGCGGCCGCGTCTCGGACAGGCTGGCGATCGGGGCGAGCCTGCAGTACGTAGGCGGCGACGTGAATGTCGGGGGGTTCGGGGCGCCGCTCCCCCGGACCGTGCGTGCCGGGGCAGAGCTGCGGCCGCTCGGTCCGAGCCACGAGCGGCTCCATTTGCTCTTCGCCGCCGATTACGCCGCCGTGCGGGGCGCGCCCGGCCGAGTGGGCGGCGGCGTCGAAGTCGGGCTCGCGGATCCCGCCACCCAGCTGCTCGTGGTAGCCCGGCTGGGGCTCGCGTCGCGCGCCGGCGGCGACTTCGAGACCCGGCCGGTGACCCTGGGCGTGGGCCTCAAGTTCCGGCAGGTGTCGCTCGATTACGCCTATGCCGGCTCCGCGCTGCTGGGCAGCCAGCACCGGCTCGGCCTGACGTTCGCGGACCGCTGAGCCCTGATTACCTGTTACCCTGACTGCTCGCCGCGGCTTCGCTACCCGCCTTGTGCTTCTCGAACCAGCTCATCATGTACAGCTGAGTGCGCATGAAGTTGGACGGCTTCGATCCCGTGCCGTGGAACTCGTCATTGAATCGCAGCATGACCGTCGGGACGTGCCGCAGCTTGAGCGCCGCGTAGTACTCCTCGGTCTGCGGGATTGGGGTGCGGCGGTCCAGCTCCCCTGTCATGAGCAGCGTCGGCGTCGTCACGCGGCCCACGAACATCAGCGACGAATGTGCCAGCCACTCGTCGGGTTTCTCCCAGAACGGTTGGTGGAAGAAGCTGTAGGTGAACAGCGGGATGTCGGTCTCGCCGGCCATCGCGATCCAGTCGATCACGGGACAGCGCACCGCGGCGGCGGCGAAGCGCGTCGTGTGGCCGATCACCCAGCTCGAGAGCACACCACCGCCCGAGCAGCCTGACACGTACATCCGCGTCGTGTCGATGAGACCGCGCCCGATCACGGCATCCACGCCCGCCATGAGGTCCTCGTAATCGGGTCCGGGATAGTTGTGGTCGATGCCGTTGGAGAATCCGTCCCCATAGCCGGTGCTGCCACGCGGATTGACGAACAGCACGACGTAGCCGTTCGCCGCGAAGTTCTGGAACATGTAGCTGAACCCCACGTTGTACATCGCGAACGGGCCGCCGTGGATCTCGAGGATCAACGGATACCGCTTCCCCGGATCGAGCGACGGCGGCTTGACCACCCATCCCTGCACCCGCGTCGCGCCGCTCGAGCTGTACCAGATCTCCTCCGTCCGCGCCAGGTGCTTGTTCGCCAGCACGTCGTCGTTCACGTTCGTGAGCCGGGCGAGCGTCTGGTGACCGGGCTTGCGCAGGTCGAGACGCACCACGTCGGCGGGATGCGTCGGGTCGCTCTCAATCCCGACCGCCATGAGGTTGCGCGCCACGGACGAGAGCGACACCACCTGCGCGCCCTGCGTCACGTCGCGTACGCCACCCGCGAGGTCCGCCGAGTGGATGTTGATGGCGCCGCGGTCGGGGGCGGTGAAGTAGATCGCTTTGCCGTCCGGCGCCCAGATGAGATCGCCGGGATCCCGGTCGAGGCTCTTCGAGAGATCGCGCATCCCGGACCCATCGATGCCGATCGCGTACAGATCGGCGGTCCGGTGGGTGTGCTCGCTGGAATCGTATCCCGCGAACGCCACCATCCGACCGTCGGGTGACACGGTCGGGTCGGCCCAGTAGCCGGGGCGCGACACGAGCGTGCGGATCGCCCCGGTCGCGACGTCGAGCGCGTAGATGCGGGAGACCCGGTACTGGCCGTCCCAGGTCGTGTCGCGCAGCCCGTCGAACACGAGCGTCTTGCCGTCCGCCGTCCAATCGTAGCCCACGCGTCCCGAAAGGCCGTCGAAGCGCGCCCCCACGTTCCAGTGCCCCGACGTCAGCTGGCGCGGCGTGCCGCCCTCGGCCGGGACGAGAAAGAGATGAGTGAAGCCTTGCTTCATGAAGCCGACGCGATCCTGCCGGTAGTGGAGATCGTCGACCACCCGCGGCGCGGGGGTCCACTTCGCTCCCTGCGGCGGCTGCGGCAACGAGATCTTCCACACGCTCGAGTCCGGGGCCAGCATGGCGAACGCGATGACCTTGCCGTCCGGTGACCAGCGGGGGTCGGCGGGCGTCTCCTCCACCCGCGTGATCTGCGTGACCGCGCCCTCGGCGTCCATCCAGCGCACGAAAACTTGCGTCCCCTTGGGCTCGCCGTCGGCGAGGAAGGCGATCCGCGTCCCGTCGGGCGACCAGCGGGCATTCGACCCCTTCACGAGGAAGCGTTGGTGCGAGCCGTCGGCGTTCATCATCCACAAAGCCGACTCCCACTTGTCCTCGAGCTTGTTGACCCAGCGGCGGGTGTAGACGATCTGCGCGCCGTCGGGGGAAATCTGCGGGTCGCTCACCTGCTCCCAGTCGAGGTAGTGCTGGACGGTGAGCAACGTGTCGGACGCCGTTTCCTGCGCCGTTAGGGAGCGGGAGATGAGCAAGAACGCCATCAGCATCGCGGCACGCATGGAAGACCTCCGGATTGCGCGGTCCACTCTAAGAGAACGCCCGCTGCCGCGCGCGGCAAGGCACCGGCCCTACCGCGCGCGCGTCGCGCCCGTCGTGAGGCTGTCCTTCACGACGGCCCCCCCCTTCATCACGAAGCGGACGTGCTCGAGCACGGTGACGTCCTCGACTGGGTCGCCCGCCACGGCGATGACGTCCGCGAACTTCCCAGGCTCGACCGCGCCCACGCGGTCCGCCCACCCCAGCAGGTCCGCCGCGTTCACGGTGGCGGCCTGGATCGCCTGCATCGGCGTCAGCCCCCACCGCACCATGTGCGCGAACTGCTTGGCGTTCCAGCCATGCGGATACACGCCCGCGTCCGTGCCGAACGCGATCTTCACGCCCGCCTGCACCGCGTGCCGAACGCGATCTTCACGCCCGCCTGCACCGC
>MNEL01000043.1 GCA_001917665.1 Gemmatimonadetes bacterium 13_1_40CM_69_22 | reverse complement strand
CACTTCGAGGTCCCCCTCGCTGAAACACACGAATCGGACCAGTGCAATCGTCGTCGGCTGCGCCAGCTCCCGCCGCACTGCCTCGACGGCGATCGCGGCCGCTTGCTCGATCGGATAGCGATACGCTCCGGTGCTGATGGACGGAAAGGCGATCGACGTGATGCCGTGGGTCCGCGCGAGCTCGAGCGAATTGCTGTAGCAACTGCGTAGCAGCTCCGGCTCGCGCCGCTTCCCACCGCTCCAGACGGGGCCCACCGTGTGGATCACGTACCTGGCCGTAAGGCTGTAGCCCCGCGTGAGGCGGGCTTCGCCCGTGGGGCAGCCGCCGAGCTGCCTGCACTCCTCGAGCAGTTGGGGTCCTGCCGCGCGGTGGATAGCGCCGTCCACGCCGCCGCCGCCGAGCAGCGTGGTATTCGCCGCGTTGACGATGGCGTCGACCGCCTGCTGCGTGATATCGCCCTGGACAGCTTCGATCTGCGGCATGGTGCGTCCTATCCTAGCCCTGTCTGGGTAAATCGGCTTGACGCCCGCCTGACTCCGCCCGCGCAGCATCGGTGGAAGCGTCGCCGCCGCTCGACTTCCGGACCGCCTGGCACCCCTCCGCAGGGGACCCTATTGTTGAGTTTCGCCAGGGGGCGCCGCGTGCGGAGCGCCCGCGGCCCGCTGGTAGGACGGGGAGTGAGCGATGTCAAGCCGCGACCTGATTGAACGGGTCCGCAAGGCGCTGGGCGACCGCTACAACGTGATCACAGCGGTCGGCCGCGGTGGGAACGCGTCCATCTTCGGCGCCTACGACCGGGCCGGCCAGAAGGTCGCCATCAAGGTGCTCCACCCGGAGCTCGCGGTGTCGGTCGCGGCCGACCGCTTCCTGCGCGAGATCCGCTACGCGTCCCAGCTGGACCATCCGCACATCGCGCGCCTGCTCGACTCGGGTGAATCCGACTACCTCCTCTGGTTCGCGATGCCGTACCTCGCCGGGGAGACCCTGCGACAGGTGCTACGCCGCGAGGCGCGCCTCCCGGTGGACCGGGCCACGCGCATCGCCTGCGAGGTGCTCGACGCTCTGGGCCACGCCCACCAGCACGGGATCGCGCACCGTGACATCAAGCCCGACAATATCGTGCTCTCCCCGCAGGGCGCGGTGCTCGTCGACCTCGGGATCGCGCGCGCCATCGCAACTTCGGGGGACGACCGCGTGACGCGCAGCGGATTCGTCGTCGGCACCGAAGAATACATGAGCCCCGAGCAAGCGGCGGGGGCCCCGGACGTGGACGGCCGCACGGATCTGTATTCGCTCGGCGTGGTGCTGTTCGAAGCCCTGGCGGGCCGGCCGCCGTTTTCGTCGGTCAGCGCCGCCGCGGTGCTCGACATGCACCAGCACCAGAAGGCGCCGGACATCCGCAGCCTGCGGCGCGACGTCCCCAAGCCACTCTCACCCGTCGTCGCGCGCGCGCTCGCGAAGTCGCGCGAGGAGCGCTGGCAGACGGCGAGGGAGATGCGCGAGGGGCTGCTGCCGTTCACGCAGGGGGCCGAGTGAGAGCCGGCGGCCGGGCGATCGGTAGGCCGGCCGGCGTGCTCGCCCTGACGGCGCTGCTGGCCGCGGGCGCGCCGCCCCGCGTCGCCGCGCAGTGCCCCGATGGCTCCCTGCCACCGTGCCGGGCGGCGCGTCCCGCGCTGGACACGGCCCGTTACGTGATCCTGCCATTCGTACATCGCGAGGGGAGCGGGTCGTCCCTGCTGGACGGCGCGGACTGCGCCGAGTACTTGAGCGAGTCGTTCGGCCGCTGGAGCGACGTGCGGCTCGCCGACCGGACACGGATCTACGACGCGCTCGAGCGGCGCGGCGCGCGGGCACCGTTCCGGATCGGGTTCGGCACCGGACTCGCCATCGCGCGCGAGCTGGGGGCCGGGCGGCTGGTGATGGGGCAACTGTGGAGTGCTGCCGACACGCTGCGCCTCACGGTGGGCGTGTACGACGCCGCGCGCGGCGGCCCGCCGTTGCGCGAGGCGAAGACGCGCCTTGCGGCCAACAGCAGTCGTGCCGGCACCGCGTTCGACGCGCTCGCCGACTCGCTGCTCGCCGCGGATCCCGGGGCATTCAGCGGCGCGGGGACCGAGCAGACCCACTCGATCGCCGCCCTGCGCGCTTATACCCAGGGCGCGCGCGCCATTCGGACCTGGGATCTCGCGGGCGCCACGCAGCACCTGCGCGCGGCGATCGCGGCTGACTCGGACTTCGCGCGTGCGTATGCATCGCTCGGACAGGTGCTCCTGTGGGCGGCCGATTCGACACCGGAGGCGATGCGCGACCGCGCGGCGATCGCCCGGCGGACGGACGGGCTGCTCGAGCGGCTCGGGGGCACGGCCCGACCCCTGCTGCTCGCCCAGCAAGCCATGTTCGAGCGCCGCTGGCCGGACGCGTGCGAGCGCTACCGCGAGGTGCTCCAGCGGGACTCGGCAAACTTCGACGCCTGGTACGGGCTCGCGCAGTGCAACGCGGAGGATCCGGTTGTGATCCGCGATCCCGCAGACACTATGCGCTTCGTGTTCCGGGGGAGCTGGCATACGGCGGCGCTGGCGTACCGGAAGGCGCTGCTCCTCGCCCCATCGTTCAACTTCGCCTTCGGGACTCGTGCGAGAGAGCGAATGGCGCGTCTGTTGCTGGCGGAGGAATTCTGGTGGCGCGAGGGTCGGCTCGACACCCTCCCATACTACGCATTCCCGGAAGTCGCGGGCGACACCGTGGCGTTCTACCCCCTTCCCGGGGCCGTCATGGCTCGGGGCGGCCACAGGCCGAAGACCCAGGATCTCGCGCTGGCAATCAACCGCAAAGTCCTCGCCGACATCAGCACCGCCTGGGTAGAGGCCTTCCCTCAGGATCCCGTGGCACACCGAGCACTCGCGTATGCCCTCGAGGTGAGTGGGAAGATCGCGCCCATCGTGGGAGAACGGCACACCGCCCTGATCGAGATGGCCGCCGCGCAACGGCTCGAGCGACAGTCACCCCAGCGTGTGAGTGACGCTGTCGCAACCGTGCGCCTGCTCGTCAAGGCGGGACAATTCGACGCAGCGCGCGAAGCGGGGGATTCGCTCCTGCGCACGATACGGGCGCCGACTCCCGGCGTCGCGGGGGTGGCGGTCCTGCTCGGGCGCCCGGCACTGGCCGCCCGGCTGGTCGCCATCGAGGACACAAGCTGGCTGCACCAAAGTGCCGATAACGAGGCGGTGACGCTTCCGCTCAGTGCAGGCCTCGCTGGCCTGCGACTCCTCGCGTACGCCGCGGTGGCGGCGCCCCGCGAGAGCATCCTGGTTCTGGAGCGGCGGATCGAGGAGCTGCTGGGCACGCTGCCACCGGCCCGGAGAGGGTCGGCCCGCAGCGCGCTGCTGGATCTCCCTGCCGAATTGGTGTTCGATGTCATGGGGCTGCAATCTGCCCACCGAACGACACCCCCGGGACCAGACGGGATCATGGCCATGCAATGGGCGCTCGCGCACGGCGACACTGCGTTCGTGCGGGCGAACCTCGATACCGCGGCGACCTCACACGAATACGCGTACCTCATGGCTCGATCATTCGTCGCCCTGGGCGACACCACCGCAGCGGAGCGCTACCTCGACGGCACCCTTGAGAACCTTCCCCAGGTCTACTCGGCGCTCCTCGACTACGTCCCGCTTGCCGGTGGGCTCATCCGCATGATGGCGCTGCGCGCGGAGCTCGCTGCTGCGCGTAGTCACGCGGCAGCGGCGCACCGCTGGGCCCGGGCCGTCCTGACGCTATGGTCGGGATCAGAGCCCGGACTGCAACCGATGGTGGCACGAATGACACGAATCGTGCAGGCGACGAAGTAATGCGGCCCTAACGAGGAGACACTATGCGCGCGTGTGCAGAGTGGCCCAAGACAATCGATGTCGTTCGCCTTGCAGGGGTTGCCCTCGCGGTTGGGTGTTACTACGAGACACCCGGGCCGCAGCACTTCACCAAAATACAGGTGACTACCGTGCCCTTCGACAGCATCCGGAACTACGCGGCCACGTTGAAGTTCGACTCGGTGATCGGCGCGGCGGACGCCGAGCGCATGGACTTCGCGACGGGAAAGATCGGCACCGGCGACTCGGCCTGGATCGAGCCCGAGGAGGGTGCCTGGGCCCTTGACTCAACCGACCTCGCCGACGGACGGATCATCGCTCGGATCAGGACAAAGTCGACGGTCTACGCCCCCCTCGGGTACACTCCAAGCAAGTGGACGTGGTGGTGGGTGGACAAGCAACACGGGGTCTGGCGCTCGCTCTTGCTCTCGGACAGCCTCGAGACGCGCCAACCAGACTCGCTTAAACTGGATACCCACGGCAACTACACGTGGCACCAATCCATCGCTCGATGGAAAGGGAGCCAATGGGGCACGTGCTGCAAGACATGCTGCTGCGGTAGCTAGCCGGCACGTACGCTTGCGAGGGGGTGACTCAAGTGGCATTGTCCTAGCCACTTAGAGTCACCCATGCCCGCCGACCCGCTGTTCGACCGCCTGACCCGTGCCCTCGCGGGCCGCTACACCCTAATACGCGAGCTGGGCCAAGGCGGCATGGCGACCGTCTACCTCGCCACCGACGTAAAGCTCGGCCGGCGCGTGGCCATCAAGGTGCTGCCGCCGACGACTCGCGCCTACCTGGGGAGCGGGCGCTTCCAGCGCGAAGTCCTCTTCGCAGCCCAGCTTTCCCACCCCAACATCGTTCCCCTGTTCGAAGCCGACGAAGCGGACGAGCTGCTCTTCTACGTGATGGAGTACGTGGAGGGAGATTCGCTGAAGGATCGGTTGGCGCGTGACGGGCCGCTCGCCGTGGACGAGGCGCTGCGCATCGCCGCCGAAGTGGGCGACGCCCTCGAATACGCACATGAGACCGGCGTGGTGCACCGCGACATCAAGCCCGGCAACATCTTGTTGTCTCGCGGGCACGCCATGGTCTCGGACTTCGGCATCGCGAAGGTAGTCGCGGAAAGCGGCGCCGCCGCCGACCGGGCCTCGATCACCGGTACCGGCGTCACCGTCGGGACCGCGGAGTACATGAGCCCCGAGCAGGCGAGTGGAGAGAAGCGGGTCGACGCGCGCTCGGACGTCTACGCGCTGGCGGCGGTGCTATACGAGATGCTCGCCGGCGAGCCGCCGTTCACGGGGCCGAGCGTCCAGGCGATCATCGCCCGCGTGCTGAGCGATCCGCCCCCGCCGATCCGAACGCTCCGGCCCAGTCTCCCAGCTCACGTCGAGGCGGCGCTCGCTGCAGGCCTCGCCAAACTCCCGGCCGACCGGCCGCCGACCGCTCGGACTTTCGTAGACATGCTGACCCGTCCCACCGCCGACCGACGGGTGCCGCGCCCCCGCTGGCTGAAGCTCGGAGTGGCCGCACTCCTGCTCGGCGGCGCCGGGATAGCGCTGTGGGTCGGCGCTCGCCGCCCCCCCCCGGCAAGGAGGGCGGCAGGCATGGCCCTCGTGCCCCGCGGCACCTACCGCGTGGGCGGTGGCCCGGGCCGACCGACAACGCTCGTTGCGCTCGACTCCTTCTACATCGACTCGACCGAGGTCACAGTCGGAGCTTACGCGCCGTTCCTGCTTGCCACCCGCGCTTCAGCGCCATGGACCCACGCGCCGCCCGCGACCTGGCCCGTCACCGGCGTCCTCTGGGCCGAGGCGCAGGCCTTCTGCCGGTGGCGCGATCCTGCCGCGCGGCTCCCCACGGAAGCGGAGTGGGAGGGGGCGGCCGGCGGTCCGAGCGGGGCCGCGTATCCGTGGGGCAACGTCTGGGAGGCCGGGCGTGCCAACGCGGCCGGGGCGACCGACACCCTCAAGCCGGTCGGCTCGTTCCCGCTGGGGCGCTCGGGCGTGGGGGCTGTGGACCTGATCGGCAACGCCTGGGAATGGGTCGAGGCCGAGACCCTGGGCTCGAGCGGCCAGGTTCTCCATGCGATCAAGGGAGGCGCCTTCGACACACCGCCCAAGAACGCATCGGTTTTCTATCGCAGTTGGGTTCCCGAGGACCGCCGGGCGGTCTGGAACACGGGCTTCCGGTGCGCGCGGCGGAAGTGAGGCGCGGTTAGAGTTACCATTCACGATGCACTTGTCGCCGTCCGCCCGTCCGGCCGCCCGCCTGTCCGTCTTGCTAGTGCTCGCCGCCTGCCAGCCACAGGCGCGCCGGCTGCTGCTGCTCGACCTCGCCTTGTCGGACCCGGTCGTGTTGAACGGCACCGCCCGTCCCTGGGTCGACGCGGGGTACACCGTCCGCTACCGGCGCTTCTATCCGCACCTCACGCGGGGTGACCTCCCGCGGTTCCGCACCCTCGTCCTCCTCCTGGGCCGCGAGCCCGAAGCGCCGTCGGACGCCCTCACCGCCGGCGACCTGACGCTGCTCGACGAATGGGTGCGGCGCGGGGGCGTCGTGGTGTTGGGCTACGACGGCGACGGCGAGGGTTACCTCGACCGGTGGACGGCAAACCGCTGGCTCGAATACGAAGGGGCGGGGATCTCGATTGGGGATCGCGTGCTCGAGGATACGACGACGCGCACGCTGACGGCCGGGCGGGCGCAGCCGTGGGCCATCGCCCGGCCGATCGGCGACGAGCCCCTCGGCTCCGTGTACGATTCGTTTCCGCTCGATCGCAACCATGTCGTGGTGGCACGCTCGCCGACCCAGCTGCTCGCGATCACGAGCCAGCGGGCCTTCGTGCGCGCGCCCAAAGAGCCCGCGGGACGACCGGACGCCGGCATCGCGGCGGCGGTGCGGATCGGCGACGGGCTCGTCATCGTGATCAGCCGCCACGCCCTGGGGACGCTCGGGCCGCAATACCGGCCGTCGACCGCGCCGTTCTTGGCCGCGGACGCGCTCGCCGACACGTATGCCTTCCTTACGGCGGTGGCGCGCTGGACGCGCCGCCCCGCCGAGTGGGCGCACGTGCCGCCGGCGGCGCGCGGAGTGCCGCTTGCGCTGCAGCAGGCGCCGCTCCCCGTGGAGCTGCAGCCACCGCGGCTCGAGCCTCCCGGCGCCGTGGGCACCACCGAACTGCCGCTCATCCCGGACAGCAAACTCGCGCGGGCGACGAACGTGCCCGATTGGCTCCGCCAGCAGGGGTTGCGCGTCTTGTGGACGCCTCTGCTGGCGACGCGGGACCAGCAGCGCGTCCCGCGGCCGTCCGCCACGCTCGACTCCCTCGTCACATTCCTCGACGTCGGCGGCTTCAACCTGCTGTCGGGCGACGCGTATCCCGAAGGGGCCGACTCCGCGCACGCGCGCTGGTGGGAGCGCGACGCCGTGCGGCGCGCCTGGAGCGACGCCGTCAACCGGCTCGGGCCCACCAGTGTGGCGTGGATCCCGGCGTTCGATTACGCCGCGGCGCGCCTGCCGCCCGCCGATTCGTCACGGGGTGCTCGCGGCGAGGCGCTGCCGGCGCCGTGCGTGCTCGATACGGCGCTCTGGGCCGGAGGGTTCGCTCCTGCCGCGACAGCGCTCGGGCGGCTCGCCGGGGAGCAGCGGACCCTGGTGATCGCGCTGGGGTTCGACCTGGGTGATCCGCTCCGCGACGCCGGGTCTCGCGGGCGCAGCTACGGCATGGGCCAGGAGTTCTGCGACGCGGCGTGGCGACGGGCCCTGACGCAGCTGGGACGCCGCGGCGCGCTCGACTCGCTGCCCTTCGCCGCGCGCTACCCGACGCTGCGCGAGGCGGGCCTGCTGCCGCTCTACTATCGGGCGCTGGAGGACGAAGTGGCGGAGCGCGCCGGTGCGCTGCGGGACCGCGTGCTCCGGCAGCGGCGCGATCTCTACTTCGCCTTCCGGCTCCCCCAGCCGCCGGCCGACTGGTTCTCACTCGGCCTGCTCCGGGGCTTCGCCCTGCCCGACCGGCCGCTCCTCCTGCTCACGCCCGAGGCCAAGACGCGCGACCTGCTCGCGTTGCTGCGGGCACGGGGGCTGAACGGGGTGCACGCCGTTGAGCTCGCGCCCGCGCTGCTGCGCGCCCGGGACTGGGCTGGGCTACGACGGGTCGTCTTCGAGGACAACGACGGCTTCTGGTTCCCCGGAGAGGAACGCGGCTCGGTGGGTTCGGGGGGAGGGCGGGTCGAAGCGGGCGGG
>MNEL01000019.1 GCA_001917665.1 Gemmatimonadetes bacterium 13_1_40CM_69_22 | reverse complement strand
TCTTCGCCTGCAGCACGTCGGCGATGGTGGCGAGCCCGACGCGGTGGCGCTGCTCCGCTGCCTCGAGGTTGGTCTGCGCTTCCTGAAAGGTGGTTTGCTGGGCGGCGAGCAGCGCCTTGGTGGCGTGGTACTGGAAGTAGGCGGTCTCGACGTCCAGCACGACGTTTTGAATCACGGCGTTGTGCGTCCAGTCGGCGGCGAGCAGCGCCTCCCGAGCCCCGGCAACCGATCCCGAGCGGACGCCGAAGTCGAAGAGGAGCCAGGACGCATTCAGCGTGGGCCCGTACAGCTGCTGCTGCACCGACACCCGACCCGCCGTCGCCGCGGTTTTCACCGTGGTGGCGGTGGCGGTCACCGAGACGGTCGGATAGTATTGCCCCCGCGCGGCGCCGTAGGTCGCCGCCGCGGCGCGTGCGTCCGCCCAGGCGGCGGCCGTTGCCGTGTTGTTGCGCAGTGCGATGTCGACGATGTCTGTGAGCGTGAGCGCCTGGACCCGCTGGGCGAGGTCGGGAGGAAGGAAGGGGGAGGGAGTCGCCCGGGTCGTGTCGCGCGGCGCCCGCTCCTGCGGCGGAGTCCAGAAGACGTTCGGGGCGGGCGCCGTGCCCGCGACGCCGCGGACGCCCGGCGGGTTGGACAAGCACCCGCCGAGCGTCAACGCGAGCGCCGCCAGCGCCCGCGCCCGGGGACTGCGCGCGGGAGAGGACTCGTGTACGGTTACCATGTTGAGTGGCTCCTGTCTCGATTCCATTCATACGCACGGGGCTCATGAGACGTGAAGCGCACAGCCCCTGCAAAGTGCTCGGGGCCTGGTTAGCTTTTGATCCTACATGAAACCGTGCGGCGTTTCCCCACGTTTCTGTGCGAACGGCCAGTTGTGTCGATTTCGCAGCGCCTCGTTCGTCAATAGCGTAGAGGATAACTCCTGAAAGGACGCTCTGCGGCATGAAGCTCTCCGAGGTTGCCATCGGGCGGCCGGTGCTTGCCAGTATGGCGAGCGCCGCGCTCGTGCTGTTCGGGGTCATCGGCTACTCGCGCCTGTCGGTGCGCGAGTTCCCGGACGTCGATCCTCCCGTGATCTCCGTCACGACCAGCCTGCCGGGTGCAAACGCGCAGGTGGTGGAGACGGCGGTCACGGACATCCTCGAGGAGGAGCTGTCGACGATTCAGGGCCTCCGCACCCTCACGAGCGTGTCCCAGGAGGAGTTCAGCTTCATCACGCTCGAGTTCACCCTCGATCGCCCGGTGGACGTCGCGGCGCAGGACGTGCGCGACAAGGTATCACGGGTGCGCGGCCGGCTGCCCCAGGACATCTTCGAGCCCGTGATCGCCAAGCAGGAGGCGGATGCGCAGCCGTTCATCTATCTGGCGCTGTCGGGAGCGAACTACGACCTGATGCAGCTGTCCGACGTCGCCGACCGGATGGTGAAGACGCGGCTGCAGAGCCTGCCCGGGGTGGGCAGCGCCCAGATCTTCGGTGAGCGGCGCTACGCGATGCGGGTGTGGGTGAAGCCCGACCAGCTGTCGGCGCGCGCGCTCACGGTGCAGGATGTGGAGAACGCGATCCGGTCCCGCAACGTGGAGATCCCGGCGGGCCGCATCGAGTCGTCGCGCCGCGAGTTCTCAGTCCGCTCGCTCGGCGAGCTCAAGACGCCGCAGGAGTTCGCGGAGCTGGTGGTGGGGACCCGTGTGGAGCTCGGACCGGAGGACGACCGCTCGGTATTCCGCTACACCGGCAACCCCTCGGTGGCGATCGGGGTGGTGCGACAGTCCAAAGCGAATCTGCTGGACGTCGCCCGCCGCATCCGCGCCGCGCTGCCGGCGATCAACCAGGACCTGCCTCCCGGCGTGAAGCTCGACATCGGCTACGATGCGTCGGTGTTCGTCACCCACTCGATCAACGACGCGCGCATGACGCTGGTAATCGCGGCGATCCTGGTCGTTTTGATCATCTTCGTCTTCCTGCGCAATTTGCGGGCGACGATCATCCCCGGGCTCGCGATCCCCACGTCGATCGTGTCGACGTTTGCGATCATGTATTTCCTGGGGTTCTCGATCAACAACTTCACGCTGCTGGCGCTCACCATCGCGATCGGCATCGTGGTCGACGACGCGATCATCGTGCTCGAGAACGCGTACCGCCACCAGGAGGAGCTGCACGAGTCGCCTGAAGCGGCGGCGGTGCGCGGCAGTAACGAGATCGGGTTTGCGGTCATCGCGACGACCATCGCGCTGGTGGCCGTCTTCACCCCGCTGGCGTTCCTCCAGGGGACGACGGGACGCCTGTTCAACGAGTTCGGAATCGCCGTCGCGGGCGCAGTCGTGATCTCGGGATTCGTGGCGTTGACCCTGACGCCGATGCTGTGCGCCAAGATCCTGCGCGTGTCACACCAGCATGGCGCGCTGTTCACGGCTTTCGAGCGCGGCTTCACGGCCATCACCGAGCACTATCGGCGCCTGCTGGACCGGGCCGTGCGTCACCGCGCGGTCGTGCTGACCGGCGCGGCGGCGACCGTCGTGCTCGCGTATGGTCTGTTCCGCGTGCTCAAGAAGGAGTTCGTGCCGCAAGACGACCGGGGCTACTTCGTCATCTTCGCGCAGGGTCCCGAGGGCGCCACGCTCCCCTACATGGATGGCTACCAGCGGCAGATCGAGCAGATCGTCGGCCGCACGAAGGACGTGGAAGCGTACTTCAGCATCATCGGCTTCCAGGGGCGGGTGAGCCAGGGCATCATGTTCGTCCGGCTCACCGACTGGAGCCAGCGGAGGCGCAACGTGCAGCAAGTGGTCGCCGAAGTGCAGCCGCAGTTCTTCGGCATTCCCGGCGTGCTGGCGTTCGCGAGCGTCCCTCCCGCGTTCGGCGGCTTCGGTTTCCCGGTGCAGTACGTGGTGCAAAACCCCGACTTCGCCGTGCTCGGCAAGGCGATGGATACGCTCACCTCGCAGGCGCGCGCCATCAAGGGGCTGGTCAATGTCAACACCGATCTCCGCGTCAACAAGCCCGAGCTCACGGTGACCTTCGACCGCGACCGCGCCGAGGACCTGGGCGTGCCGGTCGGAGACATCGCCGCGTCGCTGCAGACGTTCTTGGGCGGCCGTCGGGTGAGCACCTTCACCCGCAACGACAAGCTGTACTACGTGAAGGTCCAGCTCGACTCCACCGAGCGGCGCACGCCCAGCGATCTGTCGGGGCTCTACGTGCGGGGCCGCAACGGCCAGCTCGTCCAGCTCGACGCCGTGGCGCACGTCCGCGAAGGGGTAGGTCCGCGGCAGCTGAACCACTTCAACCGGGTGCGCGATTTCACGCTCACCGCCGGGCTGGCTCCCGGATTTGCCCTGGGCGAGGCGCTCGACTCGCTCGATCGCGTGGCGCGCACCGTGCTGCCGCGCGGCAGCTCGACCGCCCTAGCGGGTGAGTCCCGCGATTTCAAGGAGAGCGGTGGGGCGTTGTACTTCGCGTTCGGGGTCGCGCTGGTGGTCGTGTTCATGGTGCTCGCCTCGCAGTTCGAGTCGCTGGTGCACCCGTTCACCGTGCTGCTCGCCGTGCCGCTCGCCGTGACCGGCGCGCTGGCTACGCTGTTTCTGGTGCGGTCGACCCTGAACCTGTACAGCCAGATCGGCATGATTCTCCTGATCGGCCTCGTCACCAAGAACTCAATTCTCTTGGTCGAGTACACCAACCAGCTGAAGGCGCGCGGCATGGAGACGGTCGCCGCGGCGGTCGAAGCCGGCCGGATCCGGCTGCGACCCATTCTCATGACGTCGGTGGCGACGATCATGGGCGCCCTTCCCGTGGCCATGGGGCTCGGCGCGGGCTCGGCGTCCCGGCGCCCGCTCGGGTATGCGATCGTGGGCGGCATCTTCTTCTCCACGGTGCTGACACTGTTCGTCGTTCCCGTGGCGTACCTGTTGCTCGACCGCCTGACGGCGCGGCAGGCGCGCGGCGTGCGGGCGGGCCAACCCGTCGAGGCTGACTGATGCTGGCCTTGCTCGCGGCGCTCCAGCTCCAGCTCCAGGTGACGGCGACGGCTCCCGATTCAGCCCCCACGGTTACGTTGTCCGAGGCGCTCCGGCGGGCCACGGGGCTCGACCCGAACTACGTCGCCGCCGTCGGGCAGGTAGACAACGCCGTGTGGGCGCGGCGCAGTGCGTTCGCGGTGTTTGTGCTGCCGTCCGTGAGCCTCAGCTCCGACATCGCGCGGCCGAATCCCCAGAGCGTCAACTTCGTCACGTTTCAGCCGGTGCGTACTCAGGTGACGGCGCAGCTGACCGCCCGATATGACCTGTTTACGGGCGGGCAGAAGCTCGCCGAGCTGGCGCGCTCGGGGGCAGCTCTGGAGGGTGCCCACGCGGGCGAGCTCGTAGCGCGGTTCGCCGCGGCGCTGCTCACCGAGTTCGAATACTACGCCGTGCTCGCGAGCCAAGAGCTCGAGCGGGTGGCGCGCGAGCGCGTGCGCCGAGCGGAGGAGCAGCTGGCCGTGGCGCGGGCACGCGTCGTATCGGGGGCGGCGGTACAGACGGACTCGCTGCAGCTCCGCCTCGAGCTGACGCGGGCACGCGTAGGCCAGCTCCAGCAGCAGTCGGCGCTGCGGATCGCGCGGCTCGAGCTGGGGCGGCGCGTGGGGGCCACGGGGCCCGCGGACGCCGCGCCGCTCGACACGGCGTCGGCGTCCGAACTACCCTTCACCCTCGCCGCTGCGATCGCCCAAGCCGCGACCCAAGGACCGCAGTATCGAGTGGCCCGGGCGAACGAGCGGGCGGCCGGGGCGGCGTTCCGCGCTCAGCTCGGGACGTACCTTCCCCGGGCGACGCTGACCTTCAACGCACTCGCATTCGACACGCTGTTCTTTCCGTCCGACTTCAAGCGGACGACCTTTACCCTCAGCCTGTCGTTCCCGCTCTGGGACAACGGGCAGCGGGAGATCGCCCTGAGTCAGGCGCGCGTGAAGCGTGAGGTCGCGCGGGCGATCCGCCAGGACATGGACCGGGCGGTGCAGCACGACGTGACCGCCGCGTACGACGGCTACGTCACGGCCCGTGCGAGTGCCGAGCTCGCCGCCGAGGGGCGGCGCGTTGCGCGCGAGAACTTCCGCGTCCAGCAGAGCCGGTATGGGGCCGGCGCGACGACGATCCTCGACCTGCTTACGGCGCAGTCCGACCTCGATGATGCCGAAGCAGCCCTCGTCCAGGCGCGCTACGCGACCCGACTGGCGCTAGCGGGGCTCGAGAACATTCTTGGCAGGCGACTCTTTCCAGAACGAGACCAGCAGTGAGGCTGAGAGACAAGATGCGCGGGGTGTGGTACGTGATGCTCGCTGGCGTGATGCTCGCCGCCGGCGCGTGCAAGAAGGGCCGGGCGGGTGGGCCGGGCGGTTTCGGCGGCGGGGGGCCGATGGGGCTGCCCGTCGAGGTCGCCGTGGCCCGCGTCGACACGGTGCGCGACGAGATCGCGGCCACCGGCCAAATCGAAGCGGTGCAGTCGATCGACCTGCGCCCCGAGGTGGACGGGCGCATCGTCGAATTCCTCGTCCGCGAGGGCCAGGAGGTGGAGCAGGGGACGCCGCTCTTCAAAGTGGACGACGCCCAGCTCAAGGCGCAGGTGGCCCAGCTCGAGGCGCAGCGCGACCTCGCGCAGCAGGCGCTGGCCCGCACCAAGGAGCTGGCGAAGCAGAATGCGTCGTCGGCCGCCGATTTGGAGCGCGCGGAAGCCACGGCCCGCAGCGCGCAGGCGGAGTACGACCTCCAGCGCATCCGCCTCGACCGCACCACCGTGCGTGCACCGTTTGCCGGCGTCGTGGGGCAGCGCTACGTGAGCGTGGGCGACTACGTCACCACGAGCACGCGCCTCGCGTCGCTTCACACCGTGAACCCGCAACGCGCCGCCTTTCAGGTGCCGGAGCGGTTCGCGCGCCTGTTGCGTCCCGGGCAGGAGGTCACGTTCCGCGTCGCCGCGATCCCGGGTCACGATTTTTCGGGCACCGTGGATTTCGTGGACCCGGTCGTTCAATTGCCGGGGCGCACCATCCTGGTGAAGGCCCGCGTCCCCAACGGCGAGCGGCTGCTGCAGCCCGGTATGTTCATCGAGGCACACCTCGTCACGGCGGTCCGCCCCAAGGCGATCGTGATCCCCGAGGACGCGGTGGTTCCAGTGCAGGGTACGACCCTCGTGTGGGTGGTCAAAGACGGGAAGGTGGCGCCGCAGCCGGTGGGTCTCGGCGTGCGCACACCGGGATTCGTCGAGGTGACGAGCGGCGTGGATGTCGGCACGCAGGTCGTCGTGGGCGGCCTGGAGCTGCTGGCGCCGGGCGCGCCCGTGATGGCCAAGGTCGTGGAGCGGAAGCCGGCCGCGACGGCCGACCCACAGCGGCGCTAGGCAAGCGCCTGGAACGTGGCCGTCGCCACATGGGGCGCGGCCTCACGCGCGATGGCGTCGATCAAGGCCGATCGCAGGGTCTTCTTCTTGAGTCGTACTTCGTAGGTGAGCGTCACGCGCCCGTCCGGGCCGGAGCCGTGCTCGATCAAGCGCCACCGTTTCGTGAGCCGATCGAGCACGCGCTCCACGAGCGGTTGCGCGGCCGGGTCCGCGTCCACGAGCAGCTCGTCGTCGGCCGCGGGCGGGGCCGCGGCGATCGCGAACTCACCGGTGAAGCTGGGGCGTGGCTCGCCGGGGTAGGTGTCGCCCACGTTCAGGGTCCAGAGCGTGACCACCGAGACGTTATAGATGACCGTCATCACGAAGCAGAGCGCGAGCGCCTGCACCCCCGCCGCGAGACCCACGCCCATCGCCACGAAGATGTAGACGGCGTCTTTGGTATCCTTGAGCGTGTTGCGAAACCGCACGGCCGCGGCGAGCCCCGCCAGGCTGAAGGCGAGCGCGAGGCTGTTCTGGACGACGGCCACGATCCCCGCGACGGCGACCGGCAGGAGGATCACCGTCTGCACGACCGATGGGTCGTACCCCTGGCGCTGCTTGGTGAGCATGTACACCCGCGCGACCGGGATCACGAGGGCCAGGGCGCCGATCATCGCGAGCGCGGTGCCGGTCGCCGGGGTCGGTCGCGCCGCCGCTGCTTCGCCCGTTGCCCCGCCCCCCTCGTCCAGCACCTTGCGCAGCTCCTTTGCGGTGATCCCTGGCGGTGGCCCTTCGAGCGAGATGGCGTGACGCACGGCGGGCACGTAGCGTCCCACGACCATCGCCCCCACCACGAGGAAGATGTAGTAGAGCAAGAGCCGGAGCAGCGAGCGATCGACCGGGTTAAGAGTCATAGCTGTGGTGTCAGCGCTGGCAGGTCCGCAGGAACTCACGCCTGACCAGGCCGGGGTCGTTGATGGTGCGGAAGAAGTCGTCGTAATACCGCAGCGCCTGCTCCACCCGCTTCGGCTCCATTCCCGCTTGATTCCGGTACAGCGCGTAGATCGCGTCCTTGCGCTCGTTGAACCGGGCGAAGATCTCGGCGAACTGTTCCGGAGTGCGGCAGTACCCGCGAAACAGGCGCTGTCGCACCGTCGTGATGCCGAGGATCGGATCGGGTCGCGCGTACGGGGGCGAGATCACGCCGGACCAGTCGAAGTCATACGACACGGGGAAGATCGTCCCGATCGAGTCACGCAGCAGCACGATGTTGTGTAGCCCCGCGACCGACCAGTCCGTGTTGGCGATCATGTACTGGAAGACCGTGAGCAGTCCCGTCTGATCGATGTCCGTCTCGGCCTGGGTGATCCCCTTCTGCGCGAGCACCTGCGCGTGATTGCGCCGCGCCATCCGGTCGTCGTCTTCGATGAAGAACGCGTAGCGCGTCAGCGGCTCGCGCTTGCTCGCGGTGTCCGCGTAAGTGACGTGCGCGAGGCGCACCCGGAAGCTGAGATCGGTGAGGAGGTTGTAGACGCGGTAGATGAGGTATTCCTCGAGCAAGTAATGCTCGTAGCTCGGGCGGTCCACGCAGTGAGTAGCGAGCTTCAGGCTTCCGGTGTGGCGGAATACCGTGGCGGTCGCCTGCTGCCGGTTGAAGTCGACCTTGATCGGCGGGAAGTCACAGATGGCGCTCTTCAGCCGGAAATGGCCCCGCGTGCGCAGCGTCACGGAGAGGCTGACGGAGTCGGCGCCGGCGTTGAAGTAGGTGAGCACGCCGTCATGGGTGCGGCGGTCGGTACCGCGGTCCTTCGCGAGGGCCTTGAAGTCGGCCCTCAGGGTGAGCTGGAGCGGCTCGTCGCTCCCGAACAAGCCGTGGGCGGGGGGAGCCTGCTGTGGCGCCGCGCTGCGGAGGGCGCACGGCGTGAGGCACAACGCCACGAGGGCACACCGGGTCGCCCGAGTTCGGGCGTTCATTCGGTTCGATCCCACGCGGCGAACTTAGGGGCCGCCGCCCAGAGCCGCCAGCGGCGCGTGCGGGAGGGGCGTTGGATCAGCGCAACAGCGCGCCGAGCGGCACGTCTCGGTCCGGATGCACGAGAACCACGTCCCCCTCGCCCACGATGACCCCGAGCGTCAACACCTCCGAGAAGAAGTCGGCGATCTGACGCGGCGGGAAGTTCACCACCGCGAGCACGAGTTTCCCGAGCAGGTCCGCCTTCTCGTAGTGCTTCACGAGCTGGGCGCTCGAGCTCTTCACCCCCAGCGTGCCGAAGTCGATCCGCAGCTTGTAAGCGGGCTTCTTGGCCTTCGGGAAGTCGTCGACGTGGACGATCCGGCCGACGCGGATGTCGACCTTGAGGAAGTCGTCGTAAGTGATCTCGGGCATTTCGGCACCTGCGTCGTGAATCGTTTCACAAATGCAGACGAGGCGGCAAGCGGGATCGGCGCGTCTGCAACTGTGTGGCTCCCGGCTGACAAGCCACTTCCCTTGAACGGCAATCGCCGTCTGTAACTGTTTGCCCCGCAAAGACAGTCCGCCTTGCGATCGCCGCTGGTCGCCGGTGTCATTCTTGCGGCGGATCTGGCTGCTCTGAGACGATCATCATCCACTGTGGAGGCCACACATGAAACATCTCTCTCACGCGGCCGCGTTGCTATCGGCAGTCGTACTGGGAGCGGGTTGTGGCGACCGGCCGACGTCCCCTACCGCCTCGCTGGTGCCGAGCTTCTCAAACGGACGTTCGGGGAGCAAGCACGGTTTCGGGTTCAACGGCACGGTGAGCGGATTCCCGACCGGCGTCGTCTTCCTGACCGGCGGCGGATCGTATGACGCGTCCACGGCCTCCAACACTATTCCCAGCGAGACGTTCGTCCACTCGGGCGGCGGCTTTCGCTGCACGGCCGACGTGGGGCAGGGGCCGTTGAAGGGGTGCGCCGCCGGCGAGGGCGTTCGCTGGGATACCGCACAGCTGCTCGCATCGACCACGTTCAAGTGTACGGGCAGCGACGCGGCCAAACCTGCCGCTACGAGCGACCATGCGGTCGTGCTGCTGGCCGATTTCTATCGTGCCGGCGACGGCATCGACGAGTCGTTCACCGCGCAGATGATCGTGTCCGAGACGGACATCGCGCCGGAAATCCCCGGCAACCAGAACCTGTGGGTGCAGGGCGTGGGGTGCGGGTCCGCGGTGGTGCACTTCAGCAATTAGCAGCGAGCGTGTCGCGGGTGGCTCGCTGGCGAGCCCTGCGGGCCGCCCCACACGCGGGTTCGAGACGTCGTTCGGCTTCTAGTGGGCGTGCCCCCAGGCATTATTGACGTGTACCCGCTCCGTCGTGTTGCGCGGCGTCAATTGCGGGCGCTCGGGCTCGGCCTGCTCACGTCCGCTTGGCAACCGCTCCGGGCCGAGTGCCGCGGCGATCTCGGGGCGGAGGACCTTGATGGCGACAGG
>MNEL01000012.1 GCA_001917665.1 Gemmatimonadetes bacterium 13_1_40CM_69_22 | reverse complement strand
CAACCCGCCGATCAGCGAGATCGAAGCCGACCGCGTCGCCCAGCTCCCCTCGGTGCGCTACGTCACCCGCCGAGACGAGAGCGCCGCCACCGTGGAGTTCGCCGACCTGCGGCTCGAGTCGGTCAACGTGTCGGGGTTGTCCGCGCAGTGGGTGGAGGTGAACGGCGGCGACGTCTACCCGGGGCGCACCTTCACGCGGCTCGAGGACCTCGCCAACAGCCCCGTCGCGGTCATCAACCGGAAGCTGGAAGACCAACTGTTCCGCGGGCGCGACCCGATTGGCCAGACGATCCACATCGCCGGCGCGCCGTTCACCGTGATCGGCGTGTACACCCCGCCCCCCAGCCTGTTCAGCGGCAGCACGCCGCCCTTCGTCGGGATTCCGCACGGCGCGTTCGCCAAGCACGTGCCCTACTTCAAGGGGTGGATGCGGCTCGCGGTCGCGCCGGCCCCCGCCTATAGCCAGCAGCAGGCAATGGACGAAGTGGTCGCGACACTGCGCTCGATCCGCGGCATGAAACCCGGCCAGGAGAACACCTTCTCGATCGTGACGCAGGACAAGCTGCTCGATTCCTGGAACCAGGTCACGGGGATGTTCTTCCTCGTGATGCTCGTACTCTCGTCGATCGGGCTCATGGTTGGGGGCGTGGGCGTCGTCGCGATCATGATGATCTCGGTCACCGAGCGCACGCGGGAGATCGGGGTCCGCAAAGCGCTCGGGGCCACGCGGCGCGCCATCCTGTGGCAGTTTCTGGTCGAGGCGTCGACCCTGACGCTCGTGGGCGGCGCCGCGGGGATGTTGGTGGGCGGCTGCCTCGCGTTCGCCATCTCCCACGTCACCCCGATTCCCGCCAACGTGCCCCTGTGGTCGATCGTCGTCGCGCTCGGCGCCTCGGCCCTGACCGGCGTGGGATTCGGTCTCTACCCCGCCAGTCGGGCCGCCCGGCTCGATCCGGTGGAAGCGCTGCGCTACGAATAAGCAAAGTGCGGAGTGTGGAATGCGGAATGCGGAATCGAAGGGGAAGGCCCGATGCTCGATGCCCGCCCCAGGGCTCGACGATTGCGCGGTCCATTCCGCATTCCGCACTCCGCATTCCGCACTCGCCGCTTAAGTTTGCCGTCTGATGCAGCTCACCGAAGCCGTCCTCCAGGCGCTCGCGACCCTCTGGGGCCACAAGTTGCGGTCCTTCTTCACCCTGCTCGGCATCATCGTGTCCGTGGCGTTCCTGATCGCGGTCGTCGCGGTAATTCAGGGGATGAACGCGTACGTGCGGGAACGGCTCGCCGGCGCGATCGTGGGCGTGAACGCGTTCCAGATTCGACGCGATCCGATCCAGGTGGGGTTCATCGACGACGAAGCGTGGAGCCGGATCCAGCGCCGGCCGATCATCGCGCCCGAGGACGTGCCCTACGTCGAGCGCGCCATCCCGGACGCGCAAGCCATCGCGCTGCAGTCGGGGTGGCCCACCCCCACGGCCGACGTCGCGTGGCGCAACCGGACGATCGGCGACGCGTTCGTGTTCGGCGTCACGGCCCCCTATCAGATCGTGCAGGACTACCGGCTCGCGGCGGGTGACCCGCTCAGCGACGTGGACGTGCGTGAGCGCCGCCTCGTGGCGGTCCTCGGGTTCGACGTGGCCGAGAAGCTGTTCGAAGACGCCGCGCGGGCCGTCGACCAGCGGGTGCGCGTGCGGGGTTGGACGTTCACCATCAAGGGCGTGATCGCGAAGAAGGGAACGGTGCTCGGCCAATCGTGGGACGGCTTCGTGATGCTCCCGCTCACCACGTTCGAGGCGTTGTATGGGCGTCGCCAGACGACGGTGATCTCCGTCAAGATGGCGGCGGCGGAGCAGGTGTCTGACGCGATGCTCCGGGCCGAGGAGGCGATGCGCATCGCGCACCGGCTGCGGCCGGGCCAGGACGACGACTTCACCGTCGACACCGCCGAGGGGCTCATTTCCTTCTGGCAGAGCCTTACGCGAGTCATCTTCACGGTCGTGCCGGCGGTGGTGGCCATCGGCATCGTGGTCGGCGGCATCGTGATCATGAACATCATGCTCATGAGCGTGACCGAGCGCACGCGGGAGATCGGGATTCGCAAGTCGCTGGGCGCCACACGCCGCGCGATTCGCCGACAATTCCTGGCCGAATCCGTGACCCTCTCGCTGGTGGGGGGCCTGCTCGGTCTCGCCGCGGGCACGGCGCTCGCCGGGCTGGTGGGAGCCGTCACTCCGCTGCCCGCACGGGTGACCGGGTGGTCGGTGGGCGTCGCGCTGGGCCTGGGGCTCACGGTAGGAGTGCTGTTCGGCGTGTATCCCGCGACCCGGGCGGCGCGGCTCGATCCCATCGCCGCGCTGCGAGCCGAATGAGGCTCCACTCCGTCGGCGAGGGCTGGCTGATCGCCCTCGAGCAGCTGCGGGCCAACAAGGCCCGTTCGGGCCTCACGGTGCTGGGCGTCGTGATCGGGATCGCGACCGTCATGGCCATGGCCTCGATCGTCTCCGGATTCCGCCAGCAGATCGTGCAAACCCTGGAGGTCGTCGGCCCGACGACGTTCCGCGTGCTGCGGTTCTTCACACAAACGCCGGTCAACCCCGACGCCCTCCCCCGGGAGATCCGGCAACGTCCGGTGCTCAAGCCCGAGGAAGCGGAAGCGATCGCCCGCCTCCCCGAGATCCACTACGCCGCGATCTGGACGCAGTTGTTCCATCGGTTCGAGTACGCGGGCATCCGCACCCAAACCCTCGCCCTGTTCGGCGCGGACGACCGTTTCATGGAGATCCTGGGCGGCGGCATCGCCCGCGGCCGAGTGTTCACTCCGACCGAGCGCCGCACCGGCGCGCCGGTGATCATCGTCGAGCAACGCACGGTGGACCGCCTGTTCGGACCGCTCGATCCCGTGAACCGGCTGATCAAGGTGGGCGGTCGCCCCTTCAGAGTGATCGGCGTGTACCAGCGCCCCACCAACATCTTCGAGCTCCCTGGCACCCCGGAGATCGCGGGCATCGTGCCGTTCGAGACGGCGCGACGCAACTTCAAGTTCGACGAGGTGAACGGGTTGATCATTCTCGTGAAGCCGGTGGACGGCATCGGCGTGCTCCGGGCGATGGACGCGGTCACGCTGCAGCTGCGCCGCATGCGGGGCATCCGCGTGGGCGAGCCCAACAGTTTCGACATGCTGACGTCGGATCAGGTGCTGAGCGTCTTCGACGGCCTCACCGCCGCGTTCTTCCTCGTCATGCTCGTGCTCTCGAGCATCGCCCTGATGGTGGGCGGCATCGGGGTCATGGCAATCATGATGGTCTCCGTCACCGACCGCACGCGCGAGATCGGGCTCCGTAAAGCGGTGGGAGCGACCCGCCGGGAGATCCTGTGGCAGTTTCTCGTCGAGGCGGCGACGCTCACGCTGGTGGGCGGCGTCATCGGCATCGTGTTCGGTCTCGCCGCGGGGGAATTCCTCAAGTCGCTGCTGCGCTTCTCGACGACCGTCCCGCTGTGGAGCGCCGCCGTGGCGACCGTCGTCTCGATCACGGTCGGCGTGGTCTTCGGCATCGTGCCCGCCAACCGCGCGGCGCGGCTGGATCCGGTGGAAGCACTGAGATACGAATGAACAAGAGTGCGGAATGCGGAGTGCGGAATGCGGAATGGAGCGAGCGACCGTCGACCCCGACGGCTAACATTGTGGATCGAACTCTCCATTTCAATTCCGCATTCCGCATTCCGCACTCCGCACTGTCGAGGCGCCGAGGATAGCAATGACGCAACATGTCGACCTTCTGGCCATCGCCGCCCATCGCGACGACGTCGAGCTGACGTGTGGCGGCACGCTCGCGAAAGCCGCGCAGGCCGGCCACCGCGTCGGCATCCTCGATCTGACACAGGGCGAAACCGGGACGCGGGGAGATGCCGCTACGCGTGCCGCCGAGGCCGAGCGGGCGGCGAAGGCGCTGGGCGTGCACGTGCGGCTCAACGCGGGGCTGCCCGATGCGCACCTGCAGAACGACGAGGCGTCGCGTGCCCGGCTCGTGGAGCTGGTGCGGGCGACGCGTCCGCGCGTTGTGATTCTCCCCTTCCCGGTCGGCCGGCATCCGGACCATCGGATCGCCTCCGAGCTGGGGCGCGACGCGTGCTACCTCGCCGGGCTCGCCAAGTACGGCGGCGGAGGCGACCCCCACCGGCCGTTCAAGGTCCTGCACGCTCTCGCGTACCGAGAAGATCCGGTGAAGCCGACGTTCGTGGTGGACATCTCGGACAGCTTCGAGGCGAAGCTGCAGGCGATCCGCTGCTACGCGTCCCAGTTCGACGGGGCGAAGGCGGCGGGAGAGATCTTCCCGACCGGGCAGGACCTGTACGAGCTGATCCGGGTGCAGTCGGCCCACTACGGCTCCCTCATTCGGCGGCCCTACGGCGAGCCGTTCTTCTGTCACGAGACGCTGGAAGTGCAGGACGTGCTGCAGCTTGGCGTGCGGTCCCTGTAGCCTGTAGATTTTCCGGACATGGCTAAGCGCCTGGTGTATCTCGACAACGCCGCCACCACGCCGGTGCGGCCCGAAGTGCTGGAGGCGATGCTCCCCTATCTCGGGAAGGCCGCCTTCGGCAACCCGTCGTCGGCCCATCGGTTCGGGCGGACGGCCCGGGCCGGCGTCGAGGAGGCGAAGCGCTCGGTCGCTGCGGCCTTGGGGGGAGGCGTCGAGCCCGGCCAGGTAATCTTCACCTCGGGCGGCACGGAGGCGGACAACCTGGCGGTCATCGGGTCCGCGCTCGCGGCGCGCGACCGCGGCGGGCCGTTCCGCGTGGCGGTGTCCGCCACCGAGCACAAGGCTGTTCTCGCCGCCGCGCACGCGGTGCGGCGCTTGGGCGGTGAGGAGATCATCCTTCCCGTCAGCGCGTCCGGTATGGTAGAGGAAGCGGCGGTCGAAGCGGCGGTAGCGCGCGGCGTGGCCGTGGTGAGCGTGATGTGGGTGAACAACGAGGTCGGCACGATCCAGCCGGTGGCGGCGCTGGCCGAGCGATGTCGCGCGGCGCACGTCTGTTTCCATTCGGACGCCGTCCAGGCGTTCGGCAAGGTCCCCGTATCGCTCTCGGACGTCGGCTGCACCCTCGTCACCATCTCCGGTCATAAGATCGGCGCCCCGAAGGGGATCGGCGCCCTGATCGTGCGCGACCGTCACGCCGTCGAGGCGATCATCCATGGGGGCGGCCAGCAGTTCGGGCTACGGCCCGGTACGGAGAACGTGCCGGGCATCATCGCCCTCGGGAAGGCGGTGGAGCTCGCCGCGCAGGAGCAAGCGGAGCTGGCCCGTCGGGTGCGCGCGTTGCGGGACGACCTGGAGCGGCGACTGCTCGAGCTCGTGCCCGACGCCGTGATCCACGGCTCGCAAATGGAGCGCGCGCCACACGTGACGAACGTCTCGATCCCGGGGACCGACTCCGAGGCCCTGCTCATGCACTTCGACCTCGACGGCATCGCCTGCTCGACGGGCTCCGCCTGCTCGACCGGGGCGGTGGAGCCCTCGCACGTGCTCACGGCGATGGGCGTGCCGCGCGAGCTCGGCGTGGCGGCGCTGCGGTTCTCGTTCGGGCGGGACAACGCCATGGAGGACGTGGACGCGGTGGTCGGCGTGCTCCCCAAGATCGTCGAAAAGGTCCGGGCGTTGGCGGCGGTCTTGCATCGATGAGCGAGCGCGTTCTCGTCGCGATGTCCGGCGGGGTGGATTCGTCCGTCGCCGCAGCGCTGCTCGTGGATGCCGGGTACGACGTCGTGGGCGCCACGCTGAAGCTGTTCTGCTACGGCGACGCGGTCCCCGACCGCCCATGTTGCTCCCTCGACTCGATCACCGACGCGCGGCTCGTCGCCCATAAGCTCGGCATCCCGCACTACGTGCTGAACCTGGAAGACCGGTTCGGCCGCGACGTGATCGAGAACTTCGTGGCGGAGTACGCCCGCGGCCGGACGCCGATCCCCTGCGTGCGCTGCAATTCCTTCACGAAGTTCCGCGACTTCCTGCACCACGCCGACGCGCTGGACTGCGCTTACATCGCGACGGGACATTATGCGATCGCTCGCGGCGGCGCCCTGTACCGCGGGCGCGACCCGCAGAAGGACCAGTCCTACTTCCTGTGGGGAATCGATCGCTCGGTCGTGGCGCGCATGCTCACGCCCGTGGGCGAGCTGACCAAGCGTGAGACGCGCGCCGCGGCGCGCCGGCTCGGCCTGGTCACCGCCGAAAAGCCCGAGTCGGTCGAGATCTGCTTCGTCCCGGACGACGACTATGTCGGCGTGCTCGAGCGGCGGCTCCCCGCGGACGCCCCCGCGCTCTCCCCTGGCCCGCTCGTCACCGTGGGGGGAGAGGTGGTCGGCGAGCACGCCGGGTTCGCCCGCTATACCATCGGTCAGCGGCGCGGCCTCCCCGGCGGCTTCGGCGAGCCGATGTACGTGCTCGCCATCCGGCCCGCGACCCGCGAGGTCGTGATCGGCCGGGGGGACGAGCTGTTCGGCCACGGTGTCACCCTCGAGGAGTTGAACTGGCTGGTCGATCCCCCGGCGCCCGGCGACGCGGTCCTCGTGCAGTGCCGCTATCGCGCCGGGGCCGTCCCGGCACGCGTGCGCGAGAGCGCCGGGGACACCTTGGTGCTCGATCTCGCCCAGCCGGTGCGCGCCATCACGCCCGGCCAGTCAGGCGCGCTGTACGACGCTGCCGAGCGCCTGCTCGGCGGCGGCGTGATCACCTAACCCTCGTCTCCGCAAGCGCATCCCCCCGGGAGGCGCGGCGAGTGCGCCGGGTCACAGTCCGAGCAGTCGCCCGCCGGTACTTTGTGCGTCCCAGTGACTTCCCCGTAACACCCGGAGGACGCAGCATGTCACCACATCGTGGGACGTGGTGGGCCGTCGCCGCCGCCGCGCTCGTCGTCGGCGCGTGTAAGGACAGCACCGCCCCGCAGCTCTCCAATCCCCAGCAGCTCGGCTCGGACCTCCAGACCGTCTCGAGCGTGTTCGATTCCCCGGCGTTCCAGAGCTTCGGCGCGCTGGATAGCGCGGCGGGCTCGCCGCTCACCGCGTCGGCCCCCGCCGGCGCGTTGTTGAGCGCGACGCGCGTCGCGGCCCCGCAGACGCCGTCGCAGCCGTATGCCGACGCACCGGCGCGCCTCCAGGCGCTGCGCACGGCCGCGTTCGCGCTCGGCGCGCCGCTCTCGGCGCAGGTCATCCCATCCGCGGTGTGGGGCAAGACGTACGTATGGGACGCGAGCACCCATCAGTACGTCGAGGACGCGAGCCAGTTCGACGCCAGCCGGCACGGGGTCCGGGTCATTCTCTACGCCATCGACCCGTTCACCCGACACGTGGTCGAGCCGGCCGTGGCCGTCGGATTCCTCGACCTGCTCGACGAGAGCGCCGGGAACACCAACCAGCTGCACGTGATCGTGAAGGGTGGGACGCCGGCGAGCCCCGGCACCACCTACGTCGACTACACCATCAGCGCCACCGTGATCGGCAGTCCGGCCTCGGCCTTCAGCGGGACGGCGGTCGGGTACGTGAGCGACGGCACGCGCCGGATCGACTTCAACGCCACGTTTTCGGCGACAAACCTGACGACCGACAATCCGGATGCCCAGGTCGACGTGCACTGGGCGCTCAACAGTCCAGCCGTGACGGTCGACTTACACGAGACGCTCGCCACGCCGGATGCCAACCACGCGAACCTGTCGGTCGATTTCAGCGTCACGCGTGGCGCGGAGACCGTATCGTTCTCGGGCACCATCGCGGTTGTGGGCTTGCCCCCGTCGGTGACCGCCGATCTGACGGTGTCCATCAACGGCCAGGCGTTCGCGCGGATCAGCGGCACGAACGACGCCACGCACAACGGGATCACGATCCGTCACATGGACGGGAGCCAGCTCTCGCAGGCCGAGCAGCAGGCGATGGCGCAGCTGTTCGAACTGCCGGACCGGCTCGAGGAAGCGATCCAGCACCTGTTCCACCCAGCCGAGCATTTCCTGGGCGCCTGAGCCGCGCTCCAATGGTTACACCGCTCCCCCGTCGGGCTCTGGCCCGGCGGGGGATTCGGCTGTATAAGGGAGGCTTGAAGATGGGCTACCGCCTCCTCGCCGACGCGGTCGTGCTGGCGCACACCGCATTCGTGGGCTTCGTCGTGCTGGGCGGGTTCCTCGCCTGGCGCTGGCGCTGGGTCGTGTGGCCGCATGTGCCGTGCGCCGTCTGGGGCGCGGTGATCGAGTACCAGGGCTGGGTCTGCCCACTCACCCCGCTCGAGAACGAGTTCCGGCGGCGGGCCGGTCTCGCAGGGTATCCCGGCGGGTTCGTCGAGCACTACGTCCTCCCGGCGTTGTATCCCGCCGGACTGACGCGCCCGACGCAGCTGGTGCTGGGAACGTTGGTGGTCGTCGTGAACCTGATTGCCTACGGAGTGCTGCTGCGCCGCACACTCCGGGGAGGGTGACCCGATGCAGACACGCCGGCACTTTCTGGAATCGATGGTCACCGCGGGGACGGCCATCCCCGTCCTCAGGAACGACGGCCTCGAGCAGCTACGCCGGCTGGCGCGGCGCGTGGACGGCCGCCCGCCCGCCGACGTCGCGCAAGACGAGGATTTCTGGCGCGAGGTCCAGCAGGCATTCACGCTCGACCGCACGATCATCAACCTGAACAACGGCGGCGTGAGCCCCAGCCCGCGCGTCGTGCAGGAAGCGATGCGGCGCTATCTCGACTATTCCAATACGGCGCCGGCGTACACGATGTGGCAGATCCTCGAGCCCGAGATCGAGTCGGTGCGGCGCCGGCTCGCAGCGAGCTTCGGGTGCGACCCCGAGGAGATGGCCATCACCCGCAACGCGAGCGAAGCGCTCGAGATCGTGCAGCTCGGGATCCCGCTCGACCGCGGCGACGAGGTGCTCACGACGACCCAGGACTACCCGCGCATGCTCACGACGTGGCACCAGCGGGAGCGGCGCGACGGGATCGTCCTCAAAGAAATCAGCTTCCCGGTCCCACCACCCTCCCAGGACGACCTCGCCCAGCGGGTGGAGCGCGCCATCACGGCGAAGACGAAGGTCATCCACGTCTGTCACATCACCAACCTCACCGGCCAGATCTTCCCGATCCGGAAGATCGTCCAGCTCGCACGCGCTCGAGGGATCGAAGTGATCGTGGACGGCGCGCATGCCTACGCGCATTTCCCGTTCACGCGCGACGAGCTCGACTGCGACTATTACGGGACGAGCCTGCACAAGTGGCTGCTCGCCCCCCACGGCACCGGCTTTCTATACGTGCGCAAATCGAAGATCGACAAGCTCTGGCCGCTCATGGCCGCGCCGCCCGAGATGAACGGCAACGTCCGCAAATTCGAGGAGATCGGGACGCACCCGGCGGCGAATCACAACGCCATCGCCGAGGCGTTGAGCTTCCACGAAGGGATCGGCGCCGAGCGCAAGGCCAGCCGGCTGCGCTTCCTGTTTCAGCGCTGGGCGAAGCGGCTCGACAAGCTGCCGCGGATCAAGATCCTCACGCCCTACGACCCGGCGCAGTCGTGCGGTCTCGCAAGCGTGGCGATCGAGGGGATGGACCCGAACAAGCTCGTGGCGCATCTGTGGGACACGCACCGCATCATCGTCACGCCGATCGTGCACAAGGAGTTCAGCTGCGTGCGGGTGACGCCGAACGTGTACACGACGCTCACGGAGATTGACCGGTTTGGGGACGTGATGGAGGAGGTCCTCCGGAAGGGACTTCCCGCGTGAGTGTAGGGGCGCAGCATGCTGCGCCCCTACATCGTCGGACCAACCCCCTGCGGCAGCACCGCCACGACTCTGAGCGGCCCGCCACTCCCCCCTCTGATTTTCATTGGCAGCCCGATCACGAACGCCCCCGTCGCGGGCACGGCCGAGAGGTGCGCCACGTTCTCGAACGCCGGGATGTCCGCCGCGAACAGCGTCCGGTGCGTGTCGAACGTGGTCGACTGCCCGTAGTCGATGCTCGGCGTGTCGATGCCGACCGCGCGGACCTTGCGTTCCACGAGCCAGCGGGCCGCATCGGGATGGATGCCCGGGAAGTGGAGCTCCGGCACCGCCGCCGCGCCCGCCTTCGTAGTGCCGAGATAGCGCGCCCGGTCGGGCCAGCGACTCCCCCACCCGGTGCGGAACAGCACGATCGCTCCTTCCGGAATCCGGCCGTGCGCCTGCTCCCACCCTTCCAGATCGCCGGAGGCAATGCGGTAGTCGCGCTCCGCCTCGGCCTGCCGGCTCACGTCGATCACGTACGCGGGGCCGACGAGCTGGACGACGGGAATCTGGTCGGTGGTGTGCTTCCCTTCGGCGAAATGGACGGGCGCGTCGAGGTGGGTGCCGCCGTGCTCGGCGGCCGCGAAGTTGTTGGCGGCGTAGTAATACCCCGCGGGAGTGCGTTGCGCCGACACAACCTCGAGCCGGAACGGCTTCGCCGTGGGCCAGTAGATCGTGGTCGAGTCAAAGGCGTAGGTGAGATCGATCCAGCTGGCGTGCGCCAGCTGGTCGGTGAGGGAGGGGCGCGCGCAGGCGGCGAGCAGGAGGGCGATCAACGGCGACGGCAAACGGATCATGACACGGGCTCCGATGACGTAGGGGCGCAGCATGCTGCGCCCCTACATATTACGGCACCGAACCCGGGAGGCTCAATGCACGCCCGAGCGCTTGCACCGATCGTCGTGCTCGTTGTGATTGCCGGCTGCGGCGCCGGCCAATCCGGCAAGTCCCGCACCGCCGCCGGCGACTCGCTCACCGAGCGCCAGCGCGACAGCATCCTCGCCCAGTCGAAGATTCCGGGCGCGCGCGCCGTGGGCAAGGCGATGCGTGTCGCGGACTCGACGAGCGCGGGGATTCGGGCAGCCGACAGCGTCACACCGTGAGTTACGTTGATCCCCGGGCTGAGAGCCCGGGCTCGGCGAGAGTGCGCCCTTATAGGGCGTACCCCCGGGCCGAGCGCGCCCTCTCAGGGCGCGTCCCCCCAGTCCGAGCCCTGCTGGGGATGGGTTTACCAATCCTCGTTTCCGCCTGCGGGCCGTCGGATCCCTGCCGATCCTCCGAGATGCACTTGCGCAGCCGCTACGCGGAGCGCTACGCCGGCCACTGGGTGGTAGCGCACGGGGACACCCTTACCCTCCCCCAGATGGGCGACCGGTTCAAGCTGATCGCCGTGGTGCTCGATACCGCCCGGAGCGTGGTGGGCCGGACGTGCCGCTTCCGAGGTGCCCTCGCGTTCCAGGCGCCGCGCGCCGAGACGCTGGCGGTGACGTGGCTGGGCCAGCCGGAGCAGGCCCTCATCTACGGCTGGCCGGCCGAGCTCGGCCCGTTTGCCGGCATCGGCGCCGTGCGGGTGGGCGACTCGCTCGCGGGGGCGATCTTGTTCGACGAGCGGCTTGGCGTGCGAGTGCCGCCCGGCGTGACGGCGCGCTTCGTCGCCGGCCGGGCGCGCTGAGTATCTTTTACCTCACCCCCTGACCCCCCTCGCCGCGTCGCGGAGCGGGGGAACGGCGGCAAGCCAGGAGGTCCCGATGCCCTTCACCACCGCCGAGCGCGCCGCGATGATCGAGCGGTACGCCCACGGCCCGACGCTGCTCAAGCGGGCGCTCGCCAAGGTCCCCGCCGACGCGCTCAAGTGGAAGCCCGCTCCCGGAAAGTGGTCGGCGCACGAAATCGTGGTCCATTGCGCGGACAGCGAGACCAACGCGCACATGCGCCTGCGCTATTTGCTCGCCGAGCCGGAGCCCGTGATCGTGGGCTACGACCAAGACCGGTGGGCCATGGCCTTCGACTATCACGCCCACCCGCTCGAGCCCGCGCTGGCGACGGTCGAGGCGGTGCGGGCCAACACCCTCCCGCTCCTCAAGCGCATGACGGACAAGGACTGGCAGAAGACGGGCCGGCACACGGAATCCGGACGCTACGCGACCGAGGACTGGCTCGCCATCTACGCCGAGCACCTCGAGAAGCACTCGCGCCAGATCGAGCGCAACCTCTCCGAATGGAAGAGCCGATGACAGGGTTCTTCTTCCGCCTCGTCATCACGGCGCTCGGCCTCTGGGCCGCGGCGACGATCATCCCAGGAGTGAAGATCGACGGGGTGGGCAACCTGATCCTCGCGGCGCTGTTGCTCGGGATCGTCAACGCGGTTATTCGCCCGATCATCCTGATCCTCACCCTACCGCTCACCGTGCTCACGTTGGGCCTGTTTATCCTGGTGGTGAACGGGATCTCGCTGGCGCTCGTGGCCTGGATGCTGCCGGGGTTCACCATCGCCGGGCTCGTGCCGGCGATGCTCGGCTCTATCGTCGTCGGGCTCACCGGCTGGCTCGCATCCACGTTCGTCGGCAGCTCGGGCCGCATCGAGCACATCCGCCGTATCGAAGTAACGGGGCGCCGACTCGACTGATGGACCGCCTCGTCGCCGCCGCGCGGTTGACGCTGCGCGAGCGGCGGACGCTCGTGGTCCTGGGCGTCCTCTACGCGGCGGTCGTGATCCCGATCGGCATCCGCAAGGGCGGCGACTTCACCCAGGAGCTGGGCCAAAGCGAGCGGCTGTTGCGCGGACTGCCGCTCTACACGGCGAACCCGGAGGGGGGCATCTGGTGGCCGCCCGTTACGGCCCTGGGGCTCGCGCCGTTCGCGCTCGTGGCGCGCTGGAGCCTCGCGCTGGCGAAGGCCTGTTGGGCGGTCCTCAATGTCGGCTGCCTCGGCTGGAGCCTGGCGCTCGCGCGACGCTGGACCGCGGGGTGGATGCCCCTGGCGCTGGCGGTCGCCGCGGTGGGGAAACCGCTCCAGAGCAATTTCGAGCACCTGAACCTCACCCCGATGCTGCTCGCGCTGGTCGTCGCCGCTGCGGCCGATCTCGCGGGACGGCGCGACGGGCGTGCGGGAGTGTGGATCGGCCTCGCCGGCGCGATCAAGGGATTCCCCGCGCTGCTGCTCTTGTACCTCGCGTACCGGCGGCGCTGGCGCGGGCTCGCGGCCGGAATGGCAGTGGGCGGGGCCCTCACCGTGGGCGCCATGCTGCCGTACGGTCCGGTGGGTGCAGTGCACGCCGTGCTCGACTGGCTGCGACTCTCGAGCGCCGCCACGTCGATCGGACAGTTGGGTACCCAGTCGCTGCCTGGGTTCACATTCTTCCTCGGCTGGCCCCCAGTTACCGTCGTGGCACTCGAGCTCGCGTGCGTCGCCGCAGCGGTGGTGGCCCTGCGGCGGAGCGACCCCGAGCGGGACGCGGTCTACGAAGTCGGGCTCGCCGCCGTGATCGCCGTGCTCGTGTCACCCGTCGCGTGGCTCTACTACTACACGCTGGCGTTTCCGGCCTGGGTGGCCGTGCTGGCGCGCCCGGCGCCCTCCCCCCGACGGCTCAGAGCGGTGCTGCTCGTCGCCGCCGCCTTGACGTCGGGCCTGTTGACGTTCGGGCTCTATCCGCAATTCTTATGGTTCATCCGCGAAGCGAACTACACGTGGGGCGGCGTGCTGCTCGCCGCCGCGCTCGTGGCGTATCGAGTCACCCAACCTCAACCGGCACCGCAACCGACATGACCCTCGCCGCCTGCCTTCTCGCATCGCTGCTCGTGCAGCTGCCTACCGGTAGGCTCACGGCCACGCCCACGCGACCGCTCGGCACCTTGCGCGAGCAGGCCGCCATCCAGCAGCAATGGCTGCGCTATCGACTCGACTCGGTACTCCCCGGACTGATGCGAAAGCGCGGCGTCTCGATGTGGGTGATTCCGATGCGGGAGTACAACGAGGATCCGGTGTTCTGGGCCCTCGTCTCCCCAACCACGTTCTTCGCGCGCCGCCGCACCATCTACGTCTTCTCCGATCGCGGCGCCGACCGAGGTGTCGAGCGGCTGGCGCTGGGCGGCGCCTCACAGGGCGGCGTGTACGAGGCCTACCACGCACGCGAGACGATCGACTCGTCGATCGGCCGGCGGCCCGAGCTCGTGGGCCAGGCACAGTGGGACCTGCTGCGGCGGGTGATCGAGGAGCGCGACCCGCCGACGATCGCCGTCGACATCTCGCACACGCACGCCTTCTCTGACGGCCTGTCCGCCGGCGAATGGGAGCAGCTCCAAGCCGCACTGCCCGAGCAGCACCGCCCGCGCGTCGTCCGGGCGGAGGATCTCGCGCTCGAGTATCAGGAGATCCGCGCCCCGGGCATGTTGCCCGTGTATCGCCGGATGATGGAGATCGTGTGGGGGATCATCGATACGGCGTTCTCGAACCGGGTCATCACCCCGGGCAAGACCTCGACCGACGACGTGGCGTGGTGGATGCGCCAGCGCGTCAACGACCTCGGCTTCGGCACCTGGTTCCATACTGACGTAGACGTGCAGCGGCCGGGGATCGATCTCTCGGATTCCTCCGGCGTTGTGATCCAACGGGGCGACGTGCTGCACTGCGACTTCGGTCTCACGGCGCTGGGCTTGAATACCGACACCCAGCACATGGGGTACGTGCTGCGCCGCGAAGAGCGGCGCGTGCCCGAGGGCCTGCAACAGGCCCTGCGGAACTCGAACCGGCTGCAGGATCTGCTGCTTGCGGAGATGACGCCGGGGCGGACCGGCAACGCCGTGCTCGCGGCAGCGCTGGCCCAGATGCGCGCGGCGGGCTTGACCGGCACGATCTACACGCATCCGATCGGGGACCGGGGTCACGGCGCGGGGCCGCTGATCGGGCTGTGGGACCACCAGGAAGGCGTCCCAGGGCGGGGCGACGTGCAACTCGTGGCCAACAGCTGGTTCTCCATCGAGCTCCAGGCCACGACGCCGGTTGCCGAATGGCACGAGCAGCCGGTCCGCTCGGCTCAGGAAGAGGACGCCGAGCTGAGTGTGGATGGGCAGATGCGCTGGATTTTGCGTCGTCAGACCGAGTTTCACGTGGTGCGGTAGAAAGGGAGAAGGGAGAAGGGAGATGTACGACCTGGAGACGCCCGCGCTGCTGCTCCACCTGGACGTGGTGGAGCGAAACGTGAAGCACATGGCCGAGCGGGCGAAGCGGCTGGGAGTGAAGCTCCGACCGCATGCCAAGACTCACAAATGTGTGCAGCTCGGCCGTCTCCAGCTCGAGCACGGCGCTCGCGGGCTCACGGTCGCAACGACCGTCGAGGCGGAAGTGTTCGCCCGCGCCGGCGTGAACGATGTCACCTGGGCCTTCCCGCTCGACCCCGGCCACATCGCGCGGGTGCGCCGCCTCGCGCAGCAGACCGGCGCCACGCTGCGCGTCGTCGTGGATGACCTCACCACGGCACGGGCGCTTGCGGGGTCGGGGCTGCATGCGTGGCTCAAGGTGGACTGCGGCTATCACCGCGCCGGCGTCGACCCGTCCGCGCCGTACGCACTCGAGGTCGCGCGGGAGCTGGGCCGCGAGCAGGGGCTCGTCTTCGACGGAATCCTGAGCCACTCCGGGCACGCGTACCGCACGAAGAACAAGCGGGAGGCTGCGACCGTGGCCGAAGCAGAGCGCGGTGTGATGGTGGGGTTGGCCGAGCGGCTGGGGCGGGAGGGAATTCCCGTGCGCGAGATCAGCGTGGGATCGACCCCGGCGATGGCCGCGGCGCAGACGCTCGACGGTGTCACGGAGGCGCGGCCTGGCAACTACGTGTTCTACGATCGCACCATGGTGCTGATCGGCTGCTGCGAGCCGGAAGACGTGGGGGTGACGGTGCTCGCTTCAGTGGTATCGCATCAACCCGGCGCGGCGCACTTCATCGTGGACGCCGGTGCGCTCGAGCTGTCGAAGGACGCCGGGCCCACGCACGTGGGTCCGGCCGCCATGGGCGCGGTGCGCGGAGCTCCGGAGCTGACGGTCGCGACGCTGTCACAGGAGCACGGGCTGATCCGGGCGGAGTCGCCCGGCGTCCTGGAAGGCCGTTTCAAGGTGGGCGAGCGGCTCGAGATCGTCCCCAATCATTCCTGCCTCACCGTGGCGCACTTCGATGAGTACCATGTGGTGCGCGACGGACACGTCGTGGACCGTTGGAAGATCGAGCGGGGGAGGTAGGCGCTTGGGGACGTGTGACCCTCACCAGTGTGAGCGTCGTCATCGAGCGCGCGCCCAGCGCTCGCTTCTCTTCCTTGTGACCTCCCTTGAGTGATGCTCACCATGAAGATCTTCTTCCGTCATCTGGTGCTCTGCGCGCTACCAATCCTGTTTGGAGCCGGCGCGGGCTATAGCTTCACGACGATCCAAGGGTCCTGCGGCGCCATGGTCGGCGCGCTGTTCGCCGCCAAATGCGTTGGGCGGCAGCGCCAGTACCAGGCAAAGTTTCAGCTCGCTGGGGCAGGCGTCGGCACGCTGCTCGCGGCCACCCTTGGCACGTGGCTGGAACATCGCCGCCGCCGCGCCGTACAACGGACAACTTCTGCTGTACAACGGACACCTCTCGAAGGAGAACCATCATGAAGCGCATCGCGGCGATCGTGGCGCTGTCCCTGCTCGCCGGCCGGGGTCTCGCCGCGCAGGATACGACCAAGGCGGCGCCCGCCCCCGCTCCCGCGGCCAGCCCCAGTGTCAGCGTCGATGAAGCAGTCGTCGCCAAGGGTGTGGTGGATCGGGTGCCGCAAGACACCGGCTCCGTGTTCCCCGTGGATGTTGGTCAGCTCGTGTTCTGGAACAAGGTGAGCGGCGCCACGTCGGGCGGAGAGACGACGATCCACCACGTGTGGTTCCATGGCGACACGCAGGTAGGCGACGTCGAGCTGCACGTCGGCGGGTCGCCGTGGCGCACGTGGAGCAAGAAGACCGTCCCCGCGGATTGGACGGGGGCCTGGCACGTCGAGGTGCGGGACGCGGCCGGGACCGTACTGAAAAGAATCGATTTTACGGTGGGCCAGTAAAGGCTGCACGACCCGACGACGCCACGACGCGAAGGTAGCACCTCCGCGCCGTGGCGTCGTGCGTCCCCCGCCTCACCGCAGCGTCATCCACGCCGCCAGCGCGGCCGTCTTCTCATCCGCGCGCCAGGGCCCGTCGATCGCCCGGCCGAGCTCCGTCACCGCGTGTTTCAGCCGTGCTTCGGAACGGCGGAATACCGTCGCCCCTGCCGCATAGGCGTTGCGCTCGATCAGGACCGAAGACTTGAGGCCGAGCGACCGGCAGGCCTGCTCGAGCACCGTTCTGAACAGCTGGCCCTCGAGCGCATGCGCGCGGATGTGGTCGTTGGCGATTCGCGCGGGATCGATGTTGCTGCCGACGACCAGTGCCACGCGACGCACCGGGTGACCCGTCTTCCGGTACTCCTGCAGCAGCTGCCGCACCGACTGCCGGGTGATCTTCTCCACTACGCTGCGGAGGCGCCGCTCGATCTTCGCCCGGTTCGCTCGCGCTGCCCCCATCACGGCATGGTACGGCTGGCGGGAGGTCGGAACCGCTGGGTCGCTCAACTCGATCACGCGCCGGTCGACCACGCGCGGCGCCCGAGCGGGGCCCGCCAGCAGGACCGCCGTGGCCCAGCCGGACTTGACCCGGAACCCGACGGCTGCCCGGGTTGTCACTCCTGTGACGACGACCGCGGCGCCGGTCCGATCCGCCCCCGGAGCGCGTCGAGGCTCCAGGGGCCGCCCCCCGCGGCGGCCAGATACAGGTACAGCAAGCAGAACAGCACTGGCAGCTCCCCCCGGTTCACCAGCGGCCAGAATCCGTGGGGCGCGTGCCGGAGGAAGTAGGCAACCGCCATTTCACCGGCGAGCAGGAAGGCGACCGGTCGGGTGAACAGACCCAGCAGCAACAGGGTGCCGCCGCCGGTTTCGAGCGTGCCCGCGAGGCCCAGGAGCGAGATCAGCGGCACCGGGGAGCTCGGCCCGGCGGCAGGGAAGCCGAACAGCTTCTGGGTGCCGTGCGCGACGAAGAGAAAAGCCGCCACGATACGCAGCACGCTCCGCAAGCGAGCGGCCCAGGCGGCCGGAACCGGACTTGATAGTCTCATGCTGCCGTCGCTCGACGCATCGCTTCACGGCGCCGTGGACGACCGGCGGCCGAGACGCTGCGCGAACAGCCAGCGCCACAGCTCGGGCTCGTTGTACGCGGATTCCCAGGAGTTGTGCCCCACCCCGGCGTACTCGGTATAGCGCACCGGAGCGCTCGCCCGGCGCAGCGCCTCCGCCATGTTGCGCGATTCCGTGACGGGCACCGCCCGGTCCTCCGCGCCGTGAAACAGCCACACGGGCGTGGAGGCGAGCCGGGCAGCGACGTATGCGTATGGATCCGGGGCGTTGGAGGGAACGGGGCTCACGCGGATGCTCGAGAAACCGCTCGGAGGGCGGATGCCACCACACACCGGCACCAGCGCGGCGAACCGGCCGGGGTACTCGAGCGCGAGCTGCCACGTTCCGTAGCCGCCCATCGAGAGACCGGTGAGATACACGCGCGCGGAATCCCCGTGGAACTCGAGCAGCGCCGCATCCAGGGCCTGCATCGCCGCGCGCGCGGGTGCACCGCTCCAGACACTGTCTGGCGGCGCCTGGGGCATCACGACCACAGCGGGGAACGATTCGGCCCGGCCCCTGACCACGGGCCCGAGGCCGACCATCGTCTGCAGCTGACCGTCTGTGCCGCGCTCCCCGGCCCCGTGCAGGGAGAGGATGACGGGCGGGCGCGCACCTCGGTCGCTGCCGCGCGGCACAAACACCTGGTAGCGGTACACTGTGCCGTCCACGGTCGTCGTCCGCGCGACGAACCCAGTCGCCGCGGGCGTCGTGCCGCCGGGCGGCGCGGCGTGGCAGGCGAAGGCCGCGAGCAGCAGGCTCGCCACGGCAGAGGCCCGCGCGATCACGGCTGCGTGAATCGCAACTCGAGGATCGCGCCCGCCGGCAGCGCGGCCCACTCGGCAAAGAGCTCGCGCCGCTTGTCGCGGATGCGCCGCAGCTCGTCGTCCGTGACGACGCCAGCGCTCGGCAGACCACGTTGAGCGCAGAATGTCTCCGCGCTCGCATTGAAGTCAGACGCCGACCATTCCACTCCGGCCGCCCGCTCGCGATCGAGGAACCCGACGATCAGCTCGGATGCAAGCGCCTCCACAGGGAGGGGGCCCTTCGGCCACGGCTTGCCGAAGTCGACCAGGTTCCACCCCTCGGCGACGAGGCCGTAGAAGCCCCGGGGATGCCCCAGCACGGTCTCGACGGCGTAGTGGGTCAGATCGTGCCGGGGGAAGAAGCGCCCCTGTTGTCCGTCCTGGCGCTGCCAGGTGACCGAGCCGTCAGCCCGCTGGCAGCTCAGGGCGGCGGACCCGTCGGTCTTCTTCTTGAGACGGATCAACAGGTCACTCGAAATCATGTCGCTGGCTCGTCGGTCGCACGAGTGGAACTCTACGCTATTTGGCCGAGCCCGCCAGCTTGCGCGACCGATGTCAAGTCGGCCCCCGGCGGCTGTACGTGGCGGCCCGCCAGGACGCAAAACACTCCGATTCCCTTAAAAAGCGATCAGCGCCCGCTAGCGTCAAAGCGCATGTTAGGCAGCGCGGCGGTACAGACCGGGTACATAGGTAACACTCTAGACCGGGAACATGGGTGACACTAGACCAGGGCAGACCTTGGCCTCGAGGGCAAGCATGCCGTGGCTGGAGACCGCACCCATGGACGAACGTGAGCGCTTCATCGCCGATCACCGGCTGGACCTGTACACCATGACCGAGCTGTGTCGGCGCTACCATGTGAGCCGGAAGACCGGCTACAAGTGGATCGACCGCATGGAGGAGGGCGGACGCGCCGCACTGCGCGATCGCAGTCGGGCACCGCATCACTGCCCACACCGCATCGCGGCGAACGTGGCGGAGTGGATCTGTGCGGCGCGCCAAGCGCACCCGAGCTGGGGGCCGCGAATGCTGCTGCAGTGGTTGGAGCGCCGAGCCCCGGACCTCGATTGGCCCGCCCCGAGCCCAGCGGGCGATCTGCTGGCGCGCCGCGGCCTGGTCAAGAAGCGGCGGCGCCGCCGGCCCCACTACCATCCGGGCGTGGTGGCGCCGGTGACGCACGCGCCCAACGACCTGTGGACCGCGGACTTCCAGGGCCACTTCCGCACCCGGGACGGGGGGTACTGCTATCCGCTGACGATCGCCGACCTGCACACCCGCTATCTGCTCACCTGCCAGGGTCTGCTCTCCACGAAAGGCCTCGGGGTGCGGGCCAGCTTCGAGCAGGCCTTTCGGGCCTACGGCCTGCCGCGGGCGATCCGCACCGACAACGGCGTGCCGTTCGCGACCACCGGCATTCACGGGCTCTCGCAACTCAACGTCTGGTGGATGCGCCTGGGCATCCAGCACCAGCGCTCCCGGCCCGCCACGCCGCAGGACAACGCCGCCCATGAGCGCATGCACAAGACCCTGAAAGCGGGCGCCATCCGGCCGCCGCGCGGCTCGCTCGCGTCCCAGCAGCGCGCCTTCAACGCGTTCCACCGCGAGTACAACGACGAGCGGCCGCACCAATACCTGCGCGGCCGTTCACCCAGCGATCGCTACCACGTCTCTCCCCGCTCTTATCCCGAGCACCTGCCCCCGCTGGAGTATCCCGGACACTTCCTGGTCAAACGGGTCACTAACGCCGGCACGTTCCGCTTCAAACACCGGCTGCTGTTCATCGCCAATGCCCTGAAGCAACATCACATCGGCTTGGAGGAGGTCACCGACGGGATCTGGTCCATCTACTTCCATCGCGTGCTGCTCGCGCGGCTCGACGAGCGCGACTATGTCATCCGGGACTGACACCCCACACCGTGAGTGTTACCCATGTTCCCGCAGTCCCGCAGGTAAAGGTTGATCAGCGTCTGGTACGGCATGTCGAGCTCCGCCGCGAGCCTCTTGAAGTACGCAACTGCCGCCGAATCGAGTCGGATCGTAACCGACTGCTTGAGACGACTGGCGTAGGGGTTCCGACGGGCCTTCGAGAAGTCATATTCGCGTTTCATCGATGCCGCCTCGCGTCGTATTGCTGGCGCTCGACCTTGGTCGCCTTCCGTGCCGAAATGATGCGAATGATGTCGTCGTGTGCGCGGTACGTGTGCACGACGACAAGCACTCGAAAGGCCGCGCTCAGGCCGAGCAGAATGAACCGATCTTCGTCCCCGGAATGGTCGGGATCGTCGAGAAGGAGGGCGTACTCGTCAGCGAAGACGGTCCTGGCTTCCTCGAATGCGATCCTATGCTTGCGCTGATTCTCGGCGTCCTTCCGATGGTCCCACTCGAACCGGGGCGCCGCCATGTACGAAGGTATGTACGGTGTAGGTACGTCGTCAAGCGAGGATGGCGCCGCCTAACGGACCGCGCTTAAGCTGCGGGCGACTCGCTCGCGGGCGCAAGGGTGTTGGACGACAGCCCGTGCCCGCCAGGGCACAAACACTCCGCCTCCTTTGGAGCGATCACCGCCCGCCAGCTTCAAGCGCTTGTTAGGCGGCACCCGGTGATTAGAGCAGGTGGTGCCGCGAGCGAAGCTTCTCTATCAGAAGCTTCGCCTCGGCGTCATCGATCGCCGGCGCGCAGTAGACGGTCCTGGCGCCGTAGTCGAACGCGATACGTCCTCCTCCCAACCCCCAGAACTGAAGACTGTGGCGGTAATCGAAAGCCCCGGCGGCGGGAGCGACGCGAAGGTCCTTCACGTACTGGATGTCGTACGCGCGATTGCGCCCGAACCCGAGGATCTCGCGCCGCAAGAGAAGGGAGTCGGGTCTGAGGATCAGGCGTTCCCGACCGAACGTGGTCCAGAGGATCAGGTAGGCCACGGCGAGTCCGCCGAGCGTCCAACCCACAAGCCAGAAGGTAAGGAACCCCCGCTCCGCGGCAGCGCCGGTCGTGAGTTCGCTGAAGGCATTTCGCTCTCCGAAGAACCAACCGCCGAGCCAGGCGAGCAGGAAGAGCGAGAGGAAGCGGCGGCGTGCGCCCGGGATGGTGATGTGAAACCCATCCGGTCCATCCTCGATCGTGGCTCGAGGGTTGGGTGGAGTTACGAAGGCCATGGTCTGGTTTTCGGGTGCCGCCTAACGGATCGCGCTTAAGCTGCGGGCGACTCGCTCGCCGGCGCAAGGGTAATGGACGACAGTCTGCGCCCGCCAGGGCGTCAACACTCCGCTTCCCTTAGGGCGATCGCCGCCCGGCAGCTTCAAGCGCTTGTTAGGCGGCACGGGCTACGAAACCCATTCAACGGTGAAGCGGGTGTGCCAGGTACCGTCCTGTCGCCACACGCGCAGTGGTCCGGCGCCACCGCAGAGAGCCCCACAGTGATAGCTCCCCCAGAAAACGATCGTGTCGCCCACCGACCGACTCGGTTCGCGGACGGCCAGGACCATTGCTTGCTCGCCAGTAACCCTGTCGAGGAGCCTACTAATGCCCCGGGCCTGGTGAAGGCGACACTTGGAGTAGGGTTGGAGACTCGGGTGCATTAAGGCGAGGGACTGCACGACGGCCAAAGGTGGATCGGAGTAGTCCTGGCGATCGCGCTCTAGGTTGATGCGGACGACTGCGACGCAGTACGTGGAAGCCTCGACACCAGAAGGGTTGTCAGTCAGAAGCGTTCGGAACGCCGCTTCGGTCGCTTCGATGGGTATCTGAGTGACCGTCCTGGTTGGCGCCGCCCCGCCGCGCCCCGGGCCTAACTCCACCCGGCACCCAACATCATCGACCCCGAACACCCTCAGACAAACAAGATGGTTTGGATGGTGGTGGTTCAGCCTAACGGATCGCGCATAAGCTGCGGCCTGCGGCGGCCGCAGACAAGTTAGACCAGTTCCCTATCAAGCGGCCGCCGCGGGCCGA
>MNEL01000038.1:18867-81416 GCA_001917665.1 Gemmatimonadetes bacterium 13_1_40CM_69_22 | reverse complement strand
TCGAAGACGCCGGGGACGGTGACGGTGTACGGCACGCCCGCCGAGGAGATCGCGTCGCCGGCGTCGAAAACCGTCATGTACAACGCGGGCGTGTTCAAGGGTGCCGACGTGCTGGTGCGCTCGCATTCGTCCACCGCGACGCAAGCGTCCGCGCCCGGATTCGGCAGCTGCTGCATGAATATCGACGTCGTCCGCTTCGTCTTCTCGGGCGCGCCGGCGCACCAGCTCCAGGCGTGGGACGGACGGGACGCGCTCACGGGCGTGATCGAGCTGTTCAACCACATCGACGCGATCCGGCGTACGCTGCGTCCGGAGACGCGCATCCAGGGCATCATCACCGAGGGCGGGAAGGCCCCGAACGTCGTTCCCGATCGCGCCGCCGCCGAGTTCTGGCTCCGCTATCCCGACCCGGTCTATCTCGCGCAGGTCCTGGACCGGGTGAGCGACGCCGCCCGCGCCGCGGCCGCCGCCACCGGGACCAGGGTGCGCATCGACGTGGACTCGTCATCCCGCAACGGCATCTCGGTCGCTGCGCTCAACGACGTGGCGTTCGCCTACTTGAAGCAGCTCGGCGCGACGAAGGTCGAGGCCGAGCCGGGGCGCCCCATGCCCTACGAGGAAACGGGCACGGTGGCGACCCAGATTCCCGGGGTCGGCGTCACGGTGCATTCGTCGAACGGCGGCTACCACACGTTCGAGATGGAGGCGGATGCGCTCGGCGCCGTCGGCCATCACGGCTTTCTGCTCGACGCCCAGACGATGGCGGCGCTGCTCTACCACTTCGCGACGGACGCCCCGTACCGCGCCGCGGTGAGGCGCGAATTCGCGGGGCTGCAGGGGCTCTACACCGACTACCTCGCCGCCCTGCGTGAGGCGTATCCCCTTCCCAAAGTATCGGACCCCACCGGGAACTGAATGACCGCGTCGTGGCAGACGCTGCTCGACGTCGCGCTCCGGACGTCGGTCGTCTACCTCGCGCTGCTCGTCGGCCTGCGCCTCACCGGCACGCGCCAGCTCGGCCAGATGTCCACCTTCGACCTCGTGCTGCTGCTCATCATCGCCAACGCGGTCCAGAACGCGATGGTGGGACCGGACACGAGCCTCGTGGGCGGCCTCGTGGCGGCCGGGGTGCTGATCGGCTGGCACCGGGTGATCGACTGGTGGCGGCTCCGGAGCCGCCGGCTGGCGCGGCTGATCGCCGGCGAGGGCATCATGCTGATCCACGACGGCAAGCTGCTCGAGTCGCACTGCCACCGCGCCGGCGTCACCCGCGACGAGCTGCTGCAGGCGCTACGGGAGCACGGGGTGGGAAGCGTGCAGGACGTGATGCTCGCGGTGCTCGAGCCCGACGGCGCAATCAGCGTGATCCGCAACGACGAAATCACGCCCGGCACGCGACCGCACCACCGCATCAAGGCAGTCCGCAGGAACCAGTAGCGCCCTATTAGATTAGTTCACATGCCCGCCATCCTGATCAAGAAGACCGCCGAAGAGCCGGGGGCCGCCTCACTGGCGGTCACGGTTCCCGTGGAGCAGGTGCGCGAGGCCGAGGACCGCGCCACCAGCGCCTACCAGCGCCGCGCGCGGCTGCCGGGCTTCCGGAAGGGGAAGGCGCCGGCGGCGATCGTGAAGAAGCACTTCGCCGACGACATCCGGCAGGAAGCGCTGCAGGAGCTGATCCGCGAGAGTTGGAAAGTCGCCGTCGAGCAGGAATCGCTGAAGCCGATCGCCGACCCGCACATCCACAACCTGAAATGGGATGTAGGCGCGCCGGTCACCTTCGAGTTTCACGTGGAGGTGAAGCCCGATATCAAGCTCGGCCGGCTCGGCGGCTTTCAGCTAAAGCGCACCGTGCGCCCGGTGACCGACGAGCAGGTGGCCGCTCAGCTGAACGAGGTGCGGGCGCAAAAGGCACCGTGGACGCCGGTGGTGGGCGAGCACCCGAGATCCGCGGACCTCGTGCGTGTCACTATCGCGGCGCGCGAGGGCGCCCAGCTGAAGGACCCGCAGCCCTACCAGCTGGTGCTGGGCGAGGGCCGCGCGATCCCGGAAGTCGAGCAGCAGATCTACGGCATGCTTCCCGAGGAGACGATCGACGCGATCGTCCGCTTCCCGGACGACTTCCCCGACGAGGCGAAGCGCGGCCAGACGCGCGACATCCGGCTCACGCTGCACGAGGTGAAACGGCAGCAGCTCCCCGAGCTCGACGACGCCTTCGCCCGCGAGGTCGGGGACTTCGATTCACTCGACGCGCTGAAGCGCGGGATCCGCGAGGACCTCGCGCAGGACGCCGAGCGCGAGGCCGACGCCAAGGTCCGTGCGGAGCTGATCGAGCAGATCGTGGCGGCGAACCGTGTGGTCGCGCCCCAGCCCCTGGTCGAGCGCGCGCTGTGGGTGTTCGCCCAGGCGTACGGGATCCCCGAGGACCGCATGAGTCAGTTCGCGGCGGAGTTCCGGCCCGTCGCCGAGGCCCAGGTGCGGCGCGACCTGGTGCTGGATTACGTTGTGGAGCACGAGAAGCTGCAGGCCACCGAGGCGGAGCTCGACGAGCGTATCCGGCAGCTGGCCGAGCGCCGCGGGATGCCGCCCGAGCAGTTGTACGCGTCGCTCGAGAAGGCAAAGCGGCTCCGCGACGTCGAGCGGAGCCTCACCGAGGAGAAGGTGTTCGCGTTTCTCCTGTCGCAATCCACCGTGGAGCAAGCGTGAAGACGAAGAGCCAGATCTACCCGCCCTACATCATCGAGCGGTCGAGCCGCGGCGAGCGCACCTACGACATCTTCAGCCGCCTGCTGCTGGACCGCATCGTGTTCCTGGGCACCCAGATCAACGACGAAGTCTCCAACATCATCATCGCCCAGCTGCTGTTTCTGGACGCGGACAATCCCGAGCGCGACATCTACCTCTACATCAACTCGCCGGGCGGGCTGGTGTCGAGCGGCATGGCGATCTACGACACGATGCAGTTCCTGCGCGCCCCCGTGAACACCATCTGCATGGGGATGGCGGCCTCGATGGGCTCGTTCCTGCTCGCGGCCGGCCGCAAGGGGAAGCGCCAGGCGCTGCCCCACGCCCGCATCATGATGCACCAACCTTCGGGTGGCACGCAGGGCACGGCGGCGGACATCGAGATCCAGGCCCGCGAGATCCTGTATCTCCGGGGCAAGCTCAACGAGCTGTACGGCAAGCACACCGGGAAGACGGCCGAGCAGATCGAAAAGGACATGGATCGGGACCGCTTCATGTCGGCGGACGAAGCCAAGGAATACGGGCTAATCGACCATGTCATCGCCAACTTGCAGGACATGGACGGCGGGAAAAAGAAGTGACGGCTTGCGCCGGCGGTCTCCCCTTCCCATACTAGGAGTCCATGTCCCACGACAAGCACCTCCGCTGCTCGTTCTGCGGAAAGTCCAAGGACTCGGTCCGGAAGTTCATCTCCGGGCCGTCGGTGTACATTTGTAACGAGTGCATCGCCCTGTGCAACGAGATCCTGGCGGAGGACGAGGAGCGCGAGGTCTCCGAGGCGATCACCCAGGTCCCCACCCCGGCCGAAATCAAGGAGGTGCTGGACCAGTATGTGATCGGCCAGGAGAAGGCCAAGAAGACCCTCGCCGTCGCCGTCTATAACCACTACAAGCGCATCAACTCCCATTCTGGCCGGGACAACGAGGTGGAGCTCGACAAGAGCAACATCCTGCTGATCGGCCCGACCGGCGTGGGCAAGACGCTGCTGGCCCAGACGCTGGCGCGCATCTTGGACGTCCCCTTCACCATCGCCGACGCCACCACCCTCACCGAGGCGGGCTACGTCGGTGAGGACGTGGAGAATATTCTCGTCCGGCTGCTCCAGGCGGCCGACTTCAACGTCTCGGAAGCCGAGCGCGGCATCGTCTACATCGACGAGATCGACAAGATCGCCCGCAAGTCCGAGAACCCCAGCATCACCCGCGACGTCTCGGGAGAGGGCGTGCAGCAGGCGCTCCTGAAGATTCTCGAAGGTACGGTCGCGAGCGTCCCGCCCCAGGGCGGCCGCAAGCACCCGCAGCAGGAGTACATCCAGGTCAATACGAAGGACATCCTGTTCGTGTGCGGGGGAGCGTTCGACGGCCTGGAGAAGATCATCGAGTCGCGCACCGGCCGGCGGCAGATCGGGTTCAGCAAGGAGGAGGTCGCGAAGGGGGCGCCGGAGAAGATCAAGAAGAACCCCTTCATCGACGTCGAGCCCGACGACCTGCTGCGCTACGGGCTCATCCCCGAGCTGGTGGGCCGGCTGCCCGTGGCGGTGCCGCTCGACGCGCTCGACGAGGACGCGCTGATGCGCATCCTGATCGAGCCCAAGAACGCGCTCTCCAAGCAGTACCAGAAGCTGTTCGAGCTCGAGGACGTGCGGCTCACGATCGAGAAAGACGCCCTCAAGGCGATCGCGCAGAAGGCGATCAAGCGGGGCACGGGCGCCCGCGGCCTGCGTGCCATCCTCGAGGAGATGATGACCGACATCATGTTCGAGCTGCCGAGCCGGGACGACGTGCGTGAGGTCGCCATCACCGCCGAATGCGTGAGCGAAGGCCGGCCTCCGCTGCTCGTGACCGAGCGCGTCCGTCAGAAGAAAGAAGCCTGAGTAAGGGGCGCAGCATGCTGCGCCCCTACTTCGTCGGGTCGTTTCCCTCGGCCGACGTCCCGCTCCACCCCCCGCTCCCCGAAATCGCCCTGCTCGGCCGCTCCAATGTCGGCAAGTCGAGCCTGCTGAATGCCCTGGCGGGCCGGCGCATCGCCAAGATCTCCGCCACGCCAGGAAAGACCCGGGCGATGAATGTCTTTGAAATGCCGGCCAGGCGACCAGTAGGGGCGCAGCATGCTGCGCCCCTACACCACGCCTATTACATCCTGGACCTTCCGGGGTACGGTTATGCCAAGGTGAGTCACGCCGAGCGGGGCGCGCTGCGGCGCCTCGTCATCGCGGCGCTGGATCGCCCCCGCCTCGCCGGCGTGCTCTGGCTGCTGGACGTGCGCCGCGAGCCCTCAGATGAGGACTGCGGGATGCAAGACCTATTCGCCGCCCGCAGCACCCGCGTCCTTGCGGCGGTCACGAAGAGCGACAAGCTTCCCCGAGGCCAACGGCCCGCCCGCGAGCAGGCGATCCGCGCGACCCTCGGCCTCGAAGGCGACCAGATCGTGCTCACCAGCGCGCGGTCCCAGGAGGGCGTCGCGGAGCTGAAGGAAGCGATGCAGCAGCTGATCGAGGGTACGGTATCATGACCAGAGCGGCGGATGGCCGGACAGGCCGACGGGCGGATAGAACGGCGCTCGCGGTTCTGCTGCTGCTATCCGCCTATCCGTCTATCCGCCTATCCGCCCAGGACACGCTGCCCGCCGGCTTCGGGACCCTCAAGCGCGACGATATCGTCGTGCGGTTCGCGACGGACCAGCTCGAAATCCAGGTCCTGCCGCTCGCCGAGTACGTGATCCGGCTGCTCGCGCCGGATACCTACCGGTCGCTCGAGCAGCTCCTCAAGACGAAAGGGCGCGAGATCTCGGGCGCGGCTCAGCGCGCGGGCGTGGAGCGCCCGACCCTCGTCATGGTGACGTTCTTCGGCTTGCTGCCCCAGGCGCGCTTCAGCCCGGAAGACGTGAACGTGACGAGCCGCGGGCGGTTGTTCCGCCCCGTGGGAATCGTGCCGCTGTCGCCGCGGTGGAGCTCGTACCAGCTCGAGGCGCATGAGCAAGCAGTCGCCATCTACCTGTTCGAGGACGGCATCAGCTTCCGCGAGGGGATGACGGTCAGCTACCAAGGACTCGCGAACGACTCGTGGACGGGCGTGCTGCCCACGCTCGACCGGGAGCGCGCGCGGGTGACGGCCCGGTCGAGCCTCCAGCCGAAGCCTTAGGAGGGAGCGACGCGCTACATCGCTCTGACCGCGCTGTTGCTGGCCGCCGCCGCCCTCGGCTGGCGGGCGATCCGCCTGCAGCGACGGCTGGAGCGCAGCGAGCGGGACCGCCGGCGGGCGGCGGACGAGCTCAACCGCCGTCTCTCGGAGCTGTTTTCCCTCCAGGAACTCTCCTACATCCTCTCCGGGTCGCTCCAGCTCGACCGCATCGTTGAGCAGGTGGTCCGCTACGCCATGCGGTTCCTCGAGGCGAAGGGGGCCCTGGTGGCGCTCGCCGCAGACGGCGAGGGGGAAGGAGGGGAGGACGCTGATCGGCGCCGGCTCAAGGTGACGGCCGCCGAGGGGACGCTTGGCCCGTTGCGGGGTGGGTCGATCGGCGCCGACGACCCGGGACTGATCGCGCGCTCGGTCACGGGCGAGCGCGTCGAGCTGGTGCACAGCACGGACACCGAGCCCACCCCGCTCGTGGCCGGGATCCAGGTCGCCTCGGCGGCCGCCGTGCCGCTGCGGGCCCACGGCGTGCTGGTCGGCACGCTCGTGATCGCCGACCCGCGCGACGGCGTCTTCGCTCCGGAGGACGTCCGGCTGCTGTCCACGGTCGCCACGCATGCCGCCATCGTGATCGCGAACGCCCGCTTCTTCGAAATGGTCCACCACGCGAAGGAGCAGTGGGAGACGGCGTTCGACGCGCTGAGCGAGGGGATCGCGGTCGTGGACACGCAGGGCTCGATCCGTCGAGCCAATCGCTCGCTCGCCGCGATGCTCGATAGTCCGATTCCGTCGGTCATCGGTCTCGACCTCGGGACCGCGCTGCTGGGGCAGTCGCCGGCGCTCGTGGACCTGCTCGCCGCGGCGCGGCGCGGCGAGCGGGCTCAGCCGCTCGTGCTCCGCTCCGCGCCGCTGGGCCGGGCGCTGCGCGTGAACGCGGCCCGCATCCCGAGCCCGGAGCAGGAAGCGAGCGTCGTCGTCCTGGTGGAGGACGTCACCGACCAGCAGCAGATGGAGGCCCAGCTCATCCAGAGCGAGAAGCTCGCCGCCGTCGGGCAGCTCGTGTCGGGGGTCGCTCACGAGCTCAACAACCCGCTGACCTCCATCGCCGGACTGTCGGAGTTTCTGCTCGAGCAGAAGGAGCTGGCCAGCAAGGATCGCGGCCATCTCCGCGTGATTCACGAGCAGGCGGAGCGGGCCAGCCGGATCGTGCGCAACCTGCTGACCTTCGCGCGCAAGGGCCCCGCCGAGCAGGCCCGCGTGGACCTGAACGACGTGATCCAGCGCACCCTGACGCTGATGGCGCACGATCTGAAGCTGAAGGACATTACGGTCGAGAAGGTGCTGCCCACGACGATTCCCGAGGTCGTGGGCGACCGTCACGCGTTGCAGCAGGTGGTGCTCAACCTGCTCAACAACGCGGCGCAGGCGGTCGCGGACAACACACCCGGGCAGCGACGCCTCATCTGCATCAACACGTCGTTCGACGACCGGGTGCGGATGCGCGTCTCCGATTCGGGGCCCGGCATCTCCGACGCGGTCGTGCCGCAACTGTTCACGCCCTTCTTTACGACCAAGGAACCCGGGCAGGGCACGGGCCTCGGCCTGTCGATCACCTATTCGATCGTGGAAGCGCACGGCGGGCGCATCACCGTGGAGTGTCCGCCGGAAGGCGGCGCTGCCTTCCTGGTGGACCTGCCCCCCGCCCCTCCCACTCCACCCCCGACGCGGGACGCCGCGGGGCGCGAGCCGCACGCGCCGCCCGCCGCTCCGCTCGCGAAACGCACCATCCTGCTCGTGGACGACGACCCTGCGGTACGGCGCCTGGTGAAGGCGCTGTTCGGCCGCGAAGGACACACGGTGGAGGTGGCGCGTAGCGCGCAGCACGCGCTCGACCTGGCGCGCACGCGCACCTACGACCTCATCCTGGCAGACGCGCGGGCGATGACGCGCGACCACCTATTCGTGGAGCAGCTCGTGGAATTGCACCCCGGCCTGAAGCAGCGGATTCTCGTGGCGACCGGCGACGTGCGGGCGTCGACGGACGAGGCGCTGGCCCATCTCGGCCTGCGCTACGTGCGCAAGCCCTTCAACCTGCGGGACCTGCTGGACGAAGCCGCGCAGGTGTGGGCGGCGGTGGCGCTGTCGTAGGCCTCGGAGCCTACCGCCGTGGATAACCGACGGCCGCCAGCGCCGTGGTGATCTCCTCGAGAATCGTCGGATCGTCGATCGTCGGCGGAACGCGGTACTCCATCCCGTCCGCGATCTTTTTGATGGTGCCGCGCAGGATCTTGCCCGACCGTGTCTTGGGTAACCGCTGCACCACGAGGGCCGTCCGGAAGGCGGCAACCGGGCCGATCCGCTCGCGCACCATCCGCGCGAGCTCTTCGGCGATGGCGTCGGGGGGGCGTCGGACGCCGGCCTTGAGGACGATGAGCCCCAGCGGGATCTCGCCTTTGATGTCGTCAGCCACGCCCATCACGGCGCACTCGGCCACGTCGGGGTGGGAGGCGAGCACCTCCTCCATGGCGCCCGTGGACAGCCGGTGGCCCGCGACGTTGATGATGTCGTCCGTGCGGCCCATCACCCAGAGATAGCCATCTGCGTCCTTATAGCCCGCGTCGGCGGTGAGGTAGTAGCCGGGGTAGCGACTCATGTACGACCGCACATAGCCCTCGTCGTTGTTCCAGAGGGTCGGCAGGCAGCCGGGGGGCAACGGCAGCCGGATCGCGATGTTCCCGGTCTGGGCGGCAGGCAGCTCGCGCCCGTCCTCCCCGAGGATGCGCACATCGTAGCCTGCGACCGCCTTGGTGCACGAGCCCGGCTTGACGGGGAGCATGCCCAGTCCCACGCAGTTCGCCCCGATGGGCCAGCCGGTCTCGGTTTGCCACCAGTGATCGATGACCGGGACGCCCAGCTGCCGCTCCGCCCAGTGGAGCGTGTCCGGATCGCATCGCTCGCCGGCGAGGAAGAACGTCCGGAACCCGCTCAGATCGTACCGCCGGACGTGTGCTCCGTTCGGATCGTCGCGCTTGATGGCGCGGACCGCCGTGGGAGCGGTGAAGAAAACGCGCACCCGATGCTGCGAGATCACGCGCCAGAAGGCGCCAGGATCGGGCGTGCCGACGGGCTTCCCCTCGTACAGGACCGTGGTGTTCCCATTGAACAGCGGACCGTAGACGATGTAGGAGTGGCCGACAGCCCAGCCGAGGTCGGAGGCGGCCCAATAGACCTCGCCGGGCGCCACGCCGTAGATGTGCGTCATGCTCCACTTGAGCGCCACGAGGTGGCCGCCGTTGTCGCGGACGACGCCCTTCGGCATCCCGGTTGTGCCCGACGTGTAGAGGATGTAGAGCGGATCGGTGGCGGCGACCGGAACGCATTCCGCCGGCTGCGCGCTCGCCATGAGCTCCGACCAGTCGAGGTCGCGCCCGGACACCATCGGGGCAGGCTCTTGAGGCCGTTGCAGGAGGATGCAGTGGCGCGGCTGCACCGAGGCGAGCTCGATCGCCTTGTCGAGCAGCGGCTTGTAGGGAACGACGCGATTCCCCTCGATGCCGCACGACGCCGAGACGATCAGCTTCGGCTCGGCGTGACTAATGCGGGCCGCCAGCTCGTGCGCAGCGAAGCCCCCGAACACGACCGAATGGATGGCCCCGATCCGCGCACACGCGAGCATCGCGATGGCCGCCTCTGGGACCATCGGCATGTAGATGATGACCCGGTCGCCCTTGCCGACGCCCTGTCCGATCAGCGCCCCAGCGAAGCGAGCCACCTCATTCAGCAGTTCTCGATACGTAAAGGTCCGGATGGCTCCCGTAACCGGGCTGTCGTAGATGAGCGCCGGCTGGTCGGCCCTGCCGTGCTCGACGTGCCAATCGAGGGCGTTGTAACAGGTGTTGACCACGCCGCCGGTGAACCAGCGGTAGAACGGGGGCCGTGAGGCATCGAGCACGCGCTCCCATCGGCGGTACCATTGGACCGCGTCGGCGGCTTCCGCCCAAAACCGCTCCGGCTCCTTGAGCCACGCGGCGTAGACTGCTTCCTGGGAGCTCCGGGGGCTCTGGATCGGCGGCGTGTTCGGCGTGCGGTTCACGACCTGACCCGTGGGTCTGGGTTACGTCCGCAAGCCCTTTGATCGACGCGCATGACGAGACGAAGCGGCGCGAGGATTGGCGGCCGCCACGCTATCGTAGGCCTCGGCGGGCCAACCGAACACGGCCAGGTTCACCGCGCCACCGGCCGCGAATTTCACCCCTTCCCGCAGCAGTAACGCGCGCTGTACCACCGAGCCGTGATCCGCGCCCGAGAGTGAGATGCGACCCGCCGCGTTGAGCACCCGCCACCACGGCACGTCGCTCTCCTCGGGGAGTGCGGAGAGCGCCCACCCGACGGTGCGCGCCGCGCCCGGGCGCCCGGCGAGGCGCGCCACTACGCCGTAGGTCGCCACACGACCCTTGGGGATGTGGCGCACGACGCGGTAGATGCGGTGATAGAAGGGGTTCACGGCCGGACGGGGTAGCCGCGGCTCGCCAGATAGGCGCGGGCTTCGGGGACCGTAGTGCCGCGATAGTGGAACAGCGTCGCCGCGAGCACGCCGTGTGCGCCGGCGTCGAGCGCCGCGGCGAGATGCTCGAGCGTCCCCGCCCCGCCGGAGGCGATCACGGGAATCCGCACCGCTTCCGCGACGGCCCGGGTGAGGGGAAGGTCGTAGCCGTGCTGGGTGCCGTCGGTATCCATCGAAGTCAGCAGGATCTCCCCCGCTCCGAGGTCTTGCAGTCGCACCACCCACTCCACGACTTCGAGTCCGGTGCGCTCGCGCCCCCCCCGAACCATGACTTCCCACCCCCACCCCCCTCCCCGGCCTTTCGCGTCGACCGCGGCGATCACGCACTGCCGCCCGAACTCGTCGGCGAGACGGGTCACGAGCGCGGGATCGCGCACCGCGGCGGTGTTGACGGCCACCTTGTCCGCCCCCGAGCGGAGCACCTGCCGCGCGTCCGCCACGCTGCGGATCCCGCCTCCAACAGTAAACGGAACGAACAGCCTGTCAGCGACGCGGCTCACCAAATCGATGAGGGTCCCGCGCTCCTCGTGGCTCGCCGCGATGTCGAGGAAGACGATCTCATCCGCCCCCTCGGCGTCGTAGCGCGCGGCCTGCTCGGCCGGGTCACCCGCGTCCCGCAGCCCCCGGAAGTGCACCCCCTTCACAACCCGCCCCCCGGCCACGTCCAGGCAGGGGATGAGCCGCCGCGCTAGCATACGCGCAGCACGTCATCCAGCAAGCCCGCGTCCCCACCCCCCAGGATTGACAAAATGTCATCCAGTGCTCTGCGCTCCCGGGGCCAGGCGAGCCGCGCGGCGGCCGCGGGCGGCGCGAGCCACTCGGCCCGGTCGTGCTCCGCCGACACCCGTGGGACGGCCGCGGGATCCACGAACGCCGCGAAGACGGGACCGAGCGCCACTTGGTCGACTTGGTGACGGTAGAACGCTTCCACCCGGCTGGCGTTGTACAGCCGCACCGGCTCGTAGCCGGTCTCCTCCCGCAGCTCGCGCAGCGCCGCCGCGACCGGCGTCTCGCCGGGCTCGACCGTGCCGTGCACCGTTTCCCACGAGCCGGCCGCGGGGCGGGGCGGGGGGGGGGGGGGGGGCGGGGGGGCCGGGGCGAGGCGTCCGTCGCAGCACGTAGACGTCGACGAACGAGACGCGCGCCTCGGTCACGGGGTCCAGCACGCGAACGCGCGCAGCAGCGCCAGCCCCGCCGCCTGCGACTTTTCGGGATGAAATTGCACGCCCAGCACGTTCTCCGCTCCGACGATCGTGGGAAACGCCGCGCCATACTCGGCCTCGGCGAGAGCGCGCGCTGCGTCCACGTCGACGGGATGGTAGCTGTGGACGTGGTAGAAGAACGCCTCGTCGCCGCCGAACGCCGACGCCAGCGCCGCGTGGGCTTTACCGCGTGCCGTGAGCCGCACACGCGCCCAGCCGACGTGGGGCACCGGGAGCTGGGTCTGGAACCGCGCCACGCGCCCCGGGAGCAACCCCAGTCCCGGGACCCCGGGCGCCTCCTCACTCTCCGCGAGGAAGAGCTGCAACCCGAGGCAGATGCCGAGCACGGGGCGGCCGGCGCGCGCCACCTCCGTGACCGCCTCGCCCAGACCGGTCTCGTCGAGGCGCCGTCTCGCGGCTCCGAAGTTGCCGACGCCCGGCAGCACCACGCGCTCGGCGTGGCGCAGGGTGTCGGCGTCGTCGGTGAGCGTGGGCGCCTCCCCGCCCGCGGCGCGCAGCGCCCGCAGCACGCTCTGGGTGTTCGACGCGCCGTAGTCGGCCACGGCGATCACCTACAGCGCTCCCTTCGTGGAGGGCACGTCCGGCACGCGGGGGTCGAGGCTCGTCGCCTGGCCGAGCGCGCGCGCCGCGGCCTTGAACACAGCCTCCACGACGTGATGCGCGTTCTGGCCCCGCAGCAGATCGACGTGCAGGGTGAGCCCGCCGTGGGTCGCGAGCGCGCGGAAGAACTCGGGCGTGAGGGCGACGTCGTAGTCGCCGAGCTTCTGCCACGTCGGCGGTTCGGCGTGGTAGGCGAGGTAGGGCCGCCCGCTCACGTCGACGACCACGCGGGCCAGCGCGTCGTCGAGCGGAACCGTGGCATCCCCGTAGCGCCGGATGCCGCGCCGCTCCCCCAGCGCCTGCGACAGCGCCTGGCCGAGCACGATGCCCACGTCCTCCACCGTGTGATGCTGGTCGACGTGCAGATCGCCCGTGGCGCGGACCTCGATATCGTACAGCGCGTGCCGCGCCAGCGCTTCGAGCATGTGATCGAAGAAGCCGATCCCGGTCGCGACTTCGGCCCGGCCCGAGCCGTCGAGCGCGAGACGCACGCGAACGTCGGTCTCCTTCGTCTTGCGTTTCACGTCCGCGCTGCGGCTCATGCGAGCAGCGCGCTCAACGCTGCGTCGCGCACGAGAATCCCGTACTCCTCGACCAGCCGGTGGAACACCTCCGCCGCCGGCCGCGCCACGCAGCGGATGAGCACGAAGTTGGCAGCCGAGGGAAAGGCGCGGAGACCCGGGATGCCCGAGAGCCGGCGCTCGAGCAGCTCCCGGCTGCGCCGCACCGCCCGCGTGCGCTCGGCCAGGAGGTCGGCGGCGTCGAGCGCCGCGTGCGCAGCGGCGAGCGTCACCCGATTCACGTTGTACGGCAGCCGGGCCTTGGCGATCTCCGCCGCTACGGCCGGGTGCGCCAGCGCGTACCCGAAGCGCAGCCCGGCGAGGGACATCGCCTTGCTGAACGTGCGCAGCACCACCAAGCGCGCGTGGTCTGTGAGGAGCGGCACGGCGGTCGGGCCGCCGAAGTCCTGGTACGCCTCGTCCATCACGATCAGCGCGCCGGTCTCGGCGAGCAGCCGCGCCACCGCGCCGTCGGGGAACGGCGTCCCGGTCGGGTTGTTCGGCGAGTTGACGACGACGAGCGGCGCCCGCGTGTCGCGCGCCGCCCGCACCAGCGCGTCTACGTCGAACTGGAAATCCGGGGTGAGCGACACTGGCACATGCCGGCCGCCGTACACCGCGACGAGCAGGCGGTACAGGCTGAACGTCGGGGCAGGCGTGACCACCGGCGTCCCCGCGCCCACCGTCACGGCGAGCGTCGCCTGGATCAGCTCATTCGAGCCGTTGCCGACCAGCACGCCGCTGGCGAGCCACCGGTGGCGGGCGGCGAGCCGCTCGACCAGCTCCCTGGGGGTGAACGGCGGGTAGCGGTTCCACGGCTCGCCCCACGCCGCGCGGATCACGGCCTCCTTCACCACCTCGGGCGCGTCGAACGGGCTCTCGTTTTGGTTGAGCTTTCGGGGCGCGGGGGGCGCCTCGAGCGTGTAGGCGATCTGGGCGCGAACCTCCGGCTTGATCAACGCGAGGGCGGCGTCGGCCGATGGCGCGGCGGTCGGCTTCATGGAAGCAAACAGGGCGAACCGGGTCGTCGCGGGGCGGCGACTACCGGCGGCGCCCAAGGACGGCTTCGAGCCGGGCCGACAGCGCGCGGGCGCGGAACGGCTTCGTCAGGAAGTCGTCGGCGCCGAGCTCGAACACTCGCACCTCGTTGTCCTCGTCCCCTTTGGCGGTGAGCACGATCACCGGGATGGAGGCGGTGGCGGGGCGCGAGCGCAGGTGCGACAGCACCCCGTAGCCGTCGAGCCCGGGCAGGTTCAAATCGAGCACGATGATGTCCGGCCCAACGCGGTCGATCTGGTCGAGCGCTTGTACGCCGTCGCGAGCCTCCGATACGTTGTAGCCGTCCCGCTCGAGCAGGTCGCGCATCACCTTCCGGAGGCTGTCCTCGTCGTCCACCAGCAACACCTTTACCGCGAGCTCACCGTGCGGCCCCGACGCTCGAGCCCTCGGCGGCTCCTCCAGCAAGTCGAAATGGGCGGCGAGCGGCTCCGCCGGAGAGGCAGCCGGCGGCGCGGCGAACGTGCCGGGGGGAGGAGCGGGCGTGCCGCGCGACGCCGGCATGCCGCTCGACGGGCGCCGGCCGGCGGGCGCCGGAGCGGCTTCCACCTCGTCCTCCTGCGGAACGTCGACCACGCGCATCAGCTCGTCCACGGTGGACTCGCCGCGCAGCACGTGGGCCAGCCCCGAGTCCCACAGCGACTTCATGCCGCCGCGTCGCGCCGCGGTCGCGATCTGCTCCGCGGGCTCGCCCCCGGCGATGCGGCGCTCGACCTCGGGCGTGATCGTGAGCACCTCCATGATCGAAAACCGGCCCCGATAGCCCGTCATCGCACAGTCGGGGCAGCCCGCCGCGCGGTACAGCGGCGTCCCTTTGGGAATCCACCGCTTCAGCCGATCAGGGGGCGCCTCCATCCAGACTTCCTTGCACGTGAGGCAAAGCTTGCGCATCAGCCGCTGCGCCACCACGCCGCGCAACGCCGCCGCGATCTTGTACGCCTCGACCCCGATGTCCACGAGGCGCGTCACGGCGTTGGCCGCGTCGTTGGTGTGCAGCGTGGACAGCACGAGGTGACCGGTGAGCGACGCCTGTACGGCGATCTGGGCCGTCTCGCGGTCACGGATCTCGCCCACCAGCACGACGTTGGGATCCTGACGCAGGATCGAGCGCAGCGCCGACGCGAACGTCAGCCCGGCCTTCTCCTGCACCTGCACCTGGACGATCCCCTGGATCCGGTACTCGACCGGATCTTCGACCGTCACGATGTTGACGCCTTCACTCTTGATCTGGTTGATGCAGGAGTAGAGCGTGGTAGTCTTCCCCGACCCCGTGGGCCCGGTGACCAGGAGAATCCCCTCGTGGTTTTCCAGCAGCCGCCCGATGCGCTCGACCTCGTCCGGGCTCAACCCCAGCGAGTCGAGCGTCTTCACGGTCGCGCGGGAGTCGAGGATGCGGATCACGACCTTCTCGCCCAGGGCCGCGGGGAGCGTCGAGACGCGCAGGTCGATCGGCTGGCCGTTCACGGCCACGCGGGCGCGGCCGTCCTGGGGGCGCAGCCGGTCGGCGATGTCGAGCGAAGACATGATCTTGATACGGGAGATGAGCGGCAGCCCGGCCTGGCGCGGGATCTTCATCTGCTGGCGGAGTACACCGTCGATGCGGTAGCGCACCGCCACGCCGCCTTCTTCCGGCTCGATGTGGATGTCGCTCGAGCGGGCGAGAATGGCCTCCGAGATGATCAGGTCCACGAGCCGCACGATCGGCCGCTGGCTCGCCTGCTCCTCGGAGACGGCGATCTCGTCGGGGCCCTTGTCCTCGACCACCTGGACCAAGTCGGTCGACCCCTCCATCTGCTGGAACACCTTGTCGAGCGCCTTCTCGGGTCGGTACAGCTCGTCGAGCTTCTCGTTGATTTTCGACGGCGCGAGCAGCTGCATGCGGATCTCCCGCGCCGTGGCGAACGCCAGGGTCTTCTCCGCATCCAGGTCGAACGGGTTGGCGGTCGCGACCTCCAGGAAGGAGTCGGTGATGCGGAGCGGCAGGACGTGATAGCGGCGGGCCAGCTGCTCCGGGACCTTCTCCTTGATACCGGGGTCCACGTCCTTGACGTCGGCCAGCTTCAGGCGGAAGCGCGTCGAGAGGGCGGTGAGGATCTGGTCGTCGTTCACGACCTTCTGAGCGACGAGCGCCTCCCACAGGGTCTGGCCGGGCTGCGCCTTCGTCCGGAGCTCCACCAGGAGCTCGGGACTCAGCACTCCCTCGAGGGAGCGCGCCAGCCATTCGTCGGGGAAGTTGGTGTCGGCCATCGGTCAACGTGTCAAAGCTAGCCCCCGGCGCGGCGCCGTCCAGCCCGTTTCACTCACAGGATGCCCCAGAAATCGCGCGTCACGTCGAGCGCGAAGCCGATGCGCCGGCCTTCCGCACCCACCCCCGCCTCGAACCGGAACACGCCGAGCCACTCGAGCCCGAGGCCGAGCGTCACCCGGGTCCCGGGGGTCGCCACCCACGGCGTGCCCGGCACCGGCCGATCGGCCCACCCCGCGGCCACGTACGGTGCGACGGTGAGCTGCCCCGGCGTGCGGGTGTAGGGACCGAGCCGCAGCGAGACGAATGGCACGGGGACACGCCACTCGAGGTGGGCCAGCGCCATGCGGCCGCCGCCCCAGCGCCGGAAGTCGTCGCCGAGCAGCGTGCCCCTGCCCCCGAGCACGAAGCTGCGGTGCGCCGGGAGCGCGCGGGTCGCCACGCCGCCCAGGGCGCGGACCAGCAGCCGGGTCGCGCCGGCGGGGAGCAGCAGGTGCCCCGTGCCGGAGACGCGCAGGTAGGTGTTCCCGCCGTCCGCGCGCCCCGTTTCCGCGACGAGTTCGTAGTGCAAATCGCGGCGCACCGCGAAGCCCTCGCTGCGGCGGCGCAGCGCGAGCTGTGCGAGGTCGACGCCGGTTTCTCCCCCTCCCCCTCCCAAGGCGGGGTTCGGGCGAAAGCTGCCGTTCGCAGGCTCGGCGGTCACCGCGAGCGACCGGATCGTCTCACGCCCGAGCGCGGCGCTCCACTCCCCGCGCACGCCGCTGCCGTGGCGGTAGGTCAGCCGGGCGCCGTCGGCGAGGTAGTAGTCGCCGTAGTCCGCGCCGAATTCCTGCGACGCGAACGAATTGAGCAGGGGCGCGATCACGCGCTCGTCGCCCACATCGCGCACTTCGCGGAACAGGCTCGCTTCGAGCGCGCCCCGGCCCTCCCGGTCGACGGCCGCAACACTGCCCTTGGGGCGCCGGTCGGAGAAGCCGTAGCTCGCGATGACGCGCAGCTCGCGTCGCTCGCCGCCCCCGCGCCACACCAGCCCCGCACCCAGCGTGAGCCCTTCGACGCGGTTCGCGCGCACCAGGTCGGACAAGCCGCGCACGCCGAGGCGGCGCGCTTTGAGGCCGGTGAGCGCGCGCCGGCCGGCGATCTGCTCCACCTCGGCGCGCACCCGCTCGAGGTCGCTCTGGCGAACCGGCTCCGCGACGGTCTGAATCGCCTCGGTCAGCGGCTCCGGCCACGGGAACGAGTCGCGCTCGGCCTTGGGAAGGAACGTGATCTCATCCCCCTGAAACCAGCTCGCGGCGAGCCCCAGGTTGAAGACGTACCCTTCGATGTCCCAGCGCGCGTGAATGATCCCCCGCGCCGGCACGTCGAGCCAGGTGGCCCGCCGCCGGATCTCGAGCTCCTGGCGGTAGGGCAGCCAGAACCGCCCCTCCCACAGCGCGTTGTCGAGCACGATGCTCACGTCCTCGAGCTGCGCGTCGAGGTAGGCGCGCGGTGTGAAGTTGAACGCGAGACGCACGAGATCCGCGGTCGCCGCGTCCACGTACAACGTGCCCACGATGCGCGGCGCGTCGAAGTTCTTGGGGCGCACGCGCAGCGCGACTACGCGCACCTCGCGCTGGGGGAATGTGATCGTGGTGCTGTCCGCCAGCGCGTAGTCGTACAGGTCGGGACCGGCGGCCGAGAGCGGGTGCGGCACGTCCCGCACCTCGTCCCCCTCCCCGAGGCGGATCGCGGCGCCGAAATTGTTCTGGACGATGCCGAGATGGTCGCGGTGGTAGTTGATGTCGGTGGGGAGCTCGGCGCGGTCGCGCCAGCCGACGACGCGCTGCTTGCTGCTCGCCGGGGCCTTCCAGTACACTTCCAGCTCCAGCTGGTCGGCCTTGACGAGGCGCGGGGGATCGGCCAGCCCCTCCCCGAACTGGCCGAGAAAGAACAGGAAGCCGTGCGCCTGGGCCTTGTAGTCGCGCAGCGCCGTGTCGGCGGCGGCCCGCGTGCGCCGCGCGATCGCGCGCTGCGCCAGGTCGACCGCCGCGGGAGTGTTCCAGGTCTGCGCCGCGGAGACGGCCAGCGGCAGCGCCGGGAGGACGGCGAGGAGGAGGACCCGTGGGCACATCGCGGCGGAATCTCCACCGGACTGCCGACCCGGGCAACGGTGCATACCCCGTCTACCCCGCTCCCCCGCAGATGAGCGACGCCCGCGCGGCGTTTCTCGCCCGGTCCGAGCGCGGCGGGATGGTCCCACTCGTGCGCGAAGTGGTGCTCGACGCCGACACCCCGCTCGCCGCGTTCGTGAAGGTGGCGCGACCGCCGTTCGCGTTCCTGCTCGAGTCGCTCGTGGGCGGCGAGCGCTGGGCCCGCTACACCTTCCTGGGCACCGAGCCGCGCGAGGTGTGGCGCTGTCGCGGCCGGAGCATCGAGCGCTGGACGCGGGAGACCGGCTGGCGCGGCGCGGGCGAGACCGACGACCCGATCGGGCACCTCGCGGAGCGCATGCGGGCCCTGCCCGCCGTCCCCGTGCCGGGGCTGCCCCGCTTCACCGGCGGCGCCGTCGGCTACCTCGGGTACGACCTGGTGCGCACGATCGAGCGTCTGCCCCGGCCGCCCGCGGACACGCTCGACCTGCCCGACGCCGTCATGATGATCGCCGACACGTTGGTGATCGTCGACAACCTGTTCGGCCGCGCCATCATCGTGGCCAACGTGGAGGTGCCTCGCCGCGCGGCCGCCGCGGAGCGGTTGCGGCTCTACGACGCCGCGGAGGCGCGCCTGGCCGAGCTCGTCGCCCGGCTGCGCGGGCGTCACGAGCTCGCGCCGCTGGCGCTGCGCGACAGCTTGCCCGCCGTCCCGACGACCTCCCGCTACCCCCGCGCGGCGTTCGAGCGCGACGTCTCCCGCATCCTCGAGTACATCCGGGCAGGCGACACGTTCCAGACGGTGCTGTCGCGCCGCCAGGAGGCGGCGGGCGCCGTCGACCCCTTCCTGCTGTACCGCTATCTGCGGGCCCTGAACCCGGCCCCTTACCTCTTCTATCTCGCGCTCGACGACTTCACGCTGGTCGGGAGCTCCCCCGAGGTGCTGGTGCGCGTGGAGGGGGGCGAGGTGACGGTGCGCCCCATCGCCGGCACCCGCCCGCGTGGCGGGACGCCGGAGGAGGACGAGGCACTGGGCCGCGCGTTGCTGGCGGACGAGAAGGAGCGGGCCGAGCACCTGATGCTCGTCGATCTGGGACGCAACGACGTGGGGCGCGTGGCACAGTTCGCCACGGTGCGGGTCACCGACCTGCTGGCCATCGAGCGTTACTCGCACGTGCAGCACATCGTGAGCGAGGTGCGGGGGCGCCTGCGCGACGGCTACGACGCCCTCGACGTGTTCAAGGCGTGCTTCCCCGCCGGCACGGTCACGGGTGCCCCGAAGGTGCGGGCGATGGCGATCATCGACGAGCTCGAGCCCGAGCGCCGCGGCCCCTACGCGGGCGCGGTGGGGTACGTCGGCTGGGGCGCGACCAACCTCGACACCGCCATCGCGATCCGCGCCGCGGTGGTCCTCAAGGACCGCGTCGTGGTGCAGGCGGGCGCCGGCATCGTCGCCGACTCGGATCCGGCGCGCGAGTTCGCCGAGACGGAAGCGAAGGCGCAAGCCGTCTTGAAGGCGCTGGCGCTCGCCCGCAGCGCGACGGGCGGGGGAGGAGGCGCGGCATGAGGCGGCGCGTGGCGCTCCTGGGCGCCGGCGTGGTGGTGGCGTTGAGCGCCGCCCTGCTGCTGCCGCGCGCCGCCCGGCGCGCGGCCTCGCGACGCCTGCTCGATGCGCTCGCAGCCGTCCCGCTCGGCACACCGCTCGATTCCCTGCACACCGCGCTGCCCTCGCTCTATTGCAGCGGCATGATGCACGGGATGCACGGCGACCCGGCCGGCCACGAGCAGATGTGCGCGGCCGACGCGGACGGCCGCGACGTGAACGTGACGGCGCGGGACGGGCGGCTCGCGGCGATCACCGTGGTGGCCTTCGGCCGGGACATGGCGGACGTGACGGCGTGGGCGCGGAGCCGGCTCGGCGCGCCGGCGGGCGCGTGCATCGGAGACAGAGGGCCCCTGGAGTGGTGGGCGGCGGGGGATCGGATCGTGACGGTGACGCGGCCGGCGGCGGGCGCGCGCAGCCGGGAGCTCGTCCTCCGGCCGGGGCCGGCCTGCCCCAGCTGAAGCCGGCGACGCGAAATGCGATATATTCCGGCCTGTGTTTAAGCTGCTGAGCACGACGGGCGATCAGGCGATCGACCTCCAGCCCGGCCGGGCCGTCGTGGTGGGGCGGGCCGTCACCAGCGACGTGCCGATTTACGACCCCACCATCTCCCGCCGGCACGCCGAGCTCCGCCTCACCGACGGTGGGGTGCAGGTCAAGGACGTCGGCTCCTCCAACGGCACGTTTTTGAACGGCGCCCGCGTCACCGAGGCCGTCGCCGGCGAAAACGACGTCATCACCTTCGGGAACGTCGCGTTCCGCGTGAAGAGCGTGACCGCGCCGGCACCGCGCCCTCAGGTCGTGGCGTCGCTCCCCGCCGAGTTCGGCGGCAAGCCCGGGGCCGGCACGATCGTGCGCCAGCTCCCGGTGACGCACTCGGGCGGCGTCCCAGCGATCGTCGTCGACCGCGCGTCGGGCGCGTCGCACCTCAAGGTCGCGGCCCAGACGCTCGAGGAGCGGCGCGAGAAGAAGCTCTCGCTGCTGCTGGAGATCTCCAAAGAGCTGTCGAAGCAGCAGGAGCTCGATCGGCTGCTCGACAAGGTGGTGGACTTCACGTTCCAGATCATGAACGTGGACCGCGTGTCCATCCTGCTGCTCGAGGACAAGACGGGGGAGCTGGTGCCGCGGGTCTCGAAGGGGAAGACCGGCTCCGCGGCGGCGTCGAAGCACGTGCCGCAGTCGATCGCCCGCAAGGCCGTGGAGGAGCGCGTCGCTATCCTTTCCGACAACGCCGCCGCCGACGAGCGCTTCAAGGGCAAGTCGATTCTGATCCAGAGCGTGCGCAGCGCCATGTGCACCCCGCTCATGGGAACGGACCAGCAGGTGCTCGGGATCCTGTACGTCGACAACCTCACCGCCACCCACTCCTTCGCCGACGAAGACCTCGAGTTCCTGATCGCCTTCGGGTCGCTCGCGGCCGTCGGGATCGAGAACTCGCGACGCTCCGAGCGGTTACGACGTGAGGCGCTGGTGTTGTCGAACTTTCAGCGCTACTTCTCCCCGAACATTGCCGCGGTTATCGCGCAGCAGCAGGATGCCGGTAAGCTCCCGAGTCAAAAGCGCCCCGTCGTCATCTTCTTTTCCGATATCCGCGGCTTCACGCCCCTGTCGGAGACGATGAGCCCGGACGACATCGCCACGCTGCTCAATTCGTACTTAACGGAGATGGTAGAGATCGTGTTCGAGCACGGCGGCACGCTCGACAAGTTCATAGGCGATGCGATTATGGCGTTGTGGGGCGCGCCCATCGCCCACGAGGACGACGCCGACCGCGCTATGCGCTGCGCGCTCGATCAGCTGGCAGCGCTCCAGAAGCTCAACGCGAAGTGGAAGGAGCAGGGTCGCCCCGAGCTCGGCATCGGGCTCGGCATCAACTTTGGCGAAGTATTCGCGGGCAACGTCGGCTCGGATCGGCGTCTCGAGTATACCGTGATCGGTGACGCGGTGAATACTGCCAAGCGCCTCTGCGACACCGCCGGGGCCAACGAGATCCTCATCTCGGAGCCCTTCTACCAGCAGCTGAAGCAACCCCCAAAGGTCGATCCCCTCGAGCCTATCCACGTCAAAGGCAAGTCGAAGACGGTCCCGGTCTACCGGGTGAAGCGGTAAGGCAGGCCGAACCGCTCGAGCAGCTCGAGCGCGAGCCGCAGCGGCAGGCCCATGACGCCGAAGAAGTCGCCGCGGATCCCCTCCACCAGCGCCGCGCCCTTCCCCTGGATCGCGTAGGCGCCCGCCTTGTCCATCGGCTCCCCCGTCGCGACGTACGCGGCGATCTGATCCCCCGACAGCGGCCGGAACGTCACGTCGGTGACGTCGACCGCGTGCTCGAGTCGCCCGTCCCGCGCGACCGCGACCGCCGTCATCACCTGATGAGTGCGCCCGGCGAGCTGCGCCAGCATGTCGACCGCGGCGGCGGGTGTCTGCGGCTTCTCGAAGATCTCGCCGCGCAGCACCACCGTCGTGTCGGCCGCCAGCACGACCGCGCCGCGCTCGCGCCCGGCGACGACGCGCGCCTTCTCGCGGGCGAGACGCGTGACGTACCGCTCGGGCAGCTCCGAGCCCTGCCGCGTCTCGTCCACGTTCGGAGCGACGACGCGGAACTCGAGGCCCAGCATCTCGAGCAGCTGGCGCCGCCGGGGCGACCCGCTCGCCAGCACGATCGGGGTAGGCATAGCCCGGCCCGGCAGGCCGGGGTTCACCGCTCGAGCACCAGCGTCACGGGGCCGTCATTCACCAGCTCCACCTCCATCATCGCGCCGAACTCGCCGGTTTCCACGCGGGTCCCGCTCGCCGCGCCCCGCTCCCTGAGGAGCGCGACGAACCGCTCGTACAGGGGAATCGCGACCTCGGGCGGCGCCGCGTCGATGAAGCTGGGCCGTCGCCCCTTGCGCGCGTCACCGTACAGGGTGAACTGCGACACCACCAGCAGCGCCCCGCCCACCTCGGCGAGCGCCAGGTTCATCTTGCCCTCGGCGTCGCCGAACAGCCGCAGGCCGAGCACTTTGTCCGCCATCCAGGCGAGCTGGTCCTCCGTGTCGGACGGGGCGAAGCCGGCGAGGACGAGAAAGCCCACGCCGATGGATCCGGTGACGCGCCCCTCTACCAGGACCGCCGCACGGGACACCCGCTGCAGGACTACCCGCACCGCCTCCCCAACCCCTAATGCGGAGTGCGGAATGCGGAATGCGGAATGGAGGGGGCGAGTTCGGTCCAGGGAGCCAGCCCAAGGCCCCGACAGTAGCGCGATCCATTCCGCATTCCGCACTCCGCATTCCGCATTCGATTCACTCCACCGTCACACTTTTCGCCAGGTTCCGCGGCTGGTCCACGTTGCATCCCCGTCGCACCGCGATGTAGTACGCGAGCAGCTGGAGCGGCAGGACGGTGAGCACGGGCGTCAGCAGATCCAGCGTTTCCGGAACGGCGATCTTGTGGTCGGCGAGCCGGGCGACGCCGCTGTCGCCCTCCGTGACGACCGCCATCACGCGGCCGCCGCGCGCCTTCACCTCTTCGATGTTGCTCACGACCTTCTGGTAGACGGCGTCCTTGGGCGCGATGAACACGACCGGCATCAGGTCGTCGATCAGCGCGATCGGCCCGTGCTTCATCTCCGCCGCCGGGTAGCCCTCCGCGTGGATGTAGGAGATCTCCTTGAGCTTGAGCGCGCCCTCGAGCGCCACGGGGAAGTTGTACCCCCGGCCGAGGTAGAGCACGTTGCCGGCCCGCATCATCCGCTCGGCGATGCGCTCGACTTCGGGTGCCTTCGCGAGCACTCGCTCGACCAGGTCGGGGAGCTTCGCGAGCGCCCGCACGACTTCCCGTCCCTGGAGGATGGAGAGCGCCCGCAGCCGGCCCATCTTGAGGGTGAGCACCGCGAGCGCGGCGATCTGGCTGGTGAAGGCCTTGGTCGACGCGACCCCGATCTCCGGCCCGGCGTGGAGATAGATGCCGCCGTCCACCTCGCGGGCGATGGTCGAGCCCACCACGTTCACGAGGCCGAGGGTGCGCGCGCCACGCCGCTTGGCTTCGCGCAGCGCCGCCAGCGTGTCCGCCGTTTCGCCCGACTGGGAGATGCCGACGACGAGGGTGCGGTCGTCCACGATGGGGTTGCGGTAGCGGAACTCGGACGCGTACTCGACTTCGGAGGGGATGCGGGCCAGCTCCTCCATCATGTATTCGCCGATCAGCGCCGCGTGCCACGACGTGCCGCAGGCGGTGAAGACGATGCGGTTCACCTGCAGCAGCTGCTCGTCAGTGACGTTGAGCCCACCCAGCCGCGCGGTACCCTCCTCCTCGAGCAGCCGCCCGCGCAGCGTGTTGCGGAGACTCTCGGGCTGCTCCAGGATCTCCTTCAGCATGAAATGCGCGTGGCCGCCGCGCTCGATCGTGGCCAGGTCCCAGTCGACCCGAGTCACCGCCTTTTCCTTCTCCACCGTGCCGAGATCGAGGATGCGGTACTCGCCCGGCCGCACCACGGCGATCTCTCCGTCGTCCAGGTACACCACCGAGCGCGTGTGGGCCAGCACGGCGGAGGCGTCCGACGCGACGAAGTTCTCGCCCGAGCCGATGGCGACGAGCAGCGGCGAGCCCTTGCGCGCCGCGACGATTGTGTCGGGCTCCCGGGTCGACACGACCGCGATGCCGTAGGTGCCCTCGACCTGGTTGAGCCCGCCCGCCACCGCCTCGACGAATGCGCCGCCCTTCGCCAGCACCTCCTCGATCAGGTGAGCGAGCACCTCGGTGTCGGTCTCGGAGCGGAACACGTGGCCGCGCTGCGCGAGCGCGGTGTGGAGCACAGCGGCGTTCTCGATGATGCCGTTGTGGATCAGCGCCAGCGTGCCGCCGCAATCGGTGTGCGGGTGCGCGTTGGCAGTGTTGGGCGCGCCGTGCGTGGCCCAACGCGTGTGGGCGATGCCGGTGTGGCCGGGCGGGAGAGTGGTGCCCAGCTCCTGCTCGAGGACGCTGATCTTCCCGGCCGCCTTGTGGACCTCGATGCGCCCGTCGTGAACCAGCGCCAGGCCCGCCGAGTCGTAGCCGCGGTACTCGAGCCGCTTCAGCCCCTCCAGCAGCAGCGCGGCCGCCTGCCGGGGCCCGGTGTAGCCTACGATGCCACACATAGTCGCCGTCCCTCGTCGACCAGCTGCTGCGCCGCTGCGCCGGTCGGCGCTTCGGCGATCAGCCGGACGATCGGCTCGGTGTTCGAGGGTCGCACATGGAGCCAGCGGTCTCGCCAGGCGAGCCGCAGCCCATCCTGGGTGTCCACCTGCGCGTCGGTGAACCGCTGCCGCAGCGCCATGTACACCGGCTCCAGCGCAGGGCCGCGGGGCGTTTTCGCCTTGACAATCGTATAGCGCGGCGCCGCCGCCACCAGCTCGCTCACCGTCCGCTCCGTGCGCGCGAGCAGCTCCAAGGCCAGCGCCGCCGCGACGGGCGCGTCGCGGCCGGCGTGCAGCGCGGGGTACATCACCCCGCCGTTCCCCTCCCCCCCGATGACCGCCCCAAGCCGCACGATCGCGCGCGCCACGTGTACCTCGCCGACCGGTGTCCGCACGACCTGCGCGCCGACCTCGCGGGCGGCGTCTTCGACGACGAGGCTGGTGGACAGATTGCAAACGACGATGGAGCGATGGAACGATGAAATGATAGAACGTGTGGGCGTCCCGGCCGTCGTTCCGGCATTCCGTCTTTCCATCGTTCCGCCCAAAACGGCACGCACGGCGAAGGCCAAAGTATAATCCTCGCCGATCGGGGCGCCGTTCTCGTCCACGATCGCCAGCCGGTCGACGTCCGGGTCCACCGCGATCCCGAGGTCGGCCCCGCTGCGCCGCACCAGCGCGGACAGCTCTCCCAAGTTCTCCGGCACCGGCTCGGGCGCTCGGGGGAACTGGCCGTCGGTTTCCAGGTTGATTCCCGTCACCGTGCAGGCCAGCCGCTCGAGCAGCGTGCGCATCACCGGCCCGCCGGCCCCGCGGACCGCGTCGAGCGCGACCTTGAACCGCCGTCGCCGGGTCCGGTCGACGTCGACCGCCGAGAGCTGGAGGACCGCGTCGAGGTGCCGCTCGATCGCCCCCTCGTCCATCGTGACCTTCCCCGCCCTGCCCCGCCCGGCACCGCCCTCCACCATCAGCGTCTGGACCCGAGCTCCCGCGGCGCCGTCGAGAAAGATGCCGTCCGGTCCGATGAACTTGAGGGCGTTCCATTCGATCGGGTTGTGGCTCGCCGTGATGACGATCCCGCCGCCCGCCCGGTGGTGCTCAACGGCGAGCTGCACGGTGGGCGTCGGCACGAGACCCACGTCGATCACGTCGCAGCCCGCGGCGGCGAGCCCGGCAATCGCCGCCCGGGCGAACGCGGGGCCGGACGTGCGCGCATCGCGCCCGATCACGACGGTGGCCCCGCCGCCGCGCCGCTCGCCGTCCCTCGCAGCGACGATCCAGGCGCCGAACGCGTGTGCCCAGCGGCTCACCACGTCGTCGGTCAGGTCCTTGCCGACGATCCCGCGCACGCCGGATACGCTGACCATGAGGGTGTCGGTCATGGGCGCAACGTAGAAACGCGAGGACGACGCGTCAATCGGACGCGCGTCAAGTGCGTGGGGCTTCGAGCGACCGGGCGGGCAGGCGTAACGGCCGGGCGTCCGGCGTGGTGACGGGGAGCGCGGCGCGGTCGGGGAAGGCGTCGAGGAACGCCGCCACCGCCCGGGGGTCGAACTGCACCCCCTTCATGTCCTCGAGCTCCTGCATCGCCCGCTGGACGGAGAGCGCGGGGCGGTACGGCCGCACGCTCGTCATCGCGTCGAACGAGTCCGCCACCGTCACGATGCGGACCTCGAGCGGAATCGCGTCCCCCTTGAGGCCGTCGGGGAAGCCCTTGCCGTCGAGCCGCTCGTGATGCGAGCGGACGATGGCGAGCGCCGCGGGTGCGTCCCGCATCAGCGGCCCCAGGATGCGAGCGCCGATGACGGGGTGCTCCATGATATGCCGGTACTCGGCTTCGCTGAGCTTGCCGGCCTTGTGGAGCACGGCCTCGCTCACCCCGATCTTGCCGATGTCGTGCAGCTCGGCGCCGAGGGCGATCATGTCGATCGGGTCCAGGCCGAGCTGCAGCTGCCGGCCCATCCCGAGGGCGTAGTTCGCGACCCGGACCGAGTGGCCACGGGTGTAGGGGTCCTTTTCTTCGAGAAAATGCACCAGGGCCTGGAGCCGCTCGAGCGACAGCTCTTCGATGCGGTGCGCCTGCTCCTGGACCCGCTCCTCGAGCTGCTGCTGGTACATCCGGTTCTCCAGGATGAGGCGACGCTTGTCGAGCGCCTGCATCACGCGCGCCCGCACCTCATCCAGGTGGAACGGCTTCGCCACGTAGTCGAGCGCGCCGAGCTGGAGGCACGCGACCGCGCTCTCGACTTCGGCCACGGCGGTCACGACGATCACCGCGGTATCCGGCCAGCGGGCGAGGATCTCCCGCAGCAGCGTCACGCCGTCCATCTGCGGCATCCGCAAGTCGGAGATGACGAGCGGCACGGGGTCGGCGTGCATCATCTCCAGCGCCTCGGTGCCGGAGCCCGCCTCCGCGCATGTGAACCCTTCCCCTTCGAGTAAGCGCACCAGCACGCGTCGCAGGCGCGGCTCGTCGTCCACGACGAGGCACTTCACGGCATTGGGTTGCGGCATCGGTGCTTAACGTAAAGGTCGCTTGCTCGGCGCGGAAGGCGCCCTTACGTTCCCGCTATATGACCAAGGTATCGACTGACGACCTGGCTACGCGTTTCGGGACGCGCGCGGTGCACGCCGGGCACATCCCCGATCCGCTGGCGGGCGCCGTCATGACGCCGATCTATCAGACTTCCACGTACGTCCAAGAAGGCCTCGGCAAGCACAAGGGCTACGAGTACGCGCGCACCCGCAACCCCACCCGCGAGGTGCTCGAGCGCAACATCGCGGCGCTCGAAGGCGGCCGCCACGGCTTCGCATTCGCCTCGGGGCTGGCCGCGGTGGATGCCGTGCTCAAGCTGCTGTCGCACGGGGATCACGTCGTGAGCGGCGAGAACGTGTACGGCGGCACGCACCGGCAGATGACCCATATCTGGGCCCGGTACGGGCTGGAATTCAGCTTCGTGGATGCCGGAGACGCCGGCAACGTCGCCGCCGCCGTGACGCCGCGCACCCGGCTGATCTACGCCGAGACGCCGACCAACCCGATGATGCGGCTGTGCGATCTCCAGGCCGTGGGCGAGATCGCGCGCGACGCGAACGCGTGGTGCGTGGTGGACAACACGTTCGCGACGCCCTGCTTCCAACGGCCGCTCGAGCTGGGCGCCGACATCGTGCTCCACTCGACCACCAAATACCTGAACGGCCACAGCGACATGGTCGGCGGAGTGGTGGTCGTGAACTCCGACGACCTCGCCGAGCGGATCGGGTTCATCCAGAACGCGTCGGGCGCCGTGCCGGGGCCGTTCGACTGCTGGCTCGCGCTCCGCGGCACCAAGACGCTCGCCCTCCGCATGCGGCAGCACGACGTCAACGGCCGCCGCATCGCCGAATGGCTGACCAAGCATCCCAAGGTCCAGCGGGTCTACTACCCCGGCCTGCCCTCCCATCCCCAGCACGATCTCGCCTGCCGGCAGATGAAGGGCTTCGGCGGCATGATCTCGATCGAGCTGGGCTCCGTGGAGCGCGCGCGCCGCTTCGTAGAGCGCACCAAGATCTTCGCGCTTGCCGAGTCGCTGGGAGGGGTGGAGAGCCTCGTCGGACATCCGGCCTCGATGACGCACGCCAGCGTGCCGCTCGTGATGCGGCGCGCGATGGGCCTCACCGACAGTCTGGTGCGACTCTCGGTCGGCATCGAAGACGTGGACGACCTGATCGCGGACCTGGAGCAGGCGCTCGACGCCGCGGGATGACGGCAAGCACGGGCTCGGCACTGTCGCGGCTCAAGCCGCGGCTCGGCTCTCCCGCTGAAGCGGGTATGCCCGTTGACGGGCAGACGCCGAGCCGCGAGTTCACTCGCGAAACACGAGGCTGCGGTGCCCGTAGTGGGAACCTACCATCTACTATGCGCAGGAGCATAACATGACCGACCCCACGAGCCTCCCCGCCGCGCGCCCCCGCAGGATCCTCACGCAGATCGCGCCCGTCGCGTGGGAGCACCCGGCGGACCGCGCGGCGCTGCAGACGCTGCGCTCCGTCCCCGGCTTCGACGAGGTGGTACGGAAGATCTACGGGTTCTTCGGCGAGCGGGGGATCCGCTTGCTGTTCCAAGCCGACGCCGTGCGGGTCGGCCCGACCCAATTTCCCCGCCTGAACCAGCTGTACGCCGACGTGGTCACCTCCATGGACTGGCCGGAGCGGCCCGAGCTGTTCGTGTCGCAAACGCCGTTCGCGAACGCGGGCGCGTTCGGCATGGACAAGCCGTTCATCGTGATCAACTCGGGCACCCTCAAGCTGCTCGACGACGACGAGCTCAGAAACGTGCTGGGGCACGAGCTGGGGCACGTCATGAGCGGGCACGCGCTGTACCACACGATCCTCGTCCTGATCCTGAACGTGAGCCTCGGCGCGCTGCCGTTCCTCGCCGGCATCGCGATCCTGCCGATCCAGCTCGCGCTGCTCGAGTGGTTCCGCAAGAGCGAGCTGTCGTCGGACCGCGCCGGTCTGCTCGCCTGTCAGGACCCGACCGCCTCGCTGCGCGTGAATCTCAAGTTCGCCGGCGGCGGCGACATGTCGCAGATGGACCTGAACGCGTTTCTCGAGCAGGCGAAGGAGTACGAGGAGGCGGGCGGGGCGCTCGACCGCGTCTTCAAGATCCTGGGCGTGCTGGGGCGCTCGCATCCCTTCAACACGGTGCGGGCCGCCGAGCTGCAGCGCTGGATCAAGCAGGGCAACTACGAGCGCATCCTGGGCGGCGAGTACACCCGGCGCGGCCCGGAGGCGGAGCAGCGGCCGATCGACAAGGACATCGACGAGGCGCGAGACCACTACATGAAGGAAGCCAAGGCCGTCGTGAACGACGTGGTGGACACCGCCAAGCGGGCCGCCCAGGCGTTCGCGGAGGCGCTCAAGAAGAAGTGAGAATCCTGGTCGTCGGCGGGGGCGGCCGCGAGCACGCGCTCTGCTGGGCGCTGAAGCGCGACGCCCCCGAGGCGACCGTGTTCGCCGCCCCCGGCAACCCCGGCACCGCCCAGCTCGGCACCAACCTGGAAATCGAGGCGGTGGAGGTTGTGAAGGTAGTGGAGGCGGTGCAAGAGCTCCGCATCGACCTCACCGTCATCGGCCCGGAGGCGCCTCTCGCGGCCGGGCTCGCCGACGCCCTCCGGGCCACCGGCCGGCCCGTCTTCGGCCCCGACCGGGCGGCCGCGCGCATCGAGTCCTCCAAGGCGTTCGCCAAAGACGTGATGCGGCGCGCCAACGTCCCCACGGCCGCGAGCCGGACGTTCGACGCGCTCGAGCCCGCCCTCGCCTACATCCGTCGCCACGCCGAGCCGCTCGTCGTGAAGGCCTCCGGGCTCGCGGCGGGCAAGGGCGCGGTTGTCTGCGCCACCCGCGACGCAGCCGCCAGCACCGCCCGTGCCATGCTCGCCGAGGGAGCGTTCGGCGACGCGGGGCGCGAGATCGTGGTGGAGCAATTCCTCGAGGGAGAAGAGCTTTCGGTGCTGGCTCTCACCGACGGCGAGCGGATCCTGGTGCTGCCTGCGGCCCAGGACCACAAGCGGCTGGGGGAGGGTGACGCGGGGCCCAACACCGGCGGGATGGGCGCCTACTGCCCCGTGGGCATCGCCACGGGCGCGCTGCTCGACCGGGTACGCGAGCAGGTGCTCGAGCCGACGATCCGGGAGCTCGCGGCCCAGGGCGCGTGTTACCAGGGCGTACTGTACGCCGGGCTGATGCTTACGGGCGACGGCACCCCCTACGTGCTCGAGTTCAACTGCCGCTTCGGCGATCCGGAGACGCAGGCCCTGCTCCCGGTGCTGACCGGCGTGACGCGGCACTTGGTGGAGATCGCGACGGGAGGCTGGCGGCCCGGGCTGACGACGCTCGACGTCACCCGCGCGGCGGTCTCCACAGTGCTCGCCGCCCCGGGATACCCCGACACGCCCGAGCTTGGCGCTGCGATCGTCGTGCCGCGCGACGTGGAGCCCGGGACGCTGGTGTTTCACGCGGGCACCTACCGCGACCCCGACGGCACGCTGCGGGTGCAGGGCGGCCGGGTGTTCAGCGTCACGGGGCTGGGCGACACGGTGGCCGAGGCCGCCGAGCGGAGCGCCGCCGCCTGCGAACTGATCGCATTCCAGGGCAAGACCTACCGGCGCGACATCGGCTGGCGGGAGATCAGGAGACAGAGTGCCAGAGCTGCCAGAAGTTGAGACGATCGTCCGGGAGCTCGCGCCGCGGCTCGAGGGCTACCGGATCGCGCGCGCCCGCCTCGCCAAAACGGACGTGCTGCGCCGCGTGTCGAAACCACGCCTGCTCCGCACCCTCCGGGGCAATACCATCGAGGAAGTGATTCGCCGGGCGAAGCACGCGGTGTTCCGGCTGTCGAGCGGCCACCGGCTGATCGTGCAGCCGCGGATGACGGGCTCGCTCGTCGTGTACGATCGCGCCCTCACCCGCGACGAGGCGAAGTACGCGGTGCTCACCTGCACCATCGACGACGGCCGGCTGCTCGTGTACCGCGACGTGCGCCGCCTGGGCACCGTGTGGCTGCTCGACGAGAAGGGGTGGGGCGTCTATACCAGCCGCATCGGCCCCGAGCCGCTCGAGGAGACGTTCACGCCGTTCGTGTTCGCCGAGCGGCTCAAGGGGACGCGCACCGCGGTCAAGAAGGCGATCATGGACCAGCGCCGCATCGCGGGGGTGGGCAATATCTACGCGAACGAGGCGCTGTTCGAGGCCGGAATCGACCCGTCCAAGCCCACCGACAAGCTGTCCTTGGACGAGTTCGCCCGCCTGCACGCGGCCGTGACAGACGTGCTGCTGCGCGCCGTAGACTCGTCGGGGACCACGGTGCGCGATTACCGCACCGGGACGGGTGAGTCCGGGCGATTCCAGTTCGAGCTGAAGGTGTACGGCCGCGGTGGCGAGCCGTGCGTACAGTGCGGGAAGCGGCTCGTCACGACGCACACCATCGATCTCAGGGCGACGACGTTCTGCGCGAGGTGCCAGCGCTAGCGCCGGGCGGCGATCAGCTCCAACGCGGTGTCGATGATGCGCTTGAACCCCTGTGCCGATTGCGCTTCGCGCGCGTCGTTCGTGGTATTGAACGCGGCGATCACCGCCGCTTTGGTCCGCGGCTCGAGATAGAAGAACGACCGAAACCCCGCCTGGTGGCCCGTGTGCCCGATGAGCCGCACACCCTCCCGCCACAGCACGAAGAACGACAGCCCTACGGAGTCTCCCGGCGCCTCGCCGTCGGTCGCGAACAGCGGGCGCCACATCTCGTCCAGCGTCGCGCGCGCCAGCACGGTGTCGCTCCCCGCCGCGCCCGAGAGGAACCCGACCCATAGCGCCACGTCGCCGAGCGGCGCGTTCCAGCCGCCGTTCGGGATCGTGATCCCGGGGTCGAAGTCCCGCCCGTTCGCCACGACCGACTCGCGGCCGGCGCTGTCGGGCACCACGTCGTAGTTGTTGGATCGCTGACTCGCGAGGTGATACGGCGTGGCGCCGAAGTAGCTGTGCGTGATTCCGAGCGGCGTCCAGAGGTTCTTGTAGACGTAGCTCTGATAGGGGTCGCCCGTGAGCTGCTCGATGATGCGCGCCAGATAGATGAACCCCGGGTTCGAATAGCTGTAGCGGGACCCCGGCGCAAAGGCGACCTCCTGGTACGGCAGCATCGCCACCAGCTGTTCCCACCGCGTCGGCTCGAACGGCTCCCACGGTTTCCCCGCCTTGTACGGCCACGTGGGATTTTGAAACCCGGCGGAGTGCGACAGCAGCATCCGGATCATGACGTCGTCCATAGAGCCGAACGGGTCGTGCACCTGTCGCAGCTCGGGGATGTAGCGCGTGACGCGGTCGTCGAGCGAGAGCCGTTTCCGGTCGCGCAGCTGCATGACCGCGACCGCCGTGAGCGTTTTGGTGATTGAGCCCCAGTGAAAGATGGTTCGCTCGTCCACGCGCTGCCCCAGCGCGCGATCGGCGAAGCCGTACTCGTGATGGGCAGTCACTTGGCCACCACGCATGATGAGCACGCTCGCGCCGACCACGCTGTCCTCGGCCGCGTAGCCGTCGAACGCGCGCACAAACGCCGCCCAGCCCGCCGGCGGACGTTGGGCGCGCGCGCCTCCGGGCACGGCGGCAAGCAGCGCCCCTCCTAACAGGATGACGACCCGTTGCACGATTGACAGAAAATACCCGAGGCGTCGCCGGCGTCGAGGCTATTTCACGGCACCACCCGAGTGGGGGTGAGGCGGTCGATAGTGGTACCGTCGCCCAGTTCGCCGAAAATGTTGCGGCCCCAGCAGTACACGGCGTTGTCAGTCGAGATGCCGCAGGTATGCTGATCTCCGGCACTCACGTGCTGGAAGTGCAGGCTTCCGTCCACCAGCGTCGGGGCGTTCCGCTGGACGGTTGTGCCGTCGCCGAGCCCACCCTTGGCGTTCGAGCCCCAGCAGTAGACCGCGTGCGCCGGGGTCACAGCGCAGCTGTGGGAAACCCCGGCGCTCACCTCGACGAAATTCAAACCTCCCGCCACTCCCGTTGGGGTGAGGCGGCCAACGTTAGTGCCGTCACCGAGCCAGCCATCACCGCCCGAGCGTTGTCGCCCCAACGATAGGCTCTCTGGTCCGCCGTGACCCCGCAGCTATGGTCATCTCCGGCGCTCACCTGAACGAAAGGCAGTCCGCCCGCCACGAGCGCCGGCTGCATCCAGCCAATCCCGGTCCCATCACCCAGCTCGCCGAAGCTATTCTTGCCCCAGCAATAGGCGGCGCGGCCCGCACTAACGCCGCAGGTGTGCAGAGTTCCGGCGCCGATCTGGGTGAAGCTCACGCCCCCTCCCACTCGCGTGGGGATGAGCCGCACATCGGTCGTGCCGTCGCCGAGCTGGCCTTGGCCATTCGCGCCCAGCAGTACGCCGCATCGCTCGTCGTGACCCCGCACGTGTGGCTCGTCCCCGCGCTCACTTGCGCGAAGGCCAAGCGTCCCGGTACAGGAGTGGAGGTGCGCCGGTTAGTGAAAGTGCCGTCGCCCTTCGCCGCTGGTGCCCCAGAGTAAGCAAACCCTGCGACGGTGACGCCACAGCTGTGCGCGCCCCCCGCGCTCACCAGCACATACGTCAACCGCACCGAGAACTCGGCACTGGCAACCGGAGGCAGGCCCGCACTCTGAGCCAGGAGGACGAACCCATCGCCTGGGCGGGATCGAGAGCCACCTGGCTTTCAGCGGTCCCGGGCTGGGTGAGGAAGGCCAACTGGGTCGCCCGAGGAGCGGGAGGAGGCGGTGGCAGCGGCGCAACGCCGGAGTCGCCGCCGCAGGCCTGGAGCAGCAGCGTTGCGACGGCCGTTAGCAGCATGGTCGTCCAGATGGTCTTCGCCGCCGTTCCGTCCGGGCTCACTGCACCACTCGCACCGGAACGAATCTGTGCTGGGTCGTCCCGTCGCCCAGCCCACCGTAGCTGTTGTAGCCCCAGCAATAGGCGACCTTCCCGGTCGTGACCCCGCACGTGTGCACATTGCCGGCGGTCACCAGCGCGAAGCTCAAGCCGCCGGTCACGGGCGTCGGCACTCCCCCCCCGGCGGTCGTGCCATCGCCGAGCTGGCCATAGATATTGTCGCCCCAGCAGTAGGCCAGGTAGCCGGTCGTGACAGCGCAGGTGTGGCGGCTGCCCGCGTCGAGCTGCGCGAAGCGCAGGGCGCCCGAGATCGGCGCCGGCGTCGGGCTCGAGCCCTCTCCCCAGCAATAGGCCTCGGTCCCTGTGGTGAGGCCGCAGGTGTGGAAATCGCCCGTGCTGATCAGCGCGAAGCTCAGGTTGCCGGCGACCCGCGTCGGCGAGTCCCGGTGGTACGTCGGCATGCCGTCGCCCAGCTGACCCTCGACATCCCGTCCCCAGCAGTAGACGAGATTGGCGGTCGTGACACCGCACGTGTGGATCGTCGCGCTTACCTGCCGGAAACTCAAACCTCCAGCCACCGACGTCGGCGTCCCCCGTTGACTGGTCGTGCTGTCGCCCAGCTGGCCCAGGTCGTTGCGGCCCCAGCAATAGGCCATGTTGCCCGTGGTGACGCCACAGCTGTGGTCGTGGCCAGCGCTCACCTGCGCAAAGCTCAGGCTCCCGGCCACGGGCGTAGGGTCCGGTCGCTGGACGACCGAGCCGTCGCCCAGTTGGCCGAATTCGTCGAGGCCCCAGCAATAGGCGACGCTCTCGATCGTGACCCCACAGGTGTGCTCCCAACCGGCGCTCACCTGCGTGAACCTCAAGGTCCCGGCGACCGGCGTCGGCGTCTCGCGCTGGGTGGTCGTGCCGTCGCCCAGCTGACCGAGCACATTGTTACCCCAGCAGTAGGCAAACCCGGCGATCGTGACGGCACAGGTGTGCAAGCCCCCCGCACTCTCCAGCACGAACGTCAGACGCACGCTGAACGGGGCGCTCGGGGCAGAGCTCAGCCCGGCGCTCGACGCCCGCAGGACGAAGCCGTCCCCCGGCAGGGCCACGCTCAACGCATCGAACTGCGCGACCCCGTTCGCGGCCCCGACCGTGGTGATTCCGCTCAGGGCCGCGCCGGAAGGATTCGCGAATAGCACAACCGTCACGTCGGCAGCGGCGTCGGTGACGACGTTGCCGAACGCGTCCTCGATCGCCACTTGGACCGCCGGCCCGAACGGCACTTGAGCTTCCGCTGTATCGGGCTGCGAGAGAAACCCGAGTCGTGCGGCTGCACCGGGGGAGACGGCGAAGGGAACGCTGGTTGCGGACGCCAGCGACGTCGCCGTGGCTGAGAGGGTGTAGCCGGCGGCCGCCTTGTCGAGCCGCAAGTCGCTGAAGGTGGCGACCCCGCTCACCGCAGTGCGCGTCGTCGTGCCGGCCAGCACGGCGCCGCCGGGATTCGCGCCCAAGCTCACGGTCACGGCCGGCTCGGCACCGGGCAGCCGGTACCCAATGGCGTCTCTGATCTCGACCCGGATGGCCGGCGCGAAGGTTGCGCCCGCTACGACGTCGGTCGGCTCGCTGATAAAGGCGAGTTGGTTGCTCGCCGGTTGCGTCGCATCGCCGCAGGCCGCCCAGGCCAGCGTGAGAACGCAGAGGCCGGCTTCCGCCTTCATTGCACCACTCGAGTCGGGAGCAGGCGCTGCGCTGTCGTTCCGTCGCCGACCTGGCCGCTAGCGTTCCAGCCCCAGCAATAGGCCGTTCTGGCGGTGGTGACGCCGCAGGTGTGCGCGAACCCGGTACTCACAGCCACGAACGTGAGGCTCCCGCTCACCGGCGCCGGTTGCAGGTGCTGGTCCGTGGTGCCGTCGCCCAGCCGACCGTAGTCGTTGTAGCCCCAACAGTACGCGGCGCCGCCCGTGGTGACGCCGCACGCGTGCGCATACCAGGCGCTGAGTTGCGCGAAGCTCAAGCCTCCCGCGACGGGCGTGGGCTCGAGCCGCTGTTGCGTAGTGCCGTCGCCCAGCTGGCCGGCGCCATTGAAGCCCCAGCAATACCCCTCGTTGCCTGCCGTCAGGCCGCAACTGTAGCCGTCCCCGGCGCTCACGTGGACGAAGATCAAGTTTCCCTGGACACGCGTCGGCGTAAGCCTGTCAGCGAGCGTGCCGTCCCCGAGCTCGCCGTTAGCGTTCGTCCCCCAGCAGTACGCCATGCCGTCCGTGGTGACGCCGCAGGTGTGGTACGTGCCGGTACTCACCTGAGCGAAGCTCAAGGTTCCCGTCACCCGCGTCGGGGTGAACCGCGCGGTGGTCGTGCCGTCGCCGACCTGACCTTTGGCATTCCCGCCCCAGCAATAGGCCGCATGGTCCGTGGTGAGGCCGCAGCTGTGCAATCCACCCACGCTCACGTCGACGAACCTAAGCCCGCCAACGACAGCCGTAGGACTGAATCGCTGGGCGAGCGTGCCGTTACCGAGCTCACCCTCGGCGTTGGCACCCCAGCAGTAGGCGGCGTTGTCCGTGGTCACGCCGCAGGTGTCCTGGGCAGAGGCGCTCACCCGAACGAAGGTCAAACTCCCGCCGACGGGCGTGGGGATGACTCGCTGATCGGTCGCGCCGTCACCCAGCTGGCCAGCTACGTTAGCGCCCCAGCAGTAGGCGAATGCGACGACGGTGACGCCGCACGTGTACTCGGCTCCCGCGCTCAGCTGCACGAGGGTGAGTCGCACGCTGAACTCGGCGCTCCGCGCGGGCGTCGCCGCACCGCTGGTTGCCTCCAGCACGAACCCCTCACCTGGTTGCGCCAGGCTCAGGCTGCCGAACGTGACCACTCCGTTCACGGCCGTCACCCTCGTGGACCCGTGCAGGGTTTCCCCGGAGGGACTCACGGCCAGTGTCAGTGTCACTGGGGCATCGGTCACCAAGTTTCCGAATCGATCTTCCCGCGCCCTGACCTGAATCACGGGATCGAACGGCACCTGCCCTTCCACCGTCCCGGGCTGCGTGAGGAACGCAAGTTGTACGGGGCCGGGAGCCACGGCGAACGCCGTGCTGTTCGCGGGAGGGAGATCCGCCGCGACACCGGTGAGCGTGTAACCACTGGCCACCTTGTCCAGCCACACGTCGTTGAAGGTGGCCACACCGCCGCTGCTGGTGACCGTCCGCGTACCGGCCAGCGTGGCACTTCCTGGATTGGCGCCGAGCGCGAGCGTCACCGGCACCGCCGCGTCGGTCACGCGGTGGCCACCGGGGTCCTGAAGCTCCGCGGTGATCGCCGGGGTGATGGCCTCGCCCGCCAGGGCGTCGCTGGGCTGGCTGACGAACATGAGTCGGGCGATCTGCTGCCTCACGACGACTTGTGCCCGGCCCGGCACGCTCGCGGCGGCGGCGGTGATCTCGGCGTCGCCGTTCCCTACGGCGGTGACCAACCCCGAATCGTCGATCTTAGCGACTGATTGCTTGGACGAGGTCCAGGTGATGGTGAATCCGCTCATGGGGTTGCCCGCAGCGTCTTTGGCCACTGCCGAGAGCTGGCGGGTCTGGCCCAAGGCGGTGAGCGTGGTGGCAGCGGGGCTGACCTGGACCACGGCCACGCGAGGAGGTCCCACCCCCGTATCTCCCCGGCAGGCCTGGAGGAGGAGCCAGCCAACAGCCAAGGCTTTGACAGTTCGCACCATAGCCTGCGCTTGGGAACTCGCTAGCAGGGCCGCAACAAACGAGCCGAACTAAAACATACTCCAGCCACTAAAATGACTGTTGCGCGAGTGCAACACACCATCACCGCCGTAAGTCAACGATCCTCGCCCGGGGCGGGATCCCCGGCTCGAGCTCCATGATCCCCACTGACGGCTTGAGATCGAACCGCGGGCGCCCCGCCCCACCCGGATTCATCACGGTCACCGTCTTGTCCACCAGCTCCAGCAGTGGCTTGTGGGTATGCCCGTACACGATGATCTCGGCTCGGGGGAAGGCGGCGTGCAGCTTCTCGGGCGTGGGATGGCCGAACTGGTCGCCGTGCGTCACCACTATCTCGAAGCCGTCCAGCTCGAGCGTCGCGACCTGTGGGAGCTGCGAGCGCAGCTCAGGTGGATCCGCGTTCCCGAACACCGCCGTCACGGGCGCGATCGCTTCCAGGTCGATCAGGATCTCCCGCTTGCCTACATCTCCGCCGTGGAGGATGTGGTCGACTTCGCGGAACACGTCGAACACTTCGGGTCGCAGCAAGCCGTGCGTGTCCGCGATGACGCCCAGCCTCACTTCCCTTCCCAGCGCTTGACCAGATTGATCTCGAGCCCGAGGTGGTCGAGCACGCGCTGCACGACGAAGTCGACCAGGTCGGACACCTTCTGTGGCTTGTGGTAGAAGCCCGGCGCCGCCGGGAGCACGATCGCTCCCGCCTCAGTCGCGAGGGTCAGATTGCGCAGATGCACCAGCGAGAGCGGCGTCTCCCGCGGCACGAGCACCAGCGTGCGGCGCTCCTTGAGCACCACGTCCGCCGCACGCTCGATCAGCGAGCGGCTCGTGCCGTGCGCGATCGCGGCCACCGTGCCCATCGAGCAGGGGCAGATCGCCATTCCCGCGGTCTTGGCCGAGCCCGACGCCGGCTCCGCGCCGCGATCGGTGTCGTCGAACACCCGCACGCTCACCCACTCGCCCCCCGTGGCCTGGCGGAGCTCGCGGTCGTCCTTGATGCCGCACTCCTCGGTGAGGAGCCGCCAGCCGTGGCTCGAGATCATGAGCCAGGTGGGGACGTGATGCATCGCGAGCAGCTCGAGCAGGCGGACGCCGTACGGCGCACCGGAGGCTCCGGTGATGGCGAGGATGACGGGAAGCTTGCTCAGCGCCCTCTCCGATTCGGTGTAGGGCTGCGCTTGGGGTGCGCCGGCGGGCGGGGGGGCGCCACGGGCGAATGCGGAGTGCGGAATGCGGAATGCGGAATTTTAGGGGGAGGTCGGTGCTCACTCTGACCCTTCGGCAGCCTCTTTGAACGACCTCGCCTAGCCATTCCGCACTCCGCATTCCGCATTCCGCATTGTCACATTACCCGATCCACCAACGCGCCAAGCAACACCACGACGCTGACAATTCCGTTCGCCGTAAAGAATGCCGCATCGAGCCGCGATAAATCCCCCGGCTTCACGAGCTGGTGCTCCCAGGCGATGAGCCCGGCCCCGATCGCCACCCCCCCGTAGTAGGCGACGCCGAGCCCCGCGCCGATCCCGAAGAGCACGAGCGCGACCAGGGCGAGCCCGTGCAGCAGCTGGGCGGCGAGGATCGCCCGCCGTTGCCCGAGGCGCACGACCAGCGACTCGAGCCGCTCCGCGCGGTCGAAGTCCTCGTCCTGCAGCGCGTAGAACACGTCGAAGCCGCCCACCCAGAACGTCACCGCGAGCGCACCGGCGACGAGCAGCCACCACGGCTCGCTCCAGCGTCCCGTGACGGCCAGATAGCCCGCCGGCGTGGCAATCCCGTCCGCCAGGCCCAGCCACAGGTGCGACCAGTGCGTGAACCGCTTGGCGTAGCTGTACGTCGCAATGAACACTAATGCGACGGGCGCGAGCGCGAGACAGAGTGGGTTCAGCGCCCACGCCGTGCCGAGAAACAGCCCGGCCGCGACGAGGACGGCGGCCCACGCCTGCGCCAGCGTGAGCCGCCCCGACGGCAGCTCCCGCGCCCGGGTGCGCGGGTTCTTCGCGTCCAGGTCCCGGTCAGCGATCCGGTTGAAGCCGAGCGCCACGCAGCGCGCGCACGTGAACGCGAGCACGACGAGCGCCAGCAGTCGCCACGTGACCGGCTGCTCGCGGGACGCCACGAGCAAGCCGAGCAGCGCGAACGGCAGCGCAAACAGGGTGTGGGGGAGCTTGACGAAGTTGACGTACCGGACGAGGAGGCTCCCCCCGGCAAAGGTCTGGCCCTCGCGCCGCACCTCAGAGCTCGATGCCAAGCTCCCTCCACATCGCGTCCACCTTCTGCTTCGTCTCTGGATCCATCACGATCCGGTTCGGCCACTCGCGCGCGAACCCTTCTTCCTTCCATTTGCGAGTGGCGTCGATGCCCATCTTCGAGCCGAAGGTGAAGGCGCGGCTGGAGTGGTCGAGCACGTCGATCGGCCCCAGGGTGAACCGCACGTCGCGCTCGGGGTCGATGTGGTTGAGCGCCACCCACCACGCCTCCCGCGGGTCCTGAACGTTCACATCCTTATCGAACACGACGATCACCTTGGCGAGCGACATCAGCCCCTGCCCCCAGAGACCGTTCATGACCTTGTACGCCTGACCGGGATACTGCTTGTCGATGCTCACGAAGACGAGGTTGTGAAAGATCCCCGCCGCCGGCATGTGGATGTCCACGATTTCGGGGATCGTGAGCTTGAGGAGCGGCAGGAAGATCCGCTCGGTCGCATGCCCGAGCCAGTAATCCTCCATCGGCGGGCGGCCGACGATCGTGTGGGGCCAGATCGGGTCGCTGCGCATCGTCACCGCCGTGACGTGCACCTTGGGGTAGTAGTCCGCGAGCGAGTAGAACCCGGTGTGGTCGCCGAACGGCCCTTCCAGCACCAGCTCCTCCCCCGGATCGATGTAGCCTTCCACGACGACCTCGGCCTCGGCGGGCACCTCGAGGTCGGAGGTCACCGCCTTGGCGAGGCGCACGGGCTCCTTTCGCAGAAAGCCGGCGAACAGGAACTCGTCGATCGTGGGCGGGAGCGGCGCCGACGCGGCGTAGATCGACGCGGGGTCGCCCCCCAGCGCGATCGCGACGGGCATCTTCTCGCCCCGCGCCGCCATCGCGCGCCAGTGCGCGGCACCGACTTTGTGACGCTGCCAGTGCATCGCCAGCTCGTTGCGCCCCAGGACCTGGACTCTGTACATCCCCACGTTCCGGACCCCGGACCCCGGATCCCGGGTGATGACCCCGGGCAGCGTGATGTACGGCCCGCCGTCCTCGGGCCAGCACACCGGGATCGGGAAGCGCGACAGGTCGACGTCCTGGTCCCGCAGCACGACGTCCTGACAGGGCGGCCTCCCGCCCGCCGTCTTGGGCGGAAACCTCACCACCTCCGCAAGCTGCGGCAGCATCGCGAGCTTCCCGAACAGGGTGTCCGGAATCTTCAGGTTCAAGAGCGCCGCGATCCGCTCGCCGATCTCATCGAGACATTCCACACCGAGCGCCAGCGCCATGCGTCGGTCCGACCCGAACAGGTTCACGGCGACCGGATAGCGCGACGGACCGCCCTGCACCAGCGTGGGGTGCTGGAACACGAGGGCAGGCCCACCGCCGGGCGACTTCATGCAGCGGTCGGCGATCTCGGTCATCTCCTTGTCCGCGGAGACCGGCCGCTCCACGCGCGCAAGCTCCCCGGCCCGCTCGATCGCGCCGACGAACGCGCGCAGGTTATCGAGTGGCATGATGGACGGCGCAGATGCCGCCGCTCAGCAGCTCGTAACGGACATCCGAGAACCCGGCGTCCCCGAGCCGGCGCGCGAACGCGTCCGGGCCAGGGAACTCGAGCACCGACTCTGGCAGGTAGGTATAGGCGTCTCTATGTTTCGACACCGCGCGACCGATGGCGGGAAGCACGCGCCGGAAATAAAAGAGATACGCGGCGCGAAGCGGCGCGAAGCGCGGCGTCGTGAACTCGAGCACCACAAAGCGGGCGCCGGGGCGGAGCACCCGGTGCGCCTCGCCGAGCCCCGCGTCCAGGTCCGCGAGGTTCCGCACCCCGAACGCGACCATCGCGCCGTCGAAGCGGCGATCGGCGAAGGGAAGCACGAGCGCGTCGGCGGCGACGGGACGGGTGCGCGGCGCCTTGCCCTTCCCCCGCTCGAGCATCGGCACCACGAAGTCCGCGCCGATCACGCTGCCCGAGAAGCGCGGCTCGCGCGCCAGCGTCGCCGCGAGGTCCAGGGTGCCCGCGCAGAGATCGAGATAGACGCCGTCCGGTCGCCGCTCCCAACCGAGCCGCCGCACCACGGTCCGGCGCCAGCGGCGGTCCACGTTGAGGCTGAGGAGATGATTGAGGAAGTCGTAGCGCGGCGCGATGGCGGTGAACATGCGGCGCACGTAGGACCGCTTCGCGTCACCGCCCGCACTCACGGCCACCTCGCACGCGGGAGACGGGGGAGGCGTCATAGGCGCGAAAGATAGGCCGGGCAACCTGACCGGCGCCAGCGACCAGCAGGTCGTGACGTGGGCGAAGCAGGGTCGCGAGGCGGCGTTCCGTGAGCTGGTGCGCCGCTACGAGCGGCCGCTGTTTTCGCTGCTCTACCGCATGGTGCACGACCGGGCGCTCGCCGAAGACCTGGCTCAGGAAACCTTCATCAAGGTCCTGAACGGCATCGGCTCGTACAACCCACAGTTCAAGTTCTCGTCGTGGATCTTCAAGATCGCGAACAACGCGGCGATCGATCACCTACGCAAGCGCGACCTCGACACCCTGTCGCTCGACGGCTCGCCCCATGCTACTACCTCAGAGGAGATGCACGCCACGGCGTTGCAGCTGGGCGACCGCGGCGAATCACCGCTGGCGGAGCTCGAGGCGCGCGAGCTGGGGGGCGCGATCGAGCGGGCGATCGCGCGGCTCCGCCCGGAATACCGGGCCTGCATCCTGCTGCGTCACGTGGAGGGGTTCAGCTACGAAGAGATCGCCGCGACGCTGGACTTGCCGCTGGGCACCGTGAAGACCTATATCCACCGGGCCCGCAACGAATTGCGGGGTTATCTGGAGGACCGGCGCGAATGAGACCAGCGCTCCCGACCATGCGCATCCGTCGTGGCGCCATCACGGCGTTGTGCGTCGCCGTGTTCCCGGCCTTCCTGAGTTCGCAAGGAGCGCCCGACACCTCGGGCGCCCCGCCGCGCGACACCGCCGCCGTAGCCCCGCTCACGTCTGAGACCGTCATCACCGGAGATTTCCTGCGGGTGCTGCCGATCGACGATGCGCGCCACGCCCTGATCCTCGCCCCGGGCGTCGTCCTGCGCAGCGGAGACATCGGAATCGGGGTCGCGCCCGAGCTCGCGATCCGCGGCTCCCGGCTCGGCGCGGCGAGCGTGTACGTGGACGGCGCGCCGGTGCGATTCCAAACGTTCGGGACGCAAGCGATGGCGCTCGCCACGCTGGGGATCGATCGCGTGTCGGTCACAACCGGCGTGCCGGCAGCCACCGTGGCGGACGCGGGCGGGGGGGTGATCAGCTACGTCACGGCCGCGGGCGGCCAGAGGCTCACGGGAATCTGGCGCACCGAGACGGACGAGCCGTTCGGCGACGCAAGCACCGTCGGCTACAATCGGTTCGAAGGATGGGCGGGCGGCCCCGTGCCGGGCGTGGCACGCCTCACGTGGGCGGTGTCCGGCACGCTATACGGCCAGCGCTCACAGTACTACGGCCGCGGCGCCGCGAACCAGCCGGCGTACGTCATGGGCGGGCTCGACACGCTCGTGCAGTGGACCGATGCGAGCGGCTCCTACAGCGTGCCGCTGCCGCGGTTCGTGCAATGGAGCGGGTCGTGCAGCGCGGCGGACAACGACGGGTTCGACTGCCAGGGGTTGCGGCGGCCGATGGACTGGTCCACCGTGCGCCGCGGCCAGACGAAGCTCTCGTACGGCTACGGGTCCGGGGCGAGCCTCTCGTTCTCTGCCCTCGTGCTGGATGTGCACCAACGGGTCTTCCCCGGCACGAACATCGCCGACCCGGCGCTGTACGGCGGAGCCAGCGGGACGTCCCGGATCGGAGTGCTGAACTGGCGCCACCCGCTCGGGACCTTCCGGGGTGGGCCGCTGACCGTCGATGCAAACCTCTCGCTGGCGAGCGATCAGCTGATAAACGGGCCGCTCACGCCCGCGTCGGAGCTGGCGACGCGTGACCCCGGGCTCGGCGTCGAGTGGCGGACGCTCGAGTTCACCGGAGTGGATAGCGTGGCGTTTCCCGTCACGGATGATCTTCTCCGGAGGGTCCGCTCGAACTCCGGCACACGGGTGCCGTTTCAGGACCGGCTCGATCTTCGTAACGCACAACCGGGTCGTCTCAATCCTTACGGGTTGCAGAGCGGATGGCCCACGAGCGGCCTGCAAACCACAATTGCGCGAGCGTGGGAGCACCGGCTCGACGTCCGGGCCCAGGTCGAGTGGCAGCCGGGCACGCGCCATCACGTGACGCTGGGCGGCGACGTTGAGCGCACCGACGTGTCGTTGTACCAGAGCGACCTGATCAGTTTGGTGGGCTTCGATGCCTTCCGCGCGAAGCCCTCGCGCTTCGGGCTCTTCGTGAGCGCTCGCCTCGCGCTCGGCGCTGTGGTGTTGGACCTCGGGGCGCGCTACGACCACTTCACGCCGGGGGGCGACTTCCAGAAGACTCCCGGCTTGATTTCCAGTCACCCTGCCTGGAATACCGCTGCAGCGGCCGATGACACGGCGTACACCAACTCGGTGGTGCGCGTACTCACCCACGGCAGGGGCAAGAGCCTCGTGTCACCGCGCTTCCGGGCGGCGTACGCCGTCTCGCCAAACACCAGCGTCCGGGCCGCGTATGGGCAACAGGTCGAGCTCCCCGCGTTCATCGATCTGTTCGCGAACACGAATAGTGACCTGTCCTTTACGAACACCGCCGACGTGTTCGGGCGGGACGTCGACTATACGAAGTCAGCGCTGATCGAGCTTGGCGCCCGACACGCCTTCGGCCCGCGCCTCTCAGTCGACCTCTCGGTTTACCGGAAGAACCACCTCGTGCCGTACGCGTTCCGGATCCAGCCATTCGCGAGTCCGCGACAGGCGTCGGAGACGCTGTCAATCAATGTGCTGACGAAGGTGGACGGCGGGCACGGCACGGGCGTGGATGCGCGGCTTGACTGGCATCCGTGGGGCGCGCTGAGCGGCTCGGTCGCGTACTCGTTCCTGAAGGCCAATGTCGGTTTCAATCTCGGCACGTTCTTCGGGTCCTGTGTGGGCTGTCAGGCGGACGTCACTACCCACGCCCTGTACGCGGTGGCGAATCTGTCCGTGCCGGATGATTGGAGAGCAGGCACGACCGTAGGCGCCCTCACGCGACGTCTCGGCGCGGTTCTCACGTTCCGTCTGGCAACTGGACTGGCGTACACTCGACTTGTCAACAACGGTGAAGGCGCGATCGCGCCGCAAATCGGGCCAGGACTCGGAGGCCTGGCCGCCGAGCAGGTCAACGCATCTCACCTCCCAACCACGAAGACGCTCGACCTGCGACTCACGAAAGGCTTCCGGATCGGCGGCCGCGCTCTGCGGGCGTACGCCGACTTCCGCAACCTTGTGAACTTCACCAACGTCGTCGCGCTGTATGCCGAGACGGGGGACGTCGTGAACGACGTGCACAAGCAAAAGATCCTGAGCCCGGAGCGTTCGAACCTGCAGAGCGAAGCGAGCCAGGTGGGCGCGCTCAATCCCGACGGCTCGATCAACCTGAATGGCGACTGCAACGCCTGGGGGTATCCACCCAACTGCGTCGCGCTGCGGCGGGTCGAGGCCCGGTTCGGCAACGGCGACCTCTTGTACACGCCGGCGGAGCAGACGCGGGCCCTGGACGCCTACTACAACTCGTTCTTCGGCCCCTGGCGCTTCCACGGTCCGGCCGGTACGGTCCGCGTTGGTGTGGAGGTGGGGTTCTGAAGCCCGGTCAAGACGCATATCCACCGGGCCCGCAACGAATTGCGCGGTTACCTCGGCGACCGGCGGGAGTGAAACCGCGGCCGCGGGAGCCCCGTAGGACGGAACAATGACCGATCTCCTGTTGCAGCACCTCACCCCCGATGAGACCGAGCTATGGGCTCAGGGGCTCCTCCCCGCCGCGCGGGAGCTGCACCTCGCCCAGTGCCTGGAGTGCCGCGCCGTCGGCGTCCGCGAGCGGAAGCTGTACCGCGAGCTGGCGCAGCTGCCGCGCTTCGCGCCGGAGTTCGGCTTCGTGGAGCGCGTGATGGCGAAAGTGAAGATCCCGAAGACGGTCGAGGACGGTCCAAGACGGTCGAGGTGAGCCCCTCGACCCTGTTGGATCGTTCCCGACCGCCCTCACGCCCTCACCTCCGCCCCCACACCGACTCCCAGCATCCGCGCCGCGCTGCCGTCCCGCACCGCGATCTCCACCGTGCCCCCGCTCCCCACCAGCGCGACGAGCTGCCCGCGCGCGCCGTCGCCGAACGTGCGCACCAGCGTGCCGACGTCCGTCCCCGCGACTTTGACGCGGACGCCCGGCTCCACCTGGTCGCCGGGAATGTTGGAGACCAGCGTCCCGAAGCGATCGACATACAGCACTTCGCCGACGACCGCCGCACCGTCGTGACGGGCCGCCGGGAGCGGGGAGCGGTACGGATCGGTGATCGCATGACCCAGTTGCGTGAGGGACGCGCCGATGGCGAGCTGGGCCGCCGCGGGGGCGAACACGTCCCGGGCGTGGAACGTGGGCGCGGCACCGGGCGGAATCGGCAGCGACACGAAGTGGGCATCGGCGGAGAGGCACGACAGGAGACCGTTGTCGGGCGCGACGAAGAAATGCCCTCCGGCGCCGGCGGCCAGGGCACGCCGCGCCGTCCCCACGCCGGGATCGACCACGGCGAGGTGCACCGTGCCCTGCGGGAACCGGTGCCACACGCGCCCCAGGATGTACTGGCCCGCCCGCAGGTCGCCGGGCGGCACCTGATGGGTGATGTCCAACAGCGCCGCGCCGTGGACGTGCGACAGCAGCACGCCCTTCACCTCGCCGACATAGCTGTCGGCGGTGCCGAAGTCGGTGAGCAGGGTGATGATGGGAGGCATCGGCCGTCAGCCAGCAGCCGTCGGCGGCATCATACGACGGCCCGCCGCCAGGCGCCCGAGGTCCAGAACAACGCCATCGCGATGCCGCGCGCAATCGCGGTCACCGAGAGCGCCAACCAGATGCCGAGCAGCCCGATCGTGGCCGACCACCACGCCGCGAGCGGCAGCCGCAGGAGCGTGAGCGCGGTGCTGACGGTCTGCGGCCAGAAGGTGTATCCGGCACCCGCGAGCGCGCCCTCGAGGATGATCTCGAACGTCTGCCCGAGCTGCGCGAACGCGATCACCCGCAGGTACAGACTGCCGTCTCCGATCACCGCCGGGTCCGTCGTGAAGAGTGCCACGAGCGTTCGCGGGATGGCGAGAAACGCGACAGCGGTCGCGGTCGTGACGATGAGGCAGTAGCCGACGGTCATCCGCACCGCCTGGCGGGCGCGCTGCTCCTGGCGGGCGCCCAAGTTCTGGCCCACGAGCGCGCTCGCCGAGAGGGCGAACCCCGAGATGGCCATGAAGCCGAGCCCCTCGACCTTGTGCCCCACGCCGAGGGCAGCGAGTGCGGGGGTGCCGAACTGCGAGGTGAACCGCGTCAGCCACATGTAAATCAAGCTCAAGAGCACGCCCGCGAGGGAGAGCGGCGCCCCCACCCGAAAGATCGTGGGCACGGCGCGCCAGTCGGGGGCGTCGAGCCGGATCAGGCCGCGTTTGAGCGCGATCACCACGCCGATGAGGAATCCGCCGCCGCGCACCATCACCGATGCCGTCGCCGCGCCCTCGACGCCGAGCCGGGGGAACGGGCCGAGCCCCGCGATGAGCAGCGGGTCGAGCCCGACCGACAGGAGCACCGACGCCGTCAGCATCAGGAACGGCGTGCGCGTGTCGCCCGACGCGCGGAACGTCGCCTCGACGGCGAAGAAGCCGAACACGAGCGGCCCGCCCAGCAGCCAGGTGTCCAGGTAGGCGTGCCCGAGCTGCGCCACTTCGGGCGGCACGCGCATCAGGCGAAACAGGTCGGCGGTGAGGCCGAAGCCGAGCAGGCTCACGGCCGTGCCCGCCGCGAGCGCATAGAGCACAGCGGCGCCGGCGGCCCGGGCCGCCGCGTCCGGCAGCCCCTCGCCGTGGCGCCGCGCCGCGACCGCGATCAGCCCCACCTCGACCATCTCGCCGAGTGACAGCAGCACCCACACGTAGAAGCCGGCCGTCGACACCGCGGCGAGCGCCGCGGGCCCGATGAGCCGGCCCACCCAGATCGAGTCGATGAGGTTGAAGGAGAAGTGGCACGCCATCATCGCCACGGCGGGCGCGGCGAGCCGCAGGATCACCGGCCGCAGCGGCCCCACGGTGAGCGAGCCCGGCGTGCGCGCGACGGTCGTCACGCTCGGAAAGCTACCGGAGCGCAGGCCGGGCGGGCAACGCGGCGCGACTACCGCGGATCAGTTGCTGACCGTGATCGTGATCCCCGCGGAGGTCGTGGTATGGCCGGCGGCGTCTCGCGCGGTCGCCGTGAGAGTATACGTCCCATTCGCCACTCCGTGCGAATCCCACGACAGCGTGAACTTCGTGATCGGCGAGTCGGTCGTCACTTCCGATCCGATGTTCTGACCGTTCACCTGGAACTGGACGCCGGCCATGTCGCGATCGTCCACCGCCGTGGCCGTGAGGCTCACGGTGCCCGTCAGCGTCGCGCCGTCGGACGGCGCGAACAGGGAGATGACCGGCGGCCCCACGTCCGGCAGCGTGTTCGGGTGATTGGCCTTCCACTGCGCCACCGCATTGTTCCAGTACTGCAGGCCCGCGGCCCCCGTCATCACGGTGAAGCAGCTCGGCAGGGTCTCGGGGAACGGCCCGGGACCGAGCCAGATCATCACGTTGTTCGCGCAATCCGCCAGCTTGCCGGGCGGCGGCGCCAGGAACTCGTCGTGATCATTCGAGTTCTGATCGACCCGGAAGACGTCGTTCTGGAGCGACAGCTTGGGAGAGGTCGCGCTCCACTCGTAGAATCCGCCGTGGCCCGGCACGGAGCCGGTGTAGACGCCGTCCATCGGCTGCAACCGAACCAGCGTGTTCTTGATCGTCACGACGTTGTTGCTGCCGTCCTGGGCGCTCGTGTACGGCCGCGAGGCAAACCCGATGAAGCAGCCATCCAGCAGCGCGTCGTCGACGGTGCCCGCAAACACAAAATGGTTCTCGACGCAACCGTCACGCGCATAGTGGATGTACGCGCCTCGCAGCGTCCAGTTCGGCACGTTCTTGCCGAACGCCACCCCGTCGCCGCGATCGAAGGTCCGCACGTCCTCGACGGTCACATTGGGGCCGTCAGGCACCACGGAATAGTGCGAGAGCGCGCTGCTCCACGCAGTCGCGGGTGGCAGACTTCCGATGGTCTCTCCGCCATGGTAGCAAACGTTCGAACCGCCGCCGAGGCGGATCGAGATATTGTCCGACGTCAGGAACTGGGCGGAGGAGGCGTCGATCTGGGTGTTATCCGGCAAACTCGTGTTGGCGAACGCCGACGTCTGCACCCCACTCAGGGTGATGGTGGGACTCGTAAGACACGAGACAGCAGTCGGAGCCGGGACGGTAATCGCCGAGCTGCCGCTCTTGCCTTCCGAGGTCGCGCTGATCGTCGCTGACCCGGCCCCGAGCCCCGTCACCAGCCCGCTTCCATTCACGCTGGCCACCGCCACGGCGCTGCTCGCCCACGTCACGACCCGCCCGGACAGCGTATTCCCGCTCGCGTCTTTCGGTGTTGCCGCGAGCTGCACGGTTCCCCCGACGGCGACGCTCGCCGACGCCGGCGTCACCGTCACCGACGCCACGACCGCGTTCACGGTGATGGCGGAGGACCCGGTCTTGCCTTCGCTGGCAGCCGTAACCGTCGCGGTGCCCGCGCTCACCCCGCTCACCAGGCCCGTGGCCGACACCGTGGCCACAGTTGGGGTGCCGGAGGTCCATGTCACCACCCGCCCCGTGAGCACGTTCCCCACCGCGTCCTTCGTCGTCGCCGCGAGCTGCACGGTGCCACTCACGGCCACGCTCGCCGACGCCGGCGCCACGGTCACCGACGCTACGGGGGCGGCCACGGTGATGGCAGCGGACCCGGTCTTGCCCTCGCTCGTGGCCGTAACCGTCGCCGTGCCCCCGCTCACTCCGGTCACCAGGCCCGTGGCCGACACCGTGGCCACGGTTGGAGTGCCGGACGTCCACGTCACCACGCGCCCCGTAAGCACGTTCCCCACCGCATCCTTCATCGTCGCCGCCAGCTGCACGGTGCCACTCACGGCCACGCTCGCAGACGCCGGCGCCACGGCCACCGACGCAACGGGCGTGATGGTGGCCTTGAAGACCGCGAAAGTCAGCGCCTGGCCCGTGACGTTGTCCACGGCCCGCGCCTCGACGCGCTGGCTGTCGGCGGGATTAGTCCCGAGGGTCCACCGCTCCTGCGCGATCCCGCTCAAACTCGTGAGGGCCGCTCCGGCAAACACACTGCCGCCGCCGCTCGTGACGCGGAAGTTCACGAGCTGCCCGCTCTGCGGCAGCCCGTTCGCGTCCACCACCTTCACGACCAGCGGATTCGGGAGCTCCTTGCCGGGCGGACCGGACTGGAGATCGCCGCTCACGACCTGCACCGACACGGGCGCGCTGGGCTGCAACGGCGCGGCCGCCTGCTTCTCGCAGGCGTACACCAGCAGGCCCGCGCTCAGCAGCAACAACGCGCTCGACAGGGGCTGCGTCAGACTCTTGATGCTTCTCATGAACCCAACCTGGAACGAGGTGGAAGCGGCAGGGACGCAACGCCGAGCATGCCTAGGTGCTGCATAAGGCGTGCTCTCGAGGTCGGCACTTCGGCGACGCAATACCCTCCGGTGGCGCCACTTAGCCGCTACCGGCACATTCAGATTGGAACGGACGGTGCGATGTGTAGTGCACCAGCAACGGAATGCGGCACCAAGCAGTCAGGCGGTCAGCGCACCCGAGCCTTGGCGCGTCGCCGCGCTTTGCTCTCGTACAGCGAGCGGTCCGCCGCGCTCAGCAGCGCTTCCAACGAGTCGCCGTCCCGCGGGTACACGGCCACCCCGACGCTGACGGAGAGGGAGGGCTTCTCGCCATCCCGCGCCACCCGCTCGGCGACGCGCCGGGCGACGTGCCACGCCGCCGCGTCCCCAGTCTCGGGCAGCACTACGGCGAACTCGTCGCCGCCGAATCGGGCGGCGGTATCCATCGCCCGGCACGACCCGAACAGCGTTTCCGCCACGCGGCACAGCGCCAGGCTTCCCACCAGGTGGCCGAAACTGTCGTTGATCTTCTTCAGGCCGTCCATGTCGAGGAGCACGAGGGCGAACGACCGCTCAGTCCGCTGGAACCGCTTGATCTCTGCGTCGATCGCGTAGGTGAGCTGGCGATAGTTGGCGAGGCCGGTCAGCGGATCGCTCACCGCCAGCTGGCGCAACCGGTCCTCCACCTGGTTGCGCTCGGCCACCAGGGCCGCGAGCGCCAGTGTCATCACCGACGTGACGCCCATGAACGCCTGCAACAGTAGCAGCGACTCGTTGTGCGTCGCCCGCACGAAAGGCCCGAAGCCGTGCAGCGTGCCCCAGATAGCGATCCCCGATAACACGACGACGGCGCTCGCCGCCTCGCGCTGCGGGAAGCGGAACGCCGCCCAGATGAGCAACGGGAGACACAGGAACTCCAACGGATAGTTTTTGACTCGGGACGGAAACAGCCCCCCGAACACGGTGAGGCCCACGACGATCACCCACAGCAGCAGCGCCGCGGCCTCGATCAGCTTCGCCCGCTGCCAGCGGAGGCGTGGCGTCACGAACCACAGCATCAGCGCGGGCGCCACGACCAGGTCGCCCGCGGCGTCGCCGAGCCACCACGTCCACCAGATCGGCCCGTAGTCCGCCCACCGAGCATATCCCGCCAGCGAGATGGTCGTCACACCCAGCGTGGCGCTCACGGTCGTGCTGACCATGGCAGCGAGCGCCGTGAAGATGAAGACATCTTGCGGACGATCGAAGGCCCGGCGACCGCGGGCGAAGCGGTTGACCAGATACGCGCCCACCACCCCCTCCAGGGTGTTCCCCAGCGCGATGCCGACGGAGGTCGCCACCGAGCCCGCGGTGGTCAGGTTCACGAGAAGGGCGCTGGCGAGAATCGCCGGCCAGACGTCGTAGCCGAGCAGGACGAAGGCGACGAGGGCGATGCCGGTGGGAGGCCAGACCGCGGTGGCGCTGGCATTCAGGAAGGCAAGCCGCAGCCCGAGCTTGCCGGCGATGAAATACGCCGCGCCGAGCGCGAGCAAGAGCCCCAGACGTCTGAGCAAGCGCGACTGGATCATCCAGTCCCCGATCTGTCAGGACGGCGGGGCGCGCGCCCTTATCTTATGCAAAGACTCAGCTGGTCGAGGTGAAGTAACCCCCGGACCAGGTCCCCTACCTTATAAGGGTTCTGGCGCAATGCCAGAGTGGCGGCGCCGCAACGGCCCGGCGGGCTCACGGCGGCGCGGCGGGGACGTCCTGCAGGAACCGCTGGAACACCGGATTTCCGGGGTAGCGTGCCGCCAGCCGCCGCACGTAGCCGCGGGCTTCACGCTCGAGCGCGGCGCGGCCGCCGGGGTCGCGCGCGGCCTCGCGCACCAGCGCCGCAGCGAGCACCCAGTTCGCCTCCACCCGGGCGAGGTCGCCGTCGCGCGCGACGCGGCGCAGGTAGCTGATGCCGAGCTCGGCGCTCCCCGACCCGAGGCCGATCAACTTCGCCACGAGGCGCGCGAGGGCGCTGGCCCGCGCCAGGCCGTACTGGTAGACGCCGAGCCCCAGGTAGCAGTCGACGCACGTCGAGTCCACTTGCAGCACGCGCCGGTAGGCGTCCCGCATCGCCTTGCCGTCTTTCGCTGCGCCCCACGAGTGGCCCTGCAGGTCGTGCTGGCGCGCGCGGTAACCGAGCGCGGTGGCGAGCCAGAACTCACGCGTGGGGCCAGAGGGTTGCGCGGACGCGCGCGCGAGCGCGACGCTCAACAGCGAGTCGATGCGCCGCGCCTCGTACGCGTCGTTCTCGAGGGCCGCCGCCCACCAGATGTAGGCGCCCGCCTCGAAGATCAGCGCCGCCGGGTCGGCCGTGTCGTGCGTGGCGAGGGTGGCGAAATACGCGGCCGCCGTGGGGAAGCCGCCCGCGTAGAGCGTGTCGAGCCCGGCGCGCAGCTCGGGCCGGTCACGGCCGGGAAGACCGGCGCCGCTCTGCAGCAACAACAGCGTGGCGGCGACGAGCGGCACGTCAGTGAGCGAGGGCGGCGAGCTGTTCCGCGACGTGCCGGGCGACGTCGCTCAGCGCCTGCGCGGCCGGTGAGTCGGGTTCGGCAGCGACGATCGGGCGCCCGGTGTCGGCGAGGTCCGCCATGTGCGCCTGGAGCGGCACCTCACCGAGCAGCGGCACGCCCAGCTCGGCGGCGAGCCGCTTGCCTCCGCCCGTCAAGAAGATCTCGGTGCGCTCGCCGCACTGCGGGCACACGAAGTAGCTCATGTTCTCGACCACACCGATCACCGGGACGCCAACGCGCTCGAACATCTTGGCGCCGCGCAGGCTGTCACCCACGGCGACCTCTTGGGGCGTGGTCACGATGATGGCGCCGCGGATGTGGAGCGTCTGGGCGAGCGACAGCTGAGCGTCACCGGTGCCGGGCGGGAGATCGACCAGGAAGTAGTCGAGCTGGCCCCACTCCACGTCCCGCACGAATTGCTGGATCACCTTCATGATGATGGGACCGCGCCAGATCGCCGGTGCGTCGCGCTCCACGATCAGCCCGAGCGACATGATCTTCACGCCGTGGCTCTCGAGCGGCTGGATCTTGCCGCCCCGCACCTCGGGCTTCTGGTCCACCCCCATCATGCGGGGAACGTTGGGCCCGTAGATGTCCGCATCCATGAGCCCGACGCGGTGGCCCTGTCGCGCGAGCGCGACCGCGACGTTCGCCGAGACCGTGGACTTCCCCACCCCGCCCTTGCCGGATGAGACCGCGAGCACTTTTCCGAGGTGCGGCAAGTCGACCGGCGTAGGCGGTGGCGGCACCGCTCCGGGCCCGGGCCGGGGAGCGGTCGCACGGGGAGTGGTCCCTGCCGCTGCGGCGCCGGCGTCGGTGACGTTGACCCGCACGGCGGTCACACCGTCCACGGCCTGTACGGCCTTACGAGCCTCCCGGGCGAGGGTCGGTGGGTCGGCTGGGGTGAGCATGAACGTGAACGTGACCTGCCCCGCGCCGTCCACCGCCACGTCCTTCACCATGCCTGCCGAGAGGACGTCCTTGCCGAGGCGGGGGTTCTGGAGCTGGGCGAGGGCGCGCTCGACGCGCGCCTGCAGGTTGTCGGACGCGGGCACGGGCGGAAAGCTACGCAGGAATCAAGCAGGGGGGCAACGAGCGGGCCGGATCGCCTGCCCTGCGTCCCTGGAAGGCATAGGGATTGCACCGCTGATGTAGGCTCAATCACGCGCCTATGCCCGACGACCTGAGCAGCGTGCGCCGCGCCGAGCAGACGGGGGCGCGGTGCACCACTTACCTCCTATTCGCCTGCCTGGCGCTCGACGCCGTTGCGATCGTGGCCGGCGTCTCGCAACGCTCGTTGCTCGCCCGCGCCATGGCGGGCGCGCAACTGGTGCCCAGCGAGGCCGCCGCGAGCGCACCACGACACGGGCCTATCGGCATGCTACAGCTGGTGGCGTTCGCGGGCACCGGCATCGTGTGGTTAGTGTGGCTGCATCGGGCGTACGGCAACCTCACGCTGGTCGGCTCGAAGCGGCTGAGGTTCAATCCGGGCTGGGCCATCGGCTGCTGGTTCATTCCATTCGTCAATATCGTGCGGGCCTACCAGATCATGAAGGACCTGTGGCTGCGGAGCGAATCCATGAACGACCGCCACGCATACGACAGCCTGCCCGCCCCTGCGCTGCTCTCGACGTGGTGGGGGGTCTCCCTGACGTGGGGAGCACTGGCGCTGGTCCTGACGCTCCTGGCACGGGACGCCTATTCGCTCGAGCAGCTGACCAACGTGACCGACTTGGGGCTGCTCGTCCATGCCGTCGGAGTAGTCGCGGCGATGCTCGCCATGATGGTCGTTCGAGAAATCGACCGCCACCAGCAGCGGTTCCGACTGATCGGCGTCGCTGCCTGATCCGGTCGCGGGCTGAGAGCCCGCGCTCGGCTCCAAGGTGCGCCCCATAGGGGCGCGCGCGCGCCCCACTTACCCCCCGCCACGACGGGCTCTATGATGTGATCATCCCCCGCCGGGACCCTGTTCTTGGCCGACGCCCTGACGCGCCTGCAGGCTGCCCTCGCCGGCCACTACACGATCCAGCGCGAGCTCGGACGTGGCGGGATGGCGACCGTGTACCTCGCGCACGACTTGAAGCACGACCGCGCGGCCGCGATCAAGGTGGTCGATCCGGAAGTGTCGAGCGCGATCGGGGTCGAGCGGTTTTTGCGGGAGATCCGGCTCGCCGCTCAGCTGCAGCACCCCCACATCCTGCCGCTGTACGACTCGGGCCAGGCCAGCGGGTTCCTTTATTACGTCATGCCGTTCGTCGCCGGCGAGTCGCTGCGCGAGCGGCTGGAGCGCGAGAAGCAGCTGCGCCTGGAAGAGGCGCTCCGGATCACCCGCGAGGTAGCCGAAGCGCTCGACTACGCTCACCGCTACGGCGTCGTGCACCGCGACATCAAGCCCGCGAACATTTTGCTGGCCAACGATCAGGCCATGATCGCGGACTTCGGGATCGCGCGGGCATTTGCCGCCGCGGGAGAAGAGAAGCTGACGCAGACGGGACTGGCGGTCGGGACGCCCGGCTACATGAGCCCCGAGCAGGCGAGCGGCTCGACCCGGCTCGACGGCCGCAGCGACATCTACAGCCTCGGCTGCGTGTCGTACGAGATGCTCGCCGGGAGCCCACCGTTCACGGGATCCACGCCGCAGGCGATTCTGGCGCGCCACCTCAGCGATCCCGTGCCGCCGCTCCGCACGGTGCGGCGCAGCGTACCGGCGTCGGTCGAGCAGGCGATCCTACGCGCGCTCGAGAAGGTGCCGGCGGACCGGTTCGCCACCGTCACGCAATTCGCGGACGCGCTCGAGGCACCGGCACCCGCGACTCGCCCGCACCTGCGGCCGTGGCTCGTCGGCGGGCTCACAGCGGTCGCAGCGGGCGCGGCGCTCTACTGGGCGTTTGCGATCCGGCCGTCCCGGAGCAGCGGGGCGGCTGCCGCCAGCGCGCCTGACACCTCACGCTACGTCGTCTTGCCGTTCGTGCACGCAGGCGCCGTGACAGCGCTCAACGAAGGCGAGCTGCTACAGGACGCGTTGACGCACTGGAGTGGCATTGCGGTGGTAGACCCGTTCCAGGTGCGGGACGCGCTCGCGCGGAGGGACAGCCGCGCCCTGAGCGGCAGCGACGCCCGGGCGGTGGCATTGGATTTGGGCGCGGGTCGCTACGTGCGGGGAGAAGTGTCGCACATCGGCGATTCGATTCGCGTGTACGCGGCGTTGTACGACGTGACCCGCGGAGGCTCGTTCGTGCGGGACGGCACGGTGAAGCTCGGGGGCAAATTGGCGAGAGCCGAAGCGGCCTTCGCGACGCTGGGCGAGCGGTTGCTGTTCGGTAGCGCCGGTCCGGGCGCGCGCCCGGAGAGTCGCACGGGGACGACCTCGCTTCCCGCGCGGCAGGCGTTTGCGCAGGGACAGGCGGCCGTGTCCGACTGGAACCTTAGCGTCGCCGACACCGCGTTCGCGACCGCGACCCGCTACGACCCCGGCTACGCGCAGGCGCTTTTGTGGCTCGCGCAGATCCGATTGTGGAGCGGCGCGCCGGTGGCCATGTGGCAGTCGGCCGCGGAGCGCGCTGCGGGGGGGCGAGCACAGCTCTCGTCGCGGGACCAATTACTATCGGATGCGGTGCTGGAGCGCGGGCGCGGGCAGACCGAGCGTGCGTGCGGCCTTTGGAGGCGATTGACAGCGCTCGACCAATACGACTTCGCCGCGTGGTACGGGCTCGGCAACTGTCTGAGTCGCGACTCAACGGTCTTACGCGACGCGACGAGCCCGTCCGGATGGCGATTCCGGAGCAGCTACCACCAGGCAACCCGAGCCTACCAGCGCGCGTTCCAGCTTTTGCCGTCCATTCACAAGGCCCTGAGCGGCGGCTCATATGCGTCAGTGCGGCGCTTGTTCATGACCAGCGGGAGCGCAGTCCGTCCCGGCCAAGCAGTCCCGCCAGACACGACCACATTCGCGGCGTATCCGTCGTGGGAGGCCGACACACTAGCATTCGTTCCGTACCCGGCACAGCTATTTGTCGGCCCGCAAGTCGTGCCGGAGCGGTTAAGCCTCGCCGTACGGCGGGAGCGCGAGGTGTTCCACGACATCGCTGTGGCATGGGTGACCGCGTTTCCGAAGAGCGCGGATGCCGTGCAGGCCTTAGCCCTCTCGCTCGAGATGCTGGGAGATCCGGCTGCGCTCGACACGCTGCACCGAGCGCGCAGGATCGTGACCACACCGGAAGCCAGCCTGCGCGTGGCGGGCGCCGAGGTCTGGATGCGTGTCAAGTTCTCCGCCCCGTTTGACCTGAGGGGAGTGCGCGGCGCGCGAGCCCTTGCAGACTCATTGCTACTCTCGTACGACGCGTCGAACGGACGCGAGCCCCTCCTGGTAGCGAGCCTCGCAGCTCTTACGGGCCGCGCTTACTTGGCCGCCGCGCTCAGCCGGCGCCCCGCCGTAGTCACCGAATGGCAGGTACCTGCCTCGCTGGCGAAAACCGCCGGCCCCCTACTAGCCTTCGCAGCGCTCGGCGGCCCTCTTGATAGCCTCCGGAAACTCGAGCAGGACGTGGACTCTGCGATCGACATGAGTCTCGTCGTCTCTCAACGCCCGCCGGCACGCATGAGCTGGTTAGGGCGCCCGGCGGCCTTGGCCTTTCCTCACTACCGCTTCGGTTCTCTACAGAAGCTGGTTGGTGGCGGCAACTACTTGGTGGACGCAGAGGCGGCTTTCCTGCGGGGCGACACGGCCACACTGCGGCAAGGCTTCGCAGACTTGAGAGCCGCAAGGCGCTTGGCACCACCGGGCGATCTGACGTTCGATGCCCTATACCCGGAGGCGTGGTTGCATGCAGCCCTCGGCGACGACAGCGCGGCGACCGCGTGGCTCGACCCGACGCTTGACGCCCTCTTGTCAACGTCTCCCGAGGTTCTCAGCGACCCTGCCAACGCCGGCGCTCTAGTTCAGGGAATGGCCCTACGGTCCGAGCTGGCGGACCGAATGGGCGACGCAGGCGCGGCGGCGCGCTGGGCGAGCGTCGTCGCCGTGCTCTGGGCGGATGCGGATGGGTTCTTGCAGCCCCGTGTGCGCGCCATGAGACGCCTCGCCGTGGGAGTTACGAGAGCGCCGTGACACGACCTTATATGTGCACCCCAGGAGGCGTCTATGAGGTCACAAGGTTTCCGGTCCACTGCTGGCGTGTTGCCTGCGATGGTGATGTTCATGGCGGTGAATGTCGTCGTGGGATGCAGAGGGGAACAGCGACGGCAAACGAACTCGACCCGAGCCAAGGTCGAGCAGGCGGAATGTCCGCACGACGCAATCGTCATCAAGGTCATCGATTCGACGGGGAACCTTGTAAAGACCGTTGATACGATTCCCCTCTCGGGGCCAGTCACCAAGATTCCGGAGTTCCACGACTGCCAGCGGTTCATTCAACATGTGAACCGCTACGACTCTGTGTATGCGATCTTCGCCGCATTTCGCTTGGAGAGCCTGCCCGCAAGGCTGAAGGGAGCGAGGGACTCGGCGGAGAGCGACGGTAAGGCTTACAGAACGGTGCCGGTAGCGACGATCTACAGCTACGGAGGCGAATACGATCCCTTGGGAATCAAGCCGGGCTTCAACTGCCTCTTCTTGTACAGGAAAGGGGCGCAGTGGGGAGCGAAGATGATCCCCTGGGGTGGCGCCGACGATCCCGACTGCGCCAGTAAGCGGTTCAACCCATACACCGCGGGAACGTTTCTGGAGGCACGTGCGAGCGTCCGTCCCGGGTTTGCCGACGCCGACTACCCGGCAGCGGCCCGCTGGGACTGGGATTCGGTCCATCACAATCAGTACATCGGGATCAAGTGCGGCCAGGCTTGGTGCGAGGTCGGCAGTTCAGGCTTCACGCCTTCGGGGCCGTATCTCGGCCAGGCTGTCTCTTTCGAGCCTGGCCCCTGTGGCTTGGCTCCCTCGCCAATGCAGTCGACCCGGATCACCAAGATCAAGGGATGGTACGACGCGCAGGAACTCGCGGTGTCAACCGGGGCGGGGGCGATCCCACGTCCGAGTGCGGTGCACGGGTTCCTGATTCCTCACCCGGCGCTCGAGCTGCTCAACAAACGGTGGAGAGTCAACGATGTGAAATGCTTCTATGGTAGATGGGTGCACGTGGCCGACGCGGTGCTGAGTGGGGACTATAAGTGGAACCTCACAGCGGGCGTGAACAAGATCTATTTCTGTTACGGCACAGGAGGCCCCAGTGACTGCAATGTGCCGCTGTCGCAACCACCCTTGCCCCCGAACTCGAAACCGCTGTCCCAATGCGATCCGGACCCCAATAAGCCCGAAATGCGGTGGTGGGCACTAATCGTGTCAGCCACCGGCCGCCGTGCGTTCTCGTGTGTGAAGCGGACGGACCACAGCACAGAGCTGGAAGACTACAGACTCAAGCACCCGGGCGAGATCGTCGAGATCCCTGGCGCGGCTCGGTGGCGCTTTCTGCTGGACGATGAGGGCACTTGGATGAGTTGTCCTACCGGCTGTTGCACCAAGCAGTGACTTCTGGCCGCCCCGGCTCGACCCCCGAGCCGGGGCCGGGATGTCGCATTTCCACCCCCTCGTGCCGCGAAAACAGCCTACCGGCCGCCTCTTCCACCCCCCTTTGTTGAGGAGCCGCATCGATCAGGCGGCTCGCGACCTCGACCGCTCTTCGACAAAAGGAGGTTTGCTATGACTGCTCCACACCCTCCCCCAAACACACCAATCGCTGTCTAGCATCCATGCAACTGTTGATTCTCGCCGCCTCGGCCATCGGAATCGTCGCTTGCGGCACCGACCGGCGCACCGCCCGAGGTCCGCTGGGTCTGGCCGTACAGGCGCCAGTGACCGAGGACTGCCCCCAGGACTCGATCCCGCTATCGGGATCGATCACTCACGTCGTCGGATTTCACGGCTGCCAGCGGTTCGTGCACGGCACCACTTACGACTCGGTGTACGCGATCTTCGCAAGCGCGCAGCTCGCCACAGTGGCTTCGAGGGTTCAATCCGCCGGTGGAGCCGGGATCCCTGCCGCTGAGATCTACAGCCGCGGCGGCACGTACCAGCCCCTTGGTATCGAGCCCGGATACAATTGCTTGTACTTCTTCGAGCCGGCTGGGCAGTTGCGAGCGAAGACCGTGCCTCTGGGTCCCAGCACTGCCGTCTGCCCCGACCCGCTCGCTGACCCCGGTGCAGCTCGTGGGAAGGAGCTCGAGGTGCGTCAAGTGACCGTGGCAGGGCTCGCGGACGCTGACTACCCGCCCGTGACACGTTGGCAGTCGGATCCCGTAAACCTCGGGCAATACATCGGCATCAAATGCGGTGCTGCGTGGTGCGAGGTGGGCAGCACCGGGTTCAAATCCGAGCCTGCCTTGCTGACGGGGACCGGCCGCACCTACAGCGTCCCGGGCTGGTACGACGAACAAGTGCTGGCAGTCCCCGCCGCCGACGGGTCGTTGCGTCCGAGCGGCGTTCGTGCAGCCATTTATCCTGTGGCGGACCTAGGACAGCACAACGACGCAGCCGACTTCAGTGGCCGGTGGGTGCAGGCCGCGACGGTCGTTCTGGAGGCGCGATTGCCCGAATACGAGAGCAAACTAAACTTCGACCCCGGCGCCAACCGCATCCTCCTCTGCGTAGGCAGTTCCGGCGAGTGCGAGGTGCCTGAGCTGCCGCCACGATGCACGGCGAGTGCAGACAGCCACTGGTGGGCAAAGATCGTATCCGCATCGGGCCGCGTGGCGTACCGCTGCGTAACCCATCGCGATCATAGCGCGCTCGGCGTAGATATTCCCGGTGGCGCCCGTTGGCGCTGGCTGACGAATGACGAGACGGGTTGGATCAGGTGCACGGATGGCTGTTGTACCGTTCACTGAGCGGTTGCCCGCCTCGGCTCGACCCCAAGCCGGGGCGGTTCGTTTCACATCACAGCACGGCGATGTTGAACGCGGAACTCTCGGCGCTCTTCAGGCCCGAGCCGGTGACCTGCAGCGTGTACCCGTTCCCGAGCTGGTCGATGCTCAAGTCGCCGAACCGAGCAGGCTCCCGTCGTGCCCGATCGCGATGGTCACGTAGCCCGTGAAGCTCGTGACGCGGTTGCCGAGGTCGTCCACTGCCGTCACCTCCACCGCCGGCGTGATCGTCGCGCCGGGCGGCGTCTTGCTCGGCTGGACCGTGAACACGAGCTGCGTCGCCTGGGGCGGCGGCGGCGGCGCGGTGATGTTGAACCCTGCACTGGTCGCTCCCGTGAGCCCAGCCGCGCTGGCCGTCAACGTGTAGCCGTTCCCGGCCAGGTTGATGCTCAGGTTCGAGAACGTCGCGACACCGTTCACGGCCGGCACGCTCAGCGTGCCGGCGAGCGTTCCGCCCGCTGGGTCCGCCCCGATCGCCACAGTGATGGTCCCGGTGAAGCTCGTCACGGTGTTCCCCGAAGCGTCGAGGGCGCTCACCTGCACTGCTGGCGTGATCGTCGCTCCGGCCTCGGTGTTGCTGGGCTGCACGGTGAAGCCGAGGTGCGTCGCCGCCGGCGGCGGCGGCAGTGGCGCCGTGATGTCGAACGGATCGCTCGTGGCGCCAGTCAGGCCCGACGTGCTGGCGCGCAGGGTGTAGCCGGTGCCCGCCTTGTCGATGCTCAGGTCCGAGAACGTCGCCACGCCGTTCACCGCGTCGACGATCTTCCTTCCCGCGAGACTGCCGCCGCCCGGGTTGGCGCCGAGCGCGATCGTGACAGGCCCGGTGAAGGCCGGCACGACGTTCCCGGCAGCGTCGAGGGCCGCTACCTGCACCGCCGGCGTGATGGTCGACCCGGCTTGGGTCGTCTGCGGCTGCTGGGCGAACCCGAGGTGCGTGGCTGCAGGCGGCGGTGGTCGTGGGGCGGTGATGTCGAACGCATCGCTGGTGGCGCCGGTCGCGCCCGAGGTGGTGGCGCGCAGCGTGTAGCCGCTGCCGGCTTTATCGACGCTCAAGTCGGTGAACGTCGCGACGCCGTTCACCGCGTTCTCCCTCGGCGTGCCCAACAGAGCCGCGCC
>MNEL01000038.1:0-18706 GCA_001917665.1 Gemmatimonadetes bacterium 13_1_40CM_69_22 | reverse complement strand
GCCGCGAGCAGGCAGCCAGTTGAAGTAATGCGCAGTCGCTTCATATCCTCGCGGAGCAGTGTCGCAAACATCGCACCGTTTCGCTCGGCTACGGCGACTCGAAGCAACGCTCGGCGCCGGTGTCGAGTGCACGCAACGGTATGTGGAGTGGGCTCTGTGCTGCAGGTCACAACTTTTGTGGCAGACTTGACGGATCCCCCTCGGTGGTCCATTATCGCAGTCCGCTGGAGAGTCGCGCCCCTCTCCCTCACACAGGGAGCGACGTATGACGCACCTCCACGTTTCCCGCCGCGCCGCAGTCCTCGCCGTCATCGGATTGGGCGCCAGCCTCTGGACCGGCTGCTCCGACCGCTCACCCGACGCGCTCACCGGGCCGTCGGCTCAGCGACAGTTCGCTGGGGATCGACTGCAGGAGATCCACGCCGTGCTCGCCGTGCACAAGCGGCACAGCGCGGCCCTGCTGCGCCTGCCCGGCGTCGTCGGTACCGCCGTGGGCCTGCTGCCGAACGGCAAGCCGGGCCTGAAGGTGCTGCTGGCGAGTCCCGAGGTGCGCGGGCTGCCGAGCGCGCTCGAAGGCATTCCCGTGGTCGCGCAGGTGACGGGCATGCTCGTGGCGTTCAGCGATCCCACCAAACGACAGCGTCCGGCGCCGATGGGCTTCTCGGTCGGTCATCCGGCGATCACTGCCGGCTCGATCGGGGCGCGCGTCGTGGACGGCTCGGGCAACGTCTACGTGCTGAGCAATAACCATGTGCTCGCGAACTCGAATGACGCCAGCATCGGGGACGCCGCGCTCCAGCCGGGACCATACGACGGCGGCACGGCCCCGGCCGATCAGATCGGGACCCTGGCCGCGTTCCAACCCATCGACTTCTCGGCCAGCGGCACCAACACGTTCGACGCCGCCATCGCCCGCTCCACCACGACCGACTTGGACAACGCCACGCCGGCGGACGACGGCTACGGCGCGCCCAGCGCCACGATCTTCGGCGACGCGAACGGCGACGGCTTGCTGGACGACGAGGCCGCGCTGCTCGGCCTCAACGTGCAGAAGTACGGGCGTACCACGAAGCTGACGCATGGGCAGATCACCGGGATCAACGCCACCGTGACGGTATGCTACGAGGTGTTTTTCGGCTTCTGCATCAAGTCAGCCCGGTTCGTCGATCAGCTCGTCATCGAGCCGGGGACCTTCTCGGGCGGCGGCGATTCGGGCTCGTTGATCGTCACTGATGACGGCAACAAGAACCCCGTCGCCCTGTTGTTCGCAGGCAGCTCGACCCAGACGATCGCGAACCGCATCGACCTGGTGCTGAGCCACTTCGGGGTGGCAGTGGACGGCGGCAACTCGCCCCCACCCACGCCGGTGACGGACATCGCGATCACGAGCGTCAGCGCGCCAACTGCCGTCACCCAAGGTGCTACGGTCAACGTGGTGGTCACGGTCCGGAACGTAGGCAACCAGCCGGTCAGCAGCAGCTTCGACGTGACGCTGCAGGACGCGACCGACAACGCGACGATCGGGACGCAGCCTGTGGCGAGCCTCGCAGCGGGAGTAAGCACCACGCGCACATTCAGCTGGAATACAAGCGCAAGCTCGATCGGCAGCCACACCCTCACCGCGAGCCACGTTTTCCCCGACGACAACGCGGCCAACAACCAGAGCTCCACGGCTGTGACGGTAAACTCGCCGAGCACGGTGATCCACATCGGCGACCTGGACGGCTTCGCGTCGCGCAACGGGTCGAACTGGTCGGTGACGGTCGAGATCACCGTGCATGACGCGAATCACAACCCGCTGAATGGCGCGACCGTGGTGGGGCACTGGAGCCAGCTGGGGCAGAACTCGAACACCTGCACCACCGGGGACATGGGCGGCAACGGGACGTGCATCGTGCTGTTCCCGTCGCTCAAGAGGAGCGTCAGCTCGGTGAACTTCACGGTGGTGAGCGTGACGATGCCGGACCGGACCTACGATCGGACGCTGAACCACGACGTGGACGGCAGCAGCAACGGCACGACGATCAAGGTGTATAAGCCATAGCCGCTCGCCCGGTCGCGACGCTCCTGCTCGCCGCCCTGCTCGCGGGCTGCGCGGGCAGGAGCACTCGCGACGCACACGGTGACATCCAAGACGATCCGAGAGGTGCTCGCCGCCCACACCGACACGCTCATGGCGCTGCCGGGCGTGGTGGGCACCGCGGTCGGGCGGTGCGACGGCGTCCCCTGTATCCGCGTGTTCCTCGCCGACTCGAGCGCCGCGGCTCGGGGGAAGATCCCGGCGCAGCTCGAGGGCTACGCGGTGAAGGTGGAAGTCACGGGACCGATCCGGCCGCGGCGGCCCTAGGCGGACACTTCACTGGATTTCACGGCGGCGTCAGTTGAGCCGCACGCTGGCACCGAAGTGGATCCCCCAATTGCCGTTGTAGAAAGTGAAGAGGCTGTTGTCGGCCGTGTGAAACATGGCGTCCAAGTCGGCGCCGAGGCGCAGCCACAGCTGGTGCTGTACGTGATAGCGCAGCCCCACGAGCACCGAGAGGCCATCATCGGCTTGATAGGGTGTGCCGTACCAGTTGTGCACCCACCCGCCGCCCACCAGTGTCTCGAGGCGCGCACCCAGGGGCGCATTGTGAACCAGCCGCAGGTGCAGCGGCGTGTACGTGACCGAGCTCTGGGATGAGCGAGTGAGGTCGAGCTCGAACGCGAGTCCCGACTCGAGGTACACCCCCACTCGCCCTCCTACGCCGACGTCGTCGCCCATCGGCAGCGTATTGTCGAAATCGACGTAGCGTGCGAACCCGCCGACTTCGATGGTGCCGGCCCGTTGCGCCCCGACCGGAAGCGTGAGGACGAGCGACGCCACAGCCAGCAACCGCATCACTCGAAATACCATGGTGATCCCTCCTAGCGAGCTCGTTTGGTGGTAATGACGATCACGCCGTTGGCTCCGCGCGAGCCGTATTGGCTCGTGGCCCCCGCATCCTTCAATACATCGATCCGAGCGATGTCTCGGGGCGCGAGATCGGCGAGCGCCGCGGCACCGGCCGAGCTCGGCACACCGTCGATTACGATCAGCGGGTCGTCGTCGGTGGGGTTACCCCGGATGCTGCGCTGGCCCCGAATGCGGATCTGGTAGGCTCCGTTCGACATCTGAGTCACCTCGAGGCCCGGCACGCCGCGCAGCAGCTCCTCCACCCGGCTCACGCGCGCATCGGTTTCGCTCGGAAGGACCGTGGTTACGGCTCCGGTGCCTGGTGTGGTGCTGCTTGGTGGCGAGGACGCGGCCCGCCCGCACGCCATCATGAGGGCGAAAACCAGCCAGCGGATGTCCGACGGCACGGGCTGGGACATGTGTCGTGCGCTTGAAGGCGGCGAGCCGCCTGACGGTCAGCCTCCAAGCGCGCAAGCCACATGCCCCTCCGGTGAGGCCGATCACGCAGCCTCACCGTTCGCACGCGATCAAGTCATTCCGCCTATTTCACTTCGGCAGGAAACCCTCTCGTGCGGCTTGCGAGCCACACCTGTGGTGTGGTCACCTCACTGTCCAGGTCCCCTCCTTGTTCATGAGCAGTTCCGCGAGGTCCGGTGCTCCCGGTCCGGCACCGGCGGCCTCGGCCTGCGCGTACACCTCCGCCTCGAACGAGGGCGCGGGGTTGCAGTAGACCACGCCCAGCGCCACGGGCCAGGCGGGCGGCTCGAGCGCGACGAGGAGCTGCGCGAGCGCGCGGTTGGTCTCGTCGTGCACCAGGACGTCGTCCGGAATCACGCCGCTCTCGGACAGCGTGATCACTTCGAGCTCGAGCTTTCCGGGCTTCAAGCGCAAGCCGCGGTCCTTCCGGGCACCGAAGATCAACGGCTGGCCGTGCTCGACGTGCAGCTGGGTGTCCGCCGCGCCGTCCTTGGCGGTGAAACCGTCGAACGCTCCGTCGTTGAAGACCACGCAGTTCTGGAACACTTCGACGAACGACGCGCCGCGGTGCGCGTGGGCGCGCTGCAGCACGCTCACCAGCTGCGCCTGCTGCGTGTCCACCGCGCGCGCCACGAACCGCGCCCCGGCGCCCAGCGCGAACGCGCAGGCCGACACCGGATAATCGACCGAGCCCTGCGGGGTGGACGGAGACTTCGTGCCGCGCCGCGACGTGGGGGAATACTGGCCCTTGGTGAGGCCGTAGATCTCGTTGTTGAACAAGACGATCTGGAGATCGACGTTGCGCCGCAACACGTGGAGCATGTGGTTGCCGCCGATCGACAGCCCGTCACCGTCTCCCGTCATCACCCACACGTCGAGCTCGGGGTTCGCGAGCTTGATCCCGGTGGCGATCGCGGGCGCGCGCCCGTGGATCGTGTGGAAGCCGTAGGTGGACATGTAGTACGGAAACCGCGCCGCGCACCCGATGCCGGACACAAACACCGTGGACTCCCGCCGGGCGCCCAGCTCCGCCAGCGCCTTGTGCATCGCCTTGAGGATGGCGTAGTCCCCGCACCCAGGGCACCAGCGCACCTCCTGGTCGGACGCGTAGTCCTTGGGCTGGAGCTCGGCGTCGGTGATGGTCGTGACGGTCATCTGATCGCCTCGACAATCTCCGACACTTTGAACGGCTTTCCCTGCACCTTCGATAATCCTTCGGCGGGCACCAAATACGCGGCGCGCAGCAGCTGCACCAGCTGGCCGTTGTTCAGCTCCGGCACGACGATCCGCTCGAACCGCGCGAGCAGCTCGCCCAAGTTGCGCGGGAAGGGGCTCAGGTAGCGGAGATGGATGTGCGACGCATCGACTCCGTCCTGCCGCGCGCGGCGCACCGCCTGGTGGATGGCGCCGTAGGTCGAGCCCCACCCCACCACGGCGATCGCACCGTGGTCCGCCCCCAGCGCGACGGTCTGGAGCGGGATGGCGTTCGCGATTCCGGCGATTTTCGCCGCCCGGGTGCGCGTCATGCGCGCGTGGTTCTCGGGGTCGTACGAGATGTGGCCCGTGTCGTAGTCCTTCTCGAGTCCGCCGATCCGGTGCTCGAGCCCCGGCGTCCCGGGCCGCGCCCACGGCCGCGAGAGGGTCTCCGGGTTCCGCAGGAAGGGATGGAACCCCGCGGGATCGGTACGGAACCGGACCGGGAAGCGCGGCAGCCGGTCCAGGTCGGGGATGCGCCACGGCTCGGCGGCGTGGGCCAGAAATGCGTCCGAGAGCAGGACCACGGGTGTCATGTACGTGGTCGCGATGCGCACCGCCTCCATGGCGACGTCGAAGCAGTCGGTCGCGGTGGCCGCGGCGAGCACGGCGAGCGGCGCGTCCGCGTTGCGGCCGTGCACCGCCTGGAACAGATCCGACTGCTCGGCCTTGGTCGGCATCCCCGTCGACGGGCCGGTGCGCTGGGAGTTCACCACGACGAGCGGCAGCTCGGTCGCGATCGCGAGGCCGAGCATCTCGGTCTTGAGCGCCATGCCGGGGCCGGAAGTCGACGTCACGCCGAGCGCACCGGCGTACGCCGCTCCGACGCAAGCGCCGATGGCCGCGATCTCGTCCTCGGCCTGAAAGGTGATCACGCCGTACCGTTTGAGGTTGGCGAGCGTGTGAAGCAGCAGCGACGCGGGGGTGATGGGGTAGCCTGCGAAGACCATCTTCTCGAGCCCCGCGGCGCGCATCCCGGCGACGAGCCCCCAGGCGATCGCCTCCGTCCCACTCACCGTGCGATAGACGCCCGGCGTGACGCGGGCCCGGCGGACGGTGTAGCCGACCCCGTACTCCGACATCTCGGCCGTCTCGCCGAAGGCGTGCCCGGCGTTCAGCGCCGCCACGTTCGCCTGCGCGACCTCCGGCTTCCCGGCGAATTTCTTTTTGAGCCATTCGACGGTGACGTCGCGATCGCGCCCGTACATCCAGAGCATCAGCCCCAGCGCCCACATGTTGCGACAGCGGTGTGCTTCCCGCGTGTGCAGCCCGAAGTCCTTGACGGCGTCGAGTGTGCGCTTCGTGATGTCGAGCTTCAGCATCTGGTAGGGCGCGAGTGACCCGTCCTCGAGCGGGTGGGACGCGAACCCCGCCTTGGCGAGGTTCCGCTCGGTGAAGGCGCCCGTGTCCACCACGACCGTGCCACCGATCCGCAAATCCTTGAGGTCGACCTTGAGTGCCGCAGGGTTCATCGCGACGAGCACGTCCACCTGGTCGCCGGGCGTCATGACGTCCACGGCGCCGAAATGGATCTGGAACGCCGAGACGCCGTACGTCGTACCCGCGGGCGCGCGGATCTCGGCCGGGTAGTCGGGGAACGTCGTGAGGTCGTTGCCGGCGAGGGCCGTCTCGACGGTGAAGCGGCCGCCTGTCACCTGCATCCCGTCGCCGGAGTCGCCGGCGAACCGGATCACGACGGAATCACGCGATTCGCGCGCGGGGGACGTCGCGGTCGTGGCCATCGTCAAGGAAACTAGCGCGCTGCCGTTCTCGAAGCCAGCTTGTCGCCATGGCCGACCTCCCGCGCTTGAGCAAGGCGCACTGGCCGAGCGGCGCCTACCGCCGCGCGGAGCTCCCGGAGCGGGTGCTGCAGTTCGGCACGGGGATGTTGCTGCGCGCGGTGTGCGCGGCCGCCGTGGATGCCGCCAATGCGGCCGGCGCCTTCCGCGGACGAATCGTCGTGGTGCAGAGCACGCCGCATGGCCAAGCGAGCACCATGAACGCACAGGACGGCCTGTTCACGCTCGTGGAGCGGGGCCTGGAACGAGGGCAGCCGCTCGAACGCATGCGCCTCGTCGGCTCGATCTCGCGCGCGCTCGTGGCGGACGCGGAGTGGCAAGCGGTGCGCGACGTGGTCGCGCGGCCCGAGCTGCAGGTGATCGTCAGCAATGTGACCGAGGCCGCGTTCCGGCTGGACGCGGCCTTTCCGCCCAGGCTGACTGACCTGCTGTACACCCGCTTCGAGCGCTTGCCGGACGGCCCGCCGCTCTGCGTGATCCCGACCGAGCTGGTGGACGACAACGGGCCGCGCCTCGCCGCGATGGTCGATCGCCTGGCGGACGGACTCGAGCGGGGACCCGAATTCCGCGAGTGGCTGGCGCGGCGCGTGCGTTTCTGCTCCTCGCTCGTGGACCGGATCACGACAGGCACGCCCGCGGCAGACGGGCAGGCGCTGCTGGAGCGGCGTCTCGGATACGCCGACGCCCTGCTCACCGTCACCGAGCCCCATAGCTTCTGGGCGATCGAAGCCGACCCCGCTGCGCTGCGAGCGGCGTTCGCGATCGATGTGGCGCCCGATGCGGTGATATTCGCCGCCGACATCGGTTTTTACCGGGAGCGCAAGCTGCGCCTGTTGAACGGCGCGCACACGGTGACGGCGCCGCTCGCGCTCCTGGCGGGCGTCCGGACGGTGCGGGAGGCCGCCGAGCATCCCCGGCTGGGACCCTTCCTGCGGCACATCTTGTTCGAGGAAATCGTGCCCGGGATCGATCTGCCGGCCGATGCGGCTACCGCGTTCGCCCGGACGGTGATCGACCGGTTTCGCAACCCCTGGCTCGATCACGAGTGGCGGGTGATCGCCACCAACCAGACCGCCAAGCTGCGGCTCCGGGTCGTGCCCGCGATCATGGGATTCGCCCGCAAACAGGGGCGCGCGCCGCAAGGGTTGGCACTCGGCTGCGCCGCCTACCTGCGGTGGGTCCGCTCCCGCCTCGCCCACCCCGCGGGGGACGATGTCGATCTCCCGCTGATCGAGCGGCATTGGCGGGCGGTGGACCCGGACGCCGCTCCTGGCCCCGTACTTGCAGCCGCGCTGGAGCGACTCGCCGCCCGAGCGCTGGCCGATGCCGGCTTGTGGGGCGCGAATCTCGCCGAGCTGCCCGGGCTGCTCGAGGCCACGACGCGGTGGCTGCTGGCGCTGGAGCGTGACGGAGTGGACGCGGCGCTCGGGGCGCTGCACGGCATGCCGGAGTACGCCGCCACCGGCGGGACGTGACCATGACCCACACGACGACGACGCTCGGCGGGGAAAGGGGTGGGCTCGATCCGCTGCTCCAGAGCGGCGTGATCGCGGTCGCTCGGCTGCCGGCCGCGGCCGGGTTGCGCGCCGCCGCTCGCGCGCTCGCCGCGGGAGGCGTGGGCGCCGTGGAAATCACGCTGACGACACCGGGCGCGATCGCGGCGATCGGCGACCTCGCAGCGGACCGCGACCTCGCGGCGTGCCTCGTCGGCGCGGGCACCGTGCTCGACGAGTCGGCCGCCTGCGAAGTCATCGACGCCGGCGCGCGCTTCGTGGTGAGCCCCACGCTCACCCCCGCCGTGATTCGCGTGTGTCGCGACCGTGACATCCCCTGCATGCCGGGCGCGTTCACGCCGACGGAGATCGTCGAGGCGTGGCGCGCGGGCGCGCCGCTCGTGAAGCTGTTCCCCGCGGCGGCCGTGGGTCCCGTCTACCTCCGCGATCTGCTCGCGCCCCTGCCGTTCCTGCGCCTCGTGCCGTCGGGCGGCGTGTCGCTCGAGAACGTAGCCGCCTGGATCCGCGCGGGGGCCGCCGCGGTGAGCGTCGGCAGCGCGCTCCTGCCGGCGGCGCTGGTCCGAAGCGAGCCGGCGGGGGGCGCGGGGAGCGCCGAGCTCACGCTGCGCGCGCGGGCGTTCGTGGAGCGCGTCGCGCAAGCGCGGGCGCAGCTCGCGGGAGGCGCCGTGTGAAGGGTGCGGCCGTCCCACGCGTGGTGACGTTCGGCGAGCTGCTGCTGCGGCTCAGCCCGCCGGGTGAAGAACGACTGCTCGAGTCGCCGGAGCTGCACACCTGCTTCGGCGGGGCGGAGGCGAACGTCGCGGTCGCCCTGAGCCATCTTGGCGTGCGGTGCGACTACGTCACCCGCGTTCCCGACAACCCCATCGGGGATGCCGGCGTCGAGACACTGAAGCAGGAAGGCGTGGGCACCCGCTGGATTGTGCGGGGGGGGGGCGGCGAGCGTTTGGGGCTCTACTTCGTGGAGCCGGGCGCGGATCTGCGCGCCATGCGCGTGGTGTACGACCGCGCAGGCTCGGCGTTCGCGCGCCTCGACCCGCACAGCATCGACTGGCCCGCGGTGCTCGCCGGCACGGACTGGTTCCACGTCTCGGGGATCACTCCCGCCCTGGGCGAAGGCCCGGTAGCGGCGCTCGCGGGCGCCATCGCCTGCGCGCGCGCCCGGGGCACCCCGGTGAGCCTCGACCTGAACTACCGCGCGGCCCTGTGGCGCGACCGGAACCCGCGGCCGCTCATCGAGCCGCTCGCCCGGCGGGCGGGTGTGCTGATCGGCAATCCGGCGGCCGTGAGCGCGATGCTCGGCCTCCCGGCCGACGACGCTTCGCTCGCGACTCCCGAGCGCGCGCGCGGTCTCGCCGAGCAGCTCGCGGCGCGCTTCGAGGCGAAGCGCGTCGCGCTCACCCGGCGCGAGATCCTCGGGCCCCGGGAACACGGCTGGAGCGCCGTGCTGTACGACGCGCAGACCCGCGCGTTCGCGCAGAGCCGTCGGCACTGCGTGCAGGTCGTGGACCGCGTGGGCGGTGGCGACAGCTTCGCCGCGGCGCTCATCGCGCGACTGCTCGGCGGCGACCGGCCGGCGGAAGCGCTCGAATTCGCGGTGGCGGCGAGCGCGCTCAAGCTCACCGTGCCCGGCGACTTCAGCCGCGCGAGCGTGGGGGAAGTCGAGGAGCTGCTCCGCGCGTGATCCCCAGCTTTCGCTGGTTCGGCCCGACGGACCCGATCCCGCTCGCCTACGTCCGACAGATCCCCGGCGTCACGGGCGTCGTGAGCGCACTGTACGACGTGCCCGTGGGCGCGGCCTGGCCGCGGGCGCGGCTGGAGCGACTGCAGGAGCACATCGAATCGGCCGGACTGCGGTTCGCGGTGGTCGAGAGCATCCCCGTGCACGACGACATCAAGCTCAGGCGCCGCGGCCGCGATCGGCTGATCGAGAACTACAGCCAGAGCATCTGCAGCATGGGGGAGCTCGGCATTCCGGTGCTGTGCTACAACTTCATGCCGGTGTTCGACTGGATGCGTACCGACCTCGCCATGCGGCTTCCCGACGGCTCGTCGGCGCTCGCCTACGACGACGCCGCGCTCGCCGCGGTCGACCTGTCGCGTGGGACGGGCGACCTGCCCGGTTGGGCGACGGCGTACTCGGGGCCGGAGCTGGGCGCGCTGCTCGCCGCCTATCGCGACGTGGACGCGGAGCGGCTGTGGGACAATCTCGCCTACTTCCTCGAGCGCGTCGTCCCGATCGCCGAGCAGGCGGGCGTCCGCATGGCGATCCACCCCGACGATCCGCCCTGGCCCATCTTCGGGCTGCCGCGCATCATCACCAACGCCGCCGCCCTCGAGCGCGTGGTGGGGCTCGTGGACACCCCCGCGAACGGGGTGACGTTCTGCACCGGCTCGCTCGGCGCGAACCCCGAGAACGATCTGCCGGCCATGGTGCGCCGCCTCGGCGCGCGCATCCACTTCGCACACTGCCGCAACGTGCTGGTCACGGGCGAGCGCCGGTTCCACGAGACGGCCCACCCTTCGGCGTTTGGCAGCGTGGACCTGCACGCGGTCCTGAGCGCGCTGCGGGATATCGGCTTCACCGGCCCGATGCGCCCCGATCACGGCCGCATGATCTGGGGCGAGACGGGACGCCCGGGGTACGGGCTGTACGATCGAGCGCTCGGCGCGATGTACCTGCAGGGCCTGTGGGAGGGCCTGACGCGATGAGCCGGCCGCGCCTCGGGTATCGCTGGACGGTGTGCGCCCTGCTGTTCGTGGTCACCACGATCAACTACATCGACCGCCAGGTGCTCGGCATCCTCGCCCCCACCCTGCAGCGCGAGCTGCATTGGTCGGAATCGCAGTACGGCGACATCGTCTCCTGGTTCAGCCTCGTCTACGCGTTCGGATTCCTCGCCGCCGGGCGTGCGCTGGACCGCGTCGGGGTGCGACGCGGCTTCGCGGTCGCGGTCGTGGCCTGGAGCATCGCGGCGATCGCTCACGCCTTCGCCCGCACCGCCGCGGGATTTTCCGCCGCCCGCGCGCTGCTCGGACTGGGCGAGTCGGCCAATTTCCCGGGCGCGATCAAGACGGTGGCGGAGTGGTTCCCCAAGCGCGAGCGGGCGCTCGCGACCGGCATCTTCAACGCCGGTACCAACACCGGCGCCATCATCACCCCGCTCGTCGTCCCGTGGATCGTGCTGACGTGGGGCTGGCCGTGGGCATTCATCGCGACCGGCTCGCTCGGCTTCCTGTGGCTGGTGCTGTGGCTCGCGGTGTACCGCAGCCCGGAGGCGCAGCCGCGCCTGAGGCCAGAGGAGCTGGCGCACATCCGCAGCGATTCGGGTGAGGAGGCGGGGAGCGCCGTACCCTGGATCCGGCTGCTCTCGTATCGGCAGACCTGGGCCTTCGCGGTCGGGAAACTCCTCGCCGATCCGATCTGGTGGTTCTATCTGTACTGGCTCCCGAAGTTTCTCGACGCGCAATACGGCATCCGGCTGGCGCAGCTCGCCGCTCCGCTGATCGTCGTGTATCTGGTGGCGGACGTCGGATCGGTCGGGGGCGGTTGGCTCTCGAGCGCGCTGATCAAGCGCGGCTGGACCGTGAACCGGGCGCGCAAGACGGCGATGCTCGCGATGGCGCTCTTAATCGTCCCGACGGCGTTCGCGCCGCTGGCGGGGAGCATGTGGGCGGCGGTGGCGATCGTGAGCGTCGCGGCCGCAGCGCACCAGGCCTGGTCCGCCAACGTGTATACGCTGGCGAGCGACATGTTTCCGCGGGCGGCGGTGGGGTCGGTGGTCGGGATCGGCGCGTTCGCCGGCGCCATGGGCGGCGTGCTATTTCAGCGGGTCACCGGCCGGATCCTCCAGGCCACGGGTAGCTACACGCCCATCTTCGCGGTGTGCGGGCTCGCTTACGTCACCGCCTGGTGCATCCTGCACCTGCTCGCGCCGCGGCTCGAGCCCGCGACGGTGGAAGAGCCCGTCCGCGTGTGAGGCCCGACACCTCGCTCCCCGAGCTGGCGCCCGGGGTCAGAGCGGACGCCGAGCCAAGGGTCGCGGCACCGGACAGGCTGCGCGCCTCGCTCGCCCGCATCGGCCCCGCACTCGTGCTCGCGCTGGTGGTCCTCGTCTTTGCGCTGCTCACGGATGCGCCGGCGCGATATCTCTCGCCCTTCAATCTGCGCATCGTGCTCTCGCAGACCGTGATCGTCGCCCTCGGGGCGATCGGGATGACGATCATCATCGTGAGCGGCGGAATCGATCTCTCGGTCGGCGCGACGATCGCCCTGACGGGCGTGGTGGCCGCGCTGGCGATCGGCGCGGGCTGGCCGGCCAGCGTAGCCACGGCCGCCGCCCTGCTCGCCGGCGGACTCGTGGGGCTCGCGAACGGCCTGCTCATCACGGGCCTGCGCGTCGTGCCGTTCATCGCGACGCTGGGAATGCTGGGCATCGCGCGCGGCGTCGCGAAGTGGCTGGCGCACGAGCAGACGGTCAACGTCCCGCCGACGTGGGTGAACGAGCTGCTCGTCACGTTTCCGCGCCAGGCATGGATGGTGCTCCCGCCGGGCGTGTGGATCACGCTCGCGCTGGCGGTCCTCACCGCGCTCGTGCTGCGGCGCACCGTCTTCGGGCGACGCGTGTTCGCGCTCGGCTCGAACGAGCTGGCCGCCCGCGCCTGCGGTATCGCGACGGACCGGCTCAAGCTCGTGATCTACGGATCGGCGGGAGTGTACTTCGGGTTGGCCGGCGTGATGCAGCTCTCCCGCCTCAGGCAGGGCGATCCGACGGTGGCGATCGGCACCGAGCTGGATGTGATTGCGGCGGTGGTGATCGGCGGCGGGAGCCTGCTGGGCGGCGAGGGGAGCGTGTTCGGCTCGGTGGTGGGCGCGCTCATCATGGCGTTCCTGCGCAACGGCTGCCAGCAGATGGGGTGGCCCAACTACATCCAGGAAATCATCATCGGCGCCATCATCGTGCTCGCCGTCGCGCTCGACCGGCTCCGCGCCGGCTGGGCGGCCTGAGGCGATGGTCTTTGCGCTTCATGGTGCCGCTGCCTTCGCCCGCTCGATCACCGCCTCCATCATCGTCTGATGGCCGGTGAACGTGTCGTCCACCACGCTGAGGGTGGGGATAGTGCCGGGCGCGAGCCCCAGGGTCTCGTGCCTGAAGCGGCTGAAGCCGGACTCGTGTACGCCCGAGCTGCCGAACCCCGGTGCCGGGTGGCTCAGGTGCGAGAAGGCGCGGGCGTAGCGGGCCGCCCGCCCCAGGCCCACCTGATAGCACGGAATGAACTCGAGCAGCGCGTCGTAATGCATCTCCCCGCACGGCATGACGTGCGGGTAGCGGGCGCGCAGGTCGAGCACGAGTTGCCGCATTCCCTGGTGCATGTCGGCCTGGGGGTTGTTCACCCAGCCGCCGGCGATGTCGAGGAAGTAGGCATCGACGCCGTAGCGCTCGATCGCCTCCGCGATCCGCCCCGTGAGCCATTCGCGCCATGACGCGACGCCGAGATTCATGAAGGAGAGCCAGCCTTCCTGGTGGCGGTCGTTGTCCCAGTCCACCCAGTTCAGGTCGAAGCGATCCCCGTCGATCTTGTGCGTCGCCGCGTCGGCCATCCGCGCGAACGCCGGCTGGCGGCGATTGGCGGCGTTGGCCCCGAACATCGGCATCACGCGGAAACCCAGGCGCCGTGATTCCTGGATGAGGCGCTTCAACCCGGCCTCGCCGCCGAGGCGGTCGGAAGCGCGGTACAACGGATAGTCCCAGTAGTAGCGGCCGTCCCAGGCTGGGAGGAAGAGGAGCACGCGGTCCGGCGGGATCCGCGTCGCGACCCACCGCGCCACCTCGAGCATACGCGCGTAGTCGTTGAACACGTAGCCGGTGTAGTGCATGCCGTGCAGCGTGACGACGAGCGCGATGCGACGCACCCAGTCGGGGGCGTCGCGCCGGCTCTCCCAGGGCTCGAGGTGATACGCGCGCTCGAGATGGTCGTAATGCGCCTGAACGGCGTCGTCCAGCGTCTGCGTCCGGCCGAGGCGCCAGGTGGGGACTTGGAGCGTGGTGTGGTCTTTCCAGCCTTCCGCCTCGAACACGGCCTCGAGGCGATAGGCCTGCTCGCCGGGCTGGAAAAAGAAGCGCTTAGCCCGGACGCGATCGTCGAGCGACGCGAGAAAGACGCAGTCGCCCGCGGCGCGCTGCACGATCACGAGCGGCGTCGAGAGACCCCACGCGGTGTTGGCGCCGAACAGGTCGCCGGCCCCGAACGGATAGCCGTACAGCAGCTCGTTGTCTCGCGGATCGAATGGCTCGTTCCCCGCCGCGGAAACCTGCCCGCGCGGCACACCTCGGATCACCGTAGTGACGGCCTTGATCGGCTGGTCCAGCTCCGCCGTGATGTCCCACTCGATAAAGTCGCCATGCTGCCGGAGCTGCGCGGTCACGCGGCCAGGGGCCGATTGCTGACCCCCCGCCCACACCAGGCCGGTGCAGCGAATCTCCAAACCATTCGCCGTGCGCTCGGCGGTCATACGGCTTGCGTCGAGACCGTAGGCATTCTCCCGCGTGAACACGAGAAAGCCGAACCGGTAGCCCGCGAACTCGACCGACGGCTCCGGGAAGGGGAAGCTGAATCTCATGAACGCCCGGCCATGACTCGGCGTGAACACGTCGCTCGTGGACGTGAGCGGCAGGATGGGGCGGGGTTCGAGGGGGGGACGCCCGGCCGGAGGCGGCCCGGCGCTGACACCCGGTGCCCCCACCGCCCCGGCGCCGGCCGCGGCAATGGCCGTCAGCCAGTCGCGGCGAGAGATGGGATCGGGCATGCGCTCCGGCATCGCTTCGGAGGGTGAGCGTGCAGAATAGTCGCGGGGCTCGGGGGCCGCCAGGTGGCGGGATTGAGCTTCTGGCCCCTCGGCGACAGCTTCCCGAGGAGATGCGGCCACCGGTCGTCGACGCGCACGTGCATTTCTGGGATCCCGCCGAGTTGCACTATCCTTGGCTGGAAGGCGTACCGTCGCTTGGCCGGGCTTTCCTCCCGTCGGACTACGGGGCGGCGACAGGGGCGATCCCCATCGCCCGCGTCGTGTTCGTGGAATGCAACTGCCGGCCCGAAGAGGCCTGGCGCGAAGTGGCATTCGTGGAACGCCTCGCACGGGCGGAGCCGCGTCTCGCCGGCATCGTCGCGTTCGCCAACCTCGCCGACTGCGAGACGATCGATCGTGAGCTCGACGCGCTCGCCGCGTGCCGCACGATCAAAGGCATCCGCCATAACATCCAGGGGCAACCCGCGGGCTTCTGCCGGCAGCGTGCGTTCGTGGAGGGGGTCCGACAGGTGGGACGACGGGAGCTCGTCTTCGATCTGTGCGCGACGCACGACCAGTTGCACGAGGTCGCCGATTTGGTCCGCGACTGCCCGGACACGCGCTTCGTCCTCGATCATTGCGGCAAGCCCGCCATCCGGGATCGCTGCTTCGAGCCGTGGAGCGCCGGACTGGCGCGGCTCGCGGCCCACGAAAACGTGTGCTGCAAACTGTCGGGACTCTTGACCGAGGCGGCGGAGCGATGGTGCGCGGAGGACCTGCTCCCGTACGCCACGCGGGTGGTGGAGTGCTTCGGCACCGAGCGGGTGCTGTACGGCAGCGACTGGCCGGTCCTCACCCTCGCGGGAGACTACCGCGATTGGTACGGCTTCACCGAGCATTTCACCCAGGGATGGAGCGCGCCGGACCGGAGCCGATTTTACGGCGACAACGCCGCGCGAGTCTACGGGTTATGAGGGAGATCGAGCACAAGGTCGCGATCGTGACCGGTGGAGGGTCGGGGATCGGCCGGGCGATCGCCCTCCGCTTCGCGCGCGCCGGCGGGCGCGTCGCCGTGCTGGACATCGCGGAGCCGGCGGCGCGCGACGTGGCGCGCGAGATCGAGGCCTGCGGCGGCGCAGCCGCCGCGGTCCCGTGCGATGTGAGCCGGCAGGCCGACGTGGAACACGCCTTCCAGGCGGTCGCGCAGCGGTTCGCCCCGGTCGACATCCTCGTCAACAGCGCCGGGATCGCACACATCGGCAACGTGGAGCAGACGTCCGAGGAAGACCTCGACCGGCTCTACGCCGTGAACGTCAAGGGCGTCTACAATTGCATGAAGGCGGCGGTCCCGGAGCTGAAAGGGCGCGGCGGGGTGATCCTCAACATCGCCTCAGTCGCGTCCACCGTCGGCCTCGCGGATCGGTTCGCCTACTCGATGACCAAAGGGGCGGTGCTGACGATGACGTACTCGGTGGCGCGCGACTATGTGGCGCACGGGATCCGCTGCAACGCGATCGCCCCGGGACGTGTGCACACGCCGTTCGTCGACGGATTCCTCGCCAAGAACTATCCGGGCCGGGAGCGCGAGATGTTCGAGGAGCTGTCCCGCACGCAGCCGATCGGCCGGATGGGCCGGCCGGAAGAGATCGCCGACCTCGCCCTGTTCCTCTGCTCCGACGCCGCGGCCTTCATCACCGGAAGCAACTACGCGATCGACGGCGGCTTCGTGACCCTGAAGATGTGACCCATGAAGCTCATCCGCTTCGGCGAGCCGAACCGGGAACGGCCGGGGCTGCTCCTGCCCGACGGGCGGCGCATCGACGCAGCTGCGCTCGGCGCCGATTATGACGAGGCATTCTTCGGATCCGGCGGCCTCGAGCGGCTGGCGCGCTGGCTCGGACGGGAGGGCGCGGCCGCGCCCGTGGTCGCCGACGGCGTGCGGCTGGGGCCTCCGCTGTGCCGACCGAGCAAGATCGTGTGCGTGGGCCTCAATTATCGCGACCACGCTCGCGAGTCGGGCATGGCGGTCCCGGACGAGCCGGTCCTCTTCTTCAAGGCGACCAGCGCGATCAGCGGTCCCAACGACGACGTCCTCATCCCGAGAAACGGCACCAAGCTGGACTGGGAGGTGGAGCTGGCGGTCGTGATCGGGCGTCGGACGGCGTATGTCGAGCGGGACGAGGCGCTGCGGTACGTCGCCGGCTACGTGCTCCACAACGATTACTCCGAACGGGCCTTCCAGCTCGAGCGTGGCGGCCAGTGGGTGAAGGGCAAGAGCTGCGACAGCTTCGCCCCGCTCGGGCCCTTCCTCGCTACGCCGGACGAGATCCGCGACGTGCACGACCTGCGCCTGTGGCTCAAGGTGAACGGCGCGACCAAGCAGTGCAGCTCGACCCGCGAGCTCATCTTCGACGTGCCGGCGCTCGTCAGTTATATCAGCCAGTTCATGACGCTCTTGCCCGGCGACATCATCTCCACCGGCACCCCCCCCGGCGTGGGACTCGGCCAGAGCCCGCCGCGCTACCTCGTCGAGGGAGACGAGGTGGAGCTCGGCATCGACGGGCTCGGCTCCGCTCGCCAGCGCGTGCGGGCGTATGGCTAACGTGCGCCTCAAGGGAAAGGCAGCAGTCATCACCGGCGCCGCCACCGGCATCGGGCGGGCGAGCGCCCTCCGGTTCGGACGGGAGGGCGCGCAGCTCGTGCTGGCCGACATTCAAAACGCCGAGGGCGAGGCGGTGGTCCAGGCGATCGCGCAGGCGGGCGGGACGGCGTGCTTCGTGCGCGCCGACGTCGGCCGGCGCGCCGACAGCGAGCGCATGATCGACGTGTGCGTCGAGCGTTACGGCCGCCTCGACATCCTGTTCTGCAACGCCGGCATCACGCTGCCCAAGCTCCTCCCGCACAGCGTCGACGACGAAATCAACCGGGTGCTGGACGTGAACGTGAAGGGCCCGCTGTATGCCGCGCGGCGCGCGATTCCCATCATGCTCGGTCAGGCCGAGGGCGGCGTGATCCTTTTCACGGCGAGCAAGACGGGGCTCGTGGCGCAGACCGATTCACCGGTGTACTGCGCATCGAAGGGCGCCGTGGTGCTGCTGGCCAAGGCGCTGGCGCTCGACTACGCCGCCCGCGGCATCCGCGTGAACGCGTTGTGCCCGGGGATCATCGACACACCGATGCTCCGCCGGTTCGCCGACGCCATGCCCGACCCTGCCGCCGCCTGGGCGCAGTATGCCGCCGCCCAGCCGCTGGGGCGCCTGGGCACGCCAGAGGAGTGCGCCGCCGCCGCGCTCTGGCTCGTCTCCCCCGAGGCCTCCTTCGTCACCGGCGTCGCGCTCCCCGTCGACGGCGGCTTTACGGCGATGTGAGCCATGGCCTCCCCTCCGACCACCATCACGCGCGTCGACGTCCACGACATCCGGTTTCCGACCTCGCGAGAGCGGGACGGCTCTGACGCGATGAACCCGGACCCGGACTATTCGGCGGCCTATGTCGTGCTTTCCACCGATCGCCCCGACGGCCTGGAGGGACATGGCCTCACGTTCACCATCGGGCGGGGGAACGAGCTGTGTGTGGCGGCGGTCCGGACGCTGGCGCCGCTCGTTCGGGGGCTCACCCTCGAGGAGATCAAGGCCGACATGGCACGCTTCTGGCGGCGCCTGACCGGCGACTCCCAGCTGCGCTGGGTGGGACCGGAAAAAGGGGTGCTGCACCTGGCGACGGCCGCCCTCGTGAACGCGGTGTGGGACCTCTACGCCAAAGCGGAGGGCAAGCCGCTGTGGCAGCTGCTGCGCGACATGAGTCCGGAGGAGCTGGTGCGCTGCATCGACTTCCGGTACCTGAGCGACGCGCTCACGCCCCAGCAGGCGCTCGCTATTCTGCGGCGCCACGAGCCCACGCGAGCCGAGCGCGAAGCGGAGATCCGGCGCCGCGGCTACCCCGCGTA
>MNEL01000020.1 GCA_001917665.1 Gemmatimonadetes bacterium 13_1_40CM_69_22 | reverse complement strand
CTTTCGCCGCCGGCTGGAAGGAGGAGACCCACCTCCTAATGTCGTAATTCTACGATGTCAACTGGACCAGAAATGGGGAGCACCGCACTGGAGCGTGCCGCCGTGGCCTGCCGGTGGCGGGTCGGTCACGTGGCGGCAGCGGCCGAGATCGAGTCCGACCTGGAGGCAGCGGAGCTGGTCGCGGCCGTGGAACGAGCCCTCGCCGAGCTCCCCCCCAGACGAGCCGTAGTGTGCAGACTGCGGCTGATCGATGGCCTGAGCTACGCCCAGATCGCGCCGACCGGCTCGGCATCGGCGAGAAGACCGTGGAGACGTAACTCGCGCGCGGCCTGAAGTCCCTGCGCGACCGGATCCGCCCGGCGGGGGCTGTCACTCACTCCGGGCTTGCGCCCGGGGTCAGAACCTCCGCCCCCGCCGACGGCTCGGCCGTGAACACGTGCCGCGCGACGTCGCCTGCAGCGCCGCGTGGGGCGTAGAAGCGCTCCCCCAGGGCGGCCATGATCTCCGGCGCGTGCTCGGCGCGACACAGCACCACGATCGAGCCACCGAACCCGGCGCCCGTGAGTCGCGCCCCCGCCGCGCCCGCCTCCCGAGCCAGTTCCACGAGCCGGTCCAGCTCGGGGCGGCTCACCTCGTAGTCGTCCCGCAGGCTCTGGTGCGAGGCGTCGAGCAGTTGCCCGAACGTCGCGAGATCTTGAGCGGCCATCGCCGCCTCCGCCTGCCGCACGCGAGTTCCCTCTGTGACCACGTGGCGGAACCGCCGCGAGAGCACGCCGGAGAGGGTCGCCCCCCCCTCCGCCACCTCGAGCAGCTCGTCGCACTGCCGCGTCCGCTCGTTGTACGCCTGCCGCGCGGCCCCGGACTTCTCGGCGTGCACCAGGCTCCACGCCACGATGAACTGCCAGTCGGCGGGCACGGCCGTGGGAGTGAGCCGGAGCGGGTGGAAGTCGATCCGTGACGCGCACCCCGCCCGCGCACCGAGGATAATCGCCTGGTCCATCCCGCCGCCCGCGGTGCCGACGTAGCGCTCGCCGCGCCCCAAGAGCTCCATCAGCTCGAGCGACGCTACCGTCACCCCGTTCGCGTGCATGATCGCGAGGGCCATGGCCACGAGGAGCGCGGACGAGGAGCTGAGCCCCGCGGCGATCGGGAGATCGCTGTCCACCAGTGCGTTGACGCCCCGCAGATCCGGGAATCGTTGGGCCAGGGCCTGCGCCGCCGCCCTGGCGTAGTTGCCCCAGTCCCCCGCCGGAGCCGGCGGGATGCTCTCGTTCACCGCGAAGGCGCTGGGCGCGAAGCGAGGATCGTGGTTGACGAGGTGCGTCTCTCGATCCGAGCGCGGGTGAAACGCGATGCGGACGCTCCGGCGGATGGCCATGGGGAAGACGGGCAGGCCGCAGTAGTCGATGTGCTCGCCGATGAGGTTCACCCGCCCGGGCGCGCGGACCACGTGAACGGGGCTGGGGGAGGGGGCGCCGAACGCGCGCGCGAACGCCGCGCCCAGATGAGTCGAGGCCATGAGGCTTGAAATCTCAGCGCTGGCGTGAACGACGTCTTCGTCAATTACATCCAGGCGACGGGTGTGTCAGGGGTCCGGCGAGCCGGGGGGCTCTCCGGACCCCGCTCCTGCTTCACCCGGCGAAGCAGTACGTGCAGCCCTTCTCCTGGGAGCGGTTCACCGCGATCACGCCCGAGGGCACTACCAGCACGCCTGGGAGCAGGTTGGCGACCCAGTCCTTCTTGATGGCCTCGGCCTGCATGCCCATGTCCTTCGCCAACCGCATGCTGTTGAAGGTGAGCGCGATGTTGCACACACCGATGAGGACACCCTTCGCCAGCAGCTCGTCGCTGCCCATGCCGGGGATCGGCACGTCGCCGGGTTTGAGATGGATGAGCGGATGACGGACGGCGGGCCCCTTCGTTGCGGGGTCGGTGATCTTGAACGCGTCACCGAACCTGTACTTCGCCCACATCGCACTCTCCATCGCGTACGGAATCCCCGAATGACGGAGCACGATCACCACGGTGTTGTCCGCATCCGTGGTGCCGTAGGTCTCGTTCGTGGTGTTGAGGAACACGCGGGCCCACGCGAACCCGAAGCCGTCGTTCGGCTCGGGGACGTCGTACACCATCTTGTGCTTCCCCGTGATCTTGTTCAGCCATGCCTCGAATTCGGGATTCGCCGAGGCCCCTGTCGCGGCGGGCGTGGGCCGGGCCGCCGCTTCAAACGGAGCGACGAGGCCACCCAGGCCGAAGGCGGCGGCGCTGGCGGCGATCCGCCCCAAAAAGCCGCGGCGGTGTGTGGTGGAGCGGCCGAGTTCGAACATGCGACCTCCTATCAATGGGTGCGTTGAGGACTAGGGTGCGTGTGCCTTCGCCGGCGCGCCCCGCGACTTCCGCTGGGCGGCGAGCGTAGGATAGGCGACGTCGGGCGGCGCGTCGCCGTTCGGCCAGTCGTGAATCTTGTCGGGGAAGTCCGGCCGCGGGTGCGCGCTGATGTAGGCCGCGACATCGAACGCCCGCTCGTCGGTGAGCGTACCCGGCTGATCGAAGGGCATATTCTCCCTGATGAACGCCGCAGCCGTGCGGACTCGCGCCATCCCCGCGCCGATGTTGTAGGATTTGGGCCCCCACAGGGGCGGCGCGACGGCCGTCCCCTGACCCGCCGGGCCGTGACACTGCGCGCAGCTGGCGGCGTACACCGCCGCACCCGCCGTCGTGTCAGCCGTCAGCCCGGCCCATTTCTGGAGCCGATTGCCCGGAGGTGGGGGCTCGATCGGGACGTCGCGCGACAGGAACCAGAGGTACGCGAGGATGTCCCGCATCTCGACGCCGTCGACGGCGAGCGGCGTGCCGTTCATGCTGCGCCGGAAGCAGTCGTTCACGCGGTATTCGATCGTCTCGACCGTCGCGCTGCGGGGGCGGTACTGCGGGTAGCGTGCGTAGACGCCCACCCACGACCCCAGCGCTTGGCGGCGGCCGGCGTCGAGGTGACAGCTGACGCACCGCAGATCGTTGCCGACGTGAGTCGGGAGGCTGTCGCGCGTGGCGACCAGGAGAGCGCGACCACGCTGGATCGCGGCGCCGAGCGGGCCGGGGGGGATCAGGGCGTCGGCAGGGCCGTGCAGGGCCGGCGCCGCCGCGGCGCTCCGGTCGCGCGCAGTGGCGCGCTCGCGCGCACAGCCTCCCAACAGGGAGAGGCCGACCAGAACAACCCGCACGATTCTGGAGCGGCGACGGAGCACTCGGTGCTCAGAACCCATGTGTAGCGGGAGAGATAGTACCGGCGGTCGCGGGGGTTGGCAAGCATCAGCGGTCCTACGAGTTGGGTCGCGGCGTGTCTTTGAGGAATGCCCGTGCGCGATCGGCGAGGGCGCGATAGTCGGCTAGCTCCTCGGCGACGCGCGTCGCATCCCAACCGAGCAGGTCGGCCATGCTCGCCGCGACGGCTGTGGCTGCGCCGGCGGCAGAGCCGCCCGTCTCGTAGAAGAGGTGCAGCCGCCGGACGAGCACGTCCGCCAGCCGCAGTGCCATCTCGCGCTCGACGGCGTGGACGACTTCCGCCCAGATCTCCGGACGCCCTACGACGATCGGCCGGCCCAGCGCGCGGTCGCGGTCCACCCGGTTCAGGACCGCCGCCGACTCGCTGCCGTAGCTCCGGACGAGGTGGCGCGCCGTCGACTCCAGCACGCCGCGCGCTTTGGCCGCCTCGACCAGCACGTCGAGGTCGGCGGTCTCGCCGCCGGGGAGCGGGAGCCGATCGGTCGGCGGGGCGGCAGCCCGGGGCCGGTCGTCCACCTCGTGCAGCCGCGCGGCCACGCGCTCCGCCACGTCCTGCCCCATCACGCGGTACGTCGTGAGCTTGCCGCCCGCGATCGTGATCAGCCCGCTCTGGCTCTCGACGATACGGTGCTCGCGCGAGACGTCCGACGCCGAGAGGTCCCGCGGTGGGGCGAGCAGTGGGCGCAGGCCCGCCCACGTGGCGACGACGTCCGTGGGCGCGAGTCGGGCCTGCGGGAAGAAGGCGTTGGCCGAGCGGAGCAGATATATCACGTCGTCGGCGGTCGCCCGCACGTCGTCGGGCGAGGCGTCCTCGTCGGTGTCGGTCGTTCCGATGTAGGTCTGGTCTCCCCACGGCAGGACGAACATCACGCGCCCGTCGATCGGCGAGGTGAGCGTCACGGCGTGCGCATTGCCGAGGCGCTGCCGCGGCACGACCACGTGCGTACCCTTGGTGAGCCGCAGCAGCGGCTCCGCCCGGGGGTCGTCGAGCCGCCGCACGCGGTCGAGCCAGGGACCCGTGGCGTTCACGACGATGAGCGCGCGCGCGGTGCAGGTCGCCCCGGTCACGGCGTCCCGCAGCGTCGCACCGCGGACCCGCCCGTCGGGCTTCAGGAGGCTCGACGCCTCCGTGTAGTTGGCGACCAGCGCTCCCGCCTGCGCGGCGCTCCGCATCGTTGCGATGACGAGCCGCGCGTCGTCCGTCTGCGCATCATAATAAAGCCCGGCGCCTATCAGGTCCCGCTCGCGCAAGCCGGCCTCGACGCGGAGCACGGCTTTGCGCCCGAGCCAGCGGTGCGCTCGCACGTTACGGAACGCGGCGAGCAGGTCGTACAGCCATAGGCCCGCGCGGAGCTGCCACGCCGGCACACGCGCGCCACGATAGGCGGGGAAGAGAAACGCGAGCGGCCGGACGAGATGCGGCGCGATCGTGAGCAGCACGCGCCGCTCGCGGCTCGCCTCGACCACGAGGCGGAAGGCGCGCTGCTCGAGGTAGCGCAGCCCGCCGTGGATCAACCGTGACGAGTGCGAGGATGTCCCGCCGCCGAAGTCGCCCTTGTCCACCAGCGCCGTGCGGATGCCGCGTAACGCTGCGTCGCGGGCGACGCCGGCGCCCGTGATCCCGCCGCCGATCACGAGCAGGTCCACGGGCTCCGCAGCCATCGCACGAAGGGCGGCGGCGCGGGTACGGTGCGAGAACTCCGTTTCGGTCGTCACGACGTGTCTTGGCCGGTGCGCGGGCCCTGTGGTAGGTTTCGTCCCGGGCTCAGGCGTCGTGCGTCCTTGCAGGACGCGCCCGGGGCCGAGCGCGCCCTCTCGGGCGCGTCCTCGTGCGGAGGGGAATGTAATGTCTGAAAGAAACGGACGGCGGGTCGCGATCGTTGCCGGGTGTCGCACGCCGTTTTGCAAGTCGGGCACCGCGCTGAAAGGCGCGCGTGCCGTGGACCTGGCCCGCTACGTGGCCCGCGAGCTGCTCGAGCGCACCAACCTGGAAGGCACAGACGTGGACGAGGTGGTCTTCGGGCAAGTCGTCCCGTCGGCGCTCGTTCCGAACGTCGCCCGCGAGGTGAGCCTCCTGCCCCAGTTCCCGAAAGAGATCCCAGCGTACTCCCTCAATCGCGCCTGCGCTTCCGCCGGTCAGGCGGTCTCCAACGCCCACGATCAGATCGCGCTCGGCCACGCGAACGTGGTGATCGCGGGCGGCGTGGAATCGCTCTCCGACCTCCCGATCCTCGCCTCGCGCCGCCTCGCCGACATCCTGGTCGAGGCGAGCCGGGCGAGGACAGTTCCCGCCAGACTCAAGACGTTCAGTCGCGTCCGTCCCCGCGATCTGGTGCCGGTGTCCCCCGCGATCGCCGAGCCGTCGACCGGGGAGACGATGGGACAGTCGGCCGAGAAGATGGCCAAGGAGAACCGCATCGCTCGCGCCGCGCAGGACGAGTGGGCGCTGCGGAGCCACCAGCGCGCCGCTCAGGGCACGGACGACGGTCGCCTCACCGCCGAGATCGTGCCGTGGCTCCCCGCCCGGCCCGGGGAGCCCGTGGTCACCCAGGACAACGGCATCCGGCGGGACACCTCGCTCGAGCAGATGGCGAAGCTCAAGCCCGTGTTCGACCGTCGCTACGGCAGCGTGACGGCCGCGAACTCCTCGCCGCTCACCGACGGCGCCTCGGCGGTCCTGCTCACCAGCGACGCCGCGGCGCGGGCGCTCGGGTACACGCCGCTCGCGTACGTCCGGTCGTACGCCGTCGCCGCCGTCGACCCCGGCTGGCAGCTGTTGCAGGCCCCGATCTTCGCGGTTCCCAAGGCGCTCGAGCGCGCCGGGATCGGGTGGCGAGATCTGGGCCTGGTGGAAGTGCACGAGGCGTTCGCGGCGCAGGTGCTCTCGAACCTCCAGGGATGGCGGGCGTTGGGTTGGGAGATCGACCCCGAGATCATCAACGTGATGGGAGGCTCGATCGCGATCGGGCACCCCTTCGGTGCTACCGGTGCCCGCATCGTCACGACGCTCGCGAACGAGATGGCGCGCCGCGACGCCCAGTTCGGGTTGCTCTCGATCTGCGCGCAGGGCGGCATGGGCTTCGCGATGGTGCTGGAGCGCCGCTGATGCCCGGATCCGCCCTCACGTGGGAAGTCGCGGCCGGGATCGCGATCGTCACGCTCGACTTGAAGGGCGAGCCGGTCAACAAGATCTCGCGCGCCGTGAAGGCGGACTTCCTCGCCACGTTCGAGTCGCTCGAGCGCGACGAGGCCGTGCAAGCCGTCGCGGTTTTCTCGGGGAAGCCCGACCACTTCATCGCTGGCGCGGACATTGAAGAATTCGTCGCGCTCACCACGGCTGCCGAAGCGGAGCGGCTGTCCGCGGAGGGTCAGGAATTGCTCGAGCGCGTGGCGCGCTTCCCCAAACCGCTCGCCGTCGGGATCCACGGCGCGTGCCTGGGCGGCGGGCTCGAGTTCGCGCTGGCTTGCCACTACCGCGTCGCCTCCGACCACCCCAAGACCCAGCTCGGTCTGCCCGAGGTGCAACTCGGCGTCCTGCCGGCCGCGGGCGGCTGCCAGCGGCTGCCGCGCCTGATCGGCGCGCGCGCGGCGCTCGACATGATCCTCGCAGGAAAGGTGGAGCGGGCGCAAAAGGCCTTTCGGCTCGGGCTCGTCGACGAGCTCGTGCACCCCGCCATCGTCCGGGACATCACCCTCGCCGCCGCCCAACGGATGACGGGCGGCTGGCGCCCGAAGCGGAAGCGCCCGGGCGGCTTCGTGGGGTGGCTGCTCGACGGCAATCCGCTCGGCCGTCGGCTGGTGTTCCGTGGTGCGCGCCGGCAGGTCCTCAAGCAGACGAAGGGCAATTACCCGGCGCCGCTCGACGCGCTCGAGGCGGTCGAATATGGCTTCGGGCACGGGCTGGCCCGAGGCCTGAAGCGCGAAGCCCAGCTGTTCGGTCAGCTCGCCGTCAGCGACGTCTCTCGCAAGCTCGTGCAGATTTTCTTCGCCACGACCCAGCTCAAAAAGGATCTCGGCGTCGCCAACGCCCCGCCGCCCACCGAGGTGCGGCGGCTCGGCATCGTCGGCTCCGGGTTCATGGGGTCGGGAATCGCGGGGACCGCGGTCGCGCAGGCCGGCGTGGACGTGCGAATGAAGGACGCCGATCTGCCGCGGGTCGCGAAGGGGCTCGCGGCCGCGCGGGAGGTCTTGGACGACCGCCTGAAGCGCCGCGGCATCACGAAGTACGAGCACGCCCGACTCCTCGCCCTGCTCTCGGGCGCGGACACGTATGCGGGCTTCGGGCGCGCGGAGCTGGTCATCGAAGCGGTGTTTGAAGACCTCGCCGTGAAGCAGCAGGTGCTGCGGGAGGTGGAGACGGCGACGGCCGACCGAGCGGTATTCGCGTCCAACACCTCAACCATCCCGATCGGGCGCATCGCCGACGCGGCACGGCGGCCCGAGCAGGTGATCGGGATGCATTTCTTCTCGCCGGTCGCCCGCATGCCGCTGCTCGAGGTGATCCCGTCGGCGCGCACGGCGCCGGGAGTCGTCAGCACGGCGGTGGCGTTCGGGCGCCGCATGGGCAAGACCGCGATCGTCGTCAAGGACAGCCCCGGGTTCTGGGTGAACCGGATTCTCACTCCCTACATGAATGAGGCCGGCCACCTGCTCGCGGAAGGAACGGCGATCGAGGAGCTCGACGACCTGATGGTGCAGTTCGGCTTTCCGGTGGGGCCGATCACGCTGTTGGACGAAGTCGGCTTGGATGTCGCTGAGAAGGTTGCGGGCGTAATGTCTGAAGCGTTCGGTGACCGCTTCGCGCCGTCGCCCGCGTTCGCCGGACTGGCGAAAGCCGGTCGGCTCGGCCGCAAGGCGGGGAAGGGGTTTTATACGTACGCGGGGGGGAAGAAGGGCGACGTCGACGCCACCGTGTACCGGCTCATCGGCACGCAGCCGAACGGCGGCCCGCGACCGGCGGAGGCCATCCAGCGCCTCGTCTTGGCGATGCTCAACGAAGCGGCGCGCGCGGTGGGAGAGGGCATCGTCTCGAGCCCCCGCGACGGCGACATCGCCGCCGTGTTCGGCTTCGGCTTTCCGCCGTTCCGCGGCGGCCCGCTCCGCCACGCCGATGACCTCGGCGCGGGCCGTCTCGTCGGGGAACTCGAGCGCCTCGCCGAGCGGCTGGGCCCGCGCTTCGCCCCGTGCGACGTCCTACAGGAGCAGGCGCGTCGCAACTCAAAGTTCTATCCCTGACGCCCGACACGCCACGCGTTAATGATCCGCGCCGGCCTCCTGTGGCTCAGCGAGCAATCCCGCATCTTCGGCTTCATTCGAGGCAACGGACTCGCCCGCCGCCTCGCCTCGCGCTTCGTTGCGGGTGAAACGGTCGAGGCCGCGGTCGCTGCTCTCAAGCGGCTCAACGCCGTGGGCATTTCCGCGAGCCTCGATCTGCTCGGCGAGTCGGTGACGAGCCACTCCGAAGCCCGTGCTGCGCGCGATACGTATCTGGAGACGCTCGATCGCATCCGCCACGTCGGCGCGGACGCGAACGTGTCGCTGAAGCTCACCCAGATGGGGCTCGAGATCGACGAGCGGTTGTGCGTCGAGAACGTCCGGGCGATCATCGCCAAAGCGCGGAGCCACGGGTCGTTCGTCCGGATCGACATGGAGCAGTCGGCCTACACGGAGAAGACGCTGCAGCTGTTCAAGCGGACGCTCCATCCGGAGTTCGCGAACGCCGTCGGCGTCGTGCTGCAATCGTATCTGCGACGCACCGAGCAAGACGTGGAAGACATGATCGCGCTGGGCGCCTGCGTACGGCTCTGCAAGGGCGCGTATCAGGAGCCCGCGACGGTCGCGTTTCCGGACAAGCACGACGTGGACGCGAACTACGTCCGCTGCATGGAGCGGCTGCTCGAGCGGGCAGACTATCCCGGGATCGCCACGCATGACGCCCGCATCATCGCGCACGCGAAAGACTTCGCCCGCCGGAGCGGCATCGCGCCCCGGCGGTTCGAGTTCCAGCTGCTGTACGGCGTGCGCCGCGACCTGCAGCAGAGCCTGCGGCGCGAGGGCTACAACGTGCGGGTCTACGTCCCGTTTGGGAGCCACTGGTACCCCTACCTCATGCGGCGGCTCGCCGAGCGCCCGGCGAACATCGCCTTTCTGCTCGGCAACATCGTTCGGGAGTCGCTACGGCGGAGCTGAATGACGGCACGCTGGGCGGCTACCAGCGCGTGCACGAGCGAGCGCCCGCGTTTGGCGGCGCGGACGGCCGGGCGTACTCCGTCGCCACGTTCGTGGACGACGCGCCGAACGCGAAGGGGCTGTATGGGGCAGCGCTGCTGTTCGTGCGCTGGTCCGAGGAAGGCGACCGGCCCGTGGGGCACCTGGAAACCGAATACCTCGCCTGGGGGAAGACGCCGGCCGAGGCGCTCGCACCGGTGCTCGCCCTGACGCTCCAGGACGTGAAACAGCAGCTCGACGGCTGTATCGAGGCGGCGGGCAGGGAAGGTGGTGACGTGCGATGGCCGTGAACACCGGCGTGGTGCTGGTGCGCACCGGCTCCACCTACCGCGTATACACCGACGCGGGCGAGGTGACGGCGGTGCTGCGCGGCAAGCTGCGGCGGCGCGACGACGACCGCATCGTCGCCGGGGACGTCGTCGAGCTCGCGCTGCAGCCGGATGGCCCGGCGACGATTTCGCGCGTGCGTCCGCGACGCTCGGTGCTGGCACGGCGCGCCGCCGGTGAGCGCCGCCCCCGCGTCCAGCCGCTCGCCGCGAACGTGGACCAGGTCGTGGTCGTCGCGTCGGCGCGCGACCCGGCACCCAACTTGCGGATGCTCGACCGCTTCCTCGTCATCGCCGAGGCGAACCGGATCCCCGCGGTCATCGTGCTCAACAAGATCGAGCTCGAGCGGCGCGCTGCGGACGTGTTCCAGCGGCGGTTCGGACCGGCCGGCTATCAGGTCCTGCCCACATCGGTACGGGCGGCGGAAGGGCTGCCCGCGCTGCGCGACCTGCTGCGCGGCCGGGCGTCGGTGCTCACCGGCCCATCGGGGGTGGGGAAGTCGAGTCTCATGAACGCGCTCTACCCCGGGTTGAACCTCCGGATCGGCGAGATCAGCGCGTACTGGGGGAAGGGGAAGCACACGACGCGCGCCGCCCTGCTCGTGCCGCTCGCGGAGCGCGGCTTCGTCGTCGACACGCCGGGGCTGCGGGAAGTGGCGACGTGGGGCGTGGACCCGGATGCCCTCGGCAGCTGCTTCCCCGAGTTCCGTCGATTGCTCGACGCGTGTCGCTTCGACAACTGCCGCCACCTCATGGAGCCGGACTGCGCGGTGCGGCGGGCGGCGGAGGAAGACAGATTCGACCCTGATCGGCTGGTCTCCTACCAGCGGATCTACGAGGAAGTCAGCGTGCCCTCCTGGTCCAGCGGCCGCCGTCGCGCGAGGTGAGTCAGACCGGACGCCTGGGGAGCTTCGCCAGGGCGTCCTGCAGGGCTTCGATGTCGGCCCGATCGAGCTCGAGCGGCGGGCTGCCGGGCCTGGCGTCGGCGCCGTACGCCGTGGCTGACGGGCATCACGCTCGACGTGGCCGGCGGCCGCATCATGGTCTGACAGCACAAGGAGATCGTTTCCGATGAAGACCGCAGCCGTTTTCTGCCGCACGCTGGTCCGCGTGACCGGGCCGGCCCTGATCGTCCTCGGCGTGCTCTTCTGGACAGGCCACGCCATGAGCTCGATTTCCCTGCACATGGCGCTCGGCGTCGTGCTCGTGCTGTCGCTGTGGGCCCTGGCGGTGCTCGCGGCTGTGGCCCGCGTGAGCCTGGGCCTCGTCATCCTGAGCGTCGCATGGGGCTTCGTCGTGCCGATTCTGGGAGTTGTGCAGACCCGGTTGTTGCCCGGCCCGGCGCACTGGGTGATCCAGGTCCTGCACCTGCTCGTCGGCATGGCCGCGCTCGGCCTGGCCGACACGCTGGCGACCCGGATCACATCCGTCGCCGGCGCGCTCCGTTCCCCGGGGCGGCCGAGCGCGGTGGCGACCCCGGCGGGCGTCGAGGGCGGGGTCGCGCGCCGCTGACGCGCAGGCCTATGTGCCGTCGACCAATCGGCGCAGTTCCGCGAAGCGCTGCTGCAGCTCGCCCCGGCCACGGGCATCCAACTGCTGGGCGATAGCCGGCGGGAGGAACTGACGATCGGTGCACTCGAGAATCGCAGCCGTTTCCTGCATCTCCTTCTCGAGGCCCTGCGTCGACGGGAGAAACTGGGCGACGACCTCGGCCAGCGACTCGCGGGTGATAGCGTCTTTCCCGGCGAGCAAGGACAGCCGCAGGGCGCGCCCGACCAGGCCTTCGATGTCGGCGCCCGAGAGTTGGCCGAGGCGGGGGGTGGGCGGGATGTCTTCCGGTGCCAGGCGGCTCTGCAACTTCCGCGCGAGTGCCACGAACATGTCCCGGACCTCCGATTCGGCGGTCGGATAGAACAGTGGGATATGAACCTCGGCGCGGCCCTGCCGCTTGAGGTCGAGCGGGAGCAAGTCGGGGCGCGCCGTCAGCAACATCCACAGGATCGACCCGCGGTACTTCGTGTCGCCCATCTGTGTGGCGATCATACCGAAGACGCGGCTCGACGTGCCGGAGTCGCCCTCGGCTTCTCGGTTCCCGAGGGCTGCGTCCGCTTCGTCGATCACGACCATGACCGGCCCCATGGCGCGCAGAACCGACAGCACGCGCTCGAGGTTGCCTTCCGTTTCACCTACGTACTTTGAGCGGAAGTTCTTGAGAATCACACACGGGATGCCGAGCTCCCCAGCGGCGCACTGGGCGAGGAACGACTTGCCCGTCCCCACCGGCCCGCACAGCAAATAGCCCATCGGCAGGCTGTCCAGCCGCCCCTGCCGGAGCAGCGTCGCGTCGTCGCGCAGGCGTCGCTTCGCCGCCTCATGCCCGATCACGGTGTCTAATGCCCATTTGGGCTCGATGAACTCGAGCAGCCCTTGCGCCTGCTTCTCGATGAGGCGCTTCTTCAGGTCCCGGAAGAGCTTCGCATCGAGCCGCCGGCCGGTCTCCATCGAGAGCTTCACCAGGACGGCGAGATCGGTCAGCGAGATCCCGGCCGTGAGACGCGCGAGCGTCGGGCCGTCGAAGTCCGAAAACCCCGCCAGGTCCCGAGTGCCCAGGGTGTAGCGGATGAAGTGCTCCCGCTCCGCAACGGCCGGCAGCGGGCTCTCGATGGCAGCGACGTGCGGGCTTTCCGTCAGTCGCTCGCTGAGCTCGGAGCGCTTCTCGTCCAACAGGACGAACGCCATCGGCAGGCTCTTGATGTGCGGACTCTTCGCCCAGTTGAGCAGCGTGACGAGCATGGCGGCCGCCGGGAAGCTCGTCCGGCCGGGCTCGCCGGTGGGGAAGAGGAACGAGGCTTGATCGATCAGGACCGCGGCGCTGATCGGTCGTTGGGCCGCCGCAATGATGTTGGCCCGCACGAACCGGTCGAGCAGCGCCAAGATCAAGCCGGGGTCGTTCTTCACCTCACTCAGGTCGCAGATCTTCTCATTTGCCAGCGCCGTCATCCGCTGCAGCCGCTTTTCGTTGCGGCCGGCGAACGCACGCAGTCCCCTCCCCAAGTCGTACAGCAGCACCAGGTCCCACTTCCCGAACATCTGCTCGGCGAGAAACTCGGCGATGGTGCCGTATCCCTCGTCGGGTGATTCGCCACGGCGCACGAGATCGTTGGTGTTCCCGTGCAGCAGGAACACGGAGGTCGTGCCCGAAAAGCACAGCTCCCCGAGCTGTACCGCCCATGCGGGAGACCAGGCGGGGAACCGGGCCGCGGCTCCGGGCGGGCCGGGTGCGGGCGACGCGGGGCTGGGGTCAGGCGTCATCGCGCACGACCTGCTTGCCCGCGGCGTCGAGGATGGCCGGGACTTCCTCCAGGGCATCCGTCACTCCCCCCGTGATCTGTTGCAGCTGGTTGAGGGTCGCCTCGGTCCGATGCATGCTTTCGGCCGCGGCGTCCACTTGGCTGCTCAGCACGTCGGGGTCCTGCCGGTTGGCGGCGAGCTCGATCAGCGCCTGGATCTTGGATTCCACGCGGTCCAGCTCCAGCCCCGCGAACTCCGCGTTCTTCATCGCCTTGTGGTAGTTGTCGAGGCGCTGGTCCGCGATCCCCACGCTCTCCTCGAGCGAATGGATCATGCGCTCGTCGCCGGACGCCTGGGCCGCGGTCAGCTTTTGCTTCAGCTGCTGCAGCCGCTGGGTGAGCTCCGCTTCGGTCGTGGACTTGAGAAAACGCAACAGGCTGTTCTGCTGCCCGAGCAGTCGCAGGAAGCCGTACAGCAAGCGGTCCAGCGCCGGCGTCCAGATATCGGTCGTTTCGGGCGTGCCACCCGGAGACCGCGCCGCCTGGGCGATCGACCGCATGTCCAGGCAGCGCTTGCGGAGAGCGTTGAAGCGCTGCTGCGCGTCGGCCGAGAGCCCGGTGAGCATTGCGCCCACGGAGCGCGCTGGCTGGCGCCCGCCGCCCAGTGCGACCCGGGCTCGATCGGCGATAGCGGCGTCCACCGCCTCACGAAACCGCGGCATGGAGATCACGCCGCCGAGGTAGATCATTTCCCCGGCCGCGATGAGCGGGAGCAGGACGTCCGGCCACGGCGAGAGCAGGGCCGCTACCGCAGCCCCGCAGCAGAGCAGCAGGTTCCACCGCGCCACGAACGCGTGTTTCAAGTACTCCAACATGCCGGCGCCACCAAGCTTGTCAGTCGCCATGGGAATCGGAGCGCGTCATGTCGACCGGCTCTTGAGCGCCCCCCCCGCGCTCAGTCGCCGGCGCGGGTGGAGGGTTCCAACCGCTCGATCATATCGCGCAGGCTGAAGACGACCTCGAGGAACGCGGGCTCCCGCTGCATCACGTGCGCGGGGCGGTCCGGCGGAGGGACCTTGACCTCCTTCAGGATCGTGCCCGGAGCCGATGAGATGACGAATGTTCGGTCGCCGAGGTACACCGCTTCCTCGATCGAGTGCGTTACGAAGAACACGGTGGCCTGGAGCGCGCGCCACAGCTCCACCAGCAGGTCCTGCATCCGCATGCGCGTCGTGGGGTCGAGGGCGCCGAACGGCTCGTCCATCAAAATGATCCTGGGATCCAGGATGAGCGAGCGCGCGATGGCGACGCGTTGCCGCATTCCTCCCGACAGCTGACACGGATATTTGTCGGCGTCGCGGACGGGGTCGAGCCCGACCCGGCGGATCCAGTCGCGCGCGCGCTCGAGGCGCGCCTTCCTCGGCATCCCGCGACATTCCAGGCCGAAGGCGACATTCTCCTCTACAGTCCGATTCTCGAAGGCGGTGTAGTCTTGAAACACCATGCCCCGGTCCGCTCCGGGGCGCTCCACCGGGCGCCCGCCCACGAGCACCGCTCCGGCAGTCGGCGGGAACTGCGGGCGCAGCCCAGCGATCAGCCGGAGGATGGTAGACTTGCCACACCCGGAAGGTCCCAGGATCGTGATGAACTCTCCCTTGTTCGGCAGATCCTCGATCGTGAAACTGACGTCCTTGATCGCAGTGAAGCCGTCGTCGTACGTCTTGGTGACGCGCTCGAACTGCACGATCGCTACGGGCCGACCCGCGCTCGCCGCGGCGGCAGCGGGCGGTGGGACGGCCGAGCTCGGGGCGGGATCGGAGGGTGGCGCGCCATCGGATGGCACGGCTACTCCGAGCGCGCGAGATACGGAAACAGCCTCACCTGAAACCAGTACAGCAGGCGGTCGATCCCGTAGGCAAGTGTCCCGATGACGATGAGGATCAGGATGATGTGCTCCGTCAGCCCGCGACGTTGGCTCGTGCTCAGCAGATAGCCGAGCCCGTATTTCGCGTTGATCAGCTCGGCCAGCATGATGTAGCCGAAGGCGAGGCCGAACAGGTTTCGGAGACTGGTGTAGATGCCGGGCAGCGCAAGCGCGATGAGCACCTTCGAGACGACCTGCCGGGCGGAGGCGCCCAGCGTCTGCGCGCTCTCCACGTAGCGCTCATGCACCGCCTCCACCGCGTCCACCGCGCCGGAGAAGACGAATGGGACCGTCGCCAGAAAGATGAACATCGTCTTCTGGGTCTCCTCGATCCCGAACCACAGAATCGTGAGCGGGATCAGCGCGGCGATCGGGATGTTGCGGCCGAACAGCGCGATCGGAGCGAACGCGGCGTCGAACACCCGGTAGGCCCCCGCCAGAATGCCGACGGGGACGCCCACCGCGACGGCGAGCAGGAAGCCTACGAGCACGCGACGCAAGGTCGCGGCGATGCTTTCGAGCAGCGCGCGCTCGGTCCACAAGCTGGGAAAACTGCGCAACACCTCACCGGGGCTCGGGAGTACTACGGGCGAGATGAGGCGCGACTCGGGCGTCGCGCCGAGCGTGAATGCCCACCACAGCAGCAGGCACAGGCCGATCGCCCCGAGGCCGACCGCGCGCGCCACCGCGGGGGGTGGCACGGCGCGCAGCGCGAACAGGGGCGGGCGACGGGTCGGGACCATCGGAGTGCTAGTGGGTCGCCTCGAGGGGATACACTTTGACCTCGACGCGGCGATTCTTGGCGTTGTTCATCGGGTCGGTCGGGTCGGCCGGCCGGTCCCACCCGAGCCCGTTGGCGAGGAACTGATTGGGCTGCAGACTCTTGAAGCGGCGCAATACCCCCTCCTTCACGGCGTTGGCGCGGTTCAGCGACAACTCCTTCACCGCCGCGGGATCCACCTGGCCCTTCATCGAAGCGTCCGTGTGCCCCTCGATGACGATGCGGGCGGCGCCGTACTGACCGGCCAGTCGCCCGATCTCGTCGACCACGAAGTCCACGTTGGGGTCGTACAGCTCGGCCCGGTCCTGCCCGTTCACCGGGGTCACGATCTTCTTGTGGAGATCTGCCGAATTGGGGTAGAAATGGATCACGACCGTCTTCGTCAAAATCTCGCTGTTCTCGGCCTGGACGGTGCTGGCCGTCGTCGGCACGAACTGCACTTGATATTCGTTCTTTTGGCTCGCGTAGCGCGGCTCGCTGCCAAGCGCCTGGATGACCGAGAAATCCATCACCTGATCGAACCGCACCGGCTCCGACACCATGCCGATCCGCCGGTAGAGGAAATACGCGGTGTTCCAGGTGCGCTCGAAGTTCGCGGGGTTGTTCTGGTTGAGGAAGAACTCGCGGTTTTCCGCGTAGTTGGTGGAATGGGCGTCGCCCAACATGGAGAGCGCGTCGGTCGCCGGGATCGAATACCCTGCCGCCATCAGGCCCGCCACCTGCTGCTTGGCCTCCTGCGTCTTGAGCGCCTCCATCGCGTCAAAGATGCCGCGGACCAGCCCCTCGATGACGTCGGCGTGGTCCTTGGCGAAATCCGCTCGGGCGAACCAGACGTCGGCGATCAGCTTGTTCGCGGTCTGGGTGGTGACCAGCAGCCGATTGCCTCGGACCTTGGCCAGGTTGTAGATGTCCGGCGACCAGCTGACGGCGGCGGCAATCGAGCGGTCGGCGTTGAAGGCGGCGGCTGCCTGGAACGCGTCCTGGGTGAACTTGAACTCCACATCCGCCGGCTGGAGGCCGCCATCGATCAGCGTATTGAGCACGAAGTAGTGAGACGGCGAATTCTGCGCCAAGACCACCGTCTTGCCGCGCAGGTCGGCGATCGACCGGATGTTCTCCCGGACCACGATGCCGTCACCACCGTTGGAGTAGTCGATCTGTTGGAACACGCGCGGCATCGTGCGCGAGTCTTTGCGCAGCTGCTCCACGAACAGCGGGATCATGTCGAGGGTCGCCCATCCGATGTGCACGTTTCCCGCTGCGTAGGCGTCGCGCATGGCGACGGGGTCATCGATCAGGATGAGTTCCACCTTGAAGTCCTGGCCGCCGGCCGTGTGCCACACCTTGCCGGCGTGGAAGCCGTTGTTGGCGTAGATCACAGGAGCCCACCCAGCCCACACGTTCAAGGCGACACGGACCGTCCGATTCACCATCGGCTTGTAGCTGGACGTCCCCCGGACGGGCGGCAGCCGGCTGGCCGCGACGTACGTGTATTCCTTTTTCGTCGTCACGGTCGCCGTATCCGTCGCTTCGATGTGCCCCGGGCTCACGTCCGAGGGGTTGGCGGCGCCCGTTCCTCCGGTCTGCCCGGTGAAGCGGTGCAGGCCCAGCCAGACGAGGCCCGCCACCACCAGCACCAGGACGATGTAGAAGGGAGCCTTCGGTTTGCCGTTCGACATGAGGGTGCTCTCCGGTACGGGTCGTCCGCGTCAGCTGCGGTTCGAGTCGGTGGCCGGGCCGAGGTTCTTGTTCGTCTCCACGACCGGCGTCGTCTCGGGCGACTTGAGTCCGAGCTCGACTTCGTATTGCTGGAGCGTGTCCTCTGCGAGTTGCGCCTCCATCCGCTCCTGCGCCTTGATCTCGGCGACGCCACGGGACGAGAGATCGGCTGCCACGCGCACCTTACCTCGGTTGGTGTCGATCTGCTGCTGAATGATCTGCTCGATTTGTCCAAAGTCGGTGGTGACGTCGAAGTTCAGGTCGCCCGCGATCTTGGCGATCTCCGCTTCGGCCGCGGTCATCTTGAGGTCGGCGTTGTAGCGCTGAATCTTGTCGCGCACGTCGGCGAGCTGCTTGTTGGCGTACTGGATCTTCTTGAGATTGTTCTCGTACGCCTCCTCGTGCATCTTGAGCTGCTCCTGGTTGGCCGCCAGGTCGGTTTCGGCCTTCTTCAACTGCACGGCGAACTTGGCCGCCGTCACACGGTCGCCGGCCTTCAGGTAAGCCTTTACCTCGGCTTGCATCCGTTCGACCTGCGCCTTCCCCATCGTCACCTGACGAGCGACGCGTTCCACGAGCCCCCGGTACAGCTCGAGACCCTTGCGCCCCTCCTGCAGCTGCTCCACCGATTTGTCGTATTCGAGCTGCATGATGGCGATGGGATTTCGCTCCCACATGGCGTTCGCGATGCCGTTGAAGAACGCCCTGATGGCCGTGAACATCTTTTGGAGAATCATGACGCCGTCCTCATCTAGGTGGACGTGTGGTGTCCTGCGCCACCGGCCGCTCGATGTTCGTAGCCGACTCGGCCAGAATCCGTTGTTGGTAGATCTCTTCCAGGCCTGCTCGGAGGGCCGGGCCGCTTCCTGCTCCGACGAGATCGCCCTGCACCTCGTGCAGGAACGCAAACTTGCCGGGATCCGTATCGAAGGCGACTACATGCAGGTGGACGCCGCCCTGGCTGCGCCGCCAGATCTCGCGCGCTACCACGTCGGGCGCGGGGCCGTCGGTGTTCACCCCGTCGGTCACGACGAGAATGTGCTTGCGAAACACGCCGGCGCGATACAATTGCTCGCGCGCGACCTCCAGCGCCACGCCGATCGCCGTGCCGCCCGAGGGGCGGGGGATGCTGTGCAGGGCGGCTCGCACCGCGTCCGGGCTATAGCCTTGCACCGGAAGCACCGTCGTCACGTGCCGGCTGCCTGCAAACCAGAGCATCGCGACCTTCACCGGCACGTCGGGGTGCGCCCGAATGAAGCCTTCGGTCGCGTCGAGCATCGTGGCGATCGCCGCGCGGGCGACGTCGGTCTTGGGACGCGTGTCCCCGGGGGCGGCATTCCCCATGGAGCCCGAGTTGTCGAGCACGATGGCGACAGCGACGCCGCTGCCCTCCTCGCCGGCCGCATGGTAGGGGGTGTCGGCTGCGACTCGGTCGGACGGTCCCTTCCGGCTTGCGGACTCACCGATGCAGGACACGCCGAGCAGCACCGCCGCCACTCGGCGCATGGCCCGGACACCAGGCATCGAGCAGTCGCCTGCGACGCGGCCGTTGGTCATCAGGGGTACAAAGATTCGAGCCGGCCACCCAAACCGCAATCCCCGCAGCCTATTTCCGCTTCCACCGTTCCCGGTCCCGGGTCTCCACCTTCTGCATCATCGCCGCGAAGGCCTGATCGAGGTCGATCCGCTGCGAGTTGGCGATGCAGACGACGACGAAGAGGATGTCGGCGAGCTCCATCGCCACCGAGCCCTCCGCCTCGTCCTGCTTCTTGGTCTTCTCGCCAAACCGGTGGTTGATCTCGCGCGCGAGCTCGCCCACCTCTTCCGTTAGCCGGACGACGTTCGTCAGCGGCGAGAAGTATCCTTCCTTATATTGCCCGATCCAGCGATCGACTGTCTGTTGGGTTTCGCGCAGGGACAAGGGAGGCTCCGGGCAAGCGTGAGTGTCGATCTGCCACCGCTCGTGGTCCCGTTCCGCGGCGAGCGGTATGCGGCCCAGCACCGGCTGAGTGCGCTGATCGCGCCGCCCTACGACGTCATCGCGCCCGCACAGCGGGCGGGCTACGCGGCGCGGGACTCTCACAATATCGTCCACCTCATCCTGCCGGAAGCGCCGGCCGACGCGGATCGATACGCCGGCGCCGCCGAGCGCCTGGCGGCATGGCGGAGCGCGGGTGTGCTGCAGCCGGACCCGGGGGACGCGGTCTACGTCGTCGCGCAGGACTACGGGCTGCCGTCGGGCGAGCGCCGTGCGCGCGTCGGGATGTTCGCCGCCGTGCGGGCGGAGCCGTTCGCGACGCGACGCGTGCGACCGCACGAGCAGACCCACGCGGCCCCCAAGGCGGACCGGCTCGCGCTGCTCCGGGCGACGCGGACCAGCCTGGAGTCGATCTTTTTGATCGCCCCCGACCCCGACCGAGCGCTCGCCCAGGCCCTCGCGCAGGCGGCGCGTGGTGCGCCCGCGGCCCGCGCCGAGCTGGACGACGTGGGCATCCGCATGTGGAGCGTGGTCGGAGAAAGGGCGCGCGAGCTCGCGGCGCTCGCGGGCCGGGCGCAGCTCTACATCGCGGACGGTCATCACCGCTACGAGACTGCGATCGCCTTCGCGCAGGAAGACCCCCGCGGCGACCGGGTGCTGTCGTTCATCGTTTCGGCCGCGGATCCCGGGTTGACGCTCCTCCCCACACACCGGATCGTGTTCGGGGCCGACCGCGATGCCGCGAAGCTGATCGAGGGGTGGCGCGAGTGGTTCGAGGTGGGCCGCGTGGCGCCCTGTATGGATCGAATCGAACGCCTCGCCGAGCTGGGTCGCGACCGCACCGCGTGCATCGTTGCGTTCCCCGGCGCCTACGACGTCACCCTGGTGCTGAAGCAAGAGGCGCAGCTCGACCACATCCCGGGGCTGGGCAGGACGCCCGCGGTCCGGGCGCTCGACGTGGCGCGCATCGAGGCGCTCGTCGTGCAGTACATCCTCGGCGCGGGGACAACCACGCCCACGCTCGCCTACACCCCCGACCCGAGGGCCGCCTTCGACGCAGTGCGCCACGGGAAGGCGGCGGCCGCGGTGCTGCTCAACCCCACCAAGGTGGAGCAGGTGTTCGCGGTGGCGGATGCGGGGGACGTGATGCCGCCCAAGTCCACCTACTTCGTGCCGAAGGTGCCCAGCGGCCTAGTCCTGCGGTCCCTGGCGTAGGGCCGCGATCAGGGCGCGGCAGAAGTGCGGCAGGTCGGCGGGTGTGCGCGATGAGATCAGGTTGCCGTCCACCACTACGGGGGCATCTTCCCAGATCACGCCGGCGTTCTCCATGTCGTCCTTGATCGCCCGCACGCTCGTCGCGCGTTTGCCGTCCAGGATCTTCGCCGAAATCGGCACCCACCCAGCGTGACAGATGAACGCGAGCGGTTTCCCAGCCCGGAAAATCTCTCGGGTGATCGCGAGAACCTTCTCGGAACGGCGCAGCTGGTCGGGCGCGAACCCGCCGGGGATGACCAGACCGTTGAAGTCTCCCGCGTCGACTTGATCAACGCTGGTGTCCACCGTGACGGGATAGCCGCGTTTCCCCTGGTAGGTGCGTTCTCCCAATCCCGCAACCACCGTCGCCGCGCCTTCTTCCTCGAGGCGGATCTTCGGATACCACAGCTCGAGGTCCTCGTAGAGAGGACCCGCGAAGAAGAGCAGGTTCTTGCCTTTGAGGCTCATGTCGCCAAGCTATATCTTTCCCCGCCATGAGTCCACGGCCCCGTGAGCGAATCCTCGGCAATCTCGAATCGATCTACCGCGAAGCTTACGACCGCGCGAAGGCCGGCGGCGACCAGGCGCGGATGGCCGATGTCGACGCCGCCTACCAGCGCGAGCAGCTCCTGCTCGAGGTGCTGCTCGACATCCGCGACGCCCTCGCCGTCCCGCCCGCCGTGGCTGAGGGAAGCGCCGGGAAGAGCGCCAGGGCCGACCCCGTCGCCGCGCTGGAGACGATCCGCCGCATCACCAAACTCCGCTGAGGGAACCGCATGCGCCGACACCTCTGGGTGGGACTGTTGTGCCTTTCGCTCGCCGCTTGCGGCCAGCCGGCGGATATCGTCATCCGCGGCGGCATGGTGTGGACCGGCCTCTCCTCCGGCGCCGCGCAGCCGGGCGCCGTGGCGATCGCCGAGGGCAAGATCCTCGCCGTCGGCGACTCGGCCGCGATCGCCCGCTACCTCGGCTCCCACACCCGCGTGATTCGCGCGGACGGCGGCCTGGTGATCCCCGGTCTCGCAGATGGCCACACGCACTTCATCGGCGGCGGGTTCCAGCTCGCGTCGGTCGATTTGCGGAGCGCCGCGACGCCCCAGGAATTCGTCCGGCGTCTCCGGGAGTACGCGCGAACCCTCAAGCCCGGGCAATGGATCACCGGCGGCGATTGGGACCACACCCTCTGGCCGGGCCAGCCGCTACCGCGGCACGAATGGATCGATTCGGTGACGCCCAGAAATCCCGTCTTCGTCAGCCGGCTGGACGGGCACGAGGCGCTCGCGAACGCCGCTGCCATGAAAGCCGCCGGCATTACCAAGGACACTCCCACGCCGGCGGGCGGCGAGATCCTGCGCGACCCAAAGAGCGGCGAGCCCATCGGGATCTTCAAGGACCAGGCGCTCGATCTCATCGGTCGGGCCGAGCCTGACCCGTCTCTCGAGCAGCGCGACTCGGCGCTGGCGCGCGCGCTCGCTCACGCCGCGTCACTCGGCGTCACTGCCACCGCGCACATGGCGGCGTCCTGGGCCGACCTGGCGACCTACCGCCGCCTGGAACAGGCGGGCCGCCTCACCATGCGCGTGGCGCTGTACTTGCCCCTCGAGGAGTGGCGCGCCGTCGCGGACACAATCCGGCGCACGGGCCCGGGGGACGACTGGGTCCGCATCGGCGGGCTGAAGGGCTTCGCGGACGGCTCCGCGGGCTCGCGCACCGCCGCCTTCTTCGAGCCGTACGCCGACTCGACGGGCTATGCCGGCTTGCTGCAGCACCCGCCCCAGGACCTCGCCACGTGGATCGGCAACGCCGACTCGGTGGGGTTGCAAGTGGCGGTGCACGCCATCGGCGATCGCGCCAATGCGCTCATCCTGTCGATCTACGACAGCGTGACCAAGGCGCACGGGCGGCGGGACCGCCGCTTCCGGGTGGAGCATGCCCAGCACCTGCGGCCGCAAGAGATCCCCGTGTTCGGCACGCTCGGCGTGATTCCGTCGATGCAGCCCTATCACGCCATCGACGACGGCCGTTGGGTCGAGAAGCGTATCGGCCCGGTCCGCATCAGGACGACCTATGCGTTCCGCACGTTGCTGGACACCGGGGCGAAGCTCGCGTTCGGGTCCGATTGGACCGTCGCGCCGCTCGACCCGATCGCGGGTGTTTATGCCGCGGTCACGCGCCGCACCCTCGACGGCAAGAATCCGAACGGGTGGGTGCCCGAGCAGAGGGTCACCGTGGGCGAGGCCCTGCGCGCCTACACCGCCGGGAATGCCTACGCGACGTTCGACGACAAGACGCGGGGCGCGCTCGCTCCCGGCTACGATGCGGACGTGGTGGTGATCGACCGCAATCTGTTCACGATGCCGGCGGAGTCGATCAACACGGCCCGGGTGGCGGTCACGATCGTTGGCGGGAAAGTGGTATACGAGAAGCCATAGCAGCAGCGCTTAGCACCTAGCCCGAGTATTTGAACCCCGCCTCCTCTAGGGTCAGCGCCTGGCCGCCGTCGTGCTCCACGCCCGCTTCGACCACCTCGCCGAGCACCAGCGTGTGATCGCCAGCCGGGAGCGTGGCGACGACGCGGCACTCGACCCACCCCAGCGCCTCGGCGAGGATCGGCGCACCGGAAACGGGCCCCGGCTTCGTCTTGATCCCCTTGAGCTTCTGCGGCGTGTTGGCGGAGGAGCGACCCAGTTTCCCAGCAAGCTCGCGCTGCCCTTGCAGGAAAACATTGACTGCGAAGTGGTGGGCGTCGCGAATCATGCCGATCGTCTTCGACGTGTTCTCTACGGCCACGACCACCATCGGGGGCTCAAAGGACGCCTGGGTAATCCAGTTGGCGGTCATGCCGTGCTCCTCGCCTCCGTGCTTGACCGTGAGGGCGTAGAGCCCGTAGGGGAAGTGCCGGAGGACGGTTTTCTTCGCCGCTTCATCCATGGGTGAAATATTGACCCGGGCCAACGGCGCGCCAAGTTTGGCGTCATGACCCGTCTTCCCCTTTTGGCGCTGGTGCTCGTTCCCGCTCGCCTCCTCGGCCAGAACTCGGCGTCCGATGGGCATTCCCCGGCCGCGACCTACCTGGAGCGGTACCAACAGGTCAGCAACCTCGCGCCGCTGCCCGGGCGCGTGGCCGAGGTCAGTCACCTCGTCCTCAGCCGTGACGTCGGCCGGCTCACCCTGGAGCGCGGGACGCTGTATCTGCTCGGGCCCGTCGGCGGCCGGACCGTGGGCGCCCTGTTTCGGGGCGAGGGCCGGTTCAGCTTCGCACCCGACCCTCCCGCCGAGCGAGCCGAGCTCCAGCGGTTCGCTGGATCTCCCGCACTCGAGGATACCCTCACCGAAGCGATCCTGGTCTTCTCGGACTCGACGGTCGATCAACTCGGCGTGCTCCCATTCCGGCAGGCCGAGATTCCCGGGGAGGTCGGCGACCACGTGCGCGACCTGGTCGGCACCCTCAAGGGAAGCAACGATGGGTCGTTCAGCAGCGATGTGATCGGCCCGCTGCTCAGCGGCGAGCCGACCGGGTTCTTCCTGGCGCGCGTGGAGCGCGCCCACGGTGGGGCGGTGCTCTTCCAGATCAACCCGGAGGTGAGTGAGGCGGTGCAGCTGTACCGTCCTGTGAGCCGCCTCCGCTGGGGGAGCAGTTGGGCCGTCGTCACGCAGTCTCCACTGCAGCGACCCTTAAGGGGCACGGGCGGGTCCTGGATGTATCGCGAGCGGCTCGACGTGCCGAGCTACCGCATGGAGGTTCAGCTCACGCCGACGGCCGGTGCAAACCTCGATTTCGCCGCGAGCGCCACGCTGTCCCTGACGGCCGTCGAGCCCGTGGGACCGTGGCTCCTGTTCGGGCTCCACCCGAAGCTCTTGGTGGACTCGGCGCGTTGGAGTACCGGGGAGCCCGCCCCGGTGTTCAAGGCCAAGGATAGCGACGACCTGTGGGTGCGGGCGGGTCGCCGGCTGCAAGCGGGCGACTCCCCGGCGCTGAGGCTGTTCTATCACAGCGCTGGCGGCGGCCTGATCGATCGGCATGGCGACTGGTTTTTCATCGATCCGGGCGCATCGTGGTATCCTGTAAACCGGCAGGGCAAGAACCTCGCGACGTTCGATCTCACGTATCACAGCCCCACCTGGTATCCGCTCGTCAGCGTGGGCGAGCGCACCGACTCCACGGTGGCAGACAAGGTGCTGACGACGCACTGGGTCACGCGCCTCCCGACGCCCTTCGCCACGTTCAACCTCGGCGTGTTCGAGAACTACCACGTGGCGCAACCGGACGCGCCCGCGCTGGATGTGCTCCTCTCCGAGGACGCGCATCGCCAACTCGCGCGGGAGCTCATGGCGCGGGGCTACATGATCCCGCAGCAGAAGCGCATGCGAGAGAACGTCGCGGCGGATGTCTCGAACAGCCTGAAGCTGTTCACGAATCTCTTTGGCGAGTGCCCCTACAGTCATTTCTACGTCACGGAGATCCCGTACGATGAGGGCGTATCTTTTCCCGGAATGATCGACCTGTCCTGGTCGACCTTCCAGAACACCTCGCTCGACGGCTTCGACGAATTCTTCCGAGCGCACGAGGTCGCCCATCAGTGGTGGGGCAACGGCGTCCAACCCGGCTCGTATCGCGACGCCTGGCTGAGCGAGGGGCTGGCCTCGTTCTCCGCCCTCTGGTATCTCCAGAGCGAGCGCAAGCGCAACGACGAGTACTTCAAGTTTCTCGACCAGTACAAGGCCGACATCAAGGACGAAAGGGACGATGCGGGCCCGATCTGGATCGGCTACCGCAACGCTACGCCGAGCGTGCGACGCGGGTACGACGTGGTGATCTACGAGAAGGGCGCCTGGGTCTTTCACATGCTGCGCATCTTGATGCTCGACCTCAGCACGATGAAGCAGGATCGCTTCCTCGAGACCATGCGCGACTTCTATCAGTCGTACCGGGGGAAGCCAGCGACCACCGACGACTTTCGAAGTGTCGTCGAGCGTCACGCCGGCGTTCCGATGGACTGGTTCTTCGACGAGTGGGTGAAGGGCACGGCCATTCCCACCTATCACGTGGCGTGGACCAGCCAACCCGTCGCGGGCGGGAAGTACACGATCCGCCTCCGCGTGACGCAGGAGTACGTGCCGGGCGACTTCCAGATGTTCGTTCTCGTTTCGGCGGACCTGGGGAACAACCGCTTTGCACACTTCCGTATTGGGGTCCGGGGGGATCAGACGGAGTACCAAAGTCCGCTCCTTCCCGCGGAGCCGAAAGAGGTCCTGTTCAATGACCTGCACGGGGTTCTGGCGGATGTGAAGACGGAGCGGTGGTGAGTCGTGCGGATGCCGTGGGAGCGCTATCTTTCACTCCATGGCGACCCGGACCCACGCCAGAGCCAAGGCCGCTAAGGTCCTCTCGAAAGCGGATCTCCTCGATATCTGCCGGCTGATGCTGCTCTCGCGCCGGCTCGACGACAAGGAGATCCAGCTCAAGCGGCAGAACAAGATCTTCTTCCAGATCTCGGGCGCCGGCCACGAAGCCGTGCTCGCAGCCGCAGGGAGAGTGCTCCGCCCCGCCTACGACTGGTTCTATCCGTACTATCGCGATCGCGCGCTCTGCCTCACGCTCGGCATGACCCCGACGGAGATGCTGCTCTCCGCGGTGGGGGCGGCGGAGGATCCCAACTCGGGTGGCCGACAGATGCCGTCCCATTGGGGCCACAAGGCGCTCAACATCGTCAGCCAGTCGAGCCCGACGGGCACGCAGCTCCTGCAGGCGGTGGGCTGCGCCGAGGCGTGGCTGCGCTACGCCCGCATCGCTGACATCGCCGACAAGCCGATCCAGGGCGACGAGCTGGTCTACGTCTCGATCGGCGACGGTACGACGAGCGAGGGCGAATTCTGGGAGGCGCTCAACACCGCGTCCAACCTCAAGCTGCCGGTGCTGTTCCTCGTCGAGGACAACAAGTACGCGATCTCGGTGCCGGTCGAGGTGCAAACCGCGGGCGGCTCGGTGTCGAAGCTGGTCCGCAATTTCCCCGACCTGCTGGTCGACGAGGTGGACGGCTGCGACCCGGTCGCCTCCTATGAGGTGCTCGTGCGCGCGGCCGAATACTGCCGCCAGCGCAAGGGCCCCGCGCTCGTCCATGCACACGTCATCCGGCCCTACTCGCACTCGCTCTCGGACGACGAGGTCCTGTATAAGCCGCCGAAGGAGCGCGAGGACGAAGCGAAACGCGATTGCACGCTCACCTTCCCCAAGCGGCTGATCGCCGAAGGCGTCGCCACCGAGGCGGAGATCGAGCAGATGCGGCGGCAGGTGGAGGAGGAAGTCGGCGTTGCGGCCGACATGGCGCTCGCCTCCCCCCAGCCGCAACCGGAATCGGCGCTGCGCTACGTGTACTCTCCGGACGTCGACCCGACCTCCGAGCAGTTCGACACCGAGGATGACCCCCAGTTCGCGGGCGATCCCACCACGATGGTGGATCTGCTCAATGCCTGCCTCAAGGACGAGATGGCGCGGGACCCGCGCATCGTCGTGTTCGGCGAGGACGTGGCCGACGCCAGCCGCGAGCAAAACCTCAAGGAAGTGAAGGGGAAGGGCGGGGTCTTCAAGGTCACCTGGGGCCTGCAGCGCCAGTTCGGGAGCGAGCGCGTGTACAACTCGCCACTCGCCGAGGCCAACATCGTGGGCCGGGCAATCGGGCTTGCGACCCGCGGGCTCAAGCCGGTCGTCGAGATCCAGTTCTTCGACTACATCTGGCCCGCCTACCACCAGCTCCGCAACGAGCTCGCCACGATGCGGTGGCGCTCGAGCAACGCGTTCAGCGCCCCGGCCGTCGTGCGTGTGACCTACGGTGGCTACCTGAAGGGCGGTGCCCTGTACCATTCGCAGACGGGGGCCGTCGTCTTCACCGCCATTCCGGGGCTGCGGGTCGTGTGTCCCAGCACGGCGCTGGACGCAAACGGGCTGCTCCGCACCGCCGTCCGCTGCGACGACCCGGTCCTCTTCCTCGAGCACAAGCACCTCTACCGCCAGACCTACAACAAGGCGCCGAACCCCGGCCCGAACTTCATGATCCCGTTCGGCAAGGCGAAGGTCGTCAAACAGGGAAAGGACCTGACCGTCGTGACCTACGGCGCCGTGGTGCAGCGCGCGCTCGTCGCGGCCAAGGAGCTCGAGGAGAAGGACGGCGTGAGCAGCGAGGTGATCGATCTGCGCAGCCTCTCGCCGTTGGACTTCGCCACGATCGCCGCGTCGCTGCAGAAGACGAGCCGGGTACTCGTGGCCTACGAGGATGCTCTGTCCTGGGGCTACGGCGCCGAGATCGCCGCGAAGATCGCGGACGAGTGCTTCGCCTGGCTCGACGCCCCGGTGAAGCGCGTGGCGGCGACCGACACCTTCGTCGGCTACGCTCCCGCGCTCGAGGATTTTATCCTGCCACAGGTGGAAGATCTCGCGCAGGCGATGCGCGAGCTGCATGCGTTCTAGCGCGGCGCGCGCTTACAGTCTCCTGTTCCTTCTGTCAGGCGCCACCGGGCTCGTCTACGAGCTCCTCTGGGTGCGCCTCCTGTACCAAGCGTTCGGCTCCACCGTGCAGTCGGTGACGACGGTCGTCGCCGCCTACATGGGGGGGCTCGGCCTGGGCGCGTGGCTGTTGGGCCGCCGCGCCGACCGCCACGCGCGCCCCGCAGCGCTGTACGGCGGACTCGAGGTCGCCATCGGGGTCTTCGGCCTCGTCTCGCCCCTTGTCCTGTCGCTCGCGCACCGGGTGTACATCGCCGCGGCGGGCGCCTGGCAGCTGAGCGGCACCGCCAGCGTCGCGCTGCGCTTCGGGCTCGCGGCGCTCGTGCTGCTCGTCCCCACGACCCTGATGGGCGGCACGCTCCCGGTGCTCACGCGGGCGTTCATGGGCGCGGACCGCGCCGCGTTGCAACCGTCACTGGGCCGCCTGTACGGCCTCAACACGCTCGGTGCGGTGGCGGGCACGGCGCTCGCCGGGTTCTTCCTCATCGAGTACGTCGGCATCCGGGCGAGCCTCTGGGGTACCGCGCTGGTGAACCTGCTCATCGGCGTGAGCGCGCTCCGCCTGCCCGATCCCCGGGCGGCCGCGCCACCCCCTGACCCCGGGCGACAGCCCGGGGAGCACCACATCGCCCCGCTCCGCGCCGTCGCGCTGTTCCTCCTCGCCCTCACGGCGTTCGCCTCGCTGCTCGACGAGATCGCGTGGACACGGGTGCTCGTGATGATCGTCGGCGGCTCGACCTACGCATTTACCCTGGTGCTGCTCGTTTTCCTGCTCGGGATCGGCGTCGGCAGCGCCGTCGTGGCGCGGCGCCGCGCGCCCGCGTCCGAGGCTGCGGCGGACGCCGCGTTAGCGCAGGGCGTGACCGCCGCCGGGGCCGGGGCGCTGTTCGTCGTGTTTGGCTTGCTGCCGCGCTACATCATCGCCGTGTTCCAGACACAGTCCCTGGGGGCGACGGAACGACTCCTCGCCATGGGATTCGGCGTCGGCGCGGTGGTGCTGATCCCGGCGCTCGGCATGGGGATGACGTTTCCTCTCCTCACGGATCTCGTGGCCTCCCGGAACGTGGCGCGCGGGGCCGACGTGGGGCGCGCGTACGCCCTCAACACCCTGGGCAGCATCGCAGGCGCCGTGCTCACGGGATTCCTGCTGGTGGTGACGCTGGGCACCGATCGCACGCTCCGCATTGGTGTGGCGATCAACGCGTGCGCGGCCCTGACGCTCGCGGTCCTGGTGGCGCGCCGCGTCGCGGAAGGCTCCGAGCAGCACCGCCGTCTCCGGCTGCGGGTGCTCGGCGCCGGCGGCCTCGCGAGCGTGGGGCTCGCCGTCGCCCTTGCCGCACCGCGCTGGAGCACCCGGCTCATCGATCTGGGCCCGAGCATCTATGCCCGACAGCCGATGAGTGCCGTTGCGCGGCAGGACTTCCTCGAGCACCGCGGCGTGCGGCAGCTGGCGTACCGCGAGGGCTGGAACGCCACCGTGTCGGTGTGGGAGAGCGGAACCGGCCGCACGCTCAAGGTCAACGGCAAGGCCGACGCCTCGGACCACGGCGACATGGACACGGAAATCCTGCTCGGCCTCGCCCCTGTGGCGGCGCGGCCTGGCGCCACGTCGGCCCTGGTGATCGGGTATGGTAGCGGCGTCACCACGCACGCGCTCGCAGCCGTCCCCGGGATGGAGCGGGTGCGCGTGGTGGAGATCGAGCCCGCCGTGCTGGATATGAGCCGGTTCTTCCTACACGTGAACGACACCGTGCTCGCCCGGCCCACCGTCTCCGTCGTCGTCGACGACGCGCGGAGCGCGCTCCAGATCGACCGGGCGCGCTACGACGTGATCGTCTCCGAGCCCTCGAACCCGTGGCTCGCGGGCGTCGCGACCCTCTATACGCCGGAGTTCTTCCGGATCGTGCGCGAGCGACTCACGGAGGGCGGCGTCTTCTCCCAGTGGGTGCAGCTATACCAGCTGCCGGTGCCCGTCGTGGTGGGCATCGTGCGGAACCTTGCCGCGGTGTTCCCGCACGTGGAGATCTGGTTCAGCTCGCCGGGCGACGTGATGGTGCTCGGCTCGGCGCGTCCGCTCACGTACGACCGCGCTTGGCTGGGGCGGCTGGTCGGCGCCCGTGGCTCGCTCGGCGAGCTCGGCCGCGAGTATCTCGGCGTGGACCAACCCGCCGACTACTTCGGCCACCTGCTCCTCGGGTCGGCGGGCGTCGGCGAGCTGCTCAAGCAGCCCGGCGTGGCGCATCGCGACGACCTGCCCCGGCTCGAGTTCGTCGCGGCGCGTCGCTTCCTCGACAGCCGGGGTACCGAGGGGGTGTTCGATTCGCTGGTCGCGATCCGCGCCGCGACTCAGGAAGCGGACGGCGCGTCCCCGTTCCTGTTCGCCAGGGCGCTCACCGTGCGGCGCGGTGATCCCGCTGCCCTGCGCTACATCGACGCCGCCCGCCGGGCCCGCCCCGATGAACCTCTCTGGACCGTCAACGCCGCCGCGATCTTGCTGGGACTCGGCGACTCGACGCTCGCCGACACGGCGCTCGGGCGGCTCGTGAGGCCGGGGCGCGACCCCGGCGCGTGGCTGCTCGCCGGGCTCGTCGCGACCCGGCGCGGACAGAGCGCACGGGCCGCCGTTCTGTTGACCGGGGCGCTCGCAGCGGGTGCCGACACTGCGGAAGCGCGCGCCGGCCTCGCGGTGGTGGCGGCACGTGCCAAGGACTGGGCCGGGGCCGCGGCAGACGCGCGGGCGGCGTTGGCCGCCGCGCGCGGCACGTTGCGGCACCCCTATCCCCGGGAATGGCTTGGGGACGCGCTCACGCGCTTCGCCCTGGAGGGACCGCCGCGCACCGCCGACAGCCTGATGCGGGCGGCCGTGGCGGGTCGCGATGGCTGGTCGAAGCTCCACGAGTTTCTCGCGGTCGCGGCGCTGCGGGCGGGCCGCTGCGAGGAGGCCGCGCAGCAGTTCATCCTGTTGCTCGAGTTCGGGATCGAGCGTGACGACGGCCCGCCGCTCGTCGCGCGGTGCCGGCGCGGCGAGGTGCTCTAGGCGCCGGGCTGCTCCCCCAGCGCTTCCCGGATCTCGCCGGCCGCGGCGATGGCGTGGTCGACGTCGCGGGACAGGGCGCGCGCCTGCTGAGTGGCGTGGGTGAGATCGTCGAGCACGGCGGCCACGCCCGCCGATCTGAGGCGCAGCAGATCGAACCGCACGTTCTGCATCGCGAGCACGCACGACTCGATCTGGTCTTCGACCAGCTGGCGGCGCGTGAGCAGGTCGGTGAGCGTCTGCCGCTGCCGCTGCAGCAGGTTGAGCTGGCGCTCGCGCTCCGCGCTCTCGGGCTCCCGCTTCGTCACAGCGATCTTGTCCTCGAGTCGTGCGAGCGCTCCGCGATCGACGGCGCCGCTCATCGCGTGCGCCGTCCGCGCCAGGTCTTCGGACCGCTTCAGCAGCCCGTCCACCGTGACGATCACGTCCGGGAGCAGCTTCTTCTCGGACTTGGGCACCCGCTCCATGATCTTGAGAATGGCCTTGCGGTCGTTCCGCGCCTGTTGCACCGCCGTCGCCAGGCGGCCGAACTCGTCCCCCGTGGCGGTCGGGAGATCGAGCGGCCGCGACCCCGCCGCCGCGAGCTGCGCCTCCGCCGACTCGGGCGCCGCCGGCCGGCGCAGCACGTCGCGCCAGGAGTAGCCCGCACTCCAGAGCCGCATGTAGAGCGGCAGCAGGCCGAACGCGCCCCACGGCACAGCCACGAACAAGGACCACCCATGCCACCCGGTCGCCACGTCGAACAACAAGCACCCGCCGGCGACCGAGGCCCAAGACACGAAGCTCGAGCGCATCTTGCGGACAATGTCCGCTTCGCCGGCAGGCGCCAACTGCGCCGCCTCGCGACGGCGGATCGGGCGACGTCCCACGTCGGGGCTTCGGGGGATGGGGAGGGCGGGCGGGGACGGGAACCGCGGCGCCCGCGGCGCCGGCCCCCCGGAGGTTCGTCGCGACCGGGACATGGTCGCGCTGCGGGCCTCGAGCGCGCGCCGTAGCGCGTCCGCCGTGGGCCAGCGGTCATCGGGGTCCTTCTCGAGGGAGCGCATCACGCAGGCCGCCAGATCTTCGGGGCAATCGCGGCACTTATCTGTGACGAGCGGTGCCCGCTCCGTGATGTGCTTCATGAGGATGCCCGGCACCGTCGGCGCGTGGAACGGCAGCTCCCCCGTCAACATCTGGTAGCTCACGACGCCCAGGCTATAGATGTCGGAGCGGCCGTCGATCTCGCGATCTCCCGCGGCCTGCTCCGGGCTCATGTAGTGCGGCGTCCCGATCGCCACGCCCGTGGCGGTCAGCGTCGCCGAGCCCGTGGTCGACGAGAGCGCCTTCGCGATCCCGAAGTCCGTCACGACGACGCGACCGCGGCTTCCTTCGAGCAGGATGTTGTCCGGCTTCACGTCCCGGTGGATGATGCCGAGCGCGTGCGCGGCTCCGAGCGCGTCCGCCGTCTCCAGCATGATGCGGCGCGCTTCCTCCGAGGGCAGTTGGCCGCGCCGCTTCAGCTTCGCCGCGACCGACTCGCCGTCCACGTACGCCATCACGAAGTAGACGAGGCCGTCCGGACCTTCGCCGACCGAATGGATCGGGACGATGTGCGGGTGTGACAACCGCGCCGCCGTCTCTGCTTCGCGCAGGAACCGGATACGGATCTCCTCCCGGAAGGCGAGCTCGGGGGGCAGCACCTTGATCGCCACCTGGCGCTTCAAGCGCTCGTCACGGGCTTTGTACACGACGCCCATCCCGCCGCGACCGAGCTCCCCCTCGACAGTGTAGGAGCTTCCCAACGCCTGGATCAGGCGCGCGGCGAGCGACTTGTCTGCGTCCGTCATCGGGGTCCGAGCGGTGTGCGCCGCATAGATTTAGCCGTGTCGGCGCGACCGTGCAACCATCCAAACGGTTTGCACTTACGATCGAAGCCGTCGGTAGGTGGCGCCAAGCTGACGGCCGATGGCCTGATCATCAGTGGCTAAAAGGCAGCTTCTGCCTTATTGACCGCTCCGCACGGAACGGACGTGCTCGCTTAAGCGTTCTCTTGGTGGCACGGACGATGCTGACGCAGTCCGGCCGTGAGGCCGTTGTGAACTCTCAAATGGAAGAACCTATGTCTGAACGCTTGACGCTCCCGGTGCTTCCGCTCCGGGAGATCGTCTTGTTTCCGGGCGTGTCCGCGCCGATCGGCGCGGGCCGTCCCACTACGTTGCGCGCTATCGAAGCGGCGCTGAAGGGGGAGTCCCGCCTGATCTTCGCCGTCTCGCAGCGCGAGAACGTCGATCACGTGACCCCGAGCGTGCTGTACACGACGGGGACGATCGCCAAGATCAGCCAGATTCAGCGCGGTCTGGGCGGCGTGCAGCTGCTGCTGCACGGTGAGAAGCGCGGCGTGGCGCTGCACTATGTCGAGAACCAGGGGCATCTCGAGGCCGTGGTACGGGAGGTGGAGGATCGGCCGCCGCTCCGCCCCGACGATCCGGCGTTCGTGGCGCTGCACCGCGAGGCGCGCGAGCGGGCCGGGGAGCTCGGACAGAAGTCCGGGCTGCCCGAGGAGGTGGTGCGGCAGGTGCTGGAGGGCGTGTCGGATCCGGGGCGCCTGGCCGACCTCGTGGCGGGCTACCTGGAGATCGCCCCGGCCGAGCGCCAGGCATTGCTCGAAACCCTCGAGGTCGAGGAGCGGCTACGCCGGGTGCTGGTGCACGTGCAACGTCAGATCGGGGTGCTCGACGCCCAGGAGCAGATCAAGTCCCAGGTTCAGGAGGAGCTGGGAGAGCGCCAGCGGGAGCTGTTCCTGCGCGAGCAGATGAAGGCGATCCGCAAGGAGCTGGGCGAGGAAGACGAAGCGACGGAAGTCGAAGAGTTGCGTAAGCGCTTCGCGGCGCTCGAGCTTCCCGAAGCCGCGCGCAAGGAAGTGGATCGCGAGCTGGCGCGGCTCGAGCGGGCGGCCCGGGACTCGATGGAAGCCCAGGTGATCCGCACCTATCTCGAGACCATGGCCGAGCTGCCGTGGAACAAGCGGGCCGAAGAGTCGCTCGACCTGAAGCGGGCGGCCGCGATCCTCGACGAGGACCACTACGGCCTGCAGGATGTCAAGGACGAAGTCCTCGAGTTCCTCTCGGTGCGCCAGCTGCGACAGCGCACGCCGAAAGGCGACGCGCGCGGCAACGAAGACGACAAGCAGTCGAAAGGCTCGATTCTGCTGTTCGTCGGGCCGCCGGGCGTGGGCAAGACGTCGATCGCCAAGTCGATCGCCCGCGCGATGGGCCGGCCGTACGTGCGTATCTCGCTGGGCGGCGCTCGCGACGAGGCCGATATCCGCGGCCATCGTCGCACCTACGTGGGTGCCATGCCCGGCCGCATCATCCAGGGGATGAAGCAGGCCGGCGCGAAGAACCCGGTGTTCCTGCTCGACGAGGTCGACAAGCTGGGCGTCTCGTTCCAGGGCGACCCCGCGGCCGCGTTGCTCGAGGTGCTGGATCCGGCACAGAACGACTCGTTCACCGATCACTACCTCGGTGTGCCGTTCGACCTGTCCGAGGTGCTGTTCATCGCGACGGCGAACTTCCTCCAGTACATCCCGGCGCCGCTGCTCGACCGGCTCGAGACGGTGAACTTCGCGGGCTATACCGAGCGCGAAAAGCTCGAGATCGCGAAGCGCTACCTCGTGCCGCGGCAGCTGCACGAGACCGGGCTGGCTCCCGAGCAGCTCACGGTGACGGACGAGGCTCTGAGCGCGATCATCACGAGTTACACGCGCGAGGCGGGTGTGCGCCAGCTCGAGCGCGAGATCGGCAAGCTCGGGCGCAAGGTCGCCCGCAAGATCGCCGGAGGGGAAGCCGAGCGCGTCACAGTGGACGCGAAACATGTCGACGATCTCATCGGACGCCCCAAGGTGCACCCCGAGCGCATGGCGCGGGAGGACGACATCGGGGTCGCGACGGGGATGTACTACACGCCGGTCGGAGGCGACATCATGTTCGTCGAGGCGAGCGTGATGCGCGGCAAGGGCGAGCTGGTGCTCACCGGCCAGCTGGGTGACGTGATGAAGGAATCGGCGCGCGCGGCACTCACGTACGCCAAGAGCCACGCCGACCAGCTCGGTATCCCGGACGCAGCCCTCACCGGGACCGACGTGCATATCCACGTCCCGGCCGGTGCCATCCCGAAGGACGGCCCGTCCGCCGGTGTGACGATGGCGACCGCGCTGGTGTCCGCGCTGTCCCGGCGGCCCGCACGCCACGACCTCGCGATGACCGGCGAAGTCACGCTGCGGGGCCGGGTGTTGCCCATTGGAGGCGTCAAGGAGAAGGTGCTCGGTGCCGTCCGCGCCGGCATTCGCACGATCGTGCTCCCCAAGGAGAACGCGCCGGACTTGGACGATCTTCCCGAAGAGGTGCGGACGTCGCTCGAGGTGCACCTCGTCGAGGACCTGGGCGAGGTGCTGAGCTTGGCGCTCCGTGGCGCCAGGTTCGAGGCGGGCCACCTCGTGTTCGAGGGCGACGTACCGCACGAGCCGAGCCTGGTGGCGAAGCAGAACTAAGCGGGCGCAACGCGGCGCATCGGGCCCCCGGCGGGTTGCTCTCCCCGGGGGCCTGCGCGTTGGTGCAACCATTTCGGCCCCGGACGCGTCTAAGTCCCCGGTACCCCCAAAGGTCCGGTATGCCAGCCGCCGTGCCCATGCTCGCCGTCATGGTCGTCGTCCAGGCGTACGGCAGCCCCACCGCCGAAGCCGGCAAGCCGCCGGCGCCCACTGCCACCACGGTCGTCGCCCGGCGGGCGGTCCGCGTCGTGGTCATCGACGGCAAGGACGACGACGAGGTGTGGCGCGAAGCACCCGCCATCACGGCCTTCCGCGAGTTCTCGCCGCGGGAGGACGGCGACCCGCGGTTCCCCACGGAAGCCAAGGTCGGCTACGACGACCACAACTTCTACGCGTTCATCCGCGCCTTCGATCCCCATCCCGACAGCATCCTGAAAATCCTGGCGCGTCGCGACGTGCGCGCGCCGACGGACCAGCTCAAGATCGTGATCGACTCCTATCACGACCGGCGCACCGGGTACGAGTTCGCCGTCAACCCCGCGGGCGTGAAGCGCGATTACGCGATCTACAACGACAACAACGAGGATGATGCGTGGGACGGGGTGTGGGAGGTGGCGACGACCGTGGACTCGCTCGGCTGGACGGCGGAGTTCCGGATACCGCTGTCGCAGCTGCGCTACGCGCATGCGGACACGAACACGTTCGGCTTCGCCGTGTGGCGCGACATCCAGCGGTACTCGGAGCGGGTCGCCTGGCCGGTGTACCGGCAATCGAAGGCGGGCTTCGCCTCCCAGCTGGGGGACGTCACCGGTTTGGTGGGACTCCCCGCACCGCGCCGACTGGAGGTCGCGCCGTACGCGGTGACGAAGAACGTGTCGGTCGCAGCCGGCAACAGCTTTGATCGGTCCCAGAAGCTCACAGGAGGGGCGGACCTGAAATACGGGCTCACCTCCAACCTGACGCTCGACGCCACCGTGAACCCTGACTTCGGGCAAGTGGAGGCCGACCCCGCTGTCCTCAACCTCACGGCCTTCGAGACCTTCTTCCAGGAGCGCCGTCCCTTCTTCGTCGCGGGCACAGGGATCTTCCGCTTCAACGTGAACTGCAGCCAGGTGAACTGCAACGGTGAGCGGCTGTTCTACTCGCGTCGCATCGGGCGGGCCCCGCAACTCGGCCGCGGCGATCCCGAGTCGCCTATCGCCACCACGATCTACAGCGCGGCGAAGCTGACCGGCCGGTTGCCCGGTGGGCAGACGGTCGGTGTGCTCGACGCAGTTACGCGGCGCGCCGCCGGCAACGCGGACCGCACCACCGAGCCTGCCGCCAACTACGCGGCCATCCGCGCGCAGCAGGACTTCCGCAACGGCGGGAGCGGCGTCGGCGTCCTGGCCACGGCGGTGAACCGCAGCCTCGACCCGCTGACGGACGCCTCGCTCCGCCACAGCGCGTACGTGGGCGCGCTCGACTTTCGCCACCGCTTCTTGGGGAGCCGCTACCAGCTCTCCGGCTCTGTGGACTTGAGCCGGGTGGCGGGAACGCCGTCGGCGATCACGGCGACCCAACGGGACCCGGTGCACTACTACCAGCGCCCCGACGCCGGTCTCCCCTTCGACTCGACCAGGACGTCGCTCGCGGGCGACGCGGAGGAGCTGCTCTTCGGCAAGGTGGGCGGGGGGATCACCCGGTTCGAGACGAGCTATCAGCGCCGCTCCCCGGGTTTCGAGGTGAACGACCTCGGCTTCTTGCTCCGCGCCGACCAGCAGAGCTGGAACAACTGGTTCGGGGTGCAGTCGCTGCATCCGAGCTCGCTGTACCAGACCGCGTTCTGGAACTTCAACTGGTGGCAATTCTGGACGGGCGCCGGGTTGCCGCTCGAGCGCGCTGCCAACACCAATGTTCACGTGCAGCTCAAGAACCGCTGGTGGCTGCACGCCGGCACGACACTGGGTCACCTTGGCACGACGCTCGACGACCGCCGCGCTCGCGGTGGCCCGGCCGTGCGGGTCGATCCAATTGTCTCCTCTTGGGCGGAGTGGGACGGCGACAGCCGGCCGGTTGTGGTGCCCGCTCTGTGGGCGAACTATTGGCGTGGGGACGGCGGCCGGTCCGAGTCGGTCAACATGGGCTCGCAGGTATCGGTGCGCATCGCGTCGCAGTTCAACACAACGATCGGCATCAGCGTCACGCACAATATCGACAACACCCAGCCCTTCGGCCCCGTCACCGACTCCACCGGCGCCACACACTACCCCTTGGCCCACCTGAACCAGAAGACCCTGTCGCTGACCGGGCGGGTAGACTACACGATAACGCCCGACCTCACGCTCCAGGTCTACGCACAGCCGTTCGTGAGCAAGGGCACGTACGCGAACCCGCGCGAGCTCGCCAATCCGCGCGCTGCGGCGTACGACGACCGGTTCAAGCCGTACTTCGGCACCGTCGCCAGTGGGTTCAACTTCAAGCAGTTCAATTCCAACGTCGTGCTGCGGTGGGAGTATCGGCCCGGCTCGACGCTGTTCGTCGTCTGGGCGCAACGTCGGGGCGACTTCCTCGGGGCGACGGGGACGCGGTCGCTCGCCGGTGACTTCCGCGACCTGTTCAGCCTCCACCCGGAAAACACCTTCCTCGTGAAAGCGTCGTACTGGCTGAATTGGTGACGGTCGGCCGGCCCGCCCGATGCACTCGGCCTCGAAGTCTCTTCCTAGGCCCTCACTCCCTCCAGCACCAGCTTCACCGCGGCTTCCTTCCAGCGCGCGCGCAACGCCGGCTCGTCGGCGCCGAGCGGCGGGGCGCTCGCGGCAATGAGCGACTCGAGGCCGAGATAGGCGACCATGAGCACCAGCGCCTGCGCCGCCGCCAAGTGTGGGTCGACGTCGTCGCGCACCTGGCCCAGCCCTTGTCCCTCGGCGAGCAGGATGACCAGCCGCTTGATGGCCGGCGCAAACGGCCGGGCGTCGGATCGGCCGGCCTGCGTGAGCAGCATGACGAGATCGGGGTGGGCGGCGAGAAAGTCGAACTGTGCCGCCAGCGCCGCGCCCATGCGATCGAGCGGCCCCTCGCCGCCGACCGCGAGCGAGGCGAGCGCCTGCTCCAGCTCGGCGGCGCCGCGCGTGAGCACGGCGTTAAACAGTCCGCGCTTGGAGTGGAAGTAGTAGAACAGCAGCTGCTTGTTGACACCGGCGCGCCGAGCGATCTGGTCCACGCGGGCGCCATCGAAGCCGCGCCGGGCGAACTCGTCCCTGGCGGCGGTGATGATCCGTAATGCTCTGGGGTTGCCCAGCTTAGGTTTCAGGGGGCGATTCGCTCAACCATCCGGTTGATGAAATCTATATCCCTCCGGCGGCCGCGCCAGTCCGTGAGCGATGCGAGGTTCTCCGGTACGCGCGGCAGGCCCTGCTTGAGGAACTTGATCAGCAGGCGGTTCACCTCCCCGGGCGCTTCCTCCTGCACCGAGTGTCCGGCGTGCGGCACGGAGAGGAACGCCGAGCGCTCGAGCTGGGCGGCGAGCGCGCGGCCCCGGGCGATCGGCACCCAGCGGTCCGCTTCCCCCCACAGCACCAGCGTGGGCGCCTGAATCGCGCCGAGCCGCCCTGCCAACCCGTCGAGCCGGAACTCCCGCAACACTCCCCGCAGCGCCCGACCGTAGTCCGGCTCGGCGACCGGGGCGTAATACTGGTCCACATCCGCCTCGCCCACTTTGTTGGGGTCGGCATACGTAGACTTGAGCAGCCGCGCGACGAATCCCCGGCCCCGGAACGCGAGGATCGCGGGCCCCACCACGGGCCACCGGGCGACTCGGAACAGCAGCGGCTCGCGCGTGCCGAGTCCCACAGCCCCAATCAGGACCAATGCGCGTACACGGTGCGGGAAGGCGATCGCCACCTCGCCGGCGATCTCGCCCCCCATCGAGTGACCCACGAGCACGGCATCGGGGAGGTGCAGGGAGTCCATCAGTGCCGCGACGAGGCGCGCATAGGCGGCGTTCGTGTACCCCTGCGCCGGTTTGCCGGAGGAGCCGAAGCCCCGATTGTCGAACGCCACCACCCGGAATCCCGCCGCTATCACGGGGGCGAGGTTTTTCCGCCAGGCGTACAGAGACGCCCCCAGCCCGTGGATGAAGATCACGGCCGTCCCCTCCCCGGCGTCGATATACCGGACCTTGGTGTCGCCGACCTGAAGGAAGCGCGCCGTGAATTGCGTTCCGGCCGGGAACCGCTCGCCGTCCGGAATCGGCGCCGCGCGGCAGGCGGCGAGCGTGGCGAACAGGGCGAGCGGCAGCCGGCGCATCAGGTGACGTTGCGCAGCGCGGCGCGGGCCAGCGTCGCAATGAGCGGATGCGTGCTCCACAGCGCGGTAATCTGCTCGCCCGTTCCCGAGACGGTCAGCACTCGGGTGTCGTCGATCAGCAGCAGCGTGGGCGTGCCTGCGGGGACCGCGCCCTGCGTGATGCCATCGGTGTCGGAGCTCTCGCCCGCCAGGCGGACGTCGAGCGCCGCCCGGGTTGTGGCACGCCGCCACGCGGGCAGCGTCGGGCGCCACAGCTCTGCGGCCAGGATCCCCTGGATCGTCTGGTCGGCCCGAGCGACGAGCTGCTGGATGAGGTTGGCCACGGCGCGAGCGCCGGCCACGACGCGAGTCTCGGGCTCCGTCGGGTGACTCGCGTCCTCAAGCGCGCGACTGAGCCGGTCGAGTGCTTCTCCCTGCTGGGCGGCGAGGTGAGCGAGCAGTGCTTGGGGGTCGGTGGGGCGATATTGCACGGGGCGGCCGGGGGTCCGGTGAGCGGCCCCGCGGGTGACGAGCCCTGCGAGCGCGGCATAGGCGTTGGCGCGTGCGAGCCGCGTGGCGTGCCCCACCCCGTACCCCGTGGACGGGCCGAGCCGCAGCAACGCTGCATACACGACGGACTCAGTGGGAGTGAATCCGAACGGGGTGAGGTCGACGTCTGGCATCGCGTAGTAGTAGTTACTACTACGTTATTAACACGCTCGCCGCAAGGTGGTGCTCATCGCTCCCCCGCGCCGCGCGCGCCCCCGTGCCTCTCACACCACCTCGACCGGGATCCCCATGAGCCGCGCGATCAGCCCCAGCCGAAACGTCACGTCGGTCTGTCGCTGAGCGGGACTCTTCCCGGGCCCTTCGAGCGGGAAATAGTGGGCCGTGACAGGATTCGTGGCCTTGGGCATGGCTCGCAGGCTTTTCGGGCTCCAAATCCCCTGGTCGTCGCACTCGCTGTAGAGACGGGCGAGCACGCGGTTGGCGCTCGGGATCTGGCGCGCCAGGCCGAGCCGGGCCAGGAGCTCGAGCCAGTACACGGCGAACGGAATGTCGCTGATGTGGCCCTGAGCGTCGGAGCGCAGGGGGTCGCCCAGCAGCTCGAACATCGGCTTGAACAGCTTCTTGCCAGCCAGGATGAAAAACGCGCGACGCGGCGCCGGCGCCGAGAAATACTGCCCCAACCGTTCGATGAACCCCGCGCGCTCCCGCTGCACCGGAGGGAGGCAGGCGAGCATCTCGACCGCGAAAACGGTGGGCGGGTAGGCCGCGGGCTCGAGCACCGTCTTGCCGTGCGCCTTCCTGAACGGCTTCCCAGCGAGCTCGCTGCGCAGGAACTGTGAGATGTTACTGGCGATCGTATGCGCGGTCCCGCGCACTCGCGGGTCGTCGATGTGGCCGGCGCGCGCGAGCGCGCATGCCGCCGCCTCCCGGCCGAGCCGCCGTGCCCAGCGGCCGAGTCCGGAGTCGGTCCGGGCGGGCTTTTGGTACTCTGCCAGCAGCTCTTGAGCCCGCTGGGCAACCGCCCGGTCCGGGTCGTCCGGCTCGATGCGCGACAGCAACTGAAACAGCAGCCGGTCCGCGAGCCTGAACGGCCGCTCGGTCGGCGGCCAGCCCATCTCGAGCAATCGGCGGTACTGAAACACGGTGCCGGGCTCATGCCAACCGTACGCCTTCGAGGCGTTCGGCCCGAGGAGGTTGCCGCCCCACAGCCCCGTGGACTTCTGCTTGCGGGCGATCGCCAGAGCGACCTTGTACTCCAAGACGGCCTGGCGCAGCACGGCGAGTCGTTCCGGATCGCGCTCGCTCTCCCGCACAACTTCGGCGTAGGCGCGGTACTGGATCGGTGGGCTTGCCGCCTCGAGCAGCCAGGACAGCGGCAACCGATGGGATGTCGGGAGTTCCAGGGGCTCGCTCCGCGGTGACGAGTGCGGGAGACGGGACTGTCAAAAAGCGGGCGCAAACTTATTCGGCGGCCTCGGAATCGGCCAGAGGCGCTGGAGAACTGGCCGGACCAAGACCCGTAACTGCCTTCTGCTCGCCACATTACAAGCAATGCAACGGATTGCACTCAGGGCGTCGGCGGGCTGGTCTGACGCTTGAACTCCGAGTTTGGCAACCAGCGCGGCACCTCGGGCGCATTCGCCACCGCGAGAGCCACCCGCATCGTGACGCGGACCTCCTGCGCCATCCCTTCGTAGGCGAAGGTCGGCCGGTACTGGTCGCTCGGCTGGTGGTAGCGCTCCCGGTTGTACAGCTCATCCTGCTCCTTGCCCCATCCGGCAGGCCGCCCGATGAAATCTCTTCCCGCCTCGATCGAGAGCACCGGCACCCCGGCTCTTGCAAAGGGAAAGTGGTCCGACCGGTAGAACGAGCCACGCACGTCCGGCTCGTGGACGACCGCGAGCGACTCAGCCCGCGCCGCGCTCTCAAACACCAGTCCGAGAGTGGAGCGGTCGATCCCGAGAGCGTCGATGTCCCGCGTGGCGCCGCGCACGTTCGTGACATCGAGGTTCAGCACCGCCGCCGTGCGCTCGAGCGGCGCGAGCGGGCTTTGCACGTATGCCTGGCTGCCGAGCAGGCCGCTCTCCTCGGCGGTCGTCGCGACGAACAGCAGGGTGCGTCGCGGCGGGGGAGTCGCGTGGCTGAGCGCCTGGGCCGTCGCGAGCATCGCGGCGACGCCGGACGCGTTGTCCTCCGCGCCGTTGTAGATCGAGTCACCGTTGACCGCGGGGCCGATCCCCTTGTGGTCCCAGTGAGCGGTGAACAGTACGACCTGGCTCGCGAGTCTCGGGTCGCTCCCCGGCAGCTTCGCCACCACGTTCTCGGAGCGGACGCGACGTAGCGCGCTGATGATATCGACCGCCACGTGCAGGCCGGTCGGGACCGGCCGGAAGTCCCGCCGCGCGGCGGCACGGCTCAGGAAGTCGAGGTTGAAGCCGGCGCGGGAGAGCGCAGCCCGGGCGGCGTCGGAGGTGACCCACCCGGCGAACGCGATGCCCTGCGCCGCCACGCGGTCCAGTTTGAACTGCTCCACCGACCATGACCCGCGCACCACCTCCCACGGGTACGTCGCGCTGGCGGTGGTGTGAATCAGGAGGACGCCGAGCGCCCCGCGCCGGGCTGCCTCCTCGAGCTTGTAAGTCCAGCGGCCGTAGTAGGTGAGCGCGCGGCCGTTGAAAACCGTCGAGTCCTGGAGCCCCGGGTCGTTCACGAGCATCAGCAGGACCTGGCCGCGCACGCTCACATCTTTGTAGTCGTCCCATTGCCACTCGGGCGCCTGAATACCGTAGCCCAGGAACACGACTTCGCCGTCAGCCGTGATCTCGGGCTCCGGGCGCTCAGCCCACGCGACGAAGTCGTCGAGCGGCTTGAGTGGTTGCGGCGCGCCGGGCGTGCCCCACATGAGCGACGGATGCGGCGTGAGGCCGACGAGCGCGACCGGCTGGAAGTAGGAGCCGTCGGGCCCCGCAGGCGCTAGACCGAGCGCTTGGAACTGCGCCGCGACGTACTGAGCGGCGAGGCGGCCCCCGCGCGTGCCCGGGGCACGCCCCTCGAGCAAGTCGTCGGACAGATAGCGGAGGTGGGCGTCCATCGCTGCGGTGCTCACGGGTGGCAACGCGGGTGCCCGTTGCTGGCCGCCGAGCGATGCGACCGGCGTGGCGAGCAGTATCGTGACAGCAAATCGACAGCACGGAGACATCCTCGACCTCCAGCGTTCGGTCCGGTGCCCCGAAGCAAATCGGCTTGCTCGGCTCGGAGCAAGGGGTTCATCTTTCGCGTATGCTGCAAGCGCTGCAGGCCCGCCCGGTCGCGCGGCTCCCGGATCTCGTCCGGCTCGAGGGCCGTGTCCTGTTTCTGGCCGAGGATGCCGCGCTGGTGCGCAGCCAGCTCGCGGGGGAGGACCTGGACTGGACCCCCGCCATCGCGCTGCGCGACAACATCTCGACCGACGAGATCACGCCTGCCTACATCTGCTACTACTACGACGAAACGCTGGGCGACTTCCCGTACCTGGGCTTGAAATGCGGCGAGGAGTTCCCGATCACTCGGGGATCGGTGAAGGGCGGCCGCTTCGTGGCGTCGGTCAGCGGCAAGCGGCGCGGCAAGGGCTCGTCGCGGGAGCAGTCGCCGTACGCCGAGATGTGCGCCGGCATCAAACTGGTCATCGCCGAGAATATCGAGCGGATCTACCGGGAGAATTGCCAGAATCTGGGGATCCTCACCACTACCGACTTCTCGATCATCGACCGAGTGCGGCGGGGCGAGGCGATTCCGCTCGCAGCCTTCACCCAAGGCGAGGGCGAGATCACGCGCGGTATCATCGAGTACGGCGGGCTGTTCAACTTCAACGTCGCCCGGCTCCAAGGGAAGGTCGTCCTCGCGCCGCCCGAGACTCCGCGCCGGCCCATGACGCTCGGCGAGAAGATCATCGCCCGTCATTGGGTGGTGGACCCGTCGCGGGGAAGGATCGGCGTACCGGCCGTCAAGCCGGGAGACGAGGGCTTCGTGGTCACCGACATCCGGTTCAGCCACGAGTACGTGACGCCGATGGCCGCGATCTTCTTCGAGCAGCTCGTGGGCGAGAACGAGCAGGTCTACGATCCCGGCTCGATCCTCATGTTCCGCGACCACCTGACGTTCCTCCCCGAAGCGATGACGCCCGAGCGCGTCAAGGAGGGGCTCCTCGACGTCGCGCTCCAGCTCGAGAAGAAGCAGCGTACGTTCGCGGAGAAGCAGGGGATCAAGCTGTACGGCGAGCTGCGGCTCGGCCGCCACGGCGCCGAGGCGATCTGCCATTCGAAGATGCTCGAGGGGCACGCCGAGCCGGGGATGGTGATCATCGGCTCGGACTCCCACACCCCACACGCCGGCGCGGTCGGGTGCGTGGCGTTCGGCGTGGGGACGACGGCGATCTTCAATTCGTGGATCACGAAGGACGTGCGGCTCACGGTCCCGGAAACCGTCAAGGTCGTAGTGCGCGGGCAGAAGCCGGACAACGTGACGGCCAAGGACTTCATGCTCGAGATCTTGCGGCATCCGTACGTGAAGAGCGGCCAGGCCATCGGCAAGCTGGTGGAATACTGTGGGGGTGCTGTCGAGTCGCTGTCCGTCGACGAGCGGGCCACGATGACCAATATGACGGCCGAGGTAGGCGGGTTCACCGGCTACGTCGCCCCGGACGCGAAGACGGTCGAGTACTTGAGGGAGTACCGCGGCATGGCGCGTGGCGACGCCGAGCGGCTGTGCGCCGGGCTGGCGAGCGACCCCGACGCCGAGTACTGCGAGGTGATCGAGATCGACGCTGGCGCGATCCGGCCGATGATGGCGCTACCCGGCGACCCGGGGAACGGCCAGCATATCGACCCGGCGGCTCGGCGGATCCGTGTGGATATCGCGTACGCGGGTTCGTGCACGGCGGGGAAGAAGGAAGACATGGACATGTATGCACGGGTGCTCGCGGAAGCGGCGGAGCGGGGCGCCCGCGTCGCGCCGTGGGTGCGGTTTTACATCCAGTGCGGGTCGCAGGATGTGAAACGCTACTGCGAGGAGCGGGGCTACCTCGAGCTGTTCCATAAGGTGGGCGCGACGTTTCTCGAGCCCTCGTGCGGCGCCTGCATCAACGCGGGGCCCGGTGTGTCGAAGACCCGGGATGAAGTGACGATCAGCGCGATCAACCGCAACTTCCCAGGACGCTCGGGTCCGGGGCAGCTCTACCTCGCCAACCCGTACACCGTGGCGGCGTCGGCCATCACGGGCTACATCACGGAGTGGCAGCCCGGGCCGGTGGCCGCCCCGGCCTGACGGCCGGGGCTAACGGCCGCCGGTCGTGCCGGAGAGTTCTCGCCCTGGGGCAGGGGGAGCGCGCTTCTTCGGCCGCAGCGATTCCCGCTGGTACACGCTGCGTGGGTTCCACAGCACCCACGACGTGATGCCGAGGTCTTCGACCGCGCGGATCTGCTCGCGGATCTCGGACGGCGTGTAGCGGGGAAGCCGCCGGCCCAGCGTGAACGCCTGCAGGAAGGGGCGGATCTCGGCGGCGGCGGGGTGCGGCCGCGAGCGCTGCAGCGCGTCGGTCAACGCGGCGCGCACCACGCGATACGGCTGGCCGTTCGGCCATGCCAGCCCGAACGCCCCGCGGTAGTAGTGGCTGGGATAGACCATCGGCAGCACCACGTCCGCGACGTTGATGAAATCCTCCCACACTTGCCCGATGCCGAGATCGCCCGTCGTAGCAGAGGCGGTGAGGCCGAAAATGTCGAACGTGACGGGCACGCCCAGCGGCTTGAGGCGGTTCCGGAGCAGCGTGATGTGCTCGCGCACCGCCGCGCGCTGCGTTTCCCCGGCGTGGTGGGCCGGGAAGATCGCCGTCGCCATGCGCTCGCGCGGCTCGTCGGGGAAGCGGACATAATCGAACTGCACCTCGTTGAACCCCAACCGCACGGCCTCCGCGGCCAGCTGCGCCGCGTAGATCCACACCGAGTCGTTGTAGGCGTCCACCCAGGCGATGTTGATCCGGTCGCGCCACAGCCCGCCCGTGGTGCGATCCTTCACCGACCAGCCTGGCTTCCGCTCCGCCAGCAGCGGGTCCTTGGCGACCACGAAGCGCGCGATGGTGTAGATCCCGTGCGCCGCGAGCGTGTCGAGTCGGGCCTTCGCGTCCTTGGCGCGGACGCACTTGTTCGCCCCGATCTGCTCCGCCGTCGGCACTGCCGACGGATACAGGAGGCACCCGGTGTCGTCCTTCACGTCGACGACGAAGGCGTTGATCTCCGTCTCGTCGGCGAGCCGCACGAGCTGCCACAGCTTGTGCGACCCGAATGCCCACGCGTTCACGTACAGCCCCTTGATCGACGACGTCTGGGGCACGAGCAGCGTCTCCTGCTGGACGTAGCGGAGCTCGGTCGGTCGGAGCGTGACGTGCGCCTGATCGGCGGGAGCCGTCGGCAGCACGACCGGCACGTCGGTCGGTCCGGGCGCGGCGGGCGCAGGTGGAACGCTATCCTGCGCAAAAAGGCCGCGACTCATGAAGAGCGCGGCCAGCAAGAGGGCACCTGCCTGCCGGACCACAGCCATAGGGGGCTACACGATAGGAATCCCACTCCGATGGGACAAGAGACGGGGATCACGCTATCGTGCCGACCGCTGTAAGCTGTTGAATAGCAAGGGGTACGTCGCGATGCTTTGACCACGGTACTGGGGGCGGAAGCCGAACAATACGACCCGCCCGGCCCCCTGTTTCACTTCGACCAGGGCGGCACGGCCCGCCACCCGCTCCGGATGGAGCACCCACCCCGAGAGCAGCAGCTTGTCGGCGTCGGCGGGGTAGCGGCCGATCACCCGCGCGGCGCTCGAGTCGAGCACTTCGAAGGCGGGGCCGCTCTCGTACCAGGCGATGCTCTGCGCTGGCATGCCGCGCGCGACCGGATGGCCGGTGTCGAGCTCGAGCCGGAAGATCGATCCCGGGGCATAGAACTCGTCGTCGGCTACGCCTTCGAGCACGTTGCGCACTGGGAGCAGCAGTTGCGTCGCTGCGAACCGGCTGGCGTCGTTGAGCGCGACGAGCGTGCCGCCATCTTGCACGAACCGGCGCAGCGCCTTAACGCCATCGTCCCCCAGGCCGCCTGCGTACGGCGCGGGATACTCGCGCGGCAGGCCGGTGAGCAGCTCGTCCGGCGCTTGATCGGGGAGCACGACCACGTCGAACTGCTCCGCGAGCTTGCCGGCGCGCACGACGGAATCCACCACCGAGACGTACGGCACGCGCCACGTATCGAACACCCACCGCGTCCACCCTTCGTCGATCGCGGCGTTGTAGGAGCGGTACAGCCCGACACGGGGCCTCTCCGCCCCGGCGATGCCGGCGGCGCCGGGGGTCGCCGCCGGCGGCTCGATCGGCGCCGACAGACCGATCCGCAGGGAGTCGCGCGCCGGCACGGCCGCGACGCCCATGAGGAGCGGCAGCGTGTGGGCCGTCACATCGTAGGGCGGCAGGGGCGGCCCGCCGGGGTAGAGCCGCAGATCGGGATAATGCTGCGGCTCGAGCAGCGTCTTGGCGAAGGCCGCGTACGGCTGCCGCAGCACGACGACGTAGCTCCCCGCGGCGTACCGCTGTCCGGCGAGCGTAATGGGGTGCAAGGCGGTGCGGATCTCCACTTGCCCGCGGCGCAGGATGCCGAGCAGCGTGGCGAGCCCGACCGTGTCCCGCGGCTGGCGGGGGATCACGTACGCGTACGGCCATCCTCGCCAGCCGCGGACCGCGCGCCCCTCGATGGTGAGGAAGTTCGCGAGCCAGACGTCACGGTAGCGCGCCGCGTTCTCGAGCAGCGCGTACGCGGCGTCGGTCTGGTAGGCGACGATGTCCCTGAGAGTCCAGCGGCCGCCGGGCCACGGATTCGTGAAGTTCCAGGAGCGCTCGCGCGGCGTGAAGCCGCGCGCCCGGGTCGCGAGGTGGTCGAACGGGACATCGATCGGCGACGCGAGGTTGGCGCTCGCCGCCTCGGAGAGGATGCGGACGCCGCCGTGGTAGTGCTGGTAGGCGCGGGCCGGCGTCCACGCGTCGTAGATGGCGTTGATCGCGATCCCCGTCTTCCCCTCCCCGGCGAGCTGCCACGCGACGCCGGCCCCGAGGGCGTTCACGCCGTCCACCAGCAGCGGGTCTACGTTCGGCTCCACCGGGTCGAGGTACGGCGGCAGGAAAAGGCGCGAGCCGTCGCTGTCCTGCTGATGAATGTCGTGCACGATCTCGGGATGCCACACGTTGTGCAGCGAGTCGACCACGAGCTGCGTCTCGACCTGGGTGAAGGCGTACCAGTCGCGGTTGTTGTCGTGCCCCGTGTAGTGGTGGTACAGCTCGGGTGGGTCGGTGCCCTCGGCGGGCGTGCCGAGCGTGCGGTTGTACCAGCGCGTGACGATCGAGACGCCGTCAGGGTTGAGCGAGGGGACGAGCAACAGGATCACGTTGTCGAGGATCGTCCGGGTGGCGGCGGTGGTGTCGCTCGCGAGGCGGTAGGCGAGGATCGCGGGCGTCAGGTGCCCGCCCACCTCGTTCGAGTGAATGCCGGACGTGATGAGCACGATGGTGCGGCCGTCGCGCAGCGCCTCCTGCGCCTCGCGGTTGCTGCGGATGGTCCGCGGATCGGCGAGCCGCGCGTTCAGCTGCCGATAGCGATCGAGGCTTTTGAGGTTCTGCGGGCTCGAGATGAGGAGCGCGACGAGCGGCGCGCCCAGCGTGGTCTTCCCGAGCTCGCGATACCGCACGCGGTCGCTCGTCTTCGCCAGGGCCTGGTAGTAGCGCAGCAGCGCCGGCCAGTCGGCGAGGCGGCGATCCTCGCCGGGCTCGAATCCCAGGACCGACTTGGGAGTCGGCACGCGCGTCACGATGTCCGGAGCCCGCGGCCGCCGCGGGGCCGGAGTCTGCCCGGTGTGGCGGCGCTGCTGCGCGGCAAGCGACAGCGGGGCAGCGAGCAGCCCCGCCGCGAGCAGCGCGACGAGGGCGCGAGGCGTCACGGTCTAGCGCAGCGTGCCGGCGGCCGGCGGCGTCTCGCCGCTGCCGAACCAGTGCGCAAACCAGGTGCGGATCCGCTCCAGCCGGTCCACGAGCAGCCACGGCGGGCCCGTGCGGGACAGGCCGTGGTAGGAGCGCGGGTAACGCACGAACTCTGCGGGCACGCCGCGCTTGCGCAGCATCACGAACAGCTGCTCGCCGTCCGTGATCGGGGTGCGGCGATCGTCCTCCGAGTGGACGATGAGCAGCGGCGTGCGAATGCGCTGGGCGTAGGTCATCGGCGAGAGCACGCGGTACAGCGAGTCCGCGTCCCACGGCGGCCCTGAGAACTCGTAGTCCGTGAGGCCTTGCGCGTCCGAGGAGCCGTACCAGGAGTGCCAGTCGTAGATGGAGCGATCGGTCTCCGCCGCGGCAAAGCGGTGCGTGTGCCCCACCACCCAGTTGGTCATGAAGCCGCCGTAGGAGCCCCCCGCGACTCCCAGGCGCGTCGTATCCACGCCGCCGCGGGCGATCGCCACATCCACCGCCTTCATCAGGTCTTGGTAGTCCTCCATCCCCCAGCGCCCGCGCGTCGCGAACGTGAAGTCGTGCCCGTACCCGGTCGAACCGCGCGGATTGACGAGCAGCACCCAGTACCCCTGTCCTGCGAGCAGTTGCATCTCGGGGAAGAAGACGTTGCCGTAGTTCCAGTGCGGGCCGCCGTGAATGTACAGGATCAAGGGGTAGCTCTTCCCGGGGCGGTAGCCGTAGGGGCGCATGAGAAATGCCTCGATGCTCAAGCCCCCCACGCTCGTGAACCACAACGTGTCGGCCGGGATCGTCACGAGCTGCGCGAGCAGCGAGTCGTTGAAAGACGTGAGCCGTTTGTCAGGCCCGGCCCCGGCGCGCCCGACCGGGGCGACGAACAGTTCCGTCGGGTGCGTGGCGTCGCTCGCCGGGTAGGCGAGCCACTTGCCGTCGCGCGTGATCGCCGGACCGCTGAGCTGCCGTTCGCCCGTTGTGATCTGGCGGACATCGCCTCCCGTGGCCGGCGCCGCGAACACGTGGATGTTGCCGCGCGTCTCGGCGCTGAAGTACACGGTCTTCGAGTCCGGGGACCAGGCCGGGCCTGACGGATCCAAGTCCCACGCGCTCGTGAGACTGCGCACGGTCCCGCCCGCCGCCGGAATCACGCACACATCGTTCTCCTCGCCGCGACCCTTGGAGCAGATGAAGGCGATGGCGTTGCCGTCGGGCGACCAGGCAGGCTCGAAGTTCTCCACGTAGGACGTGGCGAGCCGGCGCACCGCGCCGTCCGCCACCGTGAGCACGTAGAGCTGCGGCCTGACCTGGTCGCGCACCTCGCTCGTGTCGGTCGAGTCCTGCACGAACACGATCGCCCGACCGTCGGGTGACCAGTCTGGGGCCCGCTGGCTCAGGTCCCCGTTGGTGAGCTGCTTCGGCTCGCCGCCGCCCGAGGGCACGAGGTACAGATGGCTCGGCCGGCGGGTCTCGCGCGGCGGCACGAGCCCGCGCTCGTCCTCCAGAAACGGCAGGGACGTGTACACCCGGCCGTCGAACCGCTTCGGGTCCGGCCCGCGCGTGATCGCGCTCGGAGAGACTCGAGTCCGCCACGAGTCCTTCTTCAAGCTGTCGGGCTCCGAGCCGCGCCAGCTGTAGAGCAGCCACTTGCCGTCGCCCGAAAAGAGCGGGGTGGCGTGTACGCCGCGCGCCTGGAAGGCTTCACCGCCCGGCGCCGTGGTCCGCAGGAACCACACGTCGTCGTCGAAGCCCTCGCGCTTGCTCGTGAAGGCGAGCAGCGAGCCGTCTGGGGACCACACCGGATTCGACGCCTCCGTGGCTGGGCTCGTGTAGCGGAACGCGGGCGCCGAACCGTCCGTCGGCACGGTCCAAATCTCGGAATGTCGGCGGTCCTTGTCCTCGACAACCGTCGTCACGACGAAGGCGATGCGCCGCCCGTCGGGCGAGACGCGCGCGTCGCCGAGAGCGGTGAGGCGGTAGGCGTCCGTCGCTTGAAAGGGATGGCGGGAAGACTGGGCGGACAGACAGGCCGGCGGACCGGCGGTCAGAAGGCCGATCGCGACTGGAGGCAGCCAGCGGGCGTTCATGTGATGCTCAAGCGGTTGCGGGACGGAGAAAACTACGTGCTGGGAGCCAGCGACGCGACGGGCGGTCAGCGATGCCGACCGCCCGACCGCCTGTCAGCCCGACCGCCGCCGTTACGGCAGCTTATGCAGCTCCACCCGCCGGTTCTGCGCCCGGCCCGCCGCCGTGGTGTTGGGCGCGATGAAGCCACTCGCCCCGTAGCCCTTCGCCACCATCCGCCCCGGCGACACGCCCTTGCGCGCCAGGTACGCGCGCACCGAGGCCGCCCGGGCCTCCGAGAGCCGCACGTTGAGAGGCACCGATCCCGTGTTGTCGGTGTAGCCCGCGATCTCGATCTGAATGTCAGGGTTGGCGATCAGGGACCCCGCCACCTGGTCGAGCACCGCGTAGGAATCACGCGTGAGGGCGGACCGGCCCCACTCGAAGTTCACCCCGCGCAGGATCAGCGTGGGCCGCGCCGGCGCGGCGCCCGGGGCGCCCGGCACGATTTCCGGCTGGAACAGGATGATGCAGCCGTTCGCATCCACTTTCGAGCCGGCCGGCGTATTCGGGCATTTGTCGCGGTCGTCGGGCACGCCGTCCCCGTCGGAGTCCCGGATCACCTGCCGCGGCAGCGGGCAGCCGGTGGTGTCGACCGGCGTCCCGGCGGGAGTGTTGGGACACTTGTCGAGGCCGTCCGGCACGCCGTCCAGGTCCGAGTCCATCGGACAACCCTTCGCGTCGACCAGCGCGCCGACCGGCGTATTGGGGCACTGATCGACGCCGTCCGGCACGCCGTCTTTGTCCGCGTCCGCCGGGCACCCCAGGGCGTCCACGGTCGCGCCCGCCGGGGTGTTGGGGCACTGATCGACGCCGTCGGGAACGCCGTCGCCGTCCGAGTCGACGGCGCAGCCCTTGGCGTCCACGTGCACGCCCGCCGGCGTGTTCGGGCATTGATCGATCCCGTCGGGCACGCCGTCAGCGTCGGCGTCGGCGGGACAGCCGCTGGCGTCCACGGTCGCGCCGGCCGGTGTGTTGGGGCATTTGTCGAGCCCGTCGTACACGCCGTCATGGTCGGAGTCCGTCGGGCAGCCGCGCGGGTCGACGGTCGCGCCCAATGGCGTGTTGGGACAGGCGTCCTTCTTGTCGGTCACCCCGTCTTTGTCCGAGTCCTTCGGCGGCTCGCCCAGGTGGAAGACCGAAAGGCCGGCCGTCGCGACGAAATGCGTAGCCGTGGTCGGCCCGAAGGCGGACCTGGTGCTGGGCACGTAGACGCCGCGCCCTTCGAGCCGCAGCGCGACCCGCTGGGTGAGGAAGATCCGCACGCCGGCGCCGCCGTGCATGGCGTTGTCGGTGAAGCGATACGGGGCCCGCGTCCCGAAGTCGAGCAGCGAGTAGCCGCCGAGCAGGTAGAGCATCAGGCGGCTGCCGTGCACGGCGTTGAAGACCAGACTGGCGCTGCCGATCAGCGGCTCGAGCGTGGTGGGCGTCCCACCGCTCGACACGGTGTACTGGGGCTGGAACAGCACGTCGGCCTCGAGGCCGACCGCGTCACCGAAGAAGTAGCCGAGGCGTCCGCCGCCACCCAGCTTGTTGGGAAGACCGAAGGCGGCGTCGTAGCGCGTGTAGGAGCCAAACGCACCGGCCTCGAACTGCCCGGCGTGTTGCGCCGCGAGGCGTCCCGTCGGGAGCGTGAGCAATGTCGCCAGCACCGCGAACCGTCTCATGTCGGCTCCTCTAGGGTAACTGGTGCAGCTCCACCCGCCGGTTCTGCGCTCGACCTTCGGGAGTGGTGTTCACGGCGATCGGATTGGTCGCGCCGTAGCCCCGCGCGATCATGCGGGTGGGCGAGACCCCTCGGCTCACCAGGTAGGCGCGCACCACCTCCGCGCGGGCCTGCGAGAGCCGCAGGTTCGTCGCCGCGGAGCCCGTGCCGTCGGTATATCCCGCGATCTCGATGCGAATGGCGGGATTCGCCACCAGCGACTGGGCGACGATGTTGAGCACAGTGAAGGACTCGAGCTGGAGGACCGCCCTGCCCGTCTCGAACGTCACCCCCCGCAGGATCACCGGTGTCCGCTCCGGCGTGAACAGGATCACGCAGCCGAAGGCATCCACTCGCGAGCCGGGCGGAGTGCCGGGACACTTGTCCTTGGTGTCGTCGACTCCGTCGCCGTCGGAGTCCTTGAAGCGCTGGCACCCGGTGCTGTCCACTTCCGTGCCCAGCGGTGTGTTCGGGCATTTGTCGATGCCGTCCGGCACGCCGTCCTTGTCCGTATCGAGGGGGCAGCCGGCCGGGTCGACGGTCGCGCCCGCGGGGGTGTTGGGGCACTGGTCGATTCCGTCGGGAACGCCGTCGCCGTCGGCGTCGGTGGGGCAGCCCTTGGCGTCTACATGCGCGCCGGCGGGCGTGTTGGAGCACTGATCGAGCCCGTCGTACACGCCGTCGTGGTCCGAGTCGATCGGACAGCCCTTCGCGTCCACCCGAGCCCCGGCGGGCGTGCCGGGGCACTGATCGAGTCCGTCGGACACGCCGTCATGATCGGCGTCGGTCGGGCAGCCGTGCACGTCGACCGTTGCGCCCAGCGGCGTGTTGGAGCAGGTATCGCGCTTGTCGGGGACGCCATCGTGATCCTCGTCCGGGAGCAGCCCCCCGCCGGTGAAGAGGGAGAGGCCGAGCGAGCCGACCAAGTGACCGGCCCACAAGGCGCGCGCGAATCCGGTGTTGGGCGCGTAGATGGCGCGCACCTCGAGCCGCAGCGCGGCGCGGTCGCCCAGGAACAGCCGATCGCCGATCGCGCCGTGGACGGCGTCGTCGGTGAAGCGGTACGGCGCCGTCTTCTCGAAGTCGAGGCGCGAGTAGCCGCCGAGGATGTAGAACAGCTGGCGCGGGCTCCCGAAATTGAGGATCAGGCTCGCGCCGCCGAGCGCGAGGGTGGGCGATGCGCTGCCCGTCCTGGGGCTCAAGTCCTGGTACCCGACGTCGAGCTCCGCGCCGACGACGTCAGTGAAGAAGTAGCCGAGACGCGCGCCGCCGCCGACGCGATCCTCGAGGCCGAACGCCCTGTCGTAGCGCGTGAAGGAGCCGAGCGCGCCGAGTTCGAACTGATGCGCCCGCTGCGCGCCGAGGCGGCCGACGCCGCAGGTAAGCGCCATTCCCAGGATCGCCAGTGTGCGCACGACTCGGCCCCCGGTCCCTAGGGTGTGGCCCTACGGTAATAACTCGGGCTCCGGTTAGAAACCCCAGACGCCCGATTTCCGCAGGCCCGTGTTCAGGTCGATCCCCCCGATCACGAGCGCATGCCGTGACCCATCCGACTCGCGCCAGCTGACGCCCGCCGGCCCCACCAGCGTGCCGCCGCCCTGCGCCGCAATCGTGCCGGGGCCGGCGGGCCCCGTAAACAGGCCGAGCGAGTCGCCGATCACGGCGGCCGCGAGCGTCTCCGCGTCGTTCGTGGCGGCGCCACCGTACATGCCGCCCACGAGCAGGACGACGTCGCCCAGGTCCAGCGTAGCGAACTGCGACCGGGGGGCGGGGAACAGCGTGTTTCCCGAGGCCCAAGGGCCGGCCAAGAAGCCCGAGACGAGGCTCACCGGCGCGGTATCGCTCGAAGCGAGCCGCGGCGTCGTTGGGTCGAGTCCGCCGCCCGGCGGCACGCTATCCGCCACTCCGCCGAACGCGACCGCGCGATCGTCGAGGACCACACCGCCACCGTAGGCCCGTGGCGTCGGGAGCAAGGGCTGCCGGTACCAGCCGTCGATATGCCCGTCGGCGGCGATGCGCCCGACGAACACCGAGCGTTGCGGGCGCCCGAGCGAGTCCGTGCCGCCGATGACGTAGATCCGGCCGCGCCGCACCACCGCGGTCGCGCCCGCCACCGGTGCGGGAAGCGGCTCGATCGGCGCGAAGTGCCCGGCGACGCTGTCTGGAGTGACATCGGCTGCGAACACCGACGGCTGCGCCCGACCGGCGGAGTCGATGCCCCCGATCACGTACAGCGCGCTTCCCGTGAAGTGGGAGTTGTAGCGCGTGGCCACGGCCACGGCGGCGAACCCGCGCGGCGCGGGAAGTGCCCGGCTCTTGAGCGGGTCCGCGTTGTCGGGCTGGCGCGCCCACGCGCCGACCGCCCCGCCCGCGAGCGCCCGGGCGACGTAGACGCCCGCGTCGGGGACGAGACGCGCGCCGACCAGCTCGGCACCGCCCGCGGCGTACAGGGTGATCGAAACGACGTTGTCCGCGGGAATCTCCGCCGCCGCGACCCCGACGCCCACGGGAGCGCGCGGGAAGGCAGTCCGCTGCTTCCAGGTCAGCGTGTCCGGGCCGAACCGGAGACGAGGAATCACGTGTACGGTAGCTGTGAGCCGAAGCCCGGCCGCCGTCGTCACGGTGAGCATTCCCGAAACCGCGCTGTCCGGCACGGTGAAGCGGATGGTGAGGTCGCTCCAATCGCTCGAGCCGGCCATGGGCGCGGCGACGCTGCCTCCAGCGCCGGCGAGCGTGACGCCCCCGGTGCCCGGCGCGGCCCCGAACCCGAAGCCCTCAATCACCGCGGCCTGGCCGCGCACTAGGATGGGATCGATCGCGCCGTCGACGTAGTCGACGCGGGGCCCGGCCTGCGCGGGCGGTCCAATCGTGTCGCCGCACCCGGCGAGCAGGACGGCCCAGGCTGGCGCGAGCCTACGGATGGCCGTTCTCCCCCCGGACGAAGCGCACCGCTTTCGCAAGGTTGTCGGCGAGCTGCGCCAGCTCGGTGGCGCCGTGGGTGAGGGCTTCAATGGCCTTGAGCTGCTCCGCCGCTGCGGCCGCCACGGCCTCCGCCTCCGTGCTCGACGACTGGGCGCCGGCCTTCGCCTGTTCGAGCGCCGCGCTGATCCGGCCCGACAGCGCCGCGATGCCGCGCGCGAGTTCCGCCACGCGCTTCCCCGCCCGGGCGGTGCTGGAGGCTGCCTCGGCGATGTGGCTCAGGTCCGACACCCACTCGGACGAGCCCCGGACGACCTCGGTCAGGTCCTCGCGGAGCCCCTCGAGCAGCTGGGCGGCGCGGTCGAGAGCTCCGCGCGTGTCCTGCGCCGACCGGCCGACGGCCCGGGCCTCGCGCCCGCTTGCTTCCGCGAGCTTATGCACCTCGTCGGCCACGACGGCGAAACCGCGGCCGTGCACGCCGGCACGCGCCGCCTCGATCGTAGCGTTGAGAGCGAGCAGATTGGTCTGGTTCGCGATGAACCCGATCGTCTCCGAGAATTTCTCCACCTGCTCGGCGACGTCGCGCAGCCGCCGCACTTCGGACGCGCTGTGCTCGGTCGTCACCCCGAGGTCCGTGAGGCGGCGGACGGCGGTCTCGGTCGCGAGGCGGACCTTGTCGGTGGTCTTCTCCATCGCGGAGCCCGAGTCGCGCGTCTGGTCGCCGGCCGCGGCGACCTCGCCGGCGTGCTGCTTGAGCTGATCCGACTCGCGCGCCACGGCGCTCACGAGACTCGCCGCCTGCTTCGCGCCGTGGCTGGCGCGCTGGGCCGCCGCGGCTACCTCCTGGCTCGACGCATGGATCTCCTGCGTCGTCGCGGTGAGGGTCCCGATGTACGTGGTCGTTCGCTCGGAGGCGCCGACTACCGGCTGTACCGACGTCTCGATCGCGAGCATGAGCGCGAGCTGGGGGGCGAGGAGCGCGAGCACCTCGCCGTCGGTTTCGCGGTACATCAGGGGATCGGAGTGGCGCACGCTCCACAGACCGACCAGTTGGCCGGCGTGATAGAGCGGGACGAGCACCTCCGCGCCGGGGCGCTCCTCGCCAGGGAGGACGACCTGGTCAGGCCGCAGCGCGTGCGCCACGACGGGACGGCGTAGCCGGACTGCCTCGCCGGTCAGCCCGGCGTTCGCGTCGAAGCGAAAGCTCGTCCGGCCGCCGGCCGCGGTGTCGGCGACGAGCTCCATTTCGTTGGTGCGGGAGTCGTAGCGGGCGAAGCCCATCTGCTCCCACGGCACCAGGCGCCGCGTGAGCTCCTGAATGCGCGCGAAGCTCTTCGCGAGCGAGATGTCTCGCGCGATGACCTGCGAGAGCCCTTGGATCAATGCGAGTTCGTCGGCGCGCACCCCGAGCCGGACGACGTACACGCTGGTCGCGGTCGCCGTGGCGAGGACCGCGCCCGCTACGAACGTCTCGACCGGGCCAAGCCCGGCGTGGGCGAGGCGCAGCCAGGCGAGCGCGAGCCCGGCGGAGCAGGCATACACGATCGTCTCCCACCGCGCGGTGAGCCACGCGTCCACCCATGCCAGCGAGCGACCGAGCGCGAGCTCGAGGTAGAACGTGGCGTTGACGACGACGGGTAGGAGCGCGAGCAGCGCGGCGAGGGGCGCGAGGTTCGTCGCGTCGAGCGCGTCGGCACCCAGGAGGCCGCCGAGACGCTCGTACATGAGGCCGACGACCGCCGTGCCGGCCGTGAGATGGGCGGCGTTTCCCAGCGCCGTGCGGGCCGGCAGCCGCCGCAACAACAGGTCGCCCGCGACCATGGCCGTCGGGGCGACAAGGGCCGCGCACGCCCACCCGCGGTCGAGCACAGCGAACGCCGTGACGCCCACGATGTAAGAAGAAAAGCCATTGCCGGGGAGCGCCACCCCGTAGCGCCGCGACAGCGCACCGATCGCCACTAGCATGACGAACTCGGTCCCGAGACCGGCACCGAGGACCGCCCGTCCGGAGGCGTAGGCGGCGACCGCCGCGACGACGGCGAGGACGGCCCCGAGCGACACGAGCGTTCGCACCAGCACGCCGGGCGAGGCCTTGAGGCGGGGAAGGATGCTCATGCCGGTCGGTCTGAATCCTCGGGGGTGGATGCCGCGCAAACTCGGGACTGTGGCGTGGCGTGTCAAGCGCGACTATCCTTACACGGAACCGAGCCGGCTCTCCCACACCCCGTATGCGCGTCACCATCGAGTACTGTGTCGTCTGAAACTACGAGCCTCGGGCCGCCGGTCTGGCGGCCGAGATCCGCAAGGCCTACCCGCACGCGGACGTCAAGCTGATCCAGTCCTCCGGCGGTGTGTTCGAAGTCGAGATCGACGGGCGTCGCCTGTTCTCCAAAAAGGCCCTCGGGCGGCACGCTGAGCCCGGGGAAGTGCTGCGCCTGATTCAGCAGACGGCGCCGCCGGCGCGTTGAGAATCGCGATCTCCACCGGCGGCGGCGACGCCCCGGGGCTGAACGCCGTGATCCGCGGGGCCGTGCTCGCTGCGGTCCACCGCGGCTGGGCGTGCGTCGGTATCCGGCGCGGCTATGACGGGCTGCTGGACGAGGACCGCGTCGTGACGCTCGATGCCAACGCGGTCCGCGGCATCACACACCTCGGTGGCACCATCCTCGGGTCCACCAACCGCGGCGATCCGTTCCGGTGGCGCGAGCAGCTCCCCGACGGCCGTTGGGTCGAGCGGGACCGCACCGACGAGCTCATCGCCGCTTTCCGGACCAAAGGGATCGACGCCCTCATCGCAATCGGCGGTGATGGCTCGCTGCGCATCGCGCACCGGCTGTTCGAGAAAGGGATCCCGGTGGTCGGCGTGCCGAAGACGATCGACAACGACGTCGGTGGCACCGTCTCCACGTTCGGCTTCGATACCGCGGTCCAGACCGCCACCGACGCCATCGACAAGCTCCACTCCACGGCCGAGAGTCACGAGCGCGTCATGGTGGTGGAGGTGATGGGGCGCCACGCCGGGTGGATCGCCCTGCACTCCGGGATCTCCGGGTCTGCCGACGTGATCCTGATCCCCGAGATCCCTTTCGATATCAGGAAGGTGTGCGACAAAATCCAGCGGCGCGAAACCGAGGGCCGGCACTTCAGCATCGTGGTGGTCGCGGAGGGAGCGGCACCGAAGGGCGGCACCGTGTCGCTGATCGATCCCGAGCACGAGCGCCTCGGCGGAATCGGCGACAAGGTCGCCAACTCGATCCAGGAAATGACGGGCAAGGAGACGCGCACGATCGTACTGGGGCACCTCCAGCGTGGCGGCAGCCCCACGACGTTCGACCGCCTGCTGGGCCTGCGGTTCGGTGCGGCGGCCGTACGCGTGATCGCAGAAGGGAAGTTCGGGACGATGGTCGCGCTGCGACCCCCCGCCATCGCCCCTATCCCCATTGCGGAGGCGCTCGCCATGCCGAAGCTCGTCCCGCTCGACTCCGATACCATCGCGACGGCGCGCGACCTGGGGATCAGCCTGGGAGATTGAGGGACCCGACCCCGCTACACGGTGACCGCTGGGGGTGACAACTCCGCGCGCCACGACGCCCCATGCCCAACGTCCCTAAGTGGGCTCAGATGCGCAGGTTATCCGACGGCCTCCGCCTGTGGCATGACCCTTCCGACGAGCCGGTGTCGCGGAGGTGACCTATGAAACGCACAGCTTTGGCATTCGGACTGGTACTCGCACTCGCTGCGGCTCCCGCCGCGGCGCAGACGCGGGTCAGCGTCGCGGTCGGGTTCGGTGTGCCGCGGCCCTACGTGTCTGGCATCGTCGTGGTGGAGCGGCCGTATGTCTACCGCCCGTACTTCTATCGGCCGCCGGTGGTCGTTGTCGTCCCCCGGCCCTATCCGGTTCGCCCCCTGTTCGTCGATCGGGTATTCGTGACTCGGGCGAGAATCTACCGGCATCATCACCGCCATCACCAGTACGGCTACGATGACGACGAGTGAGCGCCGCGGGTTAATCGCGCGCCGTACCATTCGGAGCGAGCGCGTGCGGAGGTCGCCGGTGCGGCTCCTGATGCCCTAGGCAGGAGCGCACGGTACGGTGGTCAAGCGGGAGGCGTTGCACGCACGCCTCCCGCTTTCTTTTTCCTACTTCGCGGCCGCGTCTGCCGGCTTGCGGCGGAACAGCTTGCGAAAGAACCCGGCTGCCGCGGCCAGCGCTACGACGAGGACCTTCTTCAGCCCAATCAAGGCGGCGAGCAGCACCTTGAAGAGCCCTGCCTTCGCGGCGACGCCCCCGGCGATCAGCGCGGCAATGCCGTATTCGGCGACCTTGTCGGTACCCGGGACGAAGTCGGCGTAGCGGTGCCCCTCGTTGAACTCGACGAAACCCATCACTTGGCTCATCGCGCGCTTGATCGACTCGAGCTGGTCCATCGCGGCGACCGCGTTGAGTACCAGGACGCCGCGCCGCCCGAACACCCGGATGTTGTAGTTGAGCGTACGCCCGCTGTCGCCGCCGAACCGCAGGTCCTTCGCCCAGTACAGCTTGTGGCTGGCGCTGTCGTAGTGCGGCGGCTCGGCCCATCCGACGAGCTCGACCGTGGGGTAGCCGGCGCGCTTGCGCTCGTCGTTTCCATCGCGGATCCCCTGCTGCATCTTCTTCAGGAGGTCGTCGGAGTCGATCTGCGCCGCTTCGTCGTCCTTGACGTAGCCGTCTTCGTCGTAGGTGATCACGACGGCCCAGGCCTCGCGGGCGAACACGCTGAGGCCCGACGGGAGGAGCAAGCCGAGCGTGCGGCTGCCGGGCGGATTCCCCCACGCCTGGAGCACCGTGGCGGCCTGACGGGAGTCGAGGTAGCGGAATTCGGCCGGCAGCACGAGCGTCGCGAGGCCATTGCGGATGGACACGCGGCCGGTCTGGTAGTGGAGCTGGGCTTCTAACTGCTCGGGCGTGAGCGGTTTTTTCTCCAGTTTCTGCGCGGAGGCTGCGCCCAAGGGGAGCAGCACGAGGCAAGCGAGCCAGCGAGCCGACATTTCCCGCCTCCTCCTCGGTCGAGGGGGTTGGGGTTCGTGAGCGGGCGCCGCGCCTAATCTATATTGCGGGCGTGCGAATCTCGCGCGACCACTTTCTTCCTCCCGATCCGCAGGCCTTCCTCGCCGCCGAGCCCTCCACCGGGCGGGTCGTGGTCATCGCCCCGACCCGTGCGGCGTGCGAAACGATCGAGCTCGCGCTCGGCCTGAGCATCGACACGCTGCTCGAGCGAGAGCACGGTGACGACATCCTTCGCCTCGCCGCCTCGGGGCGCGGGTTCGGGATCGTGGCGGGCACCGGCACGGGGAAAACGCTCGCCATCCGGTCGATCGCCGAAACCATCTTGCGGGCGCACCTCAAGGTGGGCGTCGTGAACCGGGAGCGCGAAGCAACGCCCGAAACTCCCACCTGGAACGTGGTGATCGTCACGACGGGGATCGCGCGCCGCTGGTTCGAGGACGGCCTGATCACCGACCGCGACACGCTCGTCGTGGACGAGATCCACCAGACGTCGGCGGAGCTCGAGCTCTGCCTCGCGCTCGGCAAGCGGGCGCGCTGCCGCTTCATCTGGCTGTCGGCGACCGTGGATCCGGCCTTCTACGCCCGCTACCTCGGCGCGGTGGAGGTGCTCGAGACCCGGGCGTTCGACCCGGCGAAGGCGGCCCAGGTGCGCGTCCTCCCCCAGCAGCCGCTCGAGTTCCTGAACGAGCGCTTCGTCAGGCAGGTGATGCGGCAGCGCCGCGGGGTAGCCGTGTTCGTGCCGACCCGAGCCGAAGTCGAGCAAATCGCGCGGGAGCTGGGTGCACGCTGGCAAACGCTGCCCACGGCGTTCTACCACGGGGGCGAGCCGATCCGGGTCATCCGGCCGTTCCTCGATGGGGAGGTGCGGCGCCCGTTCCTGCTCGCCATGACGGCAGCGGGCCAGTCCGCGCTCAACATCCGCGGGCTCGACACGGTGGTGATCTACGACGCGCGCTACACCAACGTGGTGGAGCGGGGCCGCAACGTGCTCACCCGGCTGTATCTCGGGGCGAACGAGATCCTCCAGATGGCGGGGCGGGTGCACGGGCGGGTCGAAGGGGGCGAGGTCTACATCCTCAGCGACCGCGATCTCGATTTCGAGCGGCTCGTGCCGACGCCGCCGGAGTTTCAGCTCGCGGGCGACGCAGAGCGCGTCGCGATCACCTGCGCTGCGCTGGGCGTCGACGCGCGGGACCTCGACCTGCCCGTCCCGCTCGATCGCAAGGCGTATCGCGATGCGCTCCAGCTCCTGACGGACCGGGGTCTCATCGAGCAGGGCCGGCTCACGCGCTACGGACGCGAGGTCGAGGCGATGCCGGTCGAGCGGCCGTGGGGCGAGCTGCTCTATCACGCGGAGGGCGAGTTGATCCCGGTGGTCGCCGTCGCCGCCAACATCGAATCGCTCCACCGCATGACGCGTGAGGAGCGGGAGCTGAAGGGACTGATCGTGCCGGGCAGCGATCACCTCACGGCGTACAACGTCTACGCCGAGGCGGTCAACAAGCACGGCTCCTTGGGGGAGGTGTACGGCCTCCCGCGCCACGTCTTCCACGAGAGCATCGATGACTGGGCGGAGGGCCGCGGCGTGCTCGTCAAGGCGATCGAGGACGTCGCCCTCGGCACGGCGTCGGTGTACCGCCAGATCGAGCTCGCGCTGCCGGACAAGCTGTCCTACGCCGGCGAGAAGACGCTCGCGGCGTTCGCCGATCTGGTCGCGAAGATCATGCCGTTCGACCTGGTGATCGAGGAGGAGACGGCGGATGGGCACGAGGCGCGGGTGAGCCGCGGCTCTGTGTGCGGCAGCTGGGGGGCGGTCGCGGGGACGCTGCGCTACTTCGCGGACCGGTTCGGCGTGCCGCGGGCGAGCATCGAAGGGACCCAGCTTCCCGAGCGCGCGTTGCGTCGCTACGCGCGACGCGGGGCGCCGACCGTGGTGTTCGAGCGGCACCGTCGACGAGAGGGGCTGATGGTGGTGCGCACTGTCGAGTACTTCGGCTTCGTGCTCGAGCGCGACGTCGAGCCCCTGCGCAGCCCGTTCCCGCCCGAGCTCGCCGCCGCCGCGCGGGCAGCGCTGGTCCAGGCCCTGCTGGCGGGGGCAACGCCCCATCCCGACCAGGGGCGGATCCGCAAGGCGCTCGAGCGCTTCGGCTTCTATTGGCGCCGCTCCGGCGGACGGGTCGCGGAGGCGGCGAGCGAGCGACTGACTGCCCGGCTCGCCGCTCAGCTCGAGGGCGTGAGCTCGTGGGACGAGTTCATCAATACGCGCATCGCCCTCGACGTCGATGCGGCGGTCCCCGAGGGCCTGCGCCACCAGCTCGAAGCGCTGCCGTCTTCGATCCACCTCTACGGCGACCGCGTCCCCGTGGACTACGAGGTGGAGCAGGGCGTGGGCGTGATCCGCCTGCGGCTCAAGGAGGGGCAGGCGCGCCGGCTCCAGCCCCGCGACCTCCCGCCGCTGGACCGCCCGGTGCGTTTCATAGTGCTGCGCGGTAAGCGGGAGGCAGTGCGCGCTGCGACGGTGGAGGAGCTGCACCGGCAGCTCAGCGGGCTCTCGCGCGAGGAGCGCGTCCGCCTGGTTCGCGGCGGGCGCCGCCGCCGCCGCTAGCGGGCCAGGCCGAGGTGTGACCTCGGGCGGATCGGGGGGTCCTCTCTATGACGGCGATGCTGCCTGAAACTCTGACCCCGCATCCGAGTATGCAATTACGTATGGCTCAACGAGACAAGGCTACCAGCGTCCCGCCTCCGCTCTCCTTCGCGCCGCTCGGCCAAGCGGTCCTGGAGTCTTTTGGGGAGGGCGTCGTGGTGTTCGACGCCTACGGCCGAATGATCTACGCCAACCAGCGTGCCCGGAAAGTCGTGGACAGCCTGGGCGACGCCACGTTTCTGCGCGGCGGCGCTTTGCGAGAGCGGCTGGTCGCGCTGGGCGGTCGAGCGCGCTCGCTGAAGCAGGGCTCGGCGGAGCTCGGTGAGGCGATCTTCCTGGCCGACGGCGCTCACGCGAAGACGCTCGCGGAGCGCGAGCGGCAGGCGATCCTGGACACGCTGGAGCAGACGCACGGCAAGTTGGCCGAAACGGCGCGCCGGCTCGGGATCAGCCGCACTACGCTATGGCGGAGGCTGCGCGCCTACGGCCTCCGGCCCGACGCGCGCGGCAGCCACGGACCCCCGGCGCGGGTGTAGCGGCGCAGGGGCGCGCCAGGCTGCTGGCGTCGTAGTTTCCCGCCGTCTAGCTTCCCGCTCAGGCCACGCCCGGGAAACCATGCCCGCCACGCCGTACGTCGTCGAAGACTATGTCCGCTGGTCCGACGTGGATTTTGCGGGCATCATCTTCTACGGCTCCTACGTTCGCTTCTTCGAGATCGCGGAAACCGAGCTGTTCCGCGCCTGCGGCCTCGCCTACGCCCGGGTCTTCGATCGCTACGACATCTTCCTTCCCCGCAAGGCCGTGCACAGCGAGTTCTACTCGCCGGCGCGCCTCGACGACCGGCTGCGCGTCGCCACCTATGTCGGGCGGATCGGCACGACGTCGATGACTCTGAACTTCGACGTGTTCCGCGGCACCGGCCAGTCTCTCACCGCGGCGGGGTGGATGGTCCTCGTTTGCGTGGATCGGAAACACTTGAAGCCCCAGCCGCTCCCGGCTGGGCTGGTCGCGGCGCTCGCGCCCCACACGCTGCCGTTGGAAGCGGCGCGCGCGCAGCTCGGCGCTCCCCCTCCGTCCCCCTGAACACACGCGCGCTCGCGTTGCTCGCGCTCGGCACCGCAGTGGCGTGCGGGAGCCGCGGGCCGCCGGCGGCCCGGCTGCGCGCCCGCATCACCCGGCCGCCGCGCGACACGCTGCGCTTCGCCACACCGGCTACCGCGGATCGCTGCGGGCGTGCCGGCCGGGGCGGCCTGCTGCTGCAAGGCACGGAGCGCGGCAACGGCGTGCTCATCTACGTACGCTCGAGCGACTCAATCGCGAGCGGTGAGTTCCCCCTGCTGGCGCGCGCCGACAGCACGACGGGGCGCGGTGCGGTCGTAGCGGCGCGTTTCATGGTGGGCGACGTGGCGCACGGTGTCACGCTCGACAGCGGGACGGTGTCGGTGACCCGGGCGGGCGATGCGCTCGCGGCGAACGCGCGGGGCTCTGGTGGCGAGGTCGCGGGGACGGCTCGCGTCACGCTCGATGCGTCGTTCGAGTCGGTGCGCATCGGAGCGGACACGCCGCCGTGCGCGATGCAGCCATGACGGTCCGGGTCGGCGTCATCGGCACGGGGTTCGCGCGACGGGTGCAGCTGCCGGGGCTGCGGCTGGTGCCAGGTGCGGTGGTGACGGCGGTGGCGAGCCGGGATCGCGCGCGGGCGGCCGCCGTGGCCCGGGAGTTCGACATTGCGCACGCGTTCGGGAGCGGCGAGGAGCTGGCCCGCTCCGGCGATGTCGACCTCGTCATCGTGTCGTCGACCCCGGACGCCCACGCGCGCCACGCCATCGCGGCGCTCGAGGCCGGGAAGCACGTGTTGTGCGAGAAGCCGATGGCGCTCACCGCGCGCGAGGCGGAGCACATGGTCGAGGTGGCAGAGCGGAGCCCGGGCTGCGCCCGCGTCGACCACGAGCTGCGCTACGAACCGAACCGGCGCCGGGCTCGAGCGCTGATCCGCGCGGGCGGGATTGGCCCGGTGCTGCATCTCGAGCTGGTGGTGTCCTACCTGCGCGGCGACGGGCGACCCCAGGCCTGCGAGGCGCCCTGGACCTGGTGGCACGACGCGGCGCGCGGCGGCGGGATCCTGGGAGCCGTAGGGTCGCATCTCATCGATCTGTGCCGCTTCTGGACGGCAGGCGACGTCGTCGAAGTGAGCGGCCGGGTCGCCACGTTCGTCCCCGAGCGCCGGGACGAGCATGGGGTGGCGCGGGCCGTCACGGCCGACGACTACGCCAGCTTCGTGATGCGCCTCGCCAGCGGCGCGGTCGCGACGATCACACTGACCACATTCGCGTTTCACGGGCCGGGTCACTTTGTGCGGGTGACGGGACCCGAGGGCTCGCTGCTCCTGACGGGTGAGACGAAGCTCGAGATCGGTCGTCCGGGACTTGCGCTCGAGGACGTCAGCGTTCCCGACGAGTTGTCCGGGCAGACGGTGCCGAACAACATGTGGGCGCGCTCGTGCGTGCGGTTGCTGCGAGATTTGGTCGGTGTCCTGGAGGGGCGGCCCGCGGCAGGCGAGCCCGCCACATTCCACGACGGTGTCGCGGTCCAGCGGGTGATGGACGCCGTGCGCGCCGGCCGCGGGGTCCGATTAGATTGACCCCGTGGAGCAGACCTACTTCCGGAGAGGGTTCGGGCTGAAGGGGCGCATCGAGGGCGCCCTGACGGCGGACTACCACAGCCACGTCGTAGACCGGATCCGCCGGCATGGGTACGTGCTCTCGCTGGGCGACCTCACCTTCAAGCTCGCGGGCGAATTCGGGTTCTGCTATGGCGTCGACCGCGCCGTCGAGTATGCGTACGAGAGCCGCACCAAGTTCCCCGACAAGCGCCTCTTCCTCGTGGGCGAGATCATCCACAACCCGCATGTGAACTCGAAGCTGCGCGCCATGGGCGTGGAGCTCCTCGGCCGGCCGGAAGGGGGCGAGTTCGAGCTGAGCGCCGTGCAGCCGGACGACGTCGTCATCCTCCCCGCTTTCGGCGTGACGGTGCGGGACTTCGAGCGGCTCCGGGCCATCGGCTGCGTGCTGGTCGATACGACCTGCGGCTCCGTGCTAAACGTGTGGAAGCGGGTCGAGTCGTACGCGAAGGACGGCTTCACAGCGATCATCCACGGCAAGTACTACCACGAAGAAACGAAGGCTACGTCGAGCCAGGTGACCAAGTATCCCGGGGGCCGCTACCTCGTGGTGCGCGACATGGCGGAGGCACGCGAGGTGTGCCGGTACATCGAGGGAGGGGAGAACGGGGAGCGGCTGCTGGCGCAGTTCGCCGGAAAGCTGTCGCCCGGCTTCGACCCGGATCGCGACCTCACGCGCGTCGGCGTGGCGAATCAGACCACGATGCTGTCCGGCGAATCGCTGGCCATCGCCGCGGAGCTGCGCAACAGCGTGGCGGCGCGCTACGGGGAGGCGGCGGTGCCGCAGCACTTCCGCACCTTCGATACGATCTGCTCGGCCACCCAGGACCGGCAGGACGCGGTGCTCAAGCTCATCGCCGAGCCGCTCGATCTCATGGTCGTGATCGGCGGCTATAACTCAAGCAACACCACGCACCTCGCCGCGATCTGTCAGCAGAAAGTGCCGACCTATCACGTGGAGGACGCCGTGTGCATCGACCCAGCAGGCGGCACGATCCGGTTCCGCCCCGTGGGAGCGCCAGACGAGCAGCGCCGGGAGGGGTGGCTGCCCGCCGGGCCGCTGACGATCGGGATCACCGCAGGCGCCTCGACACCCAACAACAAGATCGGGGAAACGATCGCGCGTATCGCGGCCGCACGGGGCGCCTCGCTCGACAGCGTGCTCTAGCTCCATTCGGGAAATCTTCGCCATATTTGAGTCATGCCGCTCTCCGGCTTCCACCCCGTCATCGAGCGCTGGTTCGGCGCGCGTTTCGCGGAGCCCACCGAGCCGCAGCGGCGCGCCTGGCCCGTCATGCACGCGGGCCGGAATGCGCTGATCGCCGCTCCCACGGGCTCGGGGAAGACGTTCGCCGCTTTCCTGGCGGCGATCGACTCCCTGCTGCGCCAGGGACTCGAGGGGACGCTGCGCGACGAAACGCAGGTGGTGTACGTCTCGCCGCTGAAGGCGCTCTCCAACGACGTCCAGAAGAACCTGGCGGAGCCGCTCGCCGAGATCCGCCGCACGCTCGAGGCGATGTGCCTCCCGGACGTGGAGATCCGCACGCTCGTCCGCACCGGGGACACGCCGGCGGCTGAGCGGCAGGCGATGGTGAAACGGCCGCCGCACATCCTCGTGACGACGCCCGAGTCGCTGTACCTGATCCTCACCTCCGAGCACGCGCGCGACATGCTCCGCACCGTGCGGACCATCATCGTCGACGAGATCCACGCGGTGGCGCGCGACAAGCGCGGCAGCCACCTCGCGCTGTCGCTCGAGCGGCTGGAGCATCTGGCTGGCCGGCAGCTCCAGCGGGTCGGTCTGTCGGCCACGCAGAAGCCGATCGAGGAGATCGCGGCCTTTCTTGCCGGCGTCCGACACCAGGCTCTCGACACCAGCATCATCGACTCAGGGCACGCCCGCGCGCTCGATCTCGCGATCGAGATCCCCTCCTCCCCGCTCGAAGCGGTGATGGCGGGTGAGGTGTGGGACGAGTTGTACGACCGGCTGGCGCAGCTGATCGGTGCGCACCGCACCACGCTCGTGTTTGTGAACACGCGGCGGCTCGCGGAGCGACTCACCCTGCACCTCTCCGAGCGGGTCGGGGCGGAGCACGTGACGTCGCACCACGGCAGCCTGTCCAAGGAGAAGCGGCTCGACGCCGAGACGCGGCTCAAGGAGGGCAAGCTCAAGGCGCTCGTGGCGACGGCGTCGCTCGAGCTCGGGATCGACATCGGCACGGTGGACCTGGTGTGCCAAATCGGCTCGACGCGCTCGATCGCGACGCTGCTGCAGCGCGTGGGGCGGGCGGGACATCACCTGCAGGCGATCCCGAAGGGACGGCTGTTCCCACTGTCGCGCGACGAGCTGATCGAGTGCGCCGCCCTGGCGCGCGCGACCGCCGAGCGCCGGCTCGACCGGCTGGTCATCCCCCGCCACCCGCTCGACATCCTCGCCCAGCACATCGTGGCGGCTGCGGCAGGCGATGACTGGGACGAGGAGGCGCTGTACGAGCTGGTGCGCGGTGCCTACCCCTACCGCGACCTGGCCCGCCAGGATTTCGGCGACGTGGTGCAGATGCTCGCGGAGGGGTTCACCACGCGCCGGGGCCGGCGCGGGGCGCATATCCACTACGACGGGGTGAACCGCCGGCTACGCGGCCGGCGCGGCGCCCGGCTCGCGGCGCTCACCTCGGGAGGCGCGATCCCCGACATCGGGGACTATCGCGTGATCCTCGACCCGACCGAGACCTTCGTCGGCACCCTGAACGAAGACTTCGCGATCGAGAGCATGCCGGGCGACATCTTCCAGCTCGGCAACACCTCCTATCTCATCAGCAAGGTCGAGTCCGGTCAGGTGCGGGTGGTGGACGCCCACGGCCAGCCGCCCAGCATTCCGTTCTGGGTGGGGGAGGCGCCGGCGCGCACGCCGGAGCTGTCGGAGGAAGTGTCTCGCCTGCGGCAGGACGTCGCGGACCGTCTCGGCGATCCGCCCAGCGCGATCGCCTGGCTCGCCGGCGCGGTGCCGGGGCTCCCGGAGGCGGCGGCGCGCCAGGTGGTCGAGTACCTGGGCGCGGCGAAGCAGGTCCTCGGCGTCATCCCCACCCAGCAGACCCTCGTGCTCGAGCGGTTCTTCGACGAGGCGGGCGGGATGCAGCTCGTGCTGCACGCGCCGTTCGGGAGCCGGATCAACCGGGCGTGGGGTCTCGCACTCCGGAAGCGGTTCTGCCGCAGCTTCAACTTCGAGCTCCAGGCTGCGGCGACCGAGGACGCGATCGTCCTGTCGCTCGGGCCCCAGCACAGCTTCCCACTGGATGACGTGTTCCACTACCTGAAGCCGGAGACGGCCGAGCACCTGCTGGTGCAGGCGATGCTGGACGCGCCGATGTTCGGCTCCCGGTGGCGCTGGAACGCGACGCGCGCGCTCGCGGTGCTGCGGGCGCGTGGCGGCAAGAAAGTCCCGACGCCGCTGCAACGGATGGAGGCGGAAGACCTCGCGGCGGCGGTGTTCCCGGACCAGCTCGCGTGCCCTGAGAATCTGGTGGGAGACCGCGAGATCCCCGACCATCCGCTGGTAAAGCAGACCATCGAAGACTGCCTGCTCGAGGCGATGGATTTCCCGGGGTTGAAGCGCGTGCTCGAAGCGATGGAAGCGGGGGGCGTCACGCTCATCGCGCGGGACACCCCCGAGCCGTCACTGCTGTCACACGAGGTGTTGAACGCGAAGCCGTACGCGTTCCTGGACGACGCCCCGCTCGAAGAGCGCCGCACCCAGGCGGTGATCACGCGCCGCGGGCTCGACGTGAAGAGCGCCGACGAATTCGGCAAACTCGACCAGGACGCGATCGATCGGGTGCGGGACGAAGCATGGCCGGACGTCAGTTCCGGCGATGAACTGCACGACGCGCTGCTGGTGATGGGGGCCGTCCCCGGTGCGGAATGCGGAGTGCGGAATGCGGAATGGCAAGGGTGGTTCGAGGAGCTGGTGCGGGCAGGGCGCGCCGGGACTCTCCTCCACGAGCCACGCCTCTGGGTTCCCGCCGAGCGACTGCCGATGGTGCAGGCGGCGTTTCCCGGGGCGCCGTGCGAGCCGCCGCTCGTGCCGCCCGAGCGGGAACGCGCCAAGACGTGGACCCGCGAGGATGCGCTGCGCGAGCTGGTGCGGGGGAGACTGGAGGCGGTCGGGCCGACGACGGTGGCGGAATTGGGGCGCTCGCTCGGCGTCCCAGCGCCGGACGTCGACGTCGCCCTCGGTGCGCTCGAGCACGAGGGGTTCGTGCTGCGCGGTCGGTTCACCCCCGGCGTGGCCGAGCTCGAGTGGTGCGAGCGGCGGCTGCTGGCGCGCATCCACCGCTACACGCTCGATCGCCTGCGCAAGGAGATCGAGCCGGTGACGGCGGCCGACTTCATGCGCTTCCTGTTCCGCTGGCAGCGCGTCGCCCCGGACGCGCGGGCCGAGGGGCCGGAGGGGCTCGCGGCCGTGCTGGAGCTGCTCGACGGCTTCGAGCTGCCGGCGGGCGCCTGGGAGACGGACGTCCTCCCCGCGCGGCTCGGGGAGTACGATCCGCTGTGGCTCGACGGGCTCTGCCTCTCGGGCGAGATCGCTTGGGGCCGACTCGCCGCAACGCGGAACGCGGAAGTCGGAACGCGGAACAGGAAGTCGGGCCCGATTCGCACGAGCCCGGTGGCCCTGTTCCGCCGGGAACGGGGGGCAATCTGGCGGTCTCTGACGCTGCAACCGGACCCTGCGGAGCTGGCGCTATCCCACGCAGGGCGGGCGGTGCTGGAGCTGCTTGACGGGCGTGGTGCGTCGTTCTTCGGCGACCTCGTGAACGCCACCGGTCTGCTGCGCACCGAAGTCGAGAAGGGACTGGGGGAGCTGGTGGCCTGGGGCCTCGTCACCTCGGACAGCTTCGCGGGGTTGCGAGCGCTGCTCATCCCGTCCGACCGCCGTCGCCCCATCGGGAGCAGCGGCTTCCGACGCCGCGGGCGGGTCGCGCCGTTCGGGGTCGAAACGGCGGGTCGCTGGTCGCGCGTGCGGCAGGCGTCGCTCCTGCCGGAAGACCAGCTCGTCGAAGCGGTCGCCTGGCAGCTGCTGCGGCGCTACGGGGTGGTGTTCCGCCGCGTCGTGACGCGCGAAACGCTGCTGGCACCGTGGCGTGATCTGTTGCGCGTGTACCGCCGCCTCGAGGCGCGGGGCGAGGTGCGCGGCGGCCGCTTCGTCGGCGGGTTCTCGGGCGAACAGTACGCGCTTCCAGAAGCCGTCGGCCTGCTACGCTCCGTGCGCCGGCAAGCGACGAGCGGTGCGCTCGTCGCGCTGAGTGGTGCCGACCCCCTCAATCTGGTCGGCATCATCACGCCGGGAGACGCCGTGCCCGCCCTCGCGACGAACCGCGTTCTGTACCGCGACGGCATTCCGGTAGCGGTGAAGGAGGGAGAGGGGAGAGGGGAGCGGTTGCTCACAGACGTGACGGCCGAGCAGGCGGAGGCGCTGCGGACAGCCCTCGTGCGGGGCCGAGTCGCACCGCTGGTGCGGACCTACCTCGGGAAGACGCGGGCAGGGCGGTAGCGGCGCTACGGCCGCGTCAGGTCCACGGTCACCACGGGGACGTCCCAGTGCGCCGCGAGGATCTCGAAGCGGCGCTGCTCCTCGCGCTTGAACGTCTCCTGGTCGGGAAATAGGCGCCGCAGCTCCGCCTCGAGGAATGGCTCGTGCGGCGCGGCGGCGTTCTTCCACACGATGGTGACGCGATAGTCCCAGCGACCCTCCTCCGTGGCGTGGAACCTGGGTGCCGCCGCCGTGATCTCCTGGATGCGCCCCAGTTCCATCTGGCGCTTCAAAACCGGGTAGTGATTCTTCTTGAAAAGTCGGATGAACTCGTCGGCATAGCCCCAGCGTGCCTTGTAGTAATACTCCACTACAAACGGCTCGCTCGGTCCGGCGGGCGGCGCCTGCGCAGCGCCCGAGACGGGCGCCGCGAGGAGCACCGCGAGCAGCGGCCAGCGCGTCATGGCTCCCTCCTCGGGTCGCGGGCCCTAAAGCTGCGGGCACCGGCGCCTCGCCGCAAACGCGCGTCCCTTGCCCCCTCAGGCCGTGGTCACCGAGTGGACCGGGTACGTGTTGCCGCACTCCCCGCAGCGCACTTCCGGCGCAACCTCACGCAGGTGGTAGCGGGAGTGACAGCCCGGACAGACGAGGTAGACGCGGACGACCTCGGTGTCGGGATGTCCGTGCGCTCGCGCCTCGGCTGTGGCCTCCTCCGGCGACAGCTGCACCACGGTCCAGCCGCTCGGTGGCGCGGCGCGAAACCGCAGCCGCTCACGCGTGAACCGCACCTGGATGTCGTTCACGTCGAGCACCACGAACCGGTCCGAAGTCTCGAGCACGGGATACCAGGCGCCGCGGCGCAACCCACGCTCGGCTCCTTTGCCCTCCGCGCTGCAGGCCCAGGCGAGGTACGACATGGCTCCCTCCGGCAGAGTATGACTGACCCAGGTACGGCGCCTCGGTCAAGTGGCGATAAAGCAGCCGGAGTGGCGAGAACGACTCGGCAACGGTATTAATGCCGGACTCATGCAACGCCGCGAGGGTCTCGCCAAGCTCACCGGGCGTGAGCGCTACGTCGACGACCTACCACTCGAGGGCGCGCTGTGGGGGATGACGGTCCGGAGTCCCGCCCCGCGCGGTCGCGTCAGCGCCGTCCGCTTTCGGCCCGACGTAAACTGGTCGGAGATCGTCGTCGTCGATTACCGGGACGTCCCCACCGCGAACGAAATCCTCCTCATCGAGCGCGACCAGCCGGTGCTCGCTGCGGGGTACGTGCGCCACGTGCACGAGGCGGTGCTGCTGGTGGCGCATCCCTCCCGGGAGATGGCACGGCGCGCGGCCCGCGCGGTCGATGTCGTGGTCGCGCCCGAGCCACCGGCGCTGGATTTTCGCGCTCCACCGCGGCCGGAACAGATCCAGTTCGGGCGGGACAACGTGCTCAAGCGGCTGCAGATCGCCAAGGGCGACGTGGAGCAAGCGCTCGCCCGAGCGCCCGTCGTCGTCGAGGGCGTCTACGAGACGGGCGCGCAGGAGCACGTCTACCTCGAGACCCAGGGCATGATCGCCTGGCTCGAGAACGACGTGCTCGTGGTAAAGGGATCGATGCAGTGCCCTTACTACGTACTCAATGCGTTGCAGCACGCCCTCGGACGCGACGAGCGGCGCGTCCGGGTGATCCAGACGCCCACGGGCGGCGGCTTCGGCGGCAAGGAGGAATACCCGTCCACGATCGCGCTGCACGCGGCGTTGCTGGCGCTCAAGGCCGGCCGCCCGGTCAAGATGGTGTACGACCGCCCGGAAGACATGGCGTCCACGACGAAGCGCCATCCGTCGCTGGTGCGCCACCGCACGGCGCTCACCACGGATGGCCGGCTCCTCGCCCAGGACATCGAGGTCGTGCTCGACGGCGGCGCGTACGTGACCCTGTCGCCCGTGGTGCTATCCCGCGGCATCATCCACGCGGCGGGGCCCTACGCCTGCGACAACGTCCGCATCGTGGGTCGCGCTATGTTCACCAACGCGGTGCCGTTCGGCGCGTTCCGCGGGTTCGGCGCCCCGCAAACGCTGTTCGCACTCGAGCGGCACATGGACGTGATCGCGCGGGCACTCGGGCTCGATCCGGTGGAGCTGCGGCGTAGGAACCTGCTCCGGGACGGCCAGAGCACCGCGACCGGCCAGGTGATCCGGGACGGCACCGATCGGATCGCGGTGCTCGAGCGGGCGCTCGCGCTCTCCGGCTACCGCGAAAAGCAACACTCGCACGCGGCGTTCAACGCGGCGCAGCGCTCGCAGCGGCGCGGCATCGGGCTCGCGACCTTCTACCACGGCGCTGGGTTCACGGGCGGCGGCGAGGTGCACCTGAATTCACGGCTCCAGGTGGCCGGGCTGCCGGACGGCCGGGTCGAGGTGCTGAGCGCGAACATCGAGATGGGACAGGGGACGCTCACCGTGTTCACGCAGATCGTGGCGGACCGGCTCGGCCTGGCACCCGAGGAGGTCGTCATCGGGGAACCGGACACAGCGCGCGTGCCCAACAGCGGGCCCACCGTCGCCTCGCGCACCACCATGGTGGTCGGGCGCCTGATCGAGCGCGCCGCGGACGACCTGCGACACCGGGTCGGGCTCGACGACCGCGCGCGCGGCGCGGCGGTGAAGGACGCCATTATGCGCTGGCACCGGGAGCACCGCGGTGAACCGCTGTTGGGCGAGGCGGTCTACGAGCGTCCGCCCGGCATCGCGTGGGACGAGGAACGCTACCAGGGCGACGCTTATGCTGCATTCGCCTGGGCCGCCTACGTCGCCGAGGTGGAGGTGGACCTCCGCACCTGCACCACGCGCGTGATCGACTTCGTCGCGGTGCAAGAGGTCGGGAAAGTGATCAACCCGACGCTGGCGCGGGGCCAAGTGCAAGGCGGCGTGGTGCAAGGCCTCGGGTGGGCGCTGATGGAGGAGTGCAAGGTCGAGAACGGGGCGATGATCAACAACCAGCTCACGAACTACATCATCCCCACGAGCGACGACGTGCCGCCGATCCGCGTCGCGTTCGTCGAGAACCCCTACCCCCATGGCGCCCAGGGGGCGAAGGGGCTCGGTGAGCTGCCGATCGACGGCCCCGCGCCTGCGATCCTGAACGCGGTGGCGGCGGCCACGGGGGCGGACCCGCGCGCGATCCCGCTCACTGCGGAACGCCTCATGGAAATCGTGGAAAGGACGCACTGATGTGCGCCGGCCGGCCTGAGGAGCAAAGAATGCGGAATGCGGAGTGCGGAATGCGGAATGGCAGTGGGAGTTGCATTCCGCACTTGGGGGGTGGCGGATGACCCTCAGCATTGGTTTCACCCTCAACGGGAAGGCGGTGTCGATGGAGGCCGATCCCGCCGAGCGGCTGCTCGACACGCTGCGCTACCGCCTGGGACTCACGGGAACCAAGGAGGGCTGCGGGGAGGGCGAGTGCGGGGCGTGCACCGTATACCTGGACGGCCTGCCCGTGAACTCCTGCCTCGTGCCGACCTACCAGGTGCGTGGGGCGCGGGTGGAGACAATTGAGGCGCTCGATCCCGTCCAGCTCGGGCCGTTCCTCGAACAGGGCGCGACGCAGTGTGGCGCCTGCACACCCGGCGTGGTGATGACGGCGCTGTGGATCAGCGCCCACCCCGAGCTGCTCGAGACGCATACGGTTCGCGAGCTGATGGCCGGGAACCTGTGCCGCTGCACCGGCTACGACGGCATCGTGGACGCCGTGGCGACGACGATCGGGGAAGTCGGGGAAGGGGGAAGGGGGAAGGGGGAAGCGTGAGAGTACTGCTGGCCGACCGTGTCCCCGAGGCTTTGGGCCTGCTCGCGGGCGACGGCGCGGCCATCCCGGTCGCCGGCGGCACGGACTTGCTGGTCCACTGGCCCGTTCGTATCGACGCGCACGACCGGACCTACGTCGATCTGTCGCGGCTCGAAGATCTGAAGCCACTGCGCTGGAGCGACCGGGAGCTCGTGCTGGGCGGTCTCACCACCTACTGGGACGTAATCCAGGACGAGCGGATCGGACGGGAATTCCCGTTGCTCGTGCGAGCGGCGCGACAAGTCGGCGCGATCCAGATCCAGGCGCGCGGCACGTGGGCGGGGAACATCGTGAACGCCTCTCCGGCGGCGGACGGCGTGCCCGTGCTCATGGCTTATGACGCCGTAGTCGTCCTCGAGTCGGGGCGCGGTCGGGAGGAGGTGCCGCTCGACCACTTTTACACCGGCTACAAGGAGATGCGGCGCCGCGCCGACCAGCTCGTGGTGGCGATCCGCATCCCGCGCCGCCCGTACTCATACCAGGTGTTCGAGAAGGTCGGCTCGCGCCGGGCGCAGGCGATCGCGAAAGTGGGGCTCGCGGTCACGCGCTCGGATGCCGGATGGCGCGTCGTGGCGGCGAGCATGGCGCCCACGATCCGCCGCTGTCCGATGCTCGAGCGACTGCTCGAGCAGCGCGTGCAGGTCGCACATCCGGGGGATTTGGTTCCCGCTATCACGCAGGACGTGTCGCCCATCGATGACGTCCGCTCCACGGCGGAGTACCGGCGCCGCGTGATGGCGCGCGTGCTGTATGACGATCTGCGGGAGACGTGCGGGTGGCCGTGATCTAACGAAGCAGGGCCCCGGCCCGTATCCACCGGGCCACGAGCGCGCGCTCCTCGTCCGTCATCCCAGTGACGTTGCCAAGCGGCATGGTGTGGGTCGTCGCGGCCATGACGAGGATCCGGTCGGCACGGGTGCGGATCTGCTCCGGCGTGTCGAACGCGACGCCGCGCGGCGGAGTGGTGAGGCCCGGCACGGTGGGCGCTGCGGAGTGGCACGGTGCGCAACGGCGCGCCATGATCACGCGCACCTCAGCGAATGACGCCGTGTTCCCCGCCGTCGGGTTCGCCCCCGCCCTCTCGTACGCCCCCGTTCGGTCGGCACGCCGTGGAGCCGTGACGACCGCGAGCGCCACCATGGCCAGCGCCGCTCCTGGCAGGAGCCACCCGTTCGGGCGCCCCTCGTTGCGCAGGTTGAACCAATGCCGCGTCGCCACGCCCACCAGCGCAAGCCCGGCGAGGATCAACCAGCTCAGCGTGTGGCCGTACGTCTCGGGGTAGTGCGAGCTGACCATGATGAACAAGACGGGCAGCGTGAAATAGTTGTTGTGGAGCGAGCGGAGCGCAGCCTGTGCGCCCCGAGCTGCGTCGGGCGCCCGCCCCTCCGTCAAGGCGGTGACCATGTCCCGCTGGGATGGGATGATCACCATGAGGACGTTCGCAGCCATGATCGTGCCGAGCGCCGCGCCGACGTGGAGGTAGGCCGCGCGGGGAGCGAGCAGCTGCGTGAGTCCCCACGCGAGCCCGGTCCCGAGGACGAACAGCGTCGCAGCGAGGGCGAGAGGCGAGTTCGCGAGCCGCGACCGGCACAGCGCGTCGTACACCACCCAAGCGCCGAGCAGCGTCCCGAGGCCGACGGCGATCGCGGCACGCGGGCCGAGCCGGGAGACTTGCGGGTCCACGAGGTAGGCCGCCGCCCCCACGTAGTAGACCCAGGCGAGCAGCGCGAAGCCGGTGAGCCAGGTGGCGTACGCCTCCCATTTGAACCAGTGGAGCGTAGGGGGGAGGCGGGTGGGGGCGACCGCGTACTTGACTACTCGGTAGAACCCGCCGCCGTGGACCGACCAGAGCTCGCCCGCGACCCCCGGCTCGGCGCGCTCGGGCGGGGGCGGCGCCAGCCGGCTGTTCAGCCAGTTGAAGTAGAACGACGTTCCGATCCACGCGACTCCCGTGATCACGTGGCCCCAGCGGAGCGCCAGGTTGAGCCACTGACCGAGGTGCGTGTCCACGCCGGGGCTCAGCTGCCGCGGTAGGTGGTATAGCCGAACGGGCTGACCAGGAGCGGCACGTGATAGCGCCCCGCGTCGCGGATGTCGAACACGACATCGACGTACGGGAAGAGAGGCGCGGCGCCTTGCGCCGCGAAATAGGCTCCGACGTCGAAGCGAAGGCGGTAGGTGCCGGCCGCGTCCTGCACTCGCGCCGGTAGCAGATCGGCGACGCGGCCATCGGCGTCGGTCCGGCCGGAGGCGAGCTCGGTCCAACCGTCGCCGGTCTGCCACGCCAGTGAGACGGCGATGCCGGCGGCGGGCCGTCCGCGCGCGGTGTCCAGGACGTGCGTCGTGATTCCGCTCATGGCGACACCAGTTTCTCGAGTCGGAGCCGGGTGATCTTCGCCTGCTCGCCCGCCGCGATCCGGAGCTCCGTGGCCGGGTCGTGTGCGAGGCGGCGGCGCAGCTCGCCGAGCATCTCGCCGGCGGTCTTCCCCGTGGCACAAGTCAGGAACAGATACCCGAACCGCTCGGTGTAGGCGAGGTTCTCACGGGCGAGGGCGGCGCGCGTGGCGGCCGGGGCCGTGTCCACGCCGGCCTGCTCGCGGCGCGACCACTGTTCCGCGGTCCGCTCGCCGATCCGTGGGTGGCGCGCGAACGCTTCGAGCCAATCCTCCCGCCCGAGCGCCCACCAGACGCGCGCGGCGTGTGCGAGCAACACGGCGTCGCTCGCGAACGGGCGGGCGGCGAGCATCTCGTCCACCCAGCGCCGCGCGCCGCAACAGCGCTGCAACGCCGCGCGGGCGTCGCGCTCGGGGAGCCCATTGAAATACACGGCGATCCTGTTCACACCCTGAAGGGTGTGCTCGGTGAGACGCTACCCGTAAGGGTAGTGACGTGCCGAGCACAGGCTTCAGCCTGTGAACCACGACGGGCGCTCACACGGGGTCCACCGGCCGCCCCCAGAGTCGCAGCCGCGCCACCCCGCCGTCCGGGAAGATGTTCAGCCGGACGTGCGTCACCGGTACCCGTGTCGGGCGGCGGAGCACGAAGCGGTGCCGCGTGTCGGCCCGCAGTTTGGCGCGGGGCAGCAGCTCGCGCCAGTCGGCGGTGTCGAGAGGCGTGGCGACGCCGCGGAGCGCGGGCGCGTCGCACCCCTTGAGCCCCGCGCTCTCGGGGAAGTTGCCCTTGAAGTGAGTCGTGTTCAGTTCGATCCGCTCGATCACGCCCCGCCGGCCGAGCCGCAGCACGACCCAGTCGTGGCCACGGTCGCGGCGCCGCCGCGTCTCCCAGCCGTCGGCCATATCGCGCGGCCGACCCGGCATGATCAGGTTCAGCGGCTCGCTGAAGAACTGGTCGCTGGTGGCGAGGGGGAGCCCACCGTGCTCCACCGCGACTAGGTCGATCGCGCCCCGCTCGGTACTCGTGATCCGTCGCCAGTCTGGGCGCGCCTCACCCCAGACGCGCAAGCGGGCTATGCCGCCGTCCGGGTAGATGTTGAGGCGGACGTGCGTGCACCGGGCGTCGCTCCCCGTCAAGAAGTCGTTTTCGGCGTGTCCCGTGAGTGGTGAGCGCGGCACGAGCTCCACGAAGGCGTGGCCCAGGGCGCGCAGCCGTTGCGCGGTGGGGGCCCCCCGCAGCTCCGCTGCGTGCAGCGAGCATGCCACGGGATGGTTGCCCCTGAAATGATTGGTGTCCACCGTGACCGCCCGGATCACTCCCGGGATGCCCAAGCGGATGATGCACCAGTCGTGGTCTGGGCCCGGCCCGCGGCGCCGCCGCGTCTCCCACCCGTCCATCCACTTGCCCCGATCGGTGTATTTGCCCTCGAGGAACACTCCGCGCCCGGGCTCGAGCAGGTTCTCCTTGGGCGCGAAAAACTCGTCGCTCGCGAGGAGCGCCCGCCCGCCGACGCGCGCGGCCGCCAAATCGATGCAACCGTCGCGCATCATGTTCCCACCCCAAGGGGTGGGCTCGGCCACGGAGTTAGCGCACCCATTGGCCCACGGCCCCCGCCGGAAACGTCCCCTCGTCGTATACGCAGCAACCTCGAACGAACGTCTGCCGCACGACGCCGTACAGCGTCATCCCGGCGTAAGGGGTGATGGGATGTCGCTGACGCAGCCGCGAGGGATCGACGGTGAATCGCGCGTCCGGATCGAACACCACCAGGTCGGCATCGGCCCCCGGGGCGATGCGGCCCTTGCCGCGCAAGCCGGCGAGCCTGGCCGGCCGCTCGGCGAGCCAGCGAGCGAGGTCTCGCGGGTCGTGGCCGCGAGCGCGCGCACCGGTCCACGTGACGGCGAGCGCCAGCTCGAGCGAGGCCACACCGCCCCAGGCGCGGAAGAAGTCGCCGGCCTCGAGACACCTCAGCTCCGGAGGTGCCGGCGAGTGGTCGCTCGCCACGAAGTCGATGGTCCCCTCGGCCAGGCCGGTCCAGAGGCGCTCGCGGTTCTCCCGCTCACGAATCGGTGGGGCGCACTTCCAGGCGGTGGCGCCGTCCGCGATGTCGTCCGCGGCGAAGGTGAGGTAGTGCGGGCAGGTCTCGACCGTCAGCGGGAGGCCGGCGCGCCGCGCGTCTCGCAGCCGGCTCAGCGCATCGGCTGCCGAGAGGTGCACGATGTGAACCCGGCATCCGGTCTCGCGGGACAGCCCGAGGATCGCGTCGATCGCGTCGAGCTCCGCGGCACGCGGCCGGGAGGCGAGATACGCGGCGTAGCGGCGCGGGTCGGCGGGAGCAGCGGCCGCGGCTTGCGCGATAGGCCCGGGGAGCTCGGCGTGAACGAGCAGTGGCAGCCCGAGCTCGGCGAGTCGCGTCATGGCCGGGCGCAGGTCGGCTTCCGCTACCGGTGGGAACTCGTCGATCCCCGACGCGACCATGAAACACTTGAAGCCGAGCGCACCCGCGCGGGCGAGCGGCGCGAGCCGGTCGGCGTTGCCGGGCACGACGCCGCCCCAGAACGCGTAGTCCACCACGGCGTGGCCGGCCGCCGACCGGGCCTTCTGCTCCAGGGCCTGAACCGTGGTCGTCACCGGAACGCTGTTCAGCGGCATGTCCACGATGGTCGTGACCCCCCCTGCGGCCGCGGCCCGCGTCGCGGTCACAAAGCCTTCCCACTGGGTGCGCCCTGGCTCGTTCACGTGTACGTGCGTATCCACCACGCCGGGCAGCACCACGGCATCTCCCAGGTCGAGCAGCCGGGTAGCGTCCCGGGGCTCGCCGTAAGCTCGGACCGCGGTGATCACGCCCTGGGCGATCACCACGGCCGCCGGACCTATCCCGTCCGGGGTCGCCACGCGCCGACTGGCGATGACGAGCTCAGCGGGCGCCATGCGCCTCGATCCGCCGGCGCGCTGCGGCGACGAGCGCGGCGTTAGTGGGGGCCGTCGTGCCGTCCGGCAGGGTGAGCGTGTCCTCAAACCCCACGCGGGTGTCGTACCCGCGCGCGATCGCCTCGTCGACGAGCGGCCACACGGTCGGGCCGGTGCCATGGAGCAGGCGTGGCAGCTTGATTCCGGCGCCGTCGAGTCTCGCCTCCAGCTGGGCCAGGGCTCGCAACGCCGCGTCGGCGTCGCCCTCCTGAGGCTCGAACATGACCCGCAGGCAACGCCCGGCGAGACCGCTGTCCACGAACAACTCGGCGCCGCGCGCGTTCGACAGCCCCGCCTCCACGCCCACGCCACGGGTGCGCAGCAGCTCGGCGAGTGGCTTCGAGCCCGCTTCGTGGAAATTCACCGACGCAAAGTCGGGCAGCAGTGTCCATCCCGTGACGGCCCGCAGCCGGGCGTCGGAGTCTCGAATGATCCACGCGCCGGTGCTGACCCCGATCGGGATCCCGGGCACCGCGGCGCGGATGGCCGTCAGCGCCCCGGCCACGTCGGTCGCGGCCAGGCTTTCGCTTCCATCCGCAGCGCGGACATGCAGATGGATCGCCCCGGCTCCGGCGGCGACCGACTCGGTCGCCGCGACCGCTTGCTCCTCTGGCGTGACGGGGATCCCCTGGTGCTCGGCGCGCATGCGGCCGCCGTTGATCGCGGCTTTGAGAAGACGCGTCACGCCGGGCGCTCAGCCCACCGGCTGCTTCAGCTTGTCGAGGTAGAGCTTGCGGACCTTGGCCACCTTGGGGGCGATAACGGCGCGGCAATAGCCCTGATTCGGATTGCGGCGGTAGTAGTCGCGGTGGTACTCCTCCGCCGGGTAGAGCACCTCGAATGGGACGACGGCGGTGACGATCGGGTCATCCCACACCTGCTCGGCCTCGAGCTCACGGATCACCTGTTCCACGACCGCCTTCTGCTCCGGCGTGTGGTAGAAGACGGCCGAGCGGTACTGGGTGCCGACGTCCGGTCCCTGGCGGTTTAGAGTCGTGGGATCGTGGATGGTGAAGAAGACGTGCAACAAGTCGCGGAACGATACCACCGCCGGGTCGAACGTGATCTGTACGACCTCGGCGTGGCCGGTCGTTCCGGTGCACACGTCCTCGTACGATGGGTTGGGGGCGTGGCCGCCCGCGTATCCGGACTGCACCCGCTCGACGCCCTTCAGATCCTGGAACGCGGCTTCGAGGCACCAGAAGCAGCCGCCGGCGAGCGTGGCGACTTCGCGCTGGG
>MNEL01000050.1 GCA_001917665.1 Gemmatimonadetes bacterium 13_1_40CM_69_22 | reverse complement strand
CTGATCGCGGTGAGCTACGCGACGGCTCCGCCTCCGGCCGTGAAAACCGCCGGACTGACCTACGGAGCGCCGGAGATCACTGCGGTCCCGGTCCCGGCGGCCCCGGCGGGCCTGCGGCAACTCAATGTCATTCTGTCGATCGTCCTCGCGGCCACGATCGGAGTGCTGTGGATCGTGTTCCGATGAGAACTGCGATGCACGCTCCGACTCTTCACCCTCCTTGACATTCCGAGTTCGGGGGGAAGAATGGACCTGCATGCGAGGTCACATTCCACTCCCCACCTTGTAGAGGGCAGACCTATGCCGCCAGGCCGTCACCTAGTTCCCGCGCTCGTCGGTGGTCTTTTTTGGGTGGCCCAACTTGGCGCGCAACAGCCCACGGGCACGATTCGGGGACACGTCACCGACGCCGCGACGCAGCAACCGCTCTCGGCGGCCACGGTCGCGGTCGGGAGTCGCGCCACCCTGACCCAGACGGACGGTCGCTTCGTCCTTACGGGCGTCCCCGCGGGCACGGACTCCGTGCGCGCGCGGATGCTCGGTTATGCGCCGGCGGTTCAGGCCGTCACGGTCGCGGGGGGGGACACGGTCGTCGTTGACTTCGCTCTGAACGCTCAGGCCGTCGGCCTGTCGGTAGTCGTGGTGACCGGTTACGGGGCACAGCGGGCGGGCGACATTACCGGGGCCGTGACGCAGGTCTCGTCGGCGGAGTTCAACACCGGCCGCATCGTCACCCCCCAGCAGCTCATCCAGGGCAAGGTTGCGGGCGTGCAGGTCGTGGACAACAACGAGCCCGGCGGTGGCCTCTTCATTCGGATTCGCGGCGCAACCTCAGTCAACGCTAGCAGCGACCCGCTCTACGTCATCGATGGGATGCCGGTGACCAGCGTTCTCTCGGCAGGCCGGGACGCACTCAACTTCCTCAATCCCGAAGACATCGAGAGTATCACGGTATTGAAGGACGCCTCGGCCGCGGCGATCTACGGGGCGAACGCCGCCAACGGCGTAGTGCTCATCACGACCAAGAAGTCCCGGCAACACGGGCCGGAGATCCAGTTCAGCACCAGTTTGTCCTCCTCGTCCGTCACCCGGCTCCCCTCCCTCCTCAGCGCGAGTGAGTTCCAGGCGGCGGTGGCGGCGCAAGCGCCGGCGAGAAGCGCCATCCTGGGCAACGCGAACACGAACTGGTTCGACCTCATCGACCGCACCGGCTTCGGTCAGCAGCACGACGTGGTCGTCTCGGGCGTGGGGCAGAACAGCAACTACCGGTTCTCGGTCGGCTATCTCGATCAGGACGGGATAATCCGGAGCAGCTCGACGGAGCGGCTCTCCTTGGGCGTGAGCTACGAACAGATCCTGCTGAACGACAACCTAGACATAAAGACCAACTTGCGCGGCTCCCGTTCGTCCGACCACTTCCAGGCCGGCGACATGCTCGGCAACGCCGTCGGGATGGCGCCGACGCAACCGGTCTATGACCCGACCAACCCGACCGGCTACTGGGACTGGCCGACGACCGGTGCGGCAGCGAGCAACCCGGTGGCGAGCCTCAACCGGTCCGTGAGCCAGGGCACGACCTGGCGCAGCGTCGGCAACATGCAGGGCGCTTACCACCTCCCGTTCCTGAGGAGCCTCACGGCCAACCTCAACCTCGGGTACGATCTGACTCAGGCCAACAACCAGACATTCATCCCGAACGACCTCGCCGCGCAGATCCGGCAGGGCCAGGGCTTGCTGAGTCTGTCGAACCGGAACCAGACGAGCCTGGTCGGAGAGGGGTACCTGAACTATTCGGCCCCGATCATTGCGGTCCCCGGCAATATCGATCTCACCGCGGGCTACTCGTACAGCACCTCGCACTCCGAGAGCCCGTTTTTCCAGGAGACCGGGCTGCCGAGCAACCTGCTCGGCATCAACGGCGTGGTGGTGGATACGACCTCAGTCGTCCAGAACAGCAACTACGTCGTCGATTACAAGCTGATCTCCTTCTTCGGTCGCTTCAACTACAATCTGAACGACCGCTACCTCCTCGCCGCGAGCGTCCGGCACGACGGGTCATCGCGCTTCGGGCCCGGGCATCAATGGGGCACCTTCCCCTCCGTGTCGCTGGCCTGGCGGATCTCGCAGGAGTCGTTCCTGAGGAGCGTCACGGCGCTCTCGGACTTGAAGATCCGGGCGTCATGGGCGAAGACCGGCAACCAGGCGTTCGGGGACTATTTGCAGTATCCGACCTACACCTACAGCAACGGCCTGGCCCAGTACTACTTCGGCGGGCAATTCATCCCCACCATCCGGCCGGGGGCGGTGGACCCGGACATTCATTGGGAAAGCACCGAGTCGTATAACGTTGGGGTGGACTACGCGCTTTTCGGCCAGCGGATCAGCGGCGCCCTCGACTGGTACACCAAGAACACCAGCGATTTGATCTTTACCGTGCCCGTCCCCGCCGGTACGAATTTCACAAACCTCGTCACGACCAACGTGGGCACCATGCGGAACCGGGGGATCGAATTCAGCGTCAATGCCAAGGTCCTGGAGCCGCGTGCCGAGGGCCTGGGCTGGACCGCGGGCTTCACGGTCAGCCACAACGGCAACGAGCTGCTGAGCATCAACCCGAACCACAGCGTCTCGCAGATCAACGTCGGCCCCATCGGCGGCGGCACGGGAAACACCATTCAGGTGCTGATGCCGGGCCACCCGATCAACTCGTTCTTTGTGTGCCAGCAGGTCTACCAGAACGGGAAGCCGGTCCAGAACACGTACGTGCCCCTGGTCCAGAACGCGGCCGGCGACAGCACCGTCCAAGGCTGCACCAACGACCTCCGGCCGTTCCACTCGCCGTGGCCGACGGTGGAGCTGGGTCACTCGTCGTACTTCACCTTCCACGCGTTCGACTTGAGCTTCACGCTGCGGGCGCAGCTGGGTAGCTACGTCTATAACAACGTGGCGGCGTCCAACGGGTCGTACCAGAACATCACGTCCGGCAACGTGACGCCGACGAACATGGACGCTTCGGTCCTGAAGACGGGCTTCACGGCGCCCCAGTACCTGTCGGATTTCTACGTACAGGACGCATCGTTCCTCCGGATGGACAACATCACGCTCGGCTGCAGCTTCCAGTACGGTGGCCGGCCGTGGCGCGCGTACGCGACGGTCCAGAACGCCTTCACGATCACGGGCTACGATGGCGTGGATCCGACGGCCGGGCTGAACGGACTCGACAACAACATCTATCCGCGCTCGCGCACCTTCACCGGTGGCCTGAGCGTCCGGTTCTAATGCACGCCCATGGTTATGGTCACTCGAGAAGGGACCAACACATGAAGCTCAAGTCATTCAAGGCTGTGGCGGTCGTCGCCCCGCTGCTCGCGGTCGCGGCCGGCTGCACGGACCCGACGGTGGCTCCGAAGAGCGCCGTGACCGGCGCCAATATCTGGGCCGACCCGAACGCCTATGCGCAGTACATGGCGAAGCTGTACGCGGGGCTGGTCGTTACCTCGCAGATCGGCCCGAATGATCCTGGGGACAAGAACGGGGACATCAAGCTGATCGACGAAGGGACGTCGGAATTCCTGCGCCTGAACTGGTACCTGCAGGAGCTCCCCACGGACGAGGCCGTGATCGGCTGGAACGATCCCGGCGTTCCCGACCTGAATAGATGGCAATGGAACTCGACCAACACCATCAGCCAGGCGATGTACTACCGGGTCTATTTCGAGACCGTGTTGGTGAATGAGTTCCTGCGCCAGACCACGCCGAACTTGCTGGACTCGCGGGGCGTCGGCGCGGCGCTCAAGGCGCAGATCAAGCAGTACCGCGCCGAAGCGAGATTCCTGCGGGCCTTGGCCTACTGGGTCGGTTTGGATTTCTTCGGGAGCATCCCGCTCGTGACCGAGGCCGACCCAATCGGCGGCCCGCCGCCGAAGCAGGTGACGCGCGACAACATGTACCGCTACGTCGTGAGCGAGTTGCAGGCGATCGTGGATTCGCTGCCGACACCCAACGGGGCGATCACCTACGGCCGTGCGACCCCCGCGGTGGCGAACATGCTGCTGGCCGAGCTGTACCTGAACGCCGGCGTCTACAGCGGCACGGACGACTACGCTCACGCGCTGACCGCTGTGGCCAGCGTCATCAACTCCGGTCAGTACACGCTGGAAAGCAATTATCGACACAATTTCACGTCCGACAACAACACGTCGACGGAGGTCATCTTCGCTGCCATCCAGGACGGCAGCCATACGCAGACCTGGGGAGGGATGACGTTCCTGGTTCACGCCGGCTGCGGGGGCAGCATGGTTCCGGCAAACTATGGCATCGATTATTGCTGGGGGGGCTACCGGATGAAACAGCAGGCATTTCGCCTGTTCGGCCCTGGGGATGTACGGGGCTCGTTCTTCTACACGAGCGGCCAGACGGACTCGGTGATAGACATCGGCACCTTCACCAACGGGATCGCCGGGCCCAAGTTCACCAACAAGACCTCCACGGGCGGCCCCGGCTCGCAAACGACGATGATCGACACGGATTTCCCGATCTTCCGCCTCGGCGAGGCGTACCTCATCTACGCCGAGGCCGCCGTGCGCACGGGCAGCAACGTGGCCCAGGGGGTGACCTATTTCAACTATCTGCGGGAGCGCGCGTTCGGCGATGCGTCGCACGACATCACGGCCGGCCAGATGACGCTGGATACCATACTGGCCGAGCGGGGCCGTGAGCTGCTGTTCGAGGCCCGCCGCCGGACCGATCTGATTCGGTTCGGCTTGTTCACGGGTGGGACGTACGTCTGGGCGTGGAAGGGCAACCTGCCCGGCGGAACGGCCACGGATGCGAAGTACAATCTCTACGCGATCCCCCTGAACGAGCTCAGCGCCAACCCGAACCTGAAGCAGAATCCGGGTTACTGAGCGCGCGGAGGCCTTCGCTGCCGTTGGGACGTCGCTTCGCCGCCGGCGCCCTGCTCCTGCTTGCAGGCGCGGCGTGCGGTGACACGCTTTCCCTCCCTCCAACCGGGAATCCTCTCCCGGATCGGCCGACGCTGCCGCCGACCTACCGCCCCAGCGGCCATATGGCCGCGGGCGACGTCTTCGTGCGCCTCTTCGAGTAGAAGTGGCCCCACATCGCGAACGAGTGCGAGAATGTTCTCGGGCCAGGGGGATTCACCGCGGTGCAGATCTCGCCCCCGGAGGAGCACAGCATCACGCGTCGCCGGCCTCCGGACGGCAGCGCTCGGCGCAGCCGAGCTCCTGGCGTGCGCGTGGTTGACGCCGCTCACGGGGCAGCAGGCGGCCGCCCCAGCCTGGACCCGCGGCGCCGTCTGCTACGAGGTGTTCGTCCGCTCGTTCTTCGACTCGAACGGCGACGGCATCGGCGACTTGAACGGCCTGATCGAGAAGCTCGATTACATCGACACGCTCGGTGCCGATTGTATTTGGCTGATGCCGGTCGCGGCCTCACCGAGCTATCACGGGTACGACGTCAGCAACTACTACCGCGTCGAGCCCGCCTACGGTAGCAACGACGATTTCAAGCGGCTGGTGGCGGAAGCGCACCGCCGCGGCATCAGAGTGCTCGTGGACATGGTGCTGAACCACAGCTCGAGCGAGCACCCCTATTTCCAGGCGGCCCTGCACGACACGACATCGCCGTATCGCGCGTGGTACCGCTTCTCCCCGTCGCCGCTCGGCAACGGGCCCCACGGCGGGGACGACTGGCACCGCTCGCCCGTGCGGGACGAGTACTACTACGGAGTCTTCTGGAGCGGCATGCCGGACCTTAACTATCAGACGCCCGCCGTGCGGGAAGAGGCGAAGAAGATCGCGACGTTCTGGCTCCGCGACATGGACGTGGACGGGTTCCGCCTAGATGCGGTCCCCTACCTGGTGGAGGAAGGGGCCTGCCTCATGGGGTGCCCCGGCACCCACGCCTTTCTCCACGAGTACGCCGCGCACGTCGACAGCGTGAAGCCCGGCGCGTACACCATCGGCGAAGCGTGGGGCAGCATCGATGCGATGCTGCCGTATTACCCGGACCAGCTCACCTCGTACTTCGGCTTCGAGCTGGCCGATTCGCTGCTGTCGGTGGTCCGCGACGGATCGGCGGCCGGGCTGCTGGCGGGCTTCCTGCGGCTGCAGGACACGCTCCCCGTGTACCGCTGGTCGCCGTTCCTCTCCAACCACGACCAGACGCGCGTGCTCACGGCGCTCGGCGGCGACGTCACGCGTGCGAAGCTGGCCGCGACCCTGCTGCTGACGCTGCCGGGCCTGCCTTTCATCTACTACGGCGAGGAGATCGGGATGACGGGCGACAAGCCGGACCCACGACTCCGGACGCCGATGCAGTGGAGTCCCCGTCCCGGCGTAGGTTTTACCACCGGCACGCCCTGGGAGGCGCCGCAGCCGGACTCGATGACGGCGAACGTCGCGGTGGAGGACGCGGACCCCGCGTCACTTCTCAACCTCTATCGCCGGCTGATCCACCTTCGCAAACACAACGACGCACTGGCGACGGGCACGCTCGTCTCGCTCTCAGCCACCAGCACCCGGATCGCTGCCTACCTCCGCCGCGCGGGCAGCCACGCCGTGCTCGTGGTGGCGAACCTCGGTGCCGCGCCGGCCGCCCGCGTCGCGATCGGCTCCGGGGCCGACGTGCTGCCGGTCGGCACGTACACGCCGCGGAACCTGCTCGGCGGTCCCAGTGGGGCCAGGTTGCGCGTGGGCCGCGACGGGCAAATTCGGGGCTACGCCCCCGTTGCCGGTCGCATCGGGCCGCGGCAGACCCTCGTGCTGGACCTCGTCCTTGCGAAAGGCGGACGGGAATGATCGACCGCACATGGGCGGCTGTGCTGGCCCTATGCTCGCTGTTGGCGGGACCGGTCGCGCTCGCCGGACAAGGCGCCCCCGGCGGTCCCGGCGAAGTGCCCAGATGGACCCCGGCCGGCAAGGACGGTATCGGCACCTCCCTCACCACACAGTCGAAGGTGTGGTTCACGCTGCAGGGCGGCATCCTCACGGAAGTCTATTACCCGCGCGTGGACCAGGCCGACGTGCACGGGCTGGAATTCGGGGTGAGCGACGGGAGACGGGTGTGGATCGAATCGCGCGACATGCGGCATGCGATCGAACGCATCGATCCCCGGGCGCTGCTCTATCGCCAGATCTCGAGCGACGCCCCGGGTCGCTTCACCCTCACCAAGACGTATGCCACCGATCCGGAACGCCACACACTGCTGATTGACGTGACGTTCACGGGTCCGGCGGGCGATGCGCTGTACGTGCTCTATCATCCGGCCCTGAAGAACTCCGGGTTTGGGAACACCGGCTCGACGGACGGCGGCGCCCTGGTGGCGCAGAAGGGGGACGTGGCGTCCGCGCTGGTGTCGAGCGGCGGACTTGCGGAGACGTCGAACGGGTTCGCGGGCGTCAACGACGGCTACACCGACCTGCTGCTGCATCACCGGCTCACGTGGCGGTACGCGCGGGCCGATAGCGGAAACGTCGTGCAGGTCGCGCGGATCGCCAGGCCGGCCCATTTCACGCTCGTCCTGGGCTTTGGGGAAACGCCCGCGGCGGCGCTGGCGGCGGCGCGCGCGAGCCTGCGGCGCGGCTTCGCCCCGGTCCGCGCGGACTACGCGCGGGGCTGGAGCCGGTACCTGACCGGCCTGCGCCGGGTGCACCCCGCGTACCAGACGCAGTTCGAGCTGGCGGCGATGATCGTGCGCGCGCACGAGGACAAGACCTTCCTCGGCGCGATCATCGCCTCGATGAGCATTCCGTGGGGCGATGCCGTGCCGGCGGACAAGGCCAACGTGGGCGGATACCACCTGGTGTGGGCGCGGGATCTCTACGAAGCCGCCACGGGACTGCTGGTGGCCGGCGACACGGCGACCGCCCGGCGCGCGCTGCGCTACCTCCTCGACGTGCAGCAGAAGGGGGACGGCAGCTTTCCGCAAAACAGCTGGCTCGACGGACGGCCATACTGGACGGCGCAGCAGATGGACGAGCAGTCCTACCCCATGATCCTGGCCTGGCAGCTGGGGGTGACCGACAGCGCGACGTGGGAGCGTCATATCCGGCCGGAAGCGGAGTACGTGATGGCGCACGGGCCCGCGACGCAGCAGGAGCGCTGGGAGGAAGTGGGCGGGTACTCGCCGTCGACCATGGCGGCGGAGATCGCGGGCCTCGTGTGCGGCTCAGCGATCGCGAAAGCCAACGGCGACACGGCGGCCGCGCGCCGTTACCTCGAAACGGCGGACGCCTGGGCGGCCGGGTTGGAGCCGTGGCTCGTGACGACGACGGGGCATTTGGCGTCGCACGGCTATTACATGCGCATCGACGACAACCGCGATCCTAACGATGGCTACCGGCTCGACGTGCACAACGGCGGCGGTGTGTGGGACGAGCGCGATGTGGTCGATCAGGGATTCATCGAGCTGGTGCGCCTCGGCATCCGGCCGGCGAGCGATACGATCATCGCGAACTCCCTCAAGGTCATCGACGCCACCATCCGCGTCGAGACGCCGAACGGTCCCGACTTCTATCGCTACAACCACGACGGCTACGGCGAGACGTGGTTCGGCGGCCCGTGGCTGGGCGAGGGCGTCGGCCGGCTGTGGCCGATCTTCGCCGGCGAGCGCGGCGAGTACGAGGTCGCCCGCGGCGCCGACCCCACTCCCTACGTCCAGGCGATGCTGCACTTCGCCAACGACGGCGGCATGATTCCGGAGCAGGTGTGGGACCGCGCCAATCCGGCGCACGGCGATTTCGTGTTCGGGGCCGGAACCGGCAGCGCGACGCCCCTGGTGTGGAGCATGGCGCAGTTCCTGCGGCTCGCGATCGCCGCGCAGGACAAGCGGATCGTCGAGCAGCCGGCGCTCGTCGCCGAGCACTTCCTGCGCCGCTAGTGCTCCGTCCGACCATCCTGATCGCGGCCGCGCTCGCTGCCGTTGTCTCAACCGCGCCCGCGCAGCGCGCCGACCGGGCCGTCTATGTCGACCGCGAGGGCGTCGTGCGCTGGCGAGACGACCAGAAGGAAGTGAGCCTCTTCGGCGCGAACTACGTGCTCCCCACCGCTTCAGATTACCGCGCGGCCGGTTACCTCCACGCCGATCGCAAGCACATGATTGATGAGGACATGGCCCAGTTCGCCCGCATGGGTTGGGACGGCCTGCGGCTGACCTTCTGGGGTGACTGGGAGTCCTCCGACAGCGCGGGCAACCTGCTCGCCAACGACCATCTGGACCTGCTCGACTACCTCATCGCCCGCGCGCGGGAACGCGGCATCTACATGCTGTTGAGCCCCATCCAGCTGTACAGCTCGAACTGGCCGGACGCGCTCGAGGATAGCTCGGTGGCGGGCTTCGGCCGGCGGTTCGGCAAGGCCCGCATGGGCACCGACCCGGCCGCCATCGCGGCGCAGGTGAACTACCTGCGCCAGATCTTAAGCCACGTGAATCCGTACACGGGCGTGGCGCTCAAAGACGAGCCGGCCATCCTCTTCATCGAGCTCGTGAACGAGCCGTGGCATCACCCCGAGGACCTCGCAGGCTCGATCCGCTACATCAACGCCCTGACCGACGCGGTGCGCGGCACGGGGTGCAAGAAGCTCGTCTTCTATAATGTGAGCCAGGACTTCAGGATCGCCGAAGCGATCCGACGTTCGCGGGCGCAGGGCGTGACCTTCGCCTGGTACCCTACGGGCCTGAACTCGGGTCACGAGCTGGAAGGGAACTACCTCCGCACGGTCGATACCTTCCCCGACATGCTGCACCCGGAGCTGGCCCGGATGCCGCGCATCGTCTACGAATTCGACTCGCCGGACCTGCGGACCGGCTACATGTATCCGGCGATGGCGCGGACGTTCCGGGCGGTGGGCGCGCAGTTCGCCGCGATGTTCGCCTACGACATGCTCGAGACCGCCTCGCGCAACCTGGGCTGGCAGACCCATTACCTGAACCTCGTCTACACGCCGCGCAAGGCCATGAGCGCCGTCATCGCGGCGGAGGCCATGCACCGTCTGCCCCGGCTGCGCTCGTACGGCCCGTACCCCGAGAACACGCGGTTCGGCGACTTCCACGTCTCCTACGACGGCAACCTGGGCGAGCTGGTCGCGCGCGATGCGTTCCTGTACGCGGGTTCGACGCGTTCCACGCCCCCGGACCCGGCCGCGCTGCGTCGCGTCGCTGGCTACGGCTCGTCACCCGTCGTGACCTACCAAGGGGAGGGCATCTACTTCCTGGACAAGGTGCGCTCGGGCGTCTGGCGCCTCGAGGTCTACCCGGACGCGGCGCCCGTCAGCGATCCCTTCGGGCCGCCCAACCCTGACAAGATCGTGACACGCACGATCAGCCGCGCCTGGCCCATGACGCTCGCGCTGCCGGACCTTGGCACCACCTTCACCGCGCAGCCGGTCACGGCGGGCAACCCGCGTGCCGAGCGGGCTGCCGCCGGCCGCCTCACGGTCACGCCCGGTGTCTACGTCCTGAGTGCCACGGGGCCCGTGGACGTCGCCACGCTCCCCTCACACGTGGGTGCCGTCGCGTTCGCGGAGTACCACGCCCCGCCGCCGGATTCCCTGCCACCGTCAGTGCAGTCCCTGGCGCGACCTGAATACCTCGCGGGGCGCGACGCGGAGCTCCAGGCCCGCGTGGTGGACCGGACGCCGCCCGACTCGGTCAAGGTCTTCATCCGGGCGGCGACCGGCAGCGTCTACCGCGGCTTCGCGATGCACCCCGCGAGCGGATACGAGTACGCCGCTGCCGTTCCGGCGGGTGCGCTGGCCGAGGGGCCGTACGAGTTCGTGATCACGCTCTTCCGCGGGGGCTCGGGGCTCACGCTCCCCGGCGGCTCGCACCAGAAGCCGACGGACTGGGACTATGACGGCGGGGCGTCGTGGAAACTGCGCGTCGTGGGCCCGCAGACGCCGCTGCGGCTCTTCGACCCCGGCGCGGACGCCGCGCGTCTCGCCTTCACGCGCATCGGCGACGCGGGACGCCGCGGGCTGTTTCGCTTGATCTGGTCGGCGGTCACGGGGGAGCCGGCGTTTCACTTCGCGCTGCCCGCGGACTCGAGCGGCGCGGGTCCGGCCGACTACACGGCGTCCCTGGTGATCAAGGACCGGATCAGGGCGCGGGAGGCGACTGTGGCCGGGGCGGAGGCGCTCCAGGTGCGGCTGCGCGGCATCGGATCCCACCAGATCCTGCACGTCACACTGATGGAGGACGACGGCACGAGCTGGACCTCAGCGTTGTCCGTGGACAGCTCGTGGAGCGAGCGAGCCCTGCCACTCTCCGCGTTCACCGTCGGCCGTGGCGTCTTGCTCCCGGAGGGGTTCCCCGGCGAATGGAACTACTGGGTGGGACCCGCGGCGGGGCGGGGCGGTAGCGGAGACCGTCCGCGCCTCGACCGGGTGGAGCGACTGCAGCTCTCGCTGCGGCGCGAGGAGGGCGTCGCGAGCACAGCGGGCCGCTATGGTGCGGAAGTGGAGTGGATCACCCTGGGCTCATTGCGGTAGGCGCGACCATCCGCATCTCAGGGTCGCACCGTGGCGCGGCTGCCTACCAGGTTGGTCGTGATCTCGAAGTCCACAACGTCCCCGGGCGCGACCATGACTTCGTCGGACTGGACCCGCGGGCCGGCGCCGCTGGCCTGGGCCAGGAACTGTACGTGACCACCGGCGGCGATCATGACCGGGGGAAGCTCGAAACGGCGGGGAATCCCCGGGGCCACAGTTCCCATGTGATAAGAGGTCCCCCTTCCGACTACGAAGATCTCCATCGCGCTCTGGGAATTGTTGGTGACGTTCACGCTGACGGGAGCCGCGTGCGGCCGCAATTGGTCGGGGTCCGCGGGCGTGCCGCCGCGATGCGCGCACGCGGAGGTGGTCACGAACAGCGCGGCGATCGCGAATTGTAGGCCGCCTTGCATAACTGCCTCCCCACGTCGGTGGACGAACCGCGGCCTTCGGCGCAATATAGGGTCGCGAGCCGGAGCCGTCCCGGTAGAATCCCCTTGGTAACCTCGAACCCCGCATCACCAGGAGCGATCGCTATCTCCCCCACCCCTAGACAGCACCCGCCGGCCAGGTCACCCCCGACGGCTACGGCGTTGAGATGGAGTCGGTCGTCCTCAGGGTTGGCCCGCCGGGGGCGGCGGGGCGGTAGCCCCCGGTGACGCTTTTCGCCCCGCCCGGACCGCGAGCGCCAGCATCATCGGCCCGAACGCCAGCAACACCAGTCCCCACCACAGATTGACGTTGATGCCGAGCGACCGCTCGTAGATCGCGTTCCCGGAGACGAGCCCGTACACGGTCAGCATCGCGCCGAACAGCGAGAACATCAACCCGATCGGCATGCGCAGGTCCAGTTTCATCGCGCCCTCACCAGAAGATGACGTTGAGCACGAGCGTGAGTACCAGTACGACGACGGCGAGCGTCGCGGGCCGCTGGTACCACACCAGCTCGCGGTCCGTGAGGCGGGGTGTGAGGGAGTACACCAGGCCCTTGAGGTCGTCGTCGGACTTGTTGTGCCTCGTGACGAGCGAGATCGCGATCGTCGCCACGAAGCAGGCGCTCCACGCGTAGATGGCGGTCCAGAAGTTCTGCGCCATCTCGCTCGGGTAGGTGTGCAGCACGACACCCAGAAACGCGCCCTTCAAGCCGGGCACCGCGCCGTGCGGCAGCACGAGCCCGTGGTGGATCGCCGCAGCCGCCGTACCGATCAGCAGGCCGAAGAACGCCGCGTGGCCCGTGGCTCGACGCCAGAACATCCCCAGCAGGAACGTCGCGAACAACGGCGCGTTGACGAACGCGAAGACGAGCTGGAGCATGTCCATGATGTTGTTGAACCGCGTCGTGGCGTACGCCGCGGCCACGCTGAGGAGGATCCCGAACACGGTTGCCGCGTGGCCCATCCGCAGATAGTGCCCGTCCGACTGCCCCGGCCGGAGGTACGACTGGTAGATGTCGTAGGTCCACACGGTGTTGAAGGCGGTCACGTTCCCGGCCATGCCGGACATGAACGACGCCATGAGCGCGGTGAGACCGAGACCCAGCAGGCCCGACGGCAGGTAATGCGCGAGCATGACGGGTACCGCGAGATTGTAGTTCGGCGTCCCATCGCCGCCGATCGGCAGCAGTCCTCCGCCGGTGACGTGCAGCGCGATGGCGATCATCCCCGGCAGGATCACCAGGGCGGGAAACAGCATCTTCGGAATCGCCGCGAAGAGGGGGGTGCGGCGCGCGGCGGTCATCGAGTCGGCGGCCATCGCCCGCTGGACGACCAGAAAGTCGGTGCACCAATAGCCGAACGACAGCACGAACCCTAACCCCATCACCATGCCGAACCACTCGACGCCCATGGGGTTGGCGCTGGGTGCGTTGAGGTGGCGCCACGAGTCGGACCAGGCGCCCGCGGAGAACCCGGCGTTCGTCGCGACGGTCGCGAGCTTCGCGGTCAGCCCGGCCCACCCTCCCACGTCCTTGAGACCGAGAAGCACCAGCGGTAGAAAACCCACGACGATGAGAAAGAATTGCAGCACCTCATTGTAGATCGCGGAGGTCAGCCCGCCCAGAAAGATGTAGAACAGGACGATGATGGCCGACAGCACCACGCTCGTGTGAAAGTTCCAGCCGAGCACGAGCTCGAGCAGCTTCGCGAGCGCATACATCGAAATGCCCGAGGAGAACACCGTCATCACGGCGAACGCGATCGCGTTGAAGCCCCGGGTCTTCTCGTCGAACCGGAGCTTGAGGTACTCCGGCACGGAGCGCGCGCGTGAACCGTAGTAAAACGGCATCATGAAGATCCCGACGAACACCATGGCGGGGATCGCCCCGACCCAGTAGAAGTGGCTCGTCATCATGCCGTACTTGGCGCCCGAGGCCCCCATCCCGATCACTTCCTGCGCGCCGAGGTTCGCGGAGATGAACGCGAGCCCGGCGATCCACGCCGGGATGGAGCGTCCCGAGAGGAAGAAGTCATCGCTGCTCTTGACGAAGCGCCGCAGGGCCCAGCCGATGCCGAGCACGAAGGCGAAATAGACCATCAGGATTGCGTAGTCGATCACGCCGAGCTGGACGTGCTGCACGGGCGGTCCTCAGGAGCCTACTTCGAAACTGGCTTCCAACCCTTCCACTGAGTTGGCACCGACGAACACCCGGAACGTACCCGGCTCCACGACGAACGTCTTGCCCGATACCCAGATGCCGAGGTCCGTGTTCGCGACCGTCACCGAGACCACGAGGGTGTGGGACGGTCGGAGCCGCGCTGCGGCGAGGTACCCGTCGAGCGAGTCGTACCCGAGGACGACGTCGCTCAGGCGTCCGTCCCTGTCCGGGACCAGAAGCGACACGATGATGCCGCCGTAGTTCGTGGCGCGGACCACCAGCTCGCGCGCGTTGGTGAGGGTGACGATCGCCACGGGCTGTCCGGCGGGGGTGGTGCCGAACCGCGCCCGCGTCGCGTGCGCTCGCCCCACCGGTCGCCCCGGGTGCACGAGTCCTTCACAAAGTAGCCCGCGGAGCGCAACTTCGCTGCACCGTGCTCCCCTTCTCCCGCAAGCTCTCGGCCCTCGTCATCGGGCTCGGCACCGCGCTCACCCTGGCGGCCGGCTGCCGGACCCGTACCTCCTCCCGACCCTCCGCAACCTCCGCCGCCCTCCACCCGCCCGCCGTCGCCCGTTACGACCCCGCGCGTGACCTCGGTCCGTTGTTTCAGGACGTCGAGCTTTCGGGAATCTTTCCTGACTCGAAGACGTTCGCCGACGCGCGGCCGCTCCTCGCTCCGG
>MNEL01000008.1 GCA_001917665.1 Gemmatimonadetes bacterium 13_1_40CM_69_22 | reverse complement strand
GGCACGACCCGCCGCGAATAGGCGATGCGCACGCCGGTCTGCCGCGCGACGGCGTCGAGCGCGGCTTTCAGGGGCACGCGATCGAGCGCCAGACTCACCGTGCGGTCCAGCGGCGAGAGCGGATCGGCGTCCTGCAAGGCGACCGGCCGCACGCTGGCTTGGGCGGCGTACAGCCGCACCGGTGTGCCCGCCACGACGAGCAGGCCCGCAACCGTGATCAGAAACCGCATACCGAGCCTCCCTCCTCTACTGCCGCGAATGAACGGGAGCGAGCCGGACGACGCGGTCGGCCCGCGTGAATCGCACGCCCAGCACTTTCGCCAAGGCTGTCACCGCCTCATCCGCCGATTCCGTCGTGAACGAGATCGTCAGCCGCTCCTGCTCCAACGACGGATCAGCGATCTGGATGTCGAGGTCGTACCAGCGTTCCAGCTGCGCGAGGACGCTCGAGAGCGGCGCATCGTCGAACCGGAGCGTCCCGCGCGTCCAGGCGAGGTAATTCTTCAGCGAAACGCGGCTGGTGATCGTCGCGCTGCCGCTGGAATCGATCACGCCGCGCTCGCGCGGCCGCAGCATCAGCACCGAATCGGCCGCCGCGATGCCCCGCAGCGTCACCCGGCCGGTGGCCACGACGACCTGCAGGGACTGCTCCTCACGGTAAGCACGAACGTCGAACTCGGTGCCAAGATCCTCGGTCGTACCATGTTCGGTGCGAACGAGGAAGGGACGCGCCGGATCGTGCCGCACGACGAAGTACGCTTCGCCTTCGAGCTCCACGGCGCGCGCGACGACGCCGTAGTCGCGCGGCACCAGGAGTCGCGTGCCGACGCTGAGCAGCACGCGGGAGCCGTCGGGCAACGTGAGCGCCGCCCGCTGCCCGGGCGCCGTCACGTACTCGCGCCGCGGTGCAGACGGCGAACGGTGCGACCAGACGGCGGCGCCGGCGACCACGAGCACGACCGCCGCCGCGATCCGCGCGGGCCACACCGTCGCCGTCCCCCAGCGACGTGGCCGGGGCGGAGCCGTGGCTCGGGAGTGCAGCTGAAGCGTAGGGGCCCCCGGTGGCGGGGCACCGCGGCGTGCCCTGAGCAGTCGGCCGCGGGCGGCCCCGACGTCCCACGGCCGGGTGAGGTCACCCGTGAGCCGCCAGACAGCTCGGAGCTCGTCCAGCAGCTCCCCCCGGGCCGGATCGGCCGCGATCCACGCCTGGATTGCCGCGGCCTCCGCGGGCGAGCACTCGCCCTCAACCAATCGCAGCAGGTCGGATGCTTGGATCATGACACGAGGCCCCACTCAGAGAACCCCTGAATGGGCCACGAGTATGAAGTGCCGCTGGGGCGGCTAGAGCAGGCGGTAGGTGTGGCGGCTCGCGGGAGTGACGGGAGGGGCGAGGTGCGGCGCCAACTGTTCTTTCAGCCGCACCGTCGCCCGCCACATCTGGGACTTCACGGTCCCGAGCGACACGCCGAGGCGCAGCGCGATCTCGCGGTAGCCGAGCTGGTCGCGGCGGCGGAGCACGAAGATCTCGCGGCAGCGGTGCGGCAAGTCGGCGATCGCGCGCCGGACGGCATCGTCCAGCTCGCGGCGCAGGCAGAGATCCTCGGGGGTGTCCGAGACCGGCGCCTCCTCGTGGCTGGCGCGATCGATCCAGGCCTGGGCCACGCGCCGGTGGCGCAGGTACTTGAGCGCCCGGTTCCGTGCCGCAACGTACAGGTAGGGCCGGCTGAGGCGGACCGGGTCGCGCGGGCCCCGCGCATCCCACAGGTGCAGAAAGAGGTCGTGCACGATGTCCCGCGCGGCTTCCCCTGACCCGACGAGGCGGAGGATATACTCGCACAGGTCGACGTAGTGCGTCTCGAACGCCGCCTGCCACGCGTCGGCGGCTCGCGCCGCGCGCGACCGGGGTTCGGGATCCGACACAGCGGGATGGAAACTGGGCTTCGACATGCGCTGCAGACATGCCTCAAGTTCGAGGCCACACTCATCATGTGTGGTGAGCCAAGCTCCACTCCTCTCAGTGACACAACGAATTAGCGCGTCGCGCCAGAGCGAGTGGCTTGCGCGACCGTCAAGCACCCTGTTGCGTCGACGCCACGGGGCGCCGACCGGGCATCAGGGTCGGATGACCTTCAATGCGCTCTGGCCGGAGACCGGGACGAAGGCGCGACCGGTCGTCGCGTCCACGCCAGCGGCGGTCGGGGTCGGACCGACGGCGAGGGTCGCCACGACGACCCGTTTGGCGCCGTCGATGATCGAGATCGTACCCTCACCGCTATTCGCCACGTAGACGCGGCCGCTCGCTCTGTCCACGCCGAGGCCCTGCGGGGATCGGCCAACGGCGATCTGGGCGACCTCCCTGCCGGCTTTCGGATCCACCACCGACACCGAGCCTGCCGCCTGGTTGCTCACATAGAGCAGGTCGGCGCCCGGGTCCGCGGCGATCCCGTACGGGCCCAAACCGACGGGGATGGTAGCGATGAGCGTCGCCGCCGCGGGGTCTACCACGGCGACGGCGTTCTGCGCCTCCATCGTGACGTAGACCCGGCCATCGTTGGGGTTGAACGCGACGCCGGTCCCAGCATCCGGGAGCGTCACGATTCCGGTGGTGACGACCACGTTCGTGCCGCCGTCGATCGGCACGAGCGCGTACAGCGGCACCAGCGTCCCCACGTCCGCGACGGTGTAGATGCGGTTGGTGCCTTGGTCCACTGCCACGCCCTTCGGATTGGTCCCGACCGCCGGGATCGGCACCACGCTGTTGGTCGCGCCGTCGATCACGAACACAGTCGCGGTGCCGGCGCTCGACACGTAGATGTGATTCGTACTCTCGTTCACGCCCACACCGAACGGCAGCTCGACGCCCGTCAGCGTCGCGATGTTGGTGAGCTTGCCCCCATCCACCACCGTCACCGCGCCGGCGCCGTTGTCGGCCACGTAGACGCGGCTGGTGGCGGCATTGACGCCCACGGCCAGCGGTCCCTGGCCGACCGGGACCGCGGCGATCACACCGCCCACCGCGAACGGCGCGCTGGTCGCCGGCACCAGATTCGCCGAGGCGGCGACCAACGTGTAGCCGCTCCCCGCCGAGTCGACGTTCACATCGGGGAATGTCGCGACGCCGCCCACGGCGGCAGCGTTGGTCACTCCGTGCAGGAGGGCGGCGGTGTCCGGCGTGGCGCCGAGTTGCAGACTGATGTCGCCTGCAAACGCCGCAACGGTGTGGCCGGTGCGGTCCAGGGCCGCTACCTGCACCGCTGGCGCGAGCGTGTCCCCTGCGAGACCGTTGCTCGGCTGGGTGACGTAGCCCAGCTGGGTCGCGACCTGGGCGACCGTCAGCGACGCGGCACCCGCAAGGCCGCCCGCCGTCGCGGTGACCGTCGCGACGCCGTTCCCGATCGCGGTCACCAGGCCGGTCGACGGCTCAACCGCCGCCACGCCCGGAACGGAGCTGGTCCAGGCGAAGGTCTGCCCCACTATGGGAGCGCCGTTCGCGTCCTTCGCGACGGCGGTGAACTGTTGCGTCAGCCCGAGCGCGTCGAGCGTCGCGGTCGCCGGGCTCACGACCACCGAACCCACGGCCTGCGCGACCGATAGCGTGGCCGTGCCTGACACACCGGCTGTCGTCGCCGATATCGTGGCCACGCCGTTCGCGACCGCCGTGGCGAGACCGGTCACCGGGTCGATGGCAACGACCCCCGCCGGAGACGCCGACCAGGTGAACGACTGACCTGGAACCACGTTCCCGTTTGCGTCTTGTGCCGCCGCGCTGAACTGCTGCGTGAGTCCGAGGGCGTCGAGCGTCGCGCTCGCCGGGCTCACCACGACGGATTTGACGATCTGCGCCACCGACAGGGTGGCCGTGCCTGACACTCCACCCGTCGTCGCCGTGATCGTCGTGACGCCGTTCGCAAGGGCTGTGGCGAGCCCGGTCACCGGATCGATCGTGGCCACTCCCGCAGGCGATGCCGACCACGTGAAGCTCCGGCCGAGGATCACGGCGCCGTTGGCGTCCTTCGCAATCGCGCTGAACTGTTGCGCCAGCCCCAGGGCGTCGAGCGTGGCGGACGCGGGTGTCACCGCCACGGAGGTAACCACCTGCGCCACCGAGAGCGTGGCGGTCCCCGCTACGCCGGCCGCGGTCGCCGTGATCGTGACAGAGCCGGGCGTGAGGCCGGTCGCGAGCCCGGTCGCATCCACGGTGGCGATCGCGGGGTCTGACGAGCTCCACGTGAAAGTCTGGCCCGCGACGGGGCGCCCGTTTCCATCGAGCGCGACCGCGCCATACTGCTGCAGCAGATTGACGTTCGCGAGCGCCGCCGACGCCGGGCTCACTACCACCGACCGGACGATCTGCGCGACCGCGAGAGTCCCGCTGCCGGAGACCCCGCCTGCTGCGGCCCTGATCGTGGCGGTGCCGTTCGCCACCGCCGTGACGACGCCGCTCGGGTCCACGAGGGCGACGAGTGGGTTGTCGGACGTCCACGTGAACGCTTGCCCTGAGACGACATTGCCGTTCGCGTCCCGTGCCGTGGCGGAGAAGCGCTGCGTGAGCCCCAGCGCATCGAGCGCCGCCGAGGCCGGCGTGACCACCACCTGCGTGACGGCGCCGGCCAATACTGCGAGCGTCGGCAGAGGCGACGTCACAGGGCTGCCGTCGATGGTCGCCCCGATCGTCACGGCGCTTCCCGCGAGCAGCCCCGTGAACGTCGCGGTGTACGTGCCGTCGCCGTGATCGGTCGTCGGACCGATCACGCCGGTGCTCGTGCCCCCCGTCACCGTGAACGCGACGGCGCGACCGCCCGTCGTGAGGCTGTTCCCGAAGGCATCCTTGGCTCGCAGGGTGAGCGTAGCGATGGCCCCCGACAAGACACTCGTGGCGGACGCCGTCACGATGGATGTGGCGGTCGCAACGGCTCCCGCGAGCGCGGTGGCGCTGACGCTCGTCGCGGGCAGCGCGAGCGCACTCGCCTCGAAGCTTTGCGACCCCGCGATCGTGCCGAGCGTCCCGACCGTTGCGGCGTAGCCACCCGTGTCCGACACGACCAGCGAGTCGGCGACCGCGCCCCCCCCACCCCCCCCGCCCCCCCCGCCGCCGAGGGCGCGGAACCGCACTGGGATGCCCTTCACGCCCAGCCCGTCGGCGGCCGTCACGCGCACTCGGAACGGCAGCGGCAACGCGCCTCCGACGACCCCGGTCTGCCCGGCCCCGCTCACGACGCTCAGCAGCGTGGGGACGGGAATGACGGTCACCGGGGTCGAGTCCGCGGCGCCGCTCGGCGCCCGAGCCCGCAGCGTGAGCGCCGCCCGGGCGCTCGGCGCGCGGGCGAGCCCGGTAGCGTTCACACGTAGGCCGGTCGTGTCGCTGCTGCTCCACGCCACGTAGAAGAGGGTCACCGGTGCGCCGCTCGAGTCGCGTGCGCTCACGCGAAAGCGGAACGAGTCCCCGAAGCTGAGCACGGTATCGCGCGGGGTGAGGGTCAGGGCGGCGACGGTGCTGCCGGGCCCGGTGTACGTCACTGGGATCTGCTGCGGCGCGCCTGGTCGCCCGGCCCGCACCTCCAGGGCTCGCGTGCCTGAGAACAGGGCGAAACCGCCGCCCCGCAGCTCCAAATGCACGGTGAGGGTTTCCACCGCCGCCCGGAGCACCACGTCAGCCGCCAGACGGATCTGGGACGAGTCTGGATCGAAGAAGACGGTGAGCGCGCGCAGCGTGTCCGCCGGGCGCCGGATCACGACCAGGCGGATGGTGTCGGCCGTCAACCCGAAAGCGGCGAGATCGACCGCGGAGCTGACTACGGGCTGAATGGCGAGGGACGCAGCTCCCCCGCGCCCCGGGCCCACCGGGTCGTCCCGGCAGGTGGCGAGCAGCAGGGGGAGGGCGGCCCCGAGCAGCGCGAGTCGGGGCAGAAACCGATGCATGGCCGCGAAGATGCTCCCCTACAGGATCCTAGAAGAACTTATCCTTGATGATGACCGTCAGCAGGAGTGACGCGAGCACCGCCTTCCCCTGTAACGTCGTCGCGCCGGGATTGGAGACGCTCGCGCCAAACCGTATCCACAGCTGGGATTTCGTGAACAGCGAGTCGAACGCAGCCGAAAGGTCCACCCGGATCGTGTCCCGGGTCGTGTTGGTGCCCGACACACTCTTCGAGGGCACGTTGATGGCCAAGGCGGACGGCTTGTACGTTCCGAGCGAGTCAGCCGCGAGGTAGACCTGGAGGCCGATAGTGCCGGACCCGGTGGCATTCACTAGGTCGACCGTCCCGAACGCTCGCACGCTGTCCACGATGGACGAGCCGGCCCCGGGCAAGTTGACCTTCCGGGGGGGGCTCGCCGTGTCGGCCGAGAAACCCGGCAGCGCGAAGTAGGGCACGGTGTCGCTCCCCGTCCCCTTGAGAAAGCTGTAGAGGTCGACGTTGAAGATGGCGCGCCCTTCCCCGCATCCCGTGACCACCGCCGCGCTCACAAGCGCCAGCCCGAGCCACTTAGCCTTCATCCTGCCTCCCCTAGTAGATCGAGAGCGACGTCGCCATCGTGACGCCGCGCTGGTTCGACAGCGAATTCGTGTGGGTCCAGAATCCGAGGTCCACACCGAGACCCCCGAACCGCAGCCCACCACCCCAGCCGAACTCCATGCGCTTGCGCTGGTCGCGCGCGACGCCGCCGCGGAGCACGAGAACGCCGACGCGCTGCTCCCCGCCGACGTGCACCGTAGTGCCGCGACCGCTGTTGAGCACGTCAGCCCCGAGCGTCGTCTTGCCCACGGTATACGCCAGGTTGACCAGATACGAGACCGGCAGCTTGGTTTTCGTCTCGATGTGGTTCGCGACCGGCTTGCTGAAGCTCGAGTCACGGTAGAGCGCGCTGTCGACCCGTGTGTCGGGCCAGGTAATCGTGGCCGCGATGTCGTTCACCCCGACGCCGAGCTCGATCGGTCCCGTCACCACGGCGATCCCGATATCGCCGCCGACGCCGTGCCCGACGCTGTTCCCGAACTTGGAGTACTGAGTAAGACCGCGCGCATCGAGCTTCACGGGAGTCGGACCGCTGAAAATCGAGTCGCCCGTGGTGAACCCGCCGTCGCCGTTCACGCGCGCGTAGGCGAGCCCGACGTAGTAGTGAAATGCTCCTCCCACGTACAGCCCGGTGGTGCTATCGCCCACGATCCGCCCCGCGTACCCGATCGACGGCGCGAATCCCGCCTCGAACACGGCGTCGCCGGGGATGTTGTAGCGGGTGTTGGGAGCGGCGGGCACGGAATCCCGCAGGAATCCCAGGAGCTTGTCGCCGAGCTGGAAGCCGAGCTCGCCGTGCACCCAGCCCATCACGCCGACACGGACGCCTTTGATCGACAGCCCCGCGTCGAGCGGCCGGCTCGAGCCGCCAATCCCGAATTGATCCTCCGGAACGAGCTTGGCGGTTTGGCCGAGGTTCAGGCGCAGCGAGTCCTTCCCGATGCCGAAGACGACGTCGTTGGTCGGCGTCGGCGCCTTCTTCACCTCCAGGAACAGCGGCGGATTGAGGAAGGTGTTGAGGAGCTCGACCGGATTGAACCCAGCGGAATCGTGGTTGAACGCCGGGTCGTTCTTGATGTTGGAGAGCGGATGGTCGTGGAAGAATTGGATGAGGCCGAGCGGGATGGGGATGGTGAGCTTGGGGCGCCCTCGTTGCCCGGCTCGCCCCGGCACGGCTCGATAGGCGGCGTTGTAGCGCCGCAGGCTTCCCTGGTCGAGCCCCAGGCCGCCCAGGCCGATGCGGCGGGCGTCGGTGACCCATCCCTGCGCGCCGGCCGCGGTGGCGCAGCCGACGCAGAGTGCGACCAGTCCCGCGCCCACGAAGAATGTCCGCACGATGCTCCCCGAGAATGGGTACCGCTGACAAGGGTAACAATGTTCGTCAAATCCGCCATGCGCAGGCGTGAGCCCGGTCACCAAGCTAGGCGGCGGCCTGAAAGGTGATCGTGACGGTGGTGCCCCGCCCCGCGGCGCTCTCGAGGGCGATGGTCCCTCCCCAGCTCTCGGCGAGGCGTTTCGCGATCGCGAGGCCGAGCCCCGCCCCGCTCGACGTGGTCGAAAACGCGGGCTCGAATACGCGCGCGAGCGCGTCGGCTGGAATACCGCGGCCGTCGTCCTCGACGGCCAGCCGTTGGCCGCCCTGAGACAGGCGCACGGTGACGCGGCGCGCGCCGGCATTGCGCGCGTTCTCGAGCAGGTTGACGAGCACCTCCTTCACTTCGTCTTTGCGCGCCAGGGCCGGCGCGCCCGCATCACCCGCGACCTCGAAGCGAGTCGGCGCCTCGGCGCCGCCCAGCGAGTACAGCTGCACGACCTCGCGCGCGGCGGCGTGCAAGTCCACCGGCTCGAGCGCGAGCTGTTCCGTCGGCGGCGATGCGAACCGCGAGAACGCCCGCGCGATCGCGTCGAGCCGGTCTATCTCGGCGAGGATCCGCGCCGCCGTCTCCGCCAGCGTGGCGTCGAAGTCGCGGGCGCGCCCTGCGGCGCGGGCGCGCTGCAAGTGCTGGATGCCGAGACGAATCGGCGTCAGCGGGTTCTTGATCTCGTGCGCCACCTGGCGCGCCATCTCCCCCCACGCCAAGACCCGCGCCGCGCGCGTGAACGTCGTGGCGTCGTCGAGCGCGACGACGCAGCCGTCGCGAGTGGGCCCGAGCGGCGCAATCTGCACGCGGATCTGCCGGCCTCCCAGCTCAAACTCGCGCTCGGCGATGCGCTCTTCGCCCGCGGCGAGGAACTCCCTGACCGCGTTCCACACGGGGAGCCACTCAGCCGACGCCGCGTGCGGGAGCACGTTTCCCGGCTCGAGGGCCGTCCCGATGAGCTCCCCGGCGCGCGGGTTAGCCATCGTCACGCGCAGCCCCTCATCCAGGGCGATGACGCCGGTCGCCACGTTCGCGAGCACCTGGGCGGTCCGCCGGCGCGCCTCCTCCAGGTCCGCCTGACTCTTGTGCACGTCCGCCGCCATGCGCTCGAACGCGGACATCACGGGTGCGAACTCCCGGAGGGCCCCGGGCGGGAACGCCGGAAGCGGCGCACCGCGCCCCACCGCGACGGCCGCATCCCGCAGCGCGGCCACCGGGCGGGCCAAGCCGCGCGCCACCAGGCCGGCAAGGGTCACCGCGGCGACGAGGCCCAGCAGGGTCGCGAGCACCAGGGCGAGCGTCAGGTCCTCGAGTGGCTGGCGGACGCGCTCGTCGTCGACCAGCTGCGGCGCGGCGAGAATCGCCTGCGTCTGCGGCGCGCCGGCCAGCACCACGCGATACCCCACCCGCACCGGCCGTCCGGCCGTGCTCCCGTCGGCGCTGACCTCCAGCTCGTCTTTCAGGGCCATGCGCACGAACACATCCGGCGCGAGGAACGGATCCGCCAGCCCGAGCTCGTCGAGTACCGGCGCGCTCGTCGCGGTCAACACGCCGTCTTGATACAGCCAGAGGTCGGCGTCGAGCCGGTTGGCGAGCTCGCTGATGGCGCGATCGACGTTGGTCGCCCGGTCCGACACTGCGGTACCCGCCGTGGTGACGGCGTCGCGCAGCGTCTGGCGGATGAGCAGGTCGCCGTCCTGGCGCGCATCGTCACGGAGCTGCGCGAAGCTCCAGAGGGCGAACGCCATCACCGGGACCACGAAGAAGCCGGCGAGCGCGGCGGTCAGGCGCACCCGGTAGCTCGTGCGCAGCCCCGCCAGAACCGGCTGGAGCCGAGGTCGCCCCCCTTCGTCGAGTAGCAGGCTGGTGAGCCAGACCGCGCTCAGCAGCACCGCATCCAAGACGACGACTAGGGCGCCGCGCACCAGCAGCGCCCACGGCCCCCCCGGCTGGAGGTCGACCCGCAGGTGGACATGCCGCACGCCGCCGGGCAGCTCGACTCGCCGCTCGCCTCGCACCGACCATCCGGTGCGCGTCCAGATGACCCGGGCGCTCTCGGCCGGCGGGCCGGGGCTGGGGAGCGACAGCGAGGGGACGTATGGGAGTCCCGCGCCGACCTCGCCCTGGAGAAACCGCGCCACGCGGTCCGCCGCGATGAGCAGCGTGCGCGGACCGACGCCGACCGTCAGCACGTCGCCCGAGGGGAGGGACGCCACGAGCACGTTGTGAACGCCGGGCACACCCGGCACGTGCTCGACCCGCGGCCCGCGGTTCGTGTCGGGAGAGCGCACCAGCGCCGCCAGGAGCGGCGGCGGCAGGTCGAGGCGTGCGAGCCGCAGCTCGGCCACCGGGTCGCCGCCGCGCGTCCACACGGCGAGACTCGCGGGATAGTGCTCGGCGGCGAGCGGCGACCGCAGCCAGAATGCGTACAGCTCTCCCGCCGTGCGCGGCGCGGGCGCCGGCAGCTCGTGACCCATGCGCTCGAGTAGCGCGACGGCGGGCGGGTCGTCCTCCCGACCCAACCTCGCGACGTCACGCTCGGCGAGACCGAGGCGGCCTTCGACCGCCGCGCCCCACGTGACGAGCGCAGCGGCCGTGCCCGCGACGGTGGCGATGCCGCATACCGCCCAACGGCTCGGCGCCGGCGCCAGCACCCCCGCGAGGGCCGGGAGCCAGACGAACGTGTACCACTCGGGCCAGGCGCCGTACGGTTGCCACAGCCAGAGACCGGCGAGCCCGGCGAGCACGGCCCACGCGCAGGCGGCCGGGAGGGTCCACGGGACGCCCCGCAGCGCCTCGGTGCCGCGCACCAGCGCCGCGGCGCCGAGCACGAGCGCCATGCTGGCGGCTGCCACTGCGACCTCCCACGAGCCCCACAGCGCGAAGCTCACGCCGCCGGCGGGCGGCGCGATGCCGCGACCGAGATAGCGCACCAGGTACGGCGCTGCGAGGACCAGGACCGCCGCCGCGGACGTCGTCCACCAGCGTCGCGCGACGCCGCGCCGCCACAGCACGGACGCCGCGAGCAGCAGCACCAGCCCGAGCACCGCCAGCGATCCCGTGGACGAACTGAACACGCCGAGCATCGGGCGATAGAACACCGCGGGCGAGAACAGGGTCGCGCGCCCGAGCGACGGCCCGAGCGGGGCGCGCACCAAGCACCACGCCGTGGCGAGCACGACCACCCAGCGCCACCGCCCCGGTGGCGCGGCGACAAAGAGGATGAGCAGCGCCGCGGCGAGCGCCACGGCGGCGCGCCCGGCGGCGCCGTGCAGCGCGTCGAGCTTCGCGTCGCCCTGGGATGGCGGGATGGGCTGCACGCTGAACAGCGTACGGCCGTCGGGCGTGGCGTAGTCGAAGACGTTGGAGTCGGCCGGGGCGACGCGCGCAGCGTAGAACCGCAGCGCCACGCCATGCCGGCGTCCGAACAGCGCGCTCACCGCGCCTTCCCGGTCGGGTGCCGCGGGCGCGGCGTCGACCAGCACCGAACCTACCGCCGTGCCGCCCGCCTGTGTCTGGCGCCGGGCCTCGAGCGACACGTAGAATGGGGTGATGACGGCACGCAACTCCGTCGTGTCCCGGGCGGGAACGAACCGGTGGCGTCCCGCCCACGCGAAGGCCTCGCCGTCGGCGCCGAGGATCACTACGCCGCGCTCCACCCCCGGGGCCTGGCCCCGGGCCTGCATCGCGACCGCGAGCTGTTCGAAGGCCGCGTCCCGCGGCAGCAAGGCGGCGGTCATCCCGCGCTCGGCGAGGCGCCGGGCTTCCGCCACGGCCGCCGCGAGCACACCCTTCAGCTCGGTGGAGTCCCGCGGGATGCGCGCCGCACGCACCTCGGGCCAGCAGCACTCGATGCGCCGTATTTGGAGCGTCCCGGCGACGAGCACTACGCCGAGTGCAACGCTTGCGAGCGTAGCCAATCCCGCGGCGATGCCCCGGGAAGACCGCATCCCCCAGGCGACCGCGCTCGCCAGCGCCGCCGCCCCGGCTGCCCAAGCCCAGCCAGCGCCGCCGCCGTGCTGCAGCCACTCCGCGGCAGCCACGGCGGCGACGCAGCCCACGATCAGGACATGAGGGCGCCGCGCCATCTCAAGACTCTGGTTACGGACGAGGTCCGCTTCATCCTCGAGCGCGATTCCCGCCTCCTGGTGCCCGTGGGCACCTGCGAGCAACACGGCCCGCATTTGCCGCTGGGATGCGACACCATCATCGTCGAGCGCCTGGCCGATGATCTCTCGGCCGCCTTCGACATCCTGCGCGCGCCCACGATCGAGTACGGTGTGAACACCGCCACCGAGCGACCGTACGCCGGCAACGCGACCGTGCGCCGCAAGACCCTGCACCGCTGGATGAACGATCTGCTCGGCTCCTGGGAACAGGCCGGCGTCGACGCGTTCATCATCCTCACGGCGCACGGCCACGACCCGCACCAGGAGGCGCTTTCGACGCTGCGCACGCGGCGGGCCCGGGTCTTCACGGTGGACGTGTTCGCCCTCGACTTCAGCGGCCACCTCGCGGACCCGGAGGGCCCGATGCACGGCAGCGAGCTCGACACGTCGCTGCTGCTCTACCTCGCACCGCAGCTCGTGCGGATGGAGCGCGCCCAGGATTTCGTCCTGCCGCCGCGCCAGAGCGCGCGGTACCGCCGCGCCCTTGGGTCGCTCCCCGAGCTGTCCCCCGGCTCGCTCGGCCGGCCCACGCTCGCCACCCGGGAGAAGGGCGAGCGCTTGTATAAGATGATTTACGAGCGGATCGCGACGCGAGTGCTCGGGGCCCCCCCCCCGGCGCCCCCGATTCCATGAGTGTCGTGTTGCTCGCGCTGCTCGCGCTCCAGGCGCCGCTCGACGAGGGCACGCTCCTCGTCCGTCAAGATACCGCGGAGATCGGCCGCGAGGCGTTTCGGTTGTCGGCGGCTCGCGGTGGGTCGGGCTGGACGCTCGCCTCCACCGTCCGCTACGACCGCAACCGGCCCATCGTGGTGCTCAATCCCATCCTCGAGATCGGCGCCGACTCGCTGCCGGCGAGCCTGGAGTTCTCGGTAGCCGACCCCCGCGACCCGCTCCGCATCCTGGGCCAGCTGGCGCGCGGCCGGTTCACGGTGCGGCTGCTCGGACGTCGCACCGAGCGCGCGCGCGAATTCCCCGCCTCGGGACGCGTCGTGGTGCTCGACGACTCCGTGTTCGCACTGTACCTGCTCGCCGCCTGGCACGCCGGTCCGAGCCCCGTGCCGGTGACCGCGATCTTTGCCCGGTCCGGGCGGCGCGAGCTGCTCGTCGTGCAGGACCAGGGCGTCGAGGCCACGACCGTGAACCGCGATCCCGCGTCGCTCCGCCACGTCACGGTGACGGGCGGCGCCAACCAGTTGGTACATTTGTGGCTCGACCGGGCGGGCCGGTTGCTCAAGGTCGAGGTGCCCGCGAGCCGCCTTACGGCGGAGCGCACGCCGGCCTCCTGAGCCCTTCGACGGGGGGCGCCTCGCGGGTTAGATTCCCGCCCAGTCAGTAGGCATCAGTCACAAGTCGAAACCCGTAACGTGCGGCCCGCGTATGAGGTGACGACCTCACGACCGGTCCCAGGGAACCCTATGAAGCACCTGCTGTTGTCCGTCGGGCTCGCCGTCTGTCCGGCCCTCTCCGTCACCCAGCAACCCGCCACCGCGAACCTTTCTCTCACCGACGCGCTGGCGCTGGCGCGCGCGCACAACCCGCTCTACCGGCAGGTGCTCCATGACCGGGCTCCGGCCGGCTGGGCGGCTCGCAACGCGTGGTCCAGCACCTTTCTGCCGACGCTCACCGCCTCGGGCGGCTTCGGCTACTCGGGGTCCGGCCAGCAGCGGTTCCTGACGGCCAACTTCTCGCAGAACGTGTCGACGCTGTCGTCGAGCTACGGCCTGTTCCTCGACTGGGCGCTGAACGGACAGACGCTCACGCAGATCCCGCTCAAGCACGCCCAGCTGAGCGCGGCCGACGCGGACGTGACGGGCGCTGAGTCGAACCTGATCACCGGCGTGACCCAGCAGTACTTGAGCGTGCTCCAGGCCCGCGACAATGCCGAGGTGGCGCGCAAGGAGCTCGACCGAAACGAGCAGTTCCTCAAGCTCGCGCAGGCGCGCTACGACGTAGGCCGCGCATCGTTGATCGACGTCCGCCAGGCGCAGGTCGCGCGCGGGCAGGCGGAGGTCGCGTTGCTGCGGGCGCAGACGGGGCTCCAGCTCGAGAAGCTGCGGCTGTTCCAGCAAATCGGCGTCACGCCGCCCGTCGACGTCGCCACGGTGCAGCTCACCGATACCTTTG
>MNEL01000053.1 GCA_001917665.1 Gemmatimonadetes bacterium 13_1_40CM_69_22 | reverse complement strand
CACAGCCCGAGCCCCCCATGATCCGTCCGCGCCACCAGATCTTGCTCTTCGGCCTGCTCGTCGCGGCAGCCTGCGGCGGGGCCGCGCCGCGCGGCGAGCTGCCGCCCCCCGCGCCGACCCTCGCTCCCAGTGACACGGCGTGCCTGATCGCGGCCGGCCGGCCGGCGTCTCGCGACACGGTCACGATCGCGCTCACAGACCCGGTCGACCCGGCGCACGCGCCGCTGCCACGCAACGTCGCCGAGCGGTTCGTCTTCGCACAACTGTACGAGACGTTGATCCGCGTGGATTGCCGGGGGCGTGTCCTGCCGGCGCTCGCCCGATCCTGGGAGCAGGGACCCGAAGGCCGCTGGACGGTCACGCTCCGGTCCGACGCGCGCTTCTGGGACGGGGCACCGGTGACGGCGCAGGACGTGCTGGCCGCGTGGCGGGCGCGCGACTCGAGTCTCGCTCGGGCGGTCACCGTCCCGGACGATCGAGCGCTCAGCATCGATCCGACCGGCCTGTCGTTTCAGCGCTTCGCCGATCCCGCGCTCGCGGTGACCAAGTCCGCTCCGGGTGGCGGCTGGCCCATCGGCACCGGCCACTACTGGACGACCGGCTCGGCGGCCGGAGCCGAGGCGCTCCGGGCGAGCCCGGTGCCGGGCGCCGGGCTGCCGGCCCTCAAGGTAACTGTCGCGCCGGCGAGCGAGGCGCGGGACGCCGTCGACGCGAACGCGGATCTCCTCCTGACGAGCGACCCCGCCGCACTCGACTACGGGCGCACCCGCTCCGAGTATCAGGATGCCCCGCTGGGGTGGGATCAGACGTACGTGCTGCTCGCGCCCGATGGGAGTAGCCTCGAGCTGAGCGCCCTGCGCCTGGAAACCCTCCCCCAGGCGGTCCACGTCGAGGCGCGACCGGCCCAAGCAGACGATGGGGGGTTCTGGCTGGTCGATCTCAAGCGTTGCGGCCTCGCGGCCGAGGCCCCGTCGACCCATGCACCGCCGCGCCGGCGCATCGTGTACGAGCAGGCCGACCGCGACGCGCGCGACCTCGCCGCCCGCCTCGTCGGTCTCGCCGCGCTGGGCCGCGGCGCGGTCGTGGCCGGCCTCGCGCCTGCCGCCTTCGAGCCCGCTTTCCGGAGCGGAGCCGAGGCGGCGTACGTGCTCCGGGTCCGGCGCCGGACCGTCGATCCATGCGCCGCGGCGCGCGAGCTGCCCGCGTGGGTGCCGCACGGCTCGATCACTCCGCTCATCGACACGCGCACGCACGCCCTGGTCCGGCGTGGCCTGCCGCGCCTCAGCGTCGACTGGGACGGCGCCGTCCGGCTCGTGCCGCGATGAGCTTCCGCGCCCGCATCCTCATCGGGCTCGGGCTCATCGTCCTCTTCCCCCTCGCCGTGTTCGAGCTGCGCGTGCGCGCGGACATGGCGGACCGCCTCACCGCCCAGTATCAACGGCGCGTGGCGTCGCTCGTGGCGGTGATCCGCGCGGATCTGAGCCGGGACAGTGCCGGGATCGCCGGTCGGCTCGACGCCCTGAAGGACGCGATCGCGGCGGACAACCGGTTCCGGCTCGCCGCGCTGCAAGGGACCGACCGCGCGTATCTCCTGGACTACGCCGGCAATGCCATGCGCTTCACCGGCCTGGCGATGCTGCAAATCCAGGACGAGCAGGGTCGCATCATCAGCTCGGGCCACTTTCGAAACGAATACGACCGTGCCGAGCCGGAGCTGCCGCGCCTCCTGGCGACCGCGCCCGGCGGCACGGCGCTGCTCGAGGCCCGCACCGCGGAGGCCACGCTGCTGGCGCTGGCGCGGGTCGACTCGCTGCGCCTTGGCGGCCGGCGGCTCACGCTGGTTGGCGGCGTAGCCGTCGACTCGAGTTTCCTGGCGCGGCTCGCTCCCGACTCCGACCTGGCCGTCTCCCTGACCCTCCCGACCGATCCACTCGCGCGCGTCGACTCGACGGCACAGGTTGTGGGCACGCTGGCGGTTCCCTTCGTCGGGCTCCGCGATTCTCCCGGCCTGGGTGTAGCACGGATCGTGGTCACGCACTCACTCGCCCCGCTCGCCGTGTTGCGCCGGCGCGTGGACGCGGCATTCGCTGCGGCGGTGCTGCTCACCGGCGCGATCGCCCTGCTCCTCGCCAGCTGGCTCTCCAACTGGATCAGCCGTCCCCTCCGCGAGCTGGCGCGCCGCACGGCCGAGATCGACATGGAGCGCCTCGACATCCGGTTCGAGAGCGATCGCGCCGACGAGATCGGCGCACTGTCACGGCTGCTCGGCGCGATGACGGAGCGGCTCCGGGCGGGCGCCGCCCGGCTGCGCGAGGCGGAGCGCCGCATCGCCGTGGGCGACCTCGCTCGGCAGGTGAACCACGACATCAAGAACGGCTTGATCCCCATCCGCAACGTGTTTCGGCACCTGCTGGAAGCCGCGCGTGGCGGGCCCGACCGGCTCGCCGCGGCGTTGCAGGACCGCCAGGGGACGGTCGAGTCGGGCATCTCATATCTCGAGAACCTCGCGACGAATTACGCCCGCCTCTACCCCCAGCCCGGCCGCACGCCGTGCGACGTCAACGACGCCGTCCGCGAGACGATCCGCCGGGTCGGCGACGCCAGCCGGGGCGAGCTCCGCACGGAGCTGGCCGACGAGCTCCCTGCCGTGCACACGGACCCCGTCGTGCTGCGGCGCATCCTCGAGAACCTGGTCGGCAACGCACTCGACAGCCTCGAGTCGCGCCCGGGAACCGTGACGGTGGTGACCGCACGCGCCGCGGGCGCGGACGACGGCCGCCCCGCTGTGCGGATCACGGTCGCCGACACCGGGAGGGGCATGAGTCGGGAGGAGCTGAACCGCGCGTTCGACGACTTTTACACCACCAAGCCGGGCGGTACCGGCCTCGGGCTCTCCATCGTGCGACGGCTGGTGCTCGATGCCAACGGCGCGCTCCGAGTGGAAACCGAGCCCGGGGGGGGAAGCAAGTTCATCGTCGAGCTGCCGGGCGAGCCATCATGACGACGGTCCTCGTGATAGACGATGTCGCCGCGCTCGCCGAGCAGTACGCCTACGACCTCAAGCGCGTGGGCCGGTATGAGACGCTGGTCGCGCCGAGCGGCCGCGAGGCGTTGGACATCCTCGAGCGCGAGGCGGTGGACTGCGTGATCCTCGACCTCGAGATGCCGGGGATGGACGGCTTCGAGGTGCTGCGGGCGATGGAGCGACGCGCGTTCCGCACCCCCGTGATCGTGTACACCGGAACCGGAAACTACGACCGTTGCATCCAGGCGATCCGGCTGGGCGCCCGGAGCTTCATCGACAAGGCCGAGCCGATGGAGCGCGTCGTCCAGGAGGTCGAAAACGCGCTCGAGCGGCAGCGCCTCGCCGGCCAGGTCGCCGCGTTACGCGCGCGCACCGGCGCCGACCCGTCGCTAGTGGGCGCGAGCCCGGCCCTGCAGCAGCTCAAGGACGCGGTCGCGCGGGTCGCCAAGATCCCGAGCCCCGCGCTCATCGTGGGGGAGAGTGGCGCGGGAAAGGAGCTCGTCGCCCGGGAGCTGCACCGCCTCGGCGCGAGCCCGAACGGCCCGTTCGTCGCCCTCAACAGCGCGGCACTCCCGGAGAACCTGGTCGAAGACGAGCTGTTCGGACACGAGCGCGGTGCCTTCACTGGCGCGAACGCCCTCCGCAAGGGTGCCTTCGAGGCGGCCTCGGGTGGGACGCTGTTCCTGGACGAGATCGGCGAGCTGCCGCTTCCCGCGCAGGCGAAGCTGCTGCGCGTGATCGAGCAACGACAGGTCACCCGGGTCGGGGGCAACCGCACGATCACCGTGGAGGCGCGCGTGGTGGCCGCGACCAACCGCGATCTGGAGGCGGAGGTGGCCGCGGGACGGTTCCGGCAGGATCTATACTATCGGCTGAACGTGCACGTGCTGCGGGTCCCGGCCCTGCGCGAGCGATTGTCCGACGTCCCCGCGCTGGTCGAGCAGCTCGTCACGTCCACCTGCGTGCGCTTCGGGGTACGCCCCAAGCGGATCGACGGAGCGGCGCTCGAGTCGTTGATGGCCTACGACTGGAAGAAGAACAACGTCCGCGAGCTGCGGAATGCCGTGGAGCGCATGATCATCGCGACCGAGGCGGACGTGATCGGGCTGGATGACGTCCCAGCCGAGATCCGGGACGGAGCGGGGAGCGTCGCGAGCGGAGCGAGTCCGGGCCCCGCGTCCACGAGCTTCCACGCCCTCAAAGCCGAGGCCGAGCGACGCATCATCGTGGCCGCTTTGGAGCGCAACGATTGGCACATCACGAAGACGGCCCAGGAGCTCGGCCTCTCCGATCACGCGAGCCTGTTGAAGATCATGCGCCGGCACGGCATCAGCCGCGAGTAGCGGCGTGTCCGCGCCAACACGTCGCGTCGGTTGATCCGTGTCCACCCGGACACGACTGCCCTCGCGTTCTCCCACAAGCGATTGTGCTGACGGCTGATAGGTGACCGCCGATCGCTGGCCCTCCTCCTGCTCTTACCCGGGGCACGAACCCCAACCAGGAGGAGTCTATGCGGAACCGCATCACCATCATCCCGATCGCTGCCTTCATCCTCGCTGCCTGCGGCGACAAGCGCCCCAAGGCTTCCGACGCGAACGCAGCCGAAGTCTCCGCTGTCTCGTCTGAGTCGACCAGGGGGTCCGCCCCCACGCTCGTCGTCACCGGGCCGGTCTCGTTCGAGGAGGCGAACACGGCATTCACAGAGAAGCGGTACGACGAGGCGGCGCGGATGTTCGCGACGTACACCACCGCGCAGCCCGACAACGTGTGGGGGTACTACATGCTCGGCCTCTCCGCGTGGAAGATGGGAGACCGCGACCGGGCGGTCGACGCGTTCAGGCGCGCGCTCGAGCAGGACTCGACCCACCTCAAGAGTCAGCTCAACCTGAGCCGCGTGCTCATCGAACAAGACAAGGCACAGGATGCGCTGCCGCACGTCGAGGCGGCGCTCAAGATCGATTCCGGGTCGAGCGAAGGCTACCGGCTGCTCGGCCGGGTGAAGAGCGAGCTGGGCGACACCACCGGCGCCATCGGCGCCTATCGCCAGTCGCTCGTGCTCGATGAGCGCGACGTGTGGTCGCTGAACAACCTGGCGCGCGTGTACATCGGCCAAGGGCAGTTCGCGCTGGCGCTGGGCCCGCTCGCCCGCGCGATCGAGATCGATTCGACCGTGGCGCCGTTTCACAACAACCTGGGCATCGCCCTCGAGCGCACCGGCCATATCGCTCAGGCCGCCGATGCGTATCGGGCCGCTGTGGCGATCGACAGCACGCACGCCAAGGCGGCGGCCGGCCTCACCAGGGTCGCAGCGCTGAAACAAGATCCCGCGGTCGCCCCGGTCAACCTCCACGAGGCCGCGCGGAGCTTCGTGGAGCAGTCAAAGACCTGGCGGTAACGCGCGGAGCAAGCAGGCTAGACCGTCCCGATCACCCGGCCGAGCGCAAGGATCTCTTCTTGAATCGCCTTGCGCTCGGCCAGCATCCGCAGGAACGCCCGCCGCCTGAAGAGGAACAACCCGAGCGCCCGCGCCGCTCCAATGACCCGGTCGAGCCGCTCGAAGAACACCAGCGCCGCGTACGCGGTCAGCGGGAGCGAGACGGCGGTGAGCAGCGCCGCATCGATTCCCCGCCACCACCACATCGCCATTGCCGCTGCAGCCCAAGTGAGTGGGAACAGCAGCATCGCCGCGAGCACCTTGACGCTGGCCATGGCGTCCTCGGCCCCCCGCGCCATACCGGTGGCGACAAAGCCGACCGCCCGATACGCGGGGTAGTGGACGACCACGCCGACCGCCGCCGCGGGAAGCAGGAACACAAGCAAGACGACGGCCTTCACGGTGTACCGCACTACACGACCGAGCGTGAAGCGACGCGGCGCGAGCTGCCTCGAGTCGAGCTTGCCGGCCGCCGCGAGGGCGGCTTCGTAGCGGTCGATCCGCGCCGCCAGGGCCGCGAACCGCTCGGGCCATTGAATCCGGGCGACATGATACCCCGCGAGGAACCGGCGCCGCAGCTCGAACTCATCGCGCAGCGTGGGCGGCGTCGCCGGCGGTTCGTCCTGGACCGTGAAGATCCGGTGCGCCCGCTCGACCAGCGCGTGCACCTCGGTCTGCTCGGCCTGGAGCGTCACCTCGACAAGCGCGCGCTCGATTCGCGCCGTTAGCTCGCGAACCGGACCGGGCGGCGGCTCCTCGCCGGGCGCCAGCCGAACTGGCTCTACGGGAAACGGTGCCGCGAAGTGCAGCAGGGCGGCGCTGCGGAACGTGCGCTTGGCGCGGTAGTACAGCCCTGCGGGAACGATTCGGAGCGGCGTCGGGCCCGCGAGCACCGCCGCAGCCCCGAGCGCGATGCGCGCCGCGCCCGTGCGGAGCGGGCGGAGCTTTGGGTCGCTGTGCGACGCGCCCTCGGGAAAGATCGCGATCGCTCCCTCCCGTGCGAGCACCTTGCGTGCGGTCTCGAAGGTCTCGCGGTTCTGGGCCGGATCGAACCCTTCGTCCTGGCGGCGGTGCACGGGAATCGCGTCGAAGGCCCGACAGAAAGAGCCGATGACCGGCATGCGGAACAGCGGCGCTTTGGCCAGGAGCGACACGCGGCGCGGGGCGAGACAAAGCAGGAACGACGGATCGATGAGGCCGTTCGGATGGTTCAGCACGAACATCACGGGGCCCTGCGCCGCTACGTGCTCGAGACCCGAGACTTCGATCCGCCGGAAGAACACCCGCAGGACGAGACCGAACAACGCCCGGAAGAACGCCCTCACTGTGCCGGCCCACCCCCAGCCACGCGGCCGCCGCGCCAGGCCGCGTAGCTCCAGATGAGGCCTCCGACCAGCACCGCGACGGGAATGATCAGCACCGCCTCGCCGAGAGAGCGCGCGTCCGAAATCGCTCCGACGAGGGACGGCGACGGCACGTCGCCCAGGACGTGGATCGTGAAAATGCTCAGCGCGACGGCCGTCGCCCGCATGTGCGGGGACACGACGTTGACGATCATCGAGTTGATGGGCCCGGTCGAGGCGAAGAGCAGCAGCTCGGCCGCGACGATGGCCGTCCAGTATACCCGGGGCGCGGGCGCGGCCAGGGCAGCGAAGGTGAGCGGCGCGGCGGCGAGCGTCGCGACGCCGGACACCCACAGGTACGCCTGCTGTGAGCGCCGCAGCAGCCGGTCGCCCAGCCAGCCACCGCCGTACGTGCCGAGGAACCCCGTCACCACGACGATGGCACCGAACTGCACGGTCGCCTGGGCCTTGGGGATGCCGCGGGCACGCTCGAGAAAGGCGGGCGTCCAGAAAGCGAGGGCCCCGATCGCGAAGGTATAGGCCGCGTAGCCGAGCACGGTGAGGATGTAGGGACGGTTGCGGAGCAGGGCGCCATAGGCGGCCCGGGCGGCGCGGCCAGGCGACACGGCGGGGCCGCCCGAGGTGGGCGCGCCGACGGCGTCCTGCGCGCCGCGCGGCGGCTCGTAGAGGCGCAGCGCGAGGGCGGCGAGCACGATCCCGGGGACGCCGGCGACAAAAAACGCGGGCCGCCACCCGAAGTAGTGATCCACCAGGCCGCCCACGACGTACCCGAGCGCCGATCCGATGGGGATCGCCGCGAAGAAGATCGCGAACACCCTGCCCCGCCGCTCGCGCGGGAAGTAGTCGGCGAGCAGCGCCGGCGAGATCGTGCCATAGGCCGCTTCGCCGATCCCTACGGCGGCCCGCGCCGCGAACAGCGATGCGTAGCTCCGGGCGAAACCCGCCAGCGCCGTGGCCACGCTCCAGAGTCCCACGCCGAACCCGATGAGCCGCGTGCGCGACCGGGTGTCGCCCAACGAGCCGAACACCGGCGCCGCGAGCATATACACGACGATGAACCCGGTCATGAGCGAGCCGAGCTCGGTGTCCGAGAGCTGCAGCTCGGAGTGCTTCATGCTCTCCGCCAGCGCCGCCACGATCCACCTGTCGAGGTAGTTGAACAGGTTGATCAGCGTCAGTACGGCGAGGGCGGTCCCTGCTAGAGATTTTTCTCGAGCCACGCCGTAAACAGCCCGTACAAGTTCTCCCGAGTGTTCCCGCCCGCGATCGAGTGGGTCTTGTTCGGGTAGATCCGCATGTCGAACTGTTTGTTGGCGGATTCGAGGCGCTCCACCAGCCGGATCGAGTTCTGGAAGTGCACGTTGTCGTCGCCCGTGCCGTGCACCAGCAGGAAGTGTCCCTTCAGGCTGTCGGCGTAGGCGAGCGGGGCGCCCTCGGCGTAGCCCGCGGCGTTCTCCTCCGGTGTGCGCATGTAGCGCTCGGTGTAGATGGTGTCGTAGAAGCGCCAGTCAGTGACCGGGGCGACGGCGAGCGCCGCCTTGAACACGCCGGCGCCGCGAAACATGCTGAGCGAGCTCATGTAGCCGCCGTAGCTCCAGCCCCAGATGCCGACCCGGTCGGGGTCGACGTACGGCTGTGCCGCGAACCAGCGCGCCGAGGCGATCTGATCGGCCGACTCGTACCGGCCGAGATGGAGGTAGGTCATCTTCATGAACCTCGCGCCGCGCGCCCCCGTGCCACGGTTGTCCACACTCGCGACGAGGTACCCGTCGTGCGCGAGCATCTGGTGCCAGAGGTAGTTCGCCCCACCCCAGGAGTCGGTGACCGTCTGGGAGCCCGGCCCCCCGTACACGTTCATGAGCAGCGGATAGCGGCGGGACGGATCGAAGCCCTTCGGCTTGATGATCCAGGCGTTGAGCTCCACGCCGTCCGCCGTCTTGATCGTGATGAATTCGGGGCGAGCGAGCGCGAGCCCGGCCACCCTCGCCGCCAGCGTCGCATTGTCCGCCAGCGTGCGCACGAGCGTGCCGTCCGCCCGCCGCAGGGTTTGGACCGGGGGAACGCCCGCGCGCGAATACGTGTCGACGTACAGCTGGAACGTCGGATCGAACTCGACCCCGTGCGTGCCCGGCTCCGGCGAGATCCGAGTGACGCCCTTGCCGTCGAGCCCGATCCGCACGAGGGGGCGGCCGAGCGGGCCATCGATCGCGCCGCTGCAGTACAGCACCTTCTTCTTCTCGTCCACGCCGTACACGTGCAGCACATCCCATCCGCCCGGCGTCACCCGTCGGACCAACGAGCCGTCACGATTGAACAGATACACCTGGTCGTAGCCGTCGCGCTCGGAGACGAACAGGAACTGTTTCCCGCCGTCGATCCAGCGAGGCTGGTTGGCGTCCACCCACGCCGAGTCGGCGTCGGTCATGATCACCCGCGACGCGCCACGTTGCGTGTCGGCGAGCAGCAGGTCGAGCCGGCTTTGGTGGCGGTTGAGCCGGGTGAGCCAGATCTCGTTCGGCGATCCTGCGAAGTCCATGGCAGCGACGTAGATGTCCTTGTCGCCGCCCACGTCCACCCACGTCGTCTGCCGAGTCCCCAGATCCACGACCCCGATCTTCACCTCGGAGTTGGGCATTCCAGACTTGGGATAGCGCACCGGTAGGAGCTGGGGATAGAGCGAGTCGGCGTCGATCAGATAGAACCGTGGGATCGCCGTCTGGTCGAGCCGCCAGAACGCGATCCGCCGGCCGTCCGGGCTCCAGCGGAACGCGTCCCGCAGATCGAGCTCCTCCTCGTACACCCAGTCGGAGGTCCCGTTGATGACGTTGTCGCTGCCGTCTGCGGTGAGGCCGGTCTCCGCGCCGGTGGCGAGATCGGTCACGTAGATGTTGTTCGCGCGCACGAAGCCGACCATCCGGCCGTCGGGCGAGAACTTGGCGAACATCTGGTAGCCGGGCTGCTCGCTCACGGGAGTGAGGCGCTTCGCCGCGAAGTCCCAGACGTAGTACGTGCCCTTGGTGTTCTGGCGCCACACGCGCGCCGAGTTAGTAAAGATCAGGAGCTTCGCGCCGTCCTTCGAGAAGCTGTACTCTTCGATCGCGACCGGCTGCTGGGCGCCTGGCGGCACGAGATCCGTGCCCCGCACGACCAGCTGGGTCTTCCCCGACAGCGCGTCCACGCGGTACAGATCCGTGTGCCCCGCGCTGTCTTCCCGGGTCGTGGTGTAGGCGGTACCGTCCTTCATCCAGGTCGGGGCAACGAGGTCGCTCGCGAACTCGCGCGTGCCCCAGATCGAGTGCACGGTGAGGGCGGGCGCCTGCGCCCCTTGGGCCCCGAGTGGGCCGGCGAGGAGCACGGCGAGAGCGACGAGGCAGAGACGGCGCAGCGGGCGGGCACGCATGATGGCCACCGAGGGGTAGGTTTTGGGTGCCACAAACTTAGCGGCCGGCGGCCGTGGCGCGAAGGCTAACTCGCGAGGCCGAGAGAGGGGTGTCGATGAACCAACCGACGCAGTTGCAGAAGGCCCAGGACTTCCTCGCGCGGCACGCCGGCCCCCGGATGCTCGTGCTCCCTAACGCCTGGGACGTGATCAGCGCCCGGGTGATCGAGGAGGCGGGCTTCCCCGCCATCGCCACCTCGAGCGCCGGCGTCGCCTGGGCGTCGGGGTTCCCCGACGGCGAGCGCATCAGCCGCGGGGAAATGCTCGCCGTGGTCCGCCGGATCGCGGCGAGCGTGCGGATCCCCGTCAGCGCCGACGTCGAGGCGGGCTATGGCGCGACTCCCGAGGCCGCGGCCGTGACCGCGCGCGGCGTGATTGCGGCGGGCGCGATCGGGCTGAATCTGGAGGACGGGACGAACCAGGGCCCGCTGCTCGACCTCACCCTGCAGGTGGCGCGCATCCGGGCGGTGCGGGAAGCAGGGGGGGCGGCGCGGGTGCCCCTCGTCATCAACGCGCGGACCGACGCGTTCGAAGTGAAACAGTGGTCGCCGGCGGAGCGGTTCGCCGCCGCCGTGCGACGCGCCAACGCCTACCGCGCGGCCGGCGCCGATTGCCTGTTCGTCCCGCACGTCAGCGACGCCGACACGATCGGCCGGCTCGCGCGTGAGATCACGGGTCCGCTCAACGTCATCGCCGGCCCACCCGCCCCGCCGTTGGAAGAGCTCGAGCGCCTCGGCGTGCGCCGGGCGAGCCTGGGTCCGCGAGTCGTGCAGGCCACGCTCGGACTCATCCGCCGGATCGCCGTGGAGCTGCGCGACCACGGCAGCTACAGCGCGATGGCCGACCTGGTGATTCCGTTCGGGGAGATCCAGCGCCTGCTGGTGCGACCCTCTTGACGGCCCGAGGCGGTGGGGTATATTTATGCCGCACGCTGCATATTAATACGAACGGGCTGCTGCCGCTCATACCATCAGGTGGGTACGCCGTGAACGTCCGCATCGCTAACGCCAAGCTGCCGAATCCGACCTGTCCTTCGAGCGGGAGCGACCGGGCGGCATAGAGGTGCAGTAAAGCGAGAAGGTTCCCGGCCCGCTCCCGACAGAGAGCGGGCCTTCTGTTTGACCGTCCATTCGAGGAGCACGCATGCCCGACGGCGACCGATCGAGGTGGGCCAACCGCCGCGCGCCGGACCTCGACCCCTGGCGCGAGCAGGACGCCTGCGGTGTCGGGTTCGTGGCGCGGGCGTCGGGCGAGCGCGGCCCCGACATCCTCGCCCTGGCGCTCCAGGCCCTCGCCCGCGTGGCCCACCGTGGCGCCGCCTCGACCGACAGCTCGGGCGACGGCGCCGGCGTGCTGACGCAGATCCCCTCCCAGCTGTTCTACCGCGATGGGGCGACCCGCGGGCTCGCGCTCGAGCCCGGCCAGCCCTTCGCCGTCGGCGCCTTCTTCCTGCCCACGGACCAGGCCGCGCTGGGACGCGCCACCGCCATCATCGAAGCGGTGCTGCGGGAAGCGGGCCTCCCGGTCCTCGGGTGGCGCGATGTCCCCGTCGACCGCGACGTGCTCGGCCCCAGCGCCCGGGCCACCTGCCCCACCATCCGGCAGGGAATCATCGCCGCGCCCGCGGACGGCGGGCGCACCGACGCGGCCGCCTGGGAGCGGGCGCTCTACCTCGCGCGCCGCACGATCGAGCGTCGCATCGCCGAGGCCGGGCCCGCGGTGCAGCCGTTTTTCGTGTGCTCGCTCTCCTGTCGCACGCTCGTCTACAAGGCGCTGCTCACGGGGCCGCAGCTCCCCGCATTCTTCCCCGACCTCAAGGCGCCGGACTACGAGACGGCGATCGCGGTCTTCCACCAGCGCTACTCGACCAACACGAGCCCGAGCTGGCCGCTGGCGCAGCCGTTCCGGCTGCTCGCCCACAACGGCGAGATCAACACGCTCTGGGGCAACCGCAACGCCATGCGAGCCCGCGAGCCGGCCCTCGCGTCGCCGCTCTGGGGCGAGGCGATCGACGCGCTGAAGCCGGTGATCTGGGCCGAGGGAAGCGATTCGACGAGCCTCGACAACGCGGTGGAGCTGCTGGTGCGCTCGGGCCGCGACCCGGTGCACGCACTCATGATGCTCGTCCCCGAGGCTCACGCGGGCGCGAGCGAGATGGAGCGGGCGCTGCGTGGGTTCTACGAGTTCCACGAATGCCTCGTGGAGCCGTGGGACGGTCCCGCCGCGCTGGCGTTCTCGGACGGCGTGATCGCCGGGTCCGCCCTGGACCGTAACGGGCTGCGCCCCTGCCGCTACAAGATCACGCGCGACGGGCTGGTGGTCGCCGGCTCGGAGGTCGGGCTGGTGGATCTCGCGCCGGGCGACGTGATCGAGACCGGCAGCCTGGGGCCGGGCGAGCTGCTGGTGGTCGACACCAGGCGCAAGGCGATTCTGCACAACGCCGAGGCCAAGCGCGAGGTGGCGCGCCGCCGCCCGTACGCGCGCTGGGCCGCACGCTGCATCCGCCCGCTGCGGCCGGTGTCCGGGGCAGCGGCGCCGCCGCGCGAGCGCGCCGCGCTCGGCACGCGCCAGCTCGCGTTCGGTTGGAGCTTCGAAGACCTGCGCTACGTCGTCGAGCCGATGGGGGGCGCGGGCCACGATGCCGTCTGGAGCATGGGCGACGACACGCCCATCCCGCCGCTCTCGCGCGTGCCCCAGAGCGTGTATGCCTACGTGCGCCAGCGCTTTGCCCAGGTGACGAACCCGCCGATCGACGCGTTGCGCGAGGGCCTGGTGATGTCGCTCCGCATGCAGCTGGGTCGCCGGGGATCGCTCCTTGCCGACGGGCCGGACGGCCTGCGGCTCGTGCGGAACGACCATCCCATCCTCCTGGAAGACGAAAAGGCGGCGCTCGAGCGAGTCGCCGGGGTGCAGGCGGTGACGCTGCCGGCGACCTGGCACCCGGAGGCGGGGGCGGACGGGCTCCGCGCCGCGCTCGACCGCCTGTGCCGCGCCGCAGGGCGCGCTGTCGGGGAAGGCGCTCGCATCCTCATCCTGAGCGACCGCACCGCCGGGCCCGACCGCCCGCCCATGCCGATGCTGCTCGCCGTCGGCGCCGTGCACCGGCACCTCGTTCAGAACGGGCTGCGCACGCGGCTCGGCCTCGTGGCCGAAGCGGGCGACGCCTGGGACGTCCACCACTTCGCCGCATTGATCGGCTACGGCGCCGAGGCCGTGCATCCCTGGCTCGCCCTCCAATCGGTGCACGCCCTGTTCGCAGACGAGAAGGCAGGCGCTGCCGATGCGTCGCTCCCACGGCCAACACCCGCAGAGGCGCGCCTCAAGTTCTGCGCGGCCGCGGAGCAGGGCCTGCTCAAGGTGCTGTCGAAGATGGGCATCTCGACGCTGTCCTCGTACTGCGGCGCCCAGATCTTCGAGGCGCTCGGGCTGGGCGCGGAGGTGATCGACGCATGCTTCCCGGGGACCGTCTCGAGCCTCGGCGGCGTGGGCTTCGCGGAGATCGCCGAAGACGTCATGGCCCGGCACCAGGCCGCGTACGGGGGGAATGGCGACGCGGCGGAGCGCGCGCTCCCCGATCACGGGCGGGTGCGCTACCGCCGCGACGGCGAGGACCACGGGTGGTCGCCGCCCCTGGTCACGGCGCTGCAGCGCGAGGGGTACGCGTCCTTCCGCGCCAAGGTCTCGGCGCGCCGGCCGGCCGGCCCCAGGGACCTGCTGGCCATCCGTGCCGGCACGGCCATCCCCGTGGACGAGGTCGAGCCGGTCGAGGCGATCCGCCGGCGGTTCATCTGTACCGCGATGTCGCTCGGCGCGCTGTCACCCGAAGCGCACGCCACGCTCGCCATCGGGATGAATCGCATGGGTGCGCGCTCCAACTCGGGGGAAGGCGGAGAGGACCCCGACACCTACGTCGCGCTCGGTAACGGCGATCGCGCGGACAACAAGATCAAACAGGTGGCGTCGGGTCGCTTCGGCGTGACGACGCACTATCTGGTGCGCGCCGAGGAGCTCGAGATCAAGATGGCGCAGGGGTCGAAGCCCGGTGAGGGCGGGCAACTCCCCGGCCACAAGGTGACGGCCCTGATTGCCCGGTTGCGCCATTCGGTGCCGGGCGTGCCGCTCATCTCGCCGCCGCCGCACCACGACATTTACTCGATCGAGGATCTGGCGCAGCTCATCCATGACTTGAAGCAGGTCAACCCGCGTGCGCGAGTCGGCGTGAAGCTCGTCGCCGAAGCGGGCGTGGGGCGAGTGGCCGCAGGGGTCGCGAAGGCGTACGCCGATTACGTGCTCATTTCCGGCCACAACGGTGGGACGGGCGCTTCGCCGCTGTCCTCGATCAAGCACGCCGGCTCCCCCTGGGAGCTCGGGCTCGCGGAGACACAGGCGCTGCTGATCGAAAACGGTTTGCGGCACCGCATCGAAGTCCGCACCGACGGTGGTCTGCGCACCGGCCGGGACGTGGTGATCGCCGCGCTGCTCGGCGCCGAGACGTACGGCTTCGGTACGGCGTCGCTGGTGGCCATCGGCTGCGCGATGGCGCGGCAGTGCCACCTGAACAGCTGCCCCACCGGCATTGCCACCCAGCGACCCGAGCTCCGGGCCAAGTTTCGCGGCACGCCGGAGCAGGTGGTCGCCTATTTCACGGCACTCGCCGGGGACGTGCGGCAGATCCTCGCGGGGATGGGGCAGAAGAGCCTCGACGACATCGTCGGCCGGGTGGACCTGCTCGAGCGCGTGGACCGCCCGGAGGTGCCGCGGGCGCAGATGCTCGACCTCTCGCTCATCCTCGCCGATGCGCTCGGCGGGGGGGAGCCGGACGCGCCCCGGCGGCGCACCGTCGAGCGGAACGACCGCCCCGGCGTCGAGTCGCTCGACGAGGAAATCCTGCGGGCGCTCGAGCCGCGTCTCGCAGCCGGCCGCCCATTCGCGGGCGTGTACGACATCGGCAACCACCACCTGACGGTCGGCGCCCGGATCGCGGGGCGCATCGCGCAACGCCACGGCAACGCCGGGCTGCCCGCCGGGGCCGTGCGGCTGCGCTTCCGCGGGAGCGCGGGCCAGAGCTTCGCTGCGTTCGCCCTGCCGGGCATGCAGCTCGAGCTCGAAGGCGAAGCGAACGACTACGTCGGCAAGGGGCTCTCGGGCGGCGACATCACGATCCGCCCGTTCCGCGATGCAGCCTACGCCCACGCCACCGACCACAACGTGATCCTCGGCAACACGGCGCTGTACGGAGCAACGGGAGGGAGGCTCTTCGCCGCCGGCCGGGCGGGGGATCGCTTCGCCGTACGCAACTCGGGGGCGATCGCCGTGATCGAGGGCGCCGGGAACCACTGCTGCGAGTACATGACGGCAGGCGTCGTGGTCGTGCTCGGGCCGGTGGGACGGAACTTCGGCGCGGGGATGTCGAACGGCTCCGCGTACGTGCTGGACGAGCTGGGGCACTTCGCCACTCGCTGCAATACCGACATGGCGAGCGTGCGAGCGCTCGACCCGGCGGACGAGCTGCTGGTGCGGGACCTCGTGCGGGAGCACGCGGCACGGACCGGGAGCCCGCGGGCGCGCGCGGTGCTCGACCGCTGGGTCCGCGTCGCCCCGCTGCTCCGCAAGCTGGTTCCGCACGCCGCCCCGGCCGCGGCGGCCAGCCCGGCCGCAGCGGCGCCCGCCGCGGTCTGAGCCGACCGTCCGGACGCCTAGTAGAGGTACGCCACGGCCAGGGCGAGCGTAAGCTGATCTTTCTTGCCGTCGAACGCAGCCAGGCTGGATCGATCGTAGCGGAGCTCGGGCCGGACCACGGCATTCGGCCACGCGCGGACGTTGAGAGTCGCCGTGCCGCTGCCCAACTTCTGCCCGGTGTTCGCGGGGAACCCGAGCACGCCGCTGGTCCGGGCGCCGTCCTCGTCATTCATGTAGTCGCCGCGCAGCGCTAGGCCGAAGGATGGGTTGAAGTCGTACGTGACCCAGCCCCCGAAGGCCCACCACTGCGCGTCCTGCGTGGGGTCCGGCAGCGCCGCGTTCGCCTGCTCTTTCCCGTAGTCCCCCTGCACCGATACGGCCGCCTTGCCGAGCTTGCGCCACAGCACCCCGTCGACGCCGTACCGGTTGGCGCCGTTGATGCCCGCCTCCTCGGGGCCCCAGAACCCCACGATCCCGAGCGAGGTCACCGCATCGGGATAGACTCCCACGCGGCCCATCAAGGACTTGCGGCTGTTGTTGTCTGAGGCCTGGTCCCAGCCGTTGTTCACGCGAAGCTGGACGTCCACGTGGTCGTTGAACTTGGTCTCGAGACTCACGCCCAGAGCGGTGGCATTCTCCACGTAGACGAACTGGGTCCCCTCCGACCAGTTGGGGTTGGCGTAGGTCTCGATCACCTCGAGCCCCAGGAGCGTGGGGATGCGTCCCACCTTGAGCTGCAATCCGTTGCCACTGGCGGTGGGCACGTTCAGGGTGACGTAGAGGTGGGGCAGGTCCGCCTGCGGACCGAGGTCCAACCCGTTGGACTTGATCACCCTCGCATCCTGTCCCAGCAGCAGCTCTGTGTGAAACCCCGCGCTGAACTTCGCCGGGTCGTACGGCTTGTCGAGTACGACCCCGAGCGCGTTCAGCGTAAAGCGGTTCTGAAAGCGGTCGTACAGCCGTCCCACGATCGCGGTGTCGTCGAGGCTCCGGGCCGAGTATGCATACGATGCTTCCACGAAGCCGGTGAGCTTGACGCCGGCCAGCGCGGTCTCGAGGTGGTTGACCGGTTGCGGCGGGGGATCGGCCTTCTTACCGGTCGTGTCTGCCGGTGCCGACGGCGCGCTCTGCGCGGCCAGCCAGACCGGAGCGATCAACAGGGCGCTGAGAAGACGCATTTGCTCTCCTTAGACTCGTCATGAAGGACTCATTCCTCCGTAGGTCGTTACACCCTCGGCGCCTGCTGCGCGGCTTGCTGCAGCGCGCGGCGCTGCACCTCGTCCGCGGTGACCGCCGTGACCGCGGCCGTGTCCACTTCCCCGGTCCTGATCCGAATGACGCGTTCCAGCGGCTGGACAAAGATCTTCCCGTCGCCGACTGCGCCGGTGCGCGCCGACGACAGGATCGCATTGATGGTGGGCTCCACGAACGGCTCCGACACCGCCATCTCGAGGCGCACCTTCTCGCGGAATTCGAGCACCACGTTGGCGCCGCGGTAGTGCTCGTGCAGCTCCCGCTCCCCGCCGTGCCCGCTCACGCGACTGATCGTCACGCCGGTGACGCCGGCGCGGAACAGCGCCGCCTTCACCTGGGGCAGGCGCTCGGGGCGAACGACAGTCGTGATCAGCTTCATGTTCACTCCTTCACGCTAGGTGTCAAAACGCTGTCGGGTCGCTGTCAGGCCGCTTCTGGCTCCGCCTCTAACCCGCCGCCCAGCGAGACATCGGCCGGCTCGCTGAGGATGACCGCTGACCCGACTTCCGGCGAGTCGGGATAGCCCGGCGCGCCCATCTCCGGCACATCGAGCCCGAGCTCTTCGACTTCGGGCGCCACGCGATGACCGCCCACCAGGACAGCGGTGACCTTGTACGCGACGTAGGTCATGGCCCCCACGGCCACGAAGTTGGTCACGCCGCCGACGACCTGCGCCGCGAACTGGCTCGCGTCGCCGTAGAACAGGCCCCGCACGGCGCCGTTGACGCCGTTCCAGCCGTCACCATAGGTGCCGTCGGCGAACAGGCCGAGCGCGAGGATTCCCCACAGCCCACACGCTCCGTGCACGGAGATCGCCCCGACGGGATCGTCGACCTTGAGCGAGCGCTCGACGAAGAAGACGGACGCACAGACCAACACTCCGGCGAGCCCGCCGATCACAACGGCCGACGGCGCGGTGACGAAGGCGCAGGGCGCCGTAATGGCGACCAGGCCCGCGAGCGCGCCGTTCGCCATCATCGACGGATCGGGCTTGTCATACTTGAGCCACATGTACAGCATCGCGGTAATACTTCCCGCCGCCCCAGCCAGCATCGTGTTCGTAGCGATGACCCCGATGCGCAGGTCCGAGCCCGCCAGCGTCGATCCGGCGTTGAAGCCGAACCATCCGAAAGCGAGGATGAACGTCCCGACCAGCGCCATCGGGATGTTGTGACCGGGGATCGCGTTGGCGCTGCCGTCGAAGTTGTACTTGCCGCGGCGCGGGCCCAACAGCGACGCGCCGACGAGCGCCATCACCCCGCCCGTCATGTGCACCACGGACGATCCCGCGAAATCCACATGGCCGTGCCCGAGCCCCAGGTTTTTGCCGAGCATCGACAGCCAGCCGCCGCCCCACGTCCAGTTGGCGTAGATGGGATAGATGAAGGCTCCGACGAACACGCTGAACACGACGAACGCCAGGAACTTCCACCGTTCCGCCATCGCCCCCGTGGGGATCGTCGCGGCGGTGTCCATGAAGACCATCTGGAACAGGAAGTAGGCGAACACCGGCGCCGTGTACGCGACGCCGGTGAGGAAGAACCCCGTGCCGCCGAACAGCCCCCACTGTTTGCCCGCGATGGTAAGAGAGAACTCGTGGGCGAGCTTGTCGTAGCCGCCCAGCGTGCCGAGCGCTCCCACGCCGCCCGCCTGGAGGGCGAAGCCGATCGCCCAATACGCCAACATCGCGATGCCGTAGACCATGAAGTTCATCGTGATGGTGTGGGCGGCGTTCTTGGCGCGGGTGAACCCGGTCTCCACCATTGCAAAGCCGGCCTGCATAAACATCACGAGGAACCCGGCGACCAGCGTCCACACGAAGTTGATCGCGACGGTGTTGGCAGCCGCCGCCGTGTTCGCGGCCTGCGCCAACGAGTCCGCGGCCTGCGCCGCCAGAGTCAACGGGGTCGCCGCCAGCACCAGCAAGCCAAGCCCAACAGCGCGTCTCATACGGTCTCCCGAGCGGGGGGTGATGAGTGCCATCTAATTCGTGCATAAAATGCACAAACACAAAGACACTGCGCTACTACCCATTCGGGTAGGCGGCGTTGCTGTATTACAACATGTGCATAATATGCACGTTTCATGTGACGCGGTGGCGTACCTACTACAGCGACCGGCGTGCCACGACGCAGATATGACGGGATCCCCTCGGCCCGAGCGGGCGCGCGAGGGCGCGCAACCACACCGCGACAGGCATGCTACCGAACAGCCGCCGGACCCAGCCCCAATGGCGGACGGCCTTGAACCATGACTCGAACTGATACCACAGGCGATCGTAGAGGTACTCGATCGAGACGAGCTCGAAGGGACTCGCGCGGACCTGCCCGACAAACTCCGGGAAGGCACGCGGTTGGAGGTACTCGGTGAGGAGCGCGTGGCCGCCGGGCCGGACGACCCGATGCGCCTGGACCAGTGCGAGCCGTCGCTCCTCGGGTGGGAGCTGCCAGCTATGAAGCCCGTCGGAGAGCACGACCACGTCGAACGTGCCCTCGCGGAACGGCAGCGCCGTCGCGCTCGCAACCACGAACCGGGCGGGCACGCCGACCGCACGCAGCCGTTGCCGCGCCCCGTGGATCGCCGTCGGTGACAGGTCCACCGCGAATAGGGCCTGCGGCAGCCGCGCGAGCTGCGCCGTCAGCTGTCCCATGCTGCAGCCGACGTCCAGCAGTCTGGTGGGATGGGGGTCGAGGCGCCGCACAGCCCGGCAGACGAACCGATGACGGAGCATCTCGGCCGCCCGCCGGCTGTAATCGAAGGGCTCCCCGCGCCGGTGCATCTCCTCGAACACGCTGGCGCGGTCCACCGCTAGCCGTAGCCCTGAAACGGCTCCGTCAGGAGCCGGAGGTTGAGCGGCTTATAGGTGAACACATGGGTCAGACGCACCTCGCTCCCCACCCGCTCGACGCGGGTCTCCACCAGCTCGAAGTCCTTCGCGTCGCCCAGCCCCATGGCGTTCAGGCGCTCGGCTTCGGCCTTGCACACGTCGCCGGGCGTCGGCTTGGGGTTGGGATAGGCGTCTTCGTGATGATCGCGCAGCGTCTTCCAGTGCTCGTCCCCGGCGCGCTCCACGGCGGCCCGGATGTCGTCGCGGGTGAACGGCATGGGATCTGCTACCGCCCGAGCACCGCTGGAATGTCCTGCTCTCTCACCGTGCGGTTGAACGCCGGGACATCCGTCTCCACAATCGCCTTCAGCCGGTCGAGATAGCCCTGCAGTTCGGCCGCGAGCTGATCGAACACTTGGTACGATTGATCGGTGGGCGGCGCGTCGGCGCTCCCGACGACGCCCGCGAGCGACGCGAGCTTGTTGTTCACCTTGATCGGGAAGTTGAGCGGATCCTCGTTGCTCTTGTTCCTGACTTGGTAAATGGATTCCTCCACCGCGCCGAGCTTCGCCTGCAGCGAATCCGCCGCCCGGGCGATGGCGGCACCTTTCCCGGCAGGCAGCCTCTTGGCGCGTTTGGCCGCGGCGTCGATCTGTTCCTTGACGTCGCGGATCTGCTGCACGGCGTCGTCCGCCGCGCTCACGCGGTCACGGATCCGGACGAGCAGGTCGAACTGCTGCTGCAGCTCGTCCTGCGTGGCCTTGACCCGCGGGTCCTTCATGATGTTGAAGCCCCGGGTCTCCGACCAGCCCCCGACCGTGAGCCGGACCTTGTAGCTCCCCGGGACCGCGAGCGGACCGCGCGTGTTCCCGGCCCAGAACACGAGACCCTTGAACCGGTGCGCGTCTGCGTAGCGCAGGTCCCACACGAAACGGTTCAGGCCCGCGTCAATCTTCAGGGAGTCCCCCGGCTCCTTGGGACGGGTCGCGAACCGGCGCACCACCGAGTCGCGCGCGTCGAGGAATTCGAGGGTCGCCTCCTCCTCGGGCTTCTGCTTCAAGTAGCAGTACACGGTCGCGCCGTTCGGAGGGTTGGTCCCGAGCCCCGTCAGGCTGCGCGCCGGCACGAAGCTAGGGCCCCGGAATCGCACCGCGTCGCGCGGGGTGAAGAGGTGCCGGTCGGCGCGCGCGACCTCGTCCGACAGCTGCTCGAGCGGCGTGATGTCGTCGAGCACCCAGAACGCGCGCCCGTGCGTCGCCGCGGCCAGGTCATGGTCCTTGACGGTGAGATCATGGATCGGCACGACGGGCAGGTTGAGCTGCAAGGTCTGCCAGACCGCGCCGTCGTCGAACGAGACATACATCCCGAACTCGGTGCCGGCGAACAGCAGCCCGCGGCGCGCGGGATCCTCACGCACCACGCGCACGAAATGCGTCTCCGGGATCCCGGTCACGATCTTCTTCCACGAGCGGCCGTAGTCCGTCGTCTTGTACACATACGGTCGGAAGTCGTCGAGCTTGTAGCGCGTCGCTGCGACGTACGCTACGCCCGCATCGTGCGGCGATGCTTCCACCGTGCTCACCAGCGCCCACTCGGGCAACTCCTTGGGCGTGACGTTCTGCCACGACTTCCCGCCGTCGCGCGTCACCTGCACCAGGCCGTCGTCGGTGCCGGCCCAGATCACGGCCGAGTCCTTCGGGCTCGGCGCGACCGTGAAGATCGTGTTGTAATACTCGATGCTGGTGTTGTCCTTGGTGATGGGGCCGCCTGACGGCCCCTGTTTGGTCTTGTCGTCACGCGTCAGGTCCGGACTGATCGCCTGCCAGCTCTGCCCCTCGTTGCCGGACTTGAACAGCGCCTGCGCCGCGATGAACAAATCGTTGGGGTTGAGCGGCGAGAGGACGATGGGGAACGTCCACTGAAAGCGGTATTTGAGATGCGCCGCGCCCCATCCCATCGGGTTGTCGGGCCAGGCGTTGATCGCCCGCTGTTGTCCGGTGTGGTGGTCGTAGCGCGTGATGAGGCCGCCGTAACTCCCTGCGAAGACGATGTCCGGATCGTCCTGACGCGCGGCGATCCAGCCGCTCTCGCCGCCCCCCACGTCGTACCAATCCTTCTCCGTGATCCCGATGCCATCGGTGCGGGTCGCGATGCACACCGTGCTGTTGTCCTGCTGGGCGCCGCACAACATGTACGGGAAGTGGGTGGTGGCGACGACGTGATAGAACTGGGCAGTCGGCTGGTTGCCCTGGGTGGTCCACGTAGCGCCGCCGTTGCTGCTGATCGTCGCACCGCCGTCGTTGCCGTTGATCATCCGCGTGGGGTCGTGCGGGTCGATCCACAGCGCGTGGTGATCGCCGTGCGGGCCGCGCAGCGTGGTGAACGTCTTGCCGCCGTCCCCCGACTTGAGCAGGGCGGTGTTGAGCACGTACACACCGTCCACGCTGCCCGGGTCGGCGAACACGTGCGTGAAGTACCAGGCGCGCTGGCGGATCTCGTGGTCGTCGCTGGTGCGGGTCCAGGTCGTGCCACCGTCTTCCGAGCGGAACAGGCCGCCGGAGTCCGCCTCCACCAGCGCCCACACGCGCTCGTGGTCGAGGGGCGAGACGGCGAGGCCCATCTTCCCGATGATCCCCTTGGGGAGCCCCTTGTTGCGAGTGATCTCGCTCCAGCTGTCGCCGCCGTCGGTGGACTGGAAGATCCCGCTGCCCGCTCCACCCGAGACCAGTTCCCAGGGACGTCGCACCGCCTGCCAGAGCCCCGCGTACAGGATGCGCGGGTTGACCGGATCGAGCGCCAAGTCGATCGCCCCCGTGCTATCGTTCCGGAACAGGATCTTCTCCCAGGTCCTACCGCCGTCCTTGGTGCGGAACACGCCTCGCGTGGGATTCGGGCCGAACGCGTGTCCCAGCACGGCGACGTATGCGAGATCGGGATTCTGCGGATGAACCTCGACGTGGGCGATCTGGCCCGCGTCGGCGAGCCCGATCTTCTTCCACGTCTTGCCGGCGTCGCTGGACTTGTAGAGGCCGTCGCCCGGCGACAGGTTGCCGCGGATCGGCGACTCGCCGGTGCCCGCGTACACCACGTTGGGATCGGACGGTGCCACGGCGAGGGCGCCGATCGAACCAGCGGTGAGGTGCTTGTCCGAGGCCGCGTGCCACGTCAGCCCCCCGTCCACCGTCTTCCACACGCCGCCGCCCGTTCCACCCATGTAGTAGACGAGCGGCTGGGTCGAGCTCCCCGCGACGGCGGTGACCCGGCCGCCGCGGAACGGGCCCACTTCGCGCCACACGAGACCGCGGTACAGGCTGGTGTCGTACTTCGTGACCTGGGCGCCCGCCGGGGAGGCCGACGCCGCCAGGGCCAGCAGCAGGGCGAAGAGGCGGCTCGCGTCGCGGAGCGAGCGAAATCCGATCGTGGCCGGCATGTCTCGGAATCTGTAGGGAACGAGCCGGGGAAATTACCGCCCATCACCGGAGCCGCAACTCCACGTGCAAATGGTCGCCGCTGCCCACGTGCCGCAGCGTCCCGAATCCCACGCTCCAGAAATACAGCTGCACCAGGCGGTTCTTCACCTCGCTGCGGCCGCGGGTACGCACATCGGCGGCGTGGATGTAGCCGTCCCGTTGCACGTAATGCAGCGACCCATCGTTCGCCCGCATCCCCATCGCCGCGTAATCGGCCGGCCGGCGGGCGAGGTCGGTGATCAGGATGTCCTTGTCCACGAGGATCCAAGTGCTGAGCGCGACGCGGAGCAGTGGATGGAGCGAGCCATAGTACGTGCGCACCTGGTCCGACTTGGCGTTGCCGCTCGAGAGGTAGATCAGGGTGTAGCCGCAATAGGCGAGCACCAACGGCAGCGCGACGCGCCGGGCGAGCGCGAGCACGTTGACCCGGCCCGTCAGCCGGTGCGAGAGCCAGGCGGCGTACGCGGTCACGACCACGAGCGTGCACCCGGCGCCGCCCGCCAGCGCGAGCCACGGTCCGTAGCCTCGTTGCGCGTACAGAAACACCGAACCCCGCACCAGCACGAAGAACGGCAGCACGGCGAGCACGGTGAATTTCCCGGCGAGCGTGAGCCCGCGGCGAGCGAGCGGCCGCCACGGCGGGAGCCTGCCGTGGGCGGCGATGCGCGCTTCCAGCCGCTCCCATTCCCGCAGCGCCGCGAGCTTGAGCTGGGAGATCGTCACGGGCTGATCCTACGCCGTGCGCCGGTGAGGGTTTCGCGGGCCAGCAGGGCGCGGAAAAAACCAACAACCTCTCTGCCGTGCTGATTCCCACGCTAAAGCGAGGGCCCGGTGAAGCCCTATGCTGAAGCACATTACGCGTTAGCGTTGTGTTTTACCGGGCCCATCCTTAATAGGATGGGAAACTCCGACGCCGAGACCCCTGTTCATCAGCACGCCGGGGCCTAAAATCTGTCCGGCCGGCATGCTACACTTGCTGCATGCGACGGCCGCTGACGCTCGCGATGGCGGCAGCCCTGGGAGCGGGGAGCCCGGCGGTCGGAGCGCAGGACGCCGCCCGGTCGCGCCAGACAGCGATCGTGACGGCGGCGGCCCGCGTGGCGCCCGCGGTGGTGAGCGTCAATGTGCTGCGGCGCGAGCGCCGCGTGCCCGCCGACCCGTTCGACCTGTTCTTCATGCCCCGTGGATACGAGCAGACGGTCGAGGGGTACGGGTCCGGGTTCATCGTTTCCTCCGACGGTGTCGTGATCACCAACCAGCACGTGACTCAGGGCGCCGAGCAGATCGTGGTGACCGCGCGCGACGGGCGCGATTTCCCCGCCAAGGTCCTCGGCGAGGACCCGTTGACGGACATCGCGGTCCTCAAGATCGACGGGGCGAACCTCCCCGTGACGCCGCTCGGCAAGAGCACGGATCTGCAGATCGGCGAATGGGTCGTCGCGGTGGGGAACCCCTTCGCCTATCTCCTTGGAAACACCGAGCCCACGGTCACGGCGGGGGTGGTGAGCGCGGTGGGGCGGAACCTGCTCCCGTCCGAAGGGCAATCCGGCGTCTACGTGGGGATGATCCAGACGGACGCCGCGATCAACCCGGGGAACTCAGGAGGACCGCTCGCGAACGCGCTGGGCGAGGTCGTGGGCGTCAACAGCAACATCCTGACGCCGAGCGGCGGCTCCGTAGGGGTGGGGTTCGCGATCCCCATCGAGCGGGCGGTGCGCGTGGCAGACGAGCTGCGCCGCTTCGGGACCGTGCGCCGGGCGTGGGTGGGGCTCGACGTCGCCGGCGCGGAGGACCTGCGCGGCTGGAAGCGGGTGGGCGGTCTGCGGGTGACGCAGGTCGCGGAGAACGGTCCCGCCGCACGCGCCGGGATCGCCGAGGGAGACGTGCTGCTGGTCGCGAAGGGCCGTCGCCTGCGCACGTTCCTCGACTGGGAGGCGGTCCTGCTCGACACGGGTCCCGGCGACTCACTCACCGTTTCCTACCGGCATGCCGGCCAGGCCCGAGCCGCGCGGCTCACCGTGTCAGACCTGCCCACCACGCTGGCCGAGAAGGTGGCGATCCTCGGCGGCATGAAGGTGGTCACGCTGACCGATGCCATTCGGGCGGAGCGAAGCATCCAGAGCGACCACGGAGCGCTGATCTACGACATCCCGGACGAGATGCAACAAGCCACCGGCTTGAGGTCCGGTGACGTGGTGCTGCAGATCAACCGCGCTAAGATCGCCGGTGCCGAGGACCTGCGACGCGCCTTCTCGACAGCCGCAGGCGGGGGCGCGGTGACCGTGTGGTTCGAGCGCGGGGGGCGGCTCGGGAGGACCGCGTTCTACGTGAGATAGACTTGCTGGACGGCTCCCCAAGGGCGATAGTCATGCGCCCGTCCATCCCAGGAGGCCCGTATGGCCGACACGATCCGGAAGGTGAGCTACTACTACACGACGGCGCCGGACAAACCGGGCGAGGGCGCCCGGCTGCTTCAGGCCTTGAGGAACGCCGGCGTCAACCTGCTCGCGTTCCACGCCTTCCCGAGCGCGCGCAAGTCGCAGGCCGACTTCGTCCCGGCGGACGCGGCGGCGTTCGAAGCGGCCGCGAAGGCCGCCAAGATCAAGCTCTCGAAGCCGAAGACGGCGTTCGTCATCGAAGGTGACGACCGAGTCGGTGCGCTCGCGGGCGTCATGGGGCGGCTCGGCGACGCGAAGATCAACGTCACTGCGGTGAGCGCCGTCTGCGCGGGGATGAGCCGCTATGGCGCGATCTTCTGGGTGAAGCCGCGCGACGTCGCTAAGGCAGCCTCCGCGGTGGGAGCGATGTCGTAACCGCAAAGGCGTCACGCAAACACGTCGCGCAGAGACGTCACGCGGAACCGTAGGGCGGACGGCCCTGGCCGCGGCCGAGCGCGGCGGGGCCGAATTTTTCCCGCACCTGGTCGATCACGCGGGAGATGGTGCGGTCGCGCTCCGTCTCGAGGGGCCGCACCTCGTCGAGCAAGCAGAGCTGCGCCTTCGCGTCCGGCGTCACGAGCTGCGACACGGCGACGCCCAGCAACCGCGCCGGCATGCGCCGCGCCGCGCGCAGCCGCCGGAGCAGATCCCTCGCCACCTCGTACACCACGCGCTCCGAGTGCACCGGGTCGGAGAGCGTGCGGCTCGCCTGCCGGGTGGTGAAGTCGGCATCGCGCAGCTTCACCGTGACGGTGCGCGCCAGCAGCCCGACGTCGCGCAGGTCCGCGGCCGCGCGGTCGGCCAGGGCCCGCAGCCGTGCGGCGAGCGCGTCGTCGTCCGCCAGGTCCTGCGGGAACGTCTCGTCCCGGCTGATCGACCTGGGCTCGCGAGCAGGCTCGACCGGCGCGTGGTCGATGCCGCGCACCCGCTCGTGCAACCACCGCCCCTCGCGCTGCCCCAGCCAGCCGACCAGCGTCGCACGCTCGTACCGGAGCACGTCGACCACCGTGCGGAGGCCCAGCTTCCCGAGCCGCTCCTGGAACTTGGGCCCGACAAAGGGAATGTCCGCGAGGGCGAACTGCCGCATGAACTCGAGCTCGGCACCCGGGGCGACGACGAGCACGCCGTCCGCCGGCGTGCCGGGCCGCGGCTTTGCCACACCCGCGGCGAGCTTCGCGACCAGTTTCGAGGTCCCGCCGCCGACTGAGACGGTGAGCGCCGTCTCGCGCGCCACCGCTGCGCGGATCCGCCGCGCCGTCGTCGCGAGCGGCTCGCCCCGGTACAGCTCGTCGGTGCCGGTCAGGTCGATGTAGAACTCGTCGCTCGACGCCTGCTCCACCGCCGGCGTGAACCGCCGCAGGACGTCCCGGATCTCGCCGCTCTTCCGGGCGCACGCTTCCCACGGCACGGGCACCACGGTGGCGCTCGGGCACAGCCGTATGGCGCGCGCCATCGGCATCGCGGAGTGCACGCCGTACGCCCGCGCCTCGTAGGAGGCCGACGTCACCACGCCGCGGCGCTCGGCCGAGCCGCCCACGATCAACAGCGGCGCTTTCCCCGCCCCGTCCGGGTCCACGAGCCGCGCCACGGCGACGTAGAAGGCGTCCGCGTCGACCAGCAGAATGCGACGGTCCCAAGGACGCAGGGTCAGGCGGTCAAGGTCCCTTCCCCGGCGGGTGGTCCTTGAAGATCTGTTGCAGGATGTCGCGCCGCTCGGCGAGGGTGAGGAGGGTGAGCCGGTGAACTTCATCATCCACGCCGCCCAACACGCCGCCGTAGCGGCCTGGCTCGGGCGTAATGTGGCGCGTGGACTTCTGGACCAGCCGCACCTCGTCCAGCTCCACGAGCGGGAAGGCGTAGGTCGAGTCCCCGTGGCGCACGACAAGCGTGTCGCCGGCGAGCTTTATGAGATGGAGATCCCACAAGATCTTCCCGCTGTTGAGCGTCACCTGCCAGCGGTCCTGCGCGGCGCAGGGCACGGCCGCGAGCACACCGAGCCACAGCGCGAGGCCGACCCTCATGCGGGCTTCGCCCCGGCCTTCCCGGCGCCGGGCCCTTCCCGGCCCCGCTTGCGCGCCCTCGCTTTCTCACGCTTCCGGCTGCGCGCGTTGCCGTGGGTGCCACGATAAATCTTGCCACGCCTGCTGCGGATGTCGCCCTTGCCCATAGAAGACCGTCTCCCGTGTCCGTTGTCCCTTACTTGAGCCCACCCATCTTGCGCAACCGCTTGAACTGTTCCGCGGATGCCGGCATCACCGACAGCCGCCCGATCCGCACCAGCCCCAGATCGGCGAACGCCCGGTCGTTCTTAATCTCGGCGAGTGGCACCGGCCGCGGCAGTCTCTCGCCGGCTTTCAGGTCCACCACCGCGAGCTTGGGGTCCTTGTGCTTGGGGTCGGGATACGCCTCGGAAACGACCTCGGCCACACCCACCACGGCCTTCTCGTCACCGGTGTGGTAAACCAGCACCCGGTCACCTGGCTTCATCTGGCGCAGGTGCTTCAGAGCAAGGTTGTTCTTGACGCCGTCCCACACGGCGGTCTTCTGGCGGGCGAGGTCGTCGAAGCTGTAGGTGGACGGCTCGGTCTTCACGATCCAGTAGTTGGGCACTCCCGCCTCCGCTTATCCCCGGGGCATGGCCCCGGGGTTGGTCCACCCTCACAGTAGTCTCGTCGCCCATTCCTCGACAGCCGCCGTCAGCTCTTCGAGCACGTCCGCGTCCGTCCGCCCCGATCGCTTGAGCACGTGGAACGAGTGATCCCCTCCCTCCACAAGATGCAGCGTCGCGCGCTGGCCGAGCCGCTGGACGAGCGGCTTGAGCAGCTTCAGGTCGGCGAAGTCGTCCCGCGTGCCCTGTAGGAATAGCATGGGAATCTGGAGTTGCGCGAGATGCTCGGCGCGCGAATCGCCGGGCCGCCCGGGCGGATGCAGCGGAAATCCGAAGAACACGAGGCCTCGCACGCCGGGGAGCGGCTCCTCCGCCTGCGCCATCGAGGTCATCCGCCCGCCGAACGATTTGCCGCCAGCCACGAGCGGCAGCCCCGGCGCGACCCGAGCGGCCTCCGCCACCGCCGCCCGCACCGTCGCCGCCGCGACCGCGGGGGGATCGGGCCGGCTGGCCCGCCGCTCCATGTAAGGAAACTGGTACCGCAGCGTGCCGATCCCGCGCTCTGCGAGCGCGCGCGCGATGGTTTCGAGGAAGCGATGGCCCATCCCCGCCCCGGCGCCATGCGCGAGCACGTAGAGCACCCGCGCGCTGTCCGGACGGAGCAGCAATCCGGAGACCCGAGATCCGCTCGGGCCCGCCGCGAAGCTCAGCTCGGCAGCGGCCGTCATCTGTCGTCCGAAAGTCGCGCGTTGAGTCGCTCGAGCGTGGCCACGAGATCCGGCTTGAGCTCGAGCACCGGGCGCAGAGGGTCCTCCTCGAGCCGCTTCATGCGCGCCGGCGCGGTCTTGATCGTGAACTTCTTGATGTCGAGCTTCGGCGTCACCTCGCTCCACTGGAGCGGCATGGACACCGGCGCGCCGGGCAACGGCCGCGCGCTGAACGGCGCGACGAGCAGGCGCCCGTGGCCGTTCTGCACGTAGTCGAGATAGACCTTGGCCCCACGCTTCTCGACCTGACGGGTGATGGTGGCGATGTCGGGCAGCTCGGCGGCGATCACGCGCGCCAGCAGGCCGCCCAGTGTGCGGGCCTGCTCGTAGGTGCACTGGCGGCCGAGCGGCAGCAGGACGTGGAGCCCGGTCGAGCCGCTCGTCTTGATGAAGCACGGCAGCTCGAGGTCATCGCACAGCGCCTTGGTGGCGCGCGCGATCTTCACGACGTGCACGAACGGCGCCTCTTTGGGATCGAGGTCGAGAATGCACCAGTCGGGCTGCTCGAGGGTTCCGATCCGGCTGCCCCAGACGTGCAACGGGATCGTGCCCATGTTGATGATGTAGAGCAGCGACTCGACGTTGTCGCACAGGAAGTAGGCGATCTCGCGCTGCGTGTCCTCGCTCCAGATCCGCTCGGTGCGGATCCAGTCGGGAACGAATCCGGGCGCGTCCTTCTGGAAAAACGACTTCCCCGTGATCCCGTCGGGGTAGCGCGTGAGCACGACCGGCCGGTCCTTCAGGTATGGCAGCAGCCAGGGCGAAATGGCGCGGTAGTACTCGATCAGGTCGCCCTTGGTGTAGGCTTCGTCGGGCCAGAAGACTTTGTCGAGATTCGAGAACTTCACCTCTCTTGGGAGAGGGGAGAGGGGAGAGGTACTCTCCGGCGCCGCCTCCACGTCCCCCTCCCCTCTCCCCTCTCCCTTTTTCGCGGCCTCTGTGACCGGTTTGTCATCCCGGAACCGGACGAACACCGGCTGCCGCAGCAGGCCTTCGTCCGTCCATTCCTTGTATCTCACCTCCACGACGAGCGTGGGCTCGACCCACGTATGCCCGGGGTCCTGGGGGACGGGCCCGCGGAAGGCCGGCGCCGGGCGAACCCCGCGCTCCAATACGGCGCTCACCTCTTTGAGCTGCGCGGCGGTGAACCCGCTGCCGACTCGTCCCGCGTACACCAGCTTGTCGTTTTCGTACGCGCCCAGGTCGAGCGCGCCGAACCCCGAGCGGGATCCTTTTGGCCGGGTGAAGCCGACCACGACGAAGTCGTCGGTCCGGTCCGCCCGAATCTTGAGCCAATTGGGGGAACGGCCGGCGCGGTACGGTGAGTCCGCTTTTTTCGCGACGATCCCCTCGAGCCCCATCTTTACGATCTGCTCGTACAGCGCCTCGCCATCTTTCTCGAAGTGCGAGAGATACTTGATCGGCCCCACCCGCGGCACGATCTGCTCGAGGAGGGCCTTTCGTTTCTCGAGCGGCAATGGTCGGAGATCGTAGCCTTCGAACGCGAGCAGATCGAACACGTAGAGCACGGCGGGAGTCTCGACCGCGGCGCGCCGCACCTCGAGCGCCCGAGACACCTTGGCGCGGTTCTGGAGTCGCTGGAAGCTCGGCCGGCCCGCCTCGTCCGGCACGACCAGCTCGCCGTCCACGATGAATCCCTCGTACGGCAGCGCCGCCAGGGCGCGCGCGATCTCGGGGAACGAAAAGGCGATGTCGTGCCCGTTGCGGGTGACGAGCCGCGCTTCTCCTGCCTCGCGCGCCGCGCGGACGCGGTACCCGTCGAGCTTGAGCTCGAACAGCCATCCGGGCTTCGAGAACGGCTGCTCGCGCGTCGCGGCGAGCATCGGCTCGGCCTCCTCGACCGCGACGGCACGGCGCGGCGCCTTGAGACGCGTGAG
>MNEL01000044.1:40707-42784 GCA_001917665.1 Gemmatimonadetes bacterium 13_1_40CM_69_22 | reverse complement strand
CGGAAACCGTTTCCGTGCTGCGGGCCTCGTATCCCGGATTGCGCATCGTTCCAGTGGTCTATTTCTATCCTGCGGTCGCCCCTCGCCAGGGAATCGCCACGGCACGAGCGAAGACCCCGAAGCGTGTGGCCGGGAAACTGACCGTGCAGGTGCTCTCCGGTTCGGGCAATGGTCCCGTCACCGGTGCCGCGGTGGTCGCCTTCACCGATTTCGCATCCAGGGCCGGCGCGGCGGGCACGACGGATGCCAATGGCCGAGTCTCGCTCGCGTTGGGGGCGAGCTCGAAGAAGATCGACCGCCTCTACATCTATGCGCAACGCGGCTTCTGGAGTCTGCTCAAGCGCAGCTTCACCCTCAAGAACGGCATGACGTTCACGCTGCGCGCGATCGATCTCTCGTACGTCGACGAGCTGCGGTACATCTATCCCAATATCCCCCCCACGGCGGGCGGGGGTGTCTCCGTCGGCGTCGTAGACACCGGCATCGCCGATCATCCCGATCTCACGATTGCCGGGGGCCAGAACACGGTCGTAGGTGAAGCGCCGTCGGACTACGGTGACAACAGCGAGGGGCACGGCACTCACGTTGCGGGGATCATCGCGGCGCATGGCACGCCGCCTAAAGGCGTTCGTGGCGTGGCGCCGGCCGTTCGCCTGTTCAGCTTTCGGGTGTTCGGAAAGGGCCAGGCTGGCGCGTCGAACTACGCCATTGCAAAGGCCATTGATGCGGCAGTGCGGAATAACTGCGACCTCATCAACCTGAGCCTCGGTGGGGGACCGGTCGATGAGGCCACCAAGGCCGCCATCGCCGACGCCCGCAACGCCGGTAGCATCGTGATCGCGGCGGCCGGGAACGATGACCGGCAGCCGGTCAGTTTCCCGGCGTCGGATCCGTTGTCGATCGCCATCTCCGCGCTCGGCCGCAAGGGCACGTATCCCGCCGATGCGGTCGAATTCGGGGATGTGATGGCTCCCTTCGCCACCTCCGACCCCGACTACTACATCACGTCGTTCTCCAATGTCGGCCCTGAGATCGCCCTGACCGGTCCCGGGGACGGCATCATCTCGACGTTCCCCGGCGGCTACGCCGTTCTGGACGGGACGTCGATGGCGACTCCCGCCGCCACGGGCGCGGCCGCGCGGCTGCTCGGCACGCGCAATGACGTGATACAAATGCCGCGTGATGCTGCCCGCTCGGACGCGATCGCTCAACTCCTCCTGCAATCGGCGCAGCCGCTGGGATTGGGCGTAACCTTCGAGGGAAGAGGCTTGCTCAGCTAGCAATTCGGTCGTGGAGGTGCTAAGCTCTCGCCTCGAGAGACCATGCCGCACTTCATTTTACGCTATCGGGGACCCGGATCCGTCCAGCCCGAACATGTGAACCGGATCAGCTCCCTGCCCAACACCGCCATTCTCGATTCCTCGTCCGATCGAATGATCCTCGTCGACGCTCCGGAAGCGCAGCTCCGCGCCGCGCTCGAGGAAATGCCCGGATGGACCTTGATCCCTGAGGACACGGTCCCACTTCCTGATCACCGTAAGAAAATCCTGCGCCCGCCCGCCGACGCCGAGGACGAAGGCCACTCGTAGCCCCGCATGAGCACGACACGGCCGTTGGCGACACGACGATCTCGGGGCAGGGGTGCGGCAGTCATCCTCACTGCCGCCCTCGCGATCGCTCCTGCTGCGGTGCAAGCCCAGGCGGCGCTCAAGATCCCGCGAGCGAGCCTGAGCAGGGTCCTCGGTGTGACCGCGGCGCAGCTGCACGCGGCCCGACTCGCGACCGGCAGCGGCACGCAGCCGATCCCGCAGGCGGCGACCCAGGTCACGCTCGCTCCGGGAACCTTCCTGGTCGCCCCGCTCGGCAGCACGCCCCAGAGCCACCTCATTGCGGCCGGCCAACACTTCGACCTCCCGTTCCAGCTCTACGGGGTGAAAGCGGCCGGCGGCGGTGTCCGCTTCCGCGTGCGCTTCGACGTCGCGGGGGGCGGCCTCAAATACGATCCGGCGGACGGGAACTTCCGGGGGGATCTGCTCGTCGGGCTCGAAGACGTGTCGCACCCGGGGGCCACCGACCA
>MNEL01000044.1:0-40533 GCA_001917665.1 Gemmatimonadetes bacterium 13_1_40CM_69_22 | reverse complement strand
ACGATCGTGGGCAGTGCCGGCGTGCCCAAGGAGTCGCTCGCCGTGAGTCTCGGTGCCGAGCGCGGTGCCCTGGGCGCCACCAGCCTGGACGTGCCTCGCAATCGCTCGGTCACGACGACCCTGAGGTCTCGCGGCGTCGGTCCGGACCGCGTCACGATCACGAGCGCCCGGTCCGATCCGTTCGTCCTCACGATCACGTATGCGTTCCCCGCAGCGTTTCTGATCTTCGCGCTGCTCGGCGGGCTCGTCGGAACGCTGATTTCGCTGTTCCGAGCACGCGGGCAGCAGCGCGCGGCGACGCGGGCGCGTTACGTGGCGGCGGGGGTGCTGAGCGGCCTGGTCGCAGTCGTGGCTTGGGGCCTGGGCGTGAATCTCCTGGGGGTGCCCGTTACGATCCCCTACGGCTCCGAAGCCGCGGCGTTCGTGATCGCCTACCTGGGCGGTCACTACGGGCTCACGCGGCTCGCGGCGAAGGCGGCTCCCGTGGGCCGCTGGCTCGGAGGCGGCAACGCACCCTGATTCCTGTCCGGCCAACCGGTTCAAGGCATTAACCGGGAACTTTTTCAGGCCTATAGTTCATTGATGAACAGTAGATCGGGTACTCAGTCACAGCCTTCCTTCGCTGCCACGGGGCGGAGCAATGCAGGGTCGGGGTCCATCACGTCTGACGCTGGTCGCGCGCGGCGCAGTCACAGCGGCGGCGCTCGTGGCTCTCGTCGCACTGCGCCCCGCCCCCGCCCCCGCCGGCGCGCACCCGGGGGGTGCGACGTCCCTCGCAGCGGGCGCCCTCGTCCTGTCGGAGCAAGCCCGGCGCTATCTGACGCTGCAGTACCGCTCGTACTCCACCGAGTTCATGGGCTGCATGATCGGCGACTGGAACGGCACCACGGTGGTCGTGCGGCGTATCGCTCCCGCGGACGTCGACCCCGCGCAGGCGACGCGGACGCACGTGCTGCCGCGGGAGAGCTGCGAAGCCGCCGGCTGGTCCGGGACGATCGGGATCATCCACAGCCACCCGGGCGGTGAGCGCTGTTTCTACTACTTCCCCGGAACCCGGGTCGTGAGTTCCGACGCTGAGTCTTTCGCGCTACAGTCGTATCCCGTCGATGCGATCATGTGCGGCGACAGCATCGTCTGGATCGGACGCGACCTGGTGCAGCACGTGCTGCAGCTCGTGCGGCATCCGACAGCGCTGTCGCGCGAGCTGGGGCCTGGCAATCGCGTACACGAGGGATCGCGCGCTCGCGTCCCTGCGGGTGCGGGTGGGAGCTGAGCCGTGCGGGTTGGTGCGAGCGGTTCCGCGCAGCTATTTGATGCGCGTGTCCGTGCCCTCGCCCACCGGCGTCCAGGCCCCACCCGCCACCGACATCTCCCACTTCCAGGTGTACTTGTCGGGCGAGATCTGCTTGACGACGTAGCGGCCCTTCACCGTCTGCCCGCCCATCAGCGACTCCCCTTCCCAGGTCCACGTATCGCCGGCGACATCGCCGTATGCGGGGTCGCCGCCCATGCCGGAATTATCGATGCCGTAGTACGTGTAGCGCTTGCGGTCGCTGCTGTAACCCAGTATCCCCAACCCGTGAATCTCCCCGGAGGAACCCCTGCCTTCCGAGCGGCACACGAGATAGAAGCCGCCGGAAAACCACTCACAGGTGGAGGTCTCGGTCATTTTGCCGCCGGGCCCCATCGGCCCGGGCTTGATGTCGGCTGACTCGCTCCAGCGGCCTGCGAAGTAGGCCAGCTTTTGGTGCTCGGGCCCGGGCTTCGGCGCCGCTGCGGGCGCTTGCGCGCGAAGGACCGGTGTGGCAAACAGCGTGAGGGCGGCGGCGAGCGAGCGATACACGATTCTCATACGAGGGCTCCTGAGCCGGAAGGCGGGAAAAGAACATACCGCTGCCGCGGTGCAGCGCAACCACGCGCGCGACCGCTAGTTCAGCCGGGCCAGAAACCGCTCCAGCCGCTGCTCGGCGCTGTGGACGTCTCGCCCCAAGTAATTCCGCCGCGCCTCGGCCAGTGCAGCATGCAGCGCCTCGGCCGCGCCCGCCGCGCGAGCCCAGAAGGGAGCGACGGGAGCGACCGGTCCGCTGCCCCCGAGAATGCGCGCGGCGAGCGCGAGTGCCTGGGCGGCGAACGTCACATAGGCTCGCAGCATTCCCCGACCCGCCGCGCGCCGGGCGACCCACTCGGGGAAACACCCCGCCCACCACAGCGCCAGCGCCGCCACGTCGGCGGCGCCCTCGGCCTGCGCCACCGTCCCGTCGGGAAGCGACGCCACGTAACGCCACCACACGCCGATGCCCGTCTCGCCCCGCGCCACCGTCCGCACCGCGCGCCAGGTCGTGAACACCACAGGCAGCGTAGCGGCGTAGTCGGCCAACTCGACGTCGGCTACACCGCGGCCGCGCAGCGCCGCGCGCACCGGAACGTACCAAAGGATCGGCAAGGGGACTGCGGCTGGCGCGCCGCCCTGGCCGCGCACCGCCTCGAGCGCCACCGGGGAATCGAGCACGGCGTCCACCGCGCCCGCCTCGACGGCCTGCGCGGCGGCGCGGGCCTCGGCCCGATCCAGCCGGCCGATCTCGGCGACGAGCCGGGCCAAGTCCTCGCGCGTCAGCACGCGGTGGATGAGCGGCGCGATCATGCGTACACGAGTACGCGGTTCGCGGGTCACGCCCAGTGAGGCCGGTCACCAAGCAGCAGTGTCGGGAGACTGCTAACGTCCGCCGCCTCGATGACGTAGCTACCGGCCGTCGCGAACCGGTCGCGCGCAACAGCCCGTGCGCCTAGCGGTTATGTCCCGGTGGCAACCTAAGCCCCGACTGGTCGCACGACAAAATTGTCTGCTGCGGGGGGGCTGAAACGTCTACCAGGTGGAAGCGCGCAGGCCGTAAGATAGTATCACATTAAGGAGGAGTCATCATGAGCGCCTTCGTGTACCTGTACCGCAGTGAAGACGCGGCGTTTCGTGCCGCGATGGGATCACCGGAGCAGATGCAGAAGAGCATGCAGAAATGGATGGCGTGGATGAAGCAGCTCGGCGAGCAGGGACATATCAAGGACCAGGGCCATCCGCTCGAGCGCGCCGGAAGGGTCGTCAAAGGCAAGCGGGCGATCACCGACGGGCCGTACGCGGAGTCGAAGGATGTCATCGGTGGCTACACGCTGATCGAGGCGAAGGACCTGGCCCAGGCGGTGGAGCTCTCGTTGGGTTGTCCCATCTTGGAGGGGGGAGGCGTGGTGGAAGTGCGCCCGGTCCTGAAGACCGACATGTGATGGAGCTGCACGAGCATCTCTTCCGGCGGGAAGCGGGGCGGATGGTCGCCACGCTGACGCGCATCTTCGGCGTCGAGCACCTCGCGCTGGCAGAAGACGTGGTGCAAGACGCCTTCTGCCGCGCGCTGGAAGTGTGGAAGTTTCGCGGTGTCCCCGAGCATCCCTCCGCGTGGCTCATGGCCACCGCGAAGCATCGCGCCCTCGACGTCCTGCGGCGCGAGCGCACGGCGCGCACCTTCGCACCGGAGCTGGGCCGGCTGCTCGAGTCGGAAGAGACGCTCGCTCCAGTCGTCGAGGAGCTGTTTGCGGCGCACGCCATCAAGGACGATCAGCTGCGCATGATGTTTTCCTGCTGCCATCCTCGCCTGCCCGAGGCGGCGCAGGTCGCGCTCATGCTCCACGTCCTGTGCGGCTTCAGCGTCGACGAAATCGCCAGCGCCTTCGTCAGCACGCACGCTGCCGTGGAGAAGCGCCTCTCGCGCGCGAAGCAAACGCTGGCGAGTTCCGAGCGCTTGTTCGAGATCGCGGAGGCCGCCGACTTCGCCGCGCGGCTTCCGACCGTCCACCGGGCGCTCTACCTGCTCTTCAACGAAGGCTACCACGGCGCCTCCGCCGAGGCGGCGGTGCGCGTCGAGCTGTGCCAGGAGGCGCTGCGTCTCGCGGCACTGCTGTTCGCGCACCCGCTCGGGTCGACGCCGGCGACGTACGCGCTCGCCGCGATGATGTGTCTGCACGCGGCGCGCTTGCCGGCGCGGCTCGATGCATCGGGCAATTTGAGCGCGCTCGCCGATCAGGATCGATCGCGCTGGGATCCGGAGCTGGTCGCCGAAGGGCAACGCCTGCTCGACCTCTCGGCCACCGGCCCCGAGTTGACCGAGTATCACGTCGAGGCTGCGATCGCGGCCGTGCACGCGTCGGCGCCCCGCGTGGAAGACACGAATTGGGCGCAGATCGTTTCGCTGTACGACAGGCTGATGACCATTCGTGCGTCCCCGGTGGTCGCGCTCAACCGCGCCATCGCCGTCGCGCAGCACGAGGGCCCCGGGCGGGGGCTCGAGGAGATCGCTGCGATCGCCGACCGCGATCGTCTCGCCGCCTATCCGTTCTACTACGCGGCGCTCGGTGAGCTGGAGCTGCGCCGCGGCAAGGGCGAGACCGCGCGCGAGCATTTCCGCGCAGCGCTCGCGCTGGCGCGCAACGCCATGGAGCGGCGCTTCCTCGAGCAGCGCATGGACGCGTGCCTCCGCGGTGCCTTCGCCTGAACCATGCGCACCGCTTTCATCCGCTTCCCCAGCCCCCTCGGCGAGCTCGTCCTCACGGCCTCGGACACCGCGCTGACCGGCGTCCAGTTCCCGACTTCCCGCCACGGTCCTCCGCTCCACGAAGTGGAGCGGAGGGCCGGCGGTGAGGACGACGGCCACGGCCCCGCCAGCGCGCTGCTCGCCAGGGCTCGGCACCAGCTAGACGAGTACTTCGCCCGCACCCGGACGACGTTCGACCTGCCGCTCGACCCGCCCGGCACGACCTTCCAACAGCAGGTGTGGGATCTCCTCCGCACCATCCCCTACGGCACCACCACGAGCTACGGCGAGCTGGCGCGGCGCCTCGGCGACCCGCGCGCCACTCGCGCCGTGGGCGCCGCCAACGGCAAGAACCCGATCCCCATCATCGTCCCCTGTCACCGCGTGGTCGGGGCGCGCGGCGAGCTGACCGGCTTCGGCGGCGGCCTGGATCGCAAACGCTGGCTGCTCGAGCACGAGGGGGCGCTGATGACGCTGCTCTAGGCGGCGACGACGGGACACGCGCGATTGTGCAGCCGGGGCCTCGTCCGCCATCTTGCAGGCGGGGGCACAGGAGGGTTGGGCATGGTCGCGCGCGGGCAGCACCATACGGTTGAGCGGCGCCTGCTACCGCCCCGCCGCAGCGACATCGAGCGCCGCGTCGGCGAGCGCCGCCTGGAGCTCATCTCGCTCGAGGAGGAGCGGCGCGATCAGGCCGAGCGGCGCCACGCCACGGATCGGCGCCAGCCCGCCGGCCGGCGCCAGGTGGGGACCGCGCGGGGCGACAAGCTCGTCGTGCTGGTGGTGAGCGACCACGACGACGCAGCACGCCGGGTGCGCGAGCTCCTGGACGGCGCCGCCCCAGACCGGTTCGGCGTGGCAGCGGCGGCCCCGCAGGCGTCGCTCGCCCGGTTGGCGCGGGGCCGAGTCGACGTCGTGCTGCTCGCCATGTCGCTCTCCGCCCGCCGCGGCTTCGCGACCTTCACCGAGCTGCGTGCGCGCGCGCCCGCCGTGCCGTTCCTGTTTCTCTCCGACTCGGATGATGAGCGCCACGGGCTCGAAGCCGTGCGCGCTGGGGCGCAGGACTTCCTGGTGAAAGGCGACCTCGACGGTGAGCGTCTCGCCCGCGCGTTACGCCACGCGATCGAGCGCAATCGGCTCCATGCCGCACTCCTCGACTTGGCACTGGTGGACGAGTTGACTGGCTTGTACAACCGGCGTGGCTTCCTCACGCTCGCGACCCGGGATCTGCGGGTGGCGTGCCGCGGCGATGAGACGCTGCTCGTGGCGTTCGCCGACCTGGACGATCTCAAGCGCGTGAACGACACCGCAGGCCACGCGGCGGGTGATCGCGCGCTGCGCGACACGGCCCTCGTCCTGCGACACACGGTTCGCGACTCGGACCTCGTGGCTCGCATCGGCGGCGACGAATACGCGGTGCTGGTGCGCCACGCGGGGCCCGAGAGCGCCGGCGTCCTCGCCGATCGGCTGAAACGACAGCTGCGCGAGTTCAACCGCCGCGCGGCACGGCCCTATCAGCTCTCGATCAGCCTCGGCTTCGCGGCGCACAAGGCGAGCACCCTGGGCTCGGTCGCAGGCCTGCTCGAGCGGGCGGACCGCGCGTTATACCGGGACAAGCGACGGAAGCACGACGAAGCCTGACTCAGAGCAACGCGGGAACGCCTTCCTCCACTCTCACTACTTTCTCCCCCCAGCGTTTTGCAAACCACTCCGGATGCTCGGTATGCACCGGCAGGATGCGCTCCGCCCCGATCTCCTCGATCAAGCCCTGCAACGCCGGCCCATCGATGTGCCCGGACGCGTGATACGGCCCCTGCTCGGCGCCCGGCAGCCCGCCCACCTTCCTGAGCCCGAAATGATCCAGCCAGTTGGTGAGCCGCTGGGCGTCGATTTCCTGCTCCTCGCTGTGCGCCTCGGAGCTCGAGTAGATGTACGTTCCACCCTCCGGCTCGAGGTCGATCAGGTTGGTGATGTCCCAATAGGAGAGACACAGGATGTACCCGCCCGGCTCGCGCCGAATGTCGGCCGCCCGGACGAAGTTTGCCGCGAAGCGCTGGCGCACCTCCTTCTCCCAGCTCGGCACCGTGCCCAGCGGCTCGTCCAGAATCGCGAGCCCCTCCGAGGCCGGGTGCGGAATGTTGGGGTCGATCACGTTGAGGTGCTCCAGCATGTAGGCGTCCTTGGTCGTCACCACGAGCCGCCGGCCCCGCGCCGTCGCGATGTCGCGGAATGTGCGCAGCCGCTCGATGTTCCGCGCCGTGAAATCGGCGAGCACCACACCGCCGGTCTGGCGCACCACCTCGTCCGCCGCCTGGTGTACATCCGGCTCCGTCACGGGATCGCTCTGGTCCACCCGCGTCCCCTCGATGATCAGCAACGCCGGCTGCAACGCCCGAGCCTCCTTCACGAACTTCTCGGTGCGCTGCTTCGAGTGGCCGTGCATCCGGAGATCGCCGCTGTAGATCACCCACCCGATCGGCGTCTCGATCCCGAACGCGGCCGACCCCGGGATCGAGTGGTCCACGCGCCAGAACCTGAGTCCGAGATCACCCAGCCGGCGTTGATCCAGCAGCTCGAGCGGCGATGATTGAATCGCCGTGCGCTCCCCCGGAACCCAGCCCCAGAAGCCCGCGAGTTTCTGGATCGCGGCCGCGGGGTCCGTCACGTCGGTGCCGTCTGTAGCGATGTAATGCCGGCGCTGGATGCGCGGAGCGCCGCGCACCGCCTCGAGCACATCGCCCTTCGCGGCCCGGGGCACGAGATAGTTGAACTCGCCGTCCACCCCCGTCGGCTTGGGGTCCTGGAGACACTTCCCGATCAGCGCCGTCGTGAGCCCGGTGTAGACCGGAATGTCCTCGCGCAGAAACCCCATCGAGCCCACGTGGTCCACATGCCCGTGGGAGAGCAGCACGCCGTCCACCTGGTCCACGGTGCGATGCTGGGCGAGCTGGCGATAGCGAGCCCAGAGCCCTGGATCGTGGGCCGAGAGGTCGTTGCGGTAGAGGCCTTCGAGCGGGGGGATCAGACCCATGCGGAGGTAGTCGCGCAAGCCCAGCGTCGCGCCGCGGGGCTGCACGAACTCCTCGAAAAACTTCCCGGTGGGCCCAAAGCGCATGCCGAAATCGAGCAGCCAGCGCCGCGCGGCCCACTCCACCAAGATCCGGTTGCCACCGATCTCGCCGGGGGCGGCGCCATAGACGGTAATGGAGAGGGCCGTTCGCGACACGCTTGTACAATACCCAGCGGCCTCGGACAGCGAAGGTTGCCAAGCGCAACGCTGCTCAAGAGCACCGCCCACCGCTTCAGGGGTATATGCACGTGCGCCCGGATTTCGACTCAGGAGGCCCAATGGGCCGTCGCGTTCGCGCGCTCCCCCCCCGACACGCAGGCGATCATCTCGACCGGAGCGGTCGCCCGCGTGGGTCTTCGTCTTGGGTCGTATCCCTGATCAATCTGCCAGAGGGATGAGAGGCGCCTATGCCGCGTTGCATCGTGTTGATCCGCAGTCACGAGCCCCTGCAGGAGGGATGGCGCACACGCTCGTTCGGCCCCTCCCGGCCGCTCCTCGATGACAGAGTCAGGGTCGCAGGCGTGAGGTTCGACGAGACCTATCACCCGGTCCAGGTGTGGCGCCGCATCGGTGGCGGGGACGACCCTCCCGCCGCGAGCGGCTTCAACTACGGCACGGTCGGACCGGCGGCCACCTACGCCGTGCGGGTGGACGCGGACGACGAGGACGCCGTCGAGCGCCTGCGGCGCGACCGGAGCGCCGACGTTGTCGGGGTGTTCGCCGACCCCACCGTATCCCCGTTCCCCTCCCCCTACTGCAGCGACTCACCCGTCGGTGCCACGCAGGACGTGGCCCGGCGGCTCGGCGTCCGCGCGCTGCACCGGGCCAAGCTGACCGGCCGCGGCGTCCACGTCGCCGTCGTCGACACGGGGATCGACGGCTCGCGCATTCCGGTTGCCGGCGGCTGGGCGCCGACCCCGGGCTACGTGCCGGGCTCGAGCGCGCCGAACCACGGCACCATGGTGGCGTACGACGTCCGTATCGCGGCCCCCGACGCGCAGCTCTTCGACTATGCGCTCCTCAAGTCCCAAGCGGGGACCTGGGCCGCGTTTCTTTCGGACGCCATCGCCGCGTTCGCGGACTTGGTGGAGCGGGTGAACGCGGCGCCGGGGCGGTGGGTGGTCAACAACAGCTGGGGGCTGTTCGACCGCGCCAGCGACGCGCCGATCGGCTCGCCGGAGAACTACAGCGCTAATCCCGACCATCCGTTCAATCAGGTCACGGGCGCCCTCGTCGCGGCGGGCGCGGACGTGTTCTTCGCGGCCGGGAACTGCGGGGCCGACTGTCCTGACGGGAGGTGCGGCGCGGGCGATACGGGCTCTGGGGCCTCGATCCACGGCGCGAACTCCCACCCCGAAGTCGTCAGCGTGGCCGCCGTCACAGTCACCGACCGGCGCCTGGGCTACTCGTCGCAGGGGCCCGGCGCGCTCTACTCGCGCAAACCCGACCTCGCCGGCTTCAGTCACTTCGCGGGCTCGGGCATCTACCCGGCCGACGCGGGCACCTCGGCTGCGAGCCCGGTCGCCGTGGGCGTGGCGGCCGCGCTCCGCCAAGCGTTCGCCACCGACCGACTGGCACCGGCGCAGCTCAAAGGCCTGTTGCAGCGGACGGCGCGGGACGTGAACGGCGACGGTTGGGACTACGACCTCGGTTACGGGGTGATCGATGCGGCGGCAGCGGTGAAGGCGCTGGGGCTGAAGCCGCAGGGGCGGAAGCGAGCGAGCACAACCGTGTAGCGCGCCCCACCCGTCAGGAAGCGGGCTCCTGGAGGGCGTCGGCGAAGAAGCGCACCCCGGGAATCTGCTCGGCTCGGGCGCGCGCGTCGGGCGAGGCGACGCCGCGCACCACGTAGCGACCGAGCTTGGGATTGATCGGGATCGGGCCGTAGTCGGGGTCCAACGCGACCCCCGCCTCGTCGAGCAGGGCGCGAATCGCCGCCATGTCGACTCGCTCGCCGGGCCGGTCCACCTGGATGATGTAGCGCGTTACGGGTGACATCTCGCCGTCGAGAGAGTAGGAGCGCGCGGCCTATCGTGCAAGTATGCCCACGAGCACCAAGCCGTGTTTCGCAAGGGGTGTGCCGCCGCGGTGGGCTCCGGCGATGACAGTGGCGCTGGAGTGGCGGCCACCCGCCGTCTCCAGGCGGCTCCGCGGCCCGAATTCCCTATATTGCGACCCCGACTTTCGGACACCACATGACGCTGCCCGACCCACCGCCGGACGACTCCTGGTCGGTCGACGAACGCTCCCTGAAGCTGTTCGTCGCTGCGCTCAAGCAACCGCCGGCCGAGCGCGCCTGGTACGAGCTGCGGCGCGAGGCGGAGCGGATCGCCCTGGTCCCCGGCTTCGACCGTCTGATCACCCTCGACGCTAACGCGATCAAGGAGCTGCCTCACCAGATCGACGTGGCCCAACGGGTGCTGCGCGATATGGGCGGCCGCGCCATTCTCGCCGACGAGGTGGGCCTCGGCAAGACGATCGAGGCGAGCATCATCTACAAGGAGCTCGCGATCCGCGGGCTCGCCCGCCGCGCTCTGATCCTCACCCCCGCTTCGCTCGTGGGCCAGTGGCAGGGGGAGCTGGAGGAGAAGTTCTTCGAGCGGTTCGAGACCCCGACCGACCCCGACGACTGGCAGCGCGTGACTAAGGCGATCGTCTCCCACGACCGGGCGCGCTCGCGCCGCCACGCCGAGGAAATCTTGAGACATCGCTGGGACCTGGTGATCGTGGACGAGGCGCACAAGGTCAAGAGCGAGCGCGGCGCGACCTACCGGTTCATCGAGAGGATCGAACGGGACTTCATCCTGCTGCTCACCGCCACGCCGCTCCAGAACGACCTGCGCGAGCTGTATAACTTGGTGACGCTGCTCCGTCCGGGGCAGCTCGGGACCTGGCAGGAATTCAAGGGCGAGCACCTGGTTGCCGGCGACCACCGCCAGCCGCGCGATCCCGATGGCCTCCGCGCGCTGACGCACGAGGTGATGATCCGCACCCGGCGCGCGAGCGTCGCCCTCGACCTGGACCTGCCGCCGCGCCGGCCACGACACCCCGAGGTTCGCCTCACGCGCGCCGAGGCGGATCTGTACGAGCGTACCACCGAGTTCCTGCGCCGGCTCTACCGCGAAGGCTTCATTCAGCCGGCCGAGCGGGAAGAGGTGGACGATGGGACGCGACGCAAGCAGCCCACCAAAAAGGGGATCCTGCAGCTCGCGGTCATCCACCTGCGCCAGCGGCTGTGCTCCTCGTCGCGCGCGCTCGCTGAATCGCTCGAGCACCTGGCGCTGGGCGAGCACGTCAGTCCCGAGTACCGCACGATCGCGCGACAGCTCGCCAAGCGTGCGCAGGGCATCAAGACGCACGCCAAGCTGGACGTGTTGACGACGGTACTAAAGGAAACGCCGGACCGCGTCGTGGTCTTCAGCGATCATCGCCCGACGATTCAGCTGATCGAAGAGCGCGTCAGGAAGCTCGGCCGGCAGCCGATCGTCTATTGGGGCTCTCACTCGACGGCCGACCGGGACAAGCGCATCCGCGCCTTCCACGCGGACGAGACGAGCGTGCTGATCGCCACGCGCGCCGGCAGTGAAGGACGCAACCTCCAGTTCTGCAACGTGCTCGTGAACTACGACCTCCCCTGGAACCCGATGGTGGTAGAGCAGCGCATCGGCCGGCTGCACCGCATCGGGCAGAAGCGCGAGGTCCACATCGTGAACCTCGCCGCGGCGGGGACGATCGAGTCCTACATCCTCCAGCTGCTCGACCAGAAGATCAAGCTGTTCGAGCTGGTGGTGGGCGAGCTGGACCTGATCCTAGGGCGTTTCGGCGGCGCCCAGAAGTTCGAGGGCCGGCTGGCGGAAGAGTGGCTCGCTGCCGAGAGCGAAGCAGACTTTGCTCGCCGGGTGGAAACGATGGGCGCCGACATCGAGAAGAGCAGCGCGGCGGGCAAGGAGCAAGAAGCGCTCAACTCCCTCATCGCGCCGGACGACAACGCCATGCGCCTCGAGCGCCGGTTCGAGGCGCTGTCGGTCCCGGGCCGCTTGCGACTCGGGCTTGGCACGAGCCAGGTCGTCAAAGCCGCTGGCTGGGACGCGAAGCGCCACAAGCTCGGCGTGCACGTGACGGAAGTGCTCGAAGCGCTCGAGTCGATTGAGCCGATCGGGGGCGTCACGACCCAGCTGCCGGCCGGCAGTCATCCCGAATACGGAGAGCTGGTGCGGCTCACCGGCGTGAGCAGCACCGGACGCGCGATCACGCTCGTGGCGCAGGTGGACCGCCTGCCCCTCGCGCTCGTGGACATCGAGGCGGACGCCGCGTGAAACGCCGCCGCAAGCCCCAGCGCCAGCCTCGCCCACAGCCTCCACCGCCGGCGCCCCAGGCGGTCGGCGACGCCGATCCGCTCGCCGACGCGCGCATCCGGCCGCTGCTCGAGCGCTACTGCGGGCTCGCAGGCGTGAAGCAAGCTGCGCTCGGCCCCGATCACGCCGAGCTGAGCGTGCCCCAGGCCGAACGCTCGTTTTTCCGAGACCGCGCATCGCTGCGGGTGGCGTTCTCGCTCGACGCACTCGAGCGCGACCCGGACGCCGAGATCGCGGTGCTCGGCAGCCCCTTCCTCGCCCAGCTGCTCGAGGCGATTCGCGCGCGGGCGGCGCGCCTCTCGCTGGGTCTGATCGCGCCAGCCGCCGCGAGCGATCCGAAGAGCGTCGAGCTGACGATTCCCGTACGAGACGGCACGGCAGAACGGAGCGCGACGCGACTGGCCGTGCATCCGGTGGGGCGGCTCGTCGCGCGCGTCGTGCTGCGCGCCGGGGCCGGGGTCGAAGAAGCGGTGGTGGAAAGCGACGTGTACGACCTGTCGGCCGGCGCCAGGTTGGATGACGACCTCGCAGGCGTGTTCCAGGAGCTCGAGGCTGGCCGGGTCGAGCCCGCAGATGCATCGCTTGCCGGCGCCGCGAAACCGGTCCCTGCCCGGGAGCCCACGGAGCTGCTCAAGCTGCTGCTCAGCCACCTGCAAGAGAAGTCGGCGGAGCGGGTCACCGCCCGCCGCGCCGCGGCGGAGCAGGAGCTTGCCGCCGAGCTCGGCAGGTTGGACCGGTACTTCGAATCGATCTTGAAAGAGCAATCCGACCCGGAGTCGATCGCAACCGTCACGGCGCTCGCCGAGCGTCGCCGCACCGAAGAGGTCCGGCGCGGCCAGGTGAAGGCCATCGTGCATCCCCTACAGCTCATCGAAGCCGCGCTCCTGGTGCAGCGCGCCGAGTGGCGGCTCGAGTCGGCTCGGGGGCGTCGCGCGACCTTCAGCGCGCAGCGGCCCCTAAGCTCGACCGGTGCGGCCGCCTGGATCATGACCTGTCCGCATTGCGGCCGACCGCCGGCGGCCCTGGTCGTCTGCAGGCACGACCACTGCAGCTGTGAGGCCTGCTCGTATCGCTGCTCGGTCTGCGCCGAGGACTTCTGCGCGGACCACGGTATCGCCCAGTGTCGCGTGGACAGCCAGCCGGCGTGTGAGGAGCACGTGCACGTGTGCCCTTCGTGCCGACTGCAGCACTGCACGGCCCACGAGGGCGTCTGCACCGAGGGGGGGGACGGGGGGGACGGACACACAGCCTGTTCGACCTGCCTCGGACTGTGCGGCAGCTGTGGCCGGCTCGTCTGCAATCGGCACGCGGAGCAGAGCGACGCCGCGGCGCCGAAGGGAAGCCGCCGCCTGTGCGCGGCGTGCCTGCGGTACTGTGAGGGCGGGACCAACGAGCCGGTGGGCGTGGATGAGGTGGCGCGGTGCGCCAGCTGCGGCAAGTCGGTCTGCACGGCGCATCAGGCCGTGTGCGCCGTGGACGGACAGGTGCACTGCTCGCAACACCTGCGCCGCACCGACCGGTCGCGGCGCCTAGTCTGCGGGCAGCACCGGGCCGCCTGCGCGCAGGAGCCGGCGGCGATGTTCGCGTCCGATGAGGTGGGGGCGTGCGCTTCCTGCGGGAAGCTCGTCTGCGCCGGCCACTCGGCCGAGTGCGTAGCGGACAAGCTGCGCCATTGCGTCACCCACCTCGAGCCGCTGGTCGACGCAAACGGCTCGTACGGCTGTGCGGAGCACCGCAAGCAGTGTCACGTGGACGGCCGGGCGTTCTCGCTCGAGGGTGTGAGCGAATGTCCCATCTGCGGCGAGGGCGCGTGCGCGGCGCATCGGGCGGCATGCGCCTACTGCGGCCGGCGCGTGTGCACCACGGATCTGAGTCGGGAGTCGCGGCGCTGCGCCACCTGCGCGCAGTTGGCCGCCGTCAACGATCCCCCGGACGCGGTCGTCACCGCCGCGCGAGCGGCGACGGGTGGTGAGCCGAAGGCGTCCCGCAGCTGGCGGATGGCCCGCGACCGGAGTCACCTGGTGGTGGAGGTCGATCTCGGGTTGAGGCGGAAAGCGGTGTTCACAGTCCGGCACGGAGACACCGTGCCGGACAGCGTCGTAAAGCATTCGCTGCTGGGATCGAAGCGGCGGAAGTAGGGCGGTGCCGTGAGGGCAAAACCGAACGCCGCTAGGGTTGCTTGCCCCAGTGCGTGTACGAGATCGAGCTGACGCCGTAAGCAATCTCGGTATTCGACGGGAATGAGCTCCGCACGAACACGTTCTCGAGCGTGAAACGCTTGGCGGGGCTGGGCAGGTTCGTGAGGCTGATTGTGAAGTAACCGAAGCCGGAGTTCGCGGGATCGCCGAAGTCCTGGGTCACGGTGACGGCGGTCGTGGCCAGCAGCTCGCCGGACGCCGCGAATACGCTCAACGTGTACGTGGCGGTGCCTTGTGCTCGCGGCGCGACGCGCAGCGAAACATCCGAGATCGGCCGTGTGAAGGTCGCCTGCACCGGACCGCGACTGGGCTCGCCGTCCAGTGCGACGTCGCCCTGAGTGAATCCGACGAACCACGTATCGCAACCCGCAGAGCCGCACCGCTCGGCCGGAAACACAATGCCGTCCGAGCGATAGAAGTCGGGCTGAAAGACCTTGCCTTCCCCGTACGACGTGAAATCGATAGTCACGGCTGAGGCGCCTACGCTGAACGACGGTCGGTCGGCCGAACCCGTGGCGGACCACTCGCCGCATCCCGAGAGCGCGGCGGCTGCCGATGCGAGCAGTATGGCGAAGGGAAGCCAGCGCATGACACCTCCTATTGCGTTTCAATATGCACCGCCGGCGGCGGCCCGCAAGGCTCGCCGCTAACCCACGCGGTGGCGTTGCGCAACCAGTAACATTGTGAGCCAGGAGGTGCGCACGTATGAAACCGTCGCCCGAGCAGTTGACGCGTCTCAAGGCCTACTACGAAGCCAAGCTTTTCAGCGAAGTCGAAATCAACGCAGTCAAGCACAAGGTGCAGGACGGACGAGGGGTGTTTGTGTTGCTTGACGCCCGGCCCCGCGACGCCTTTCTCACCGGCCACATCCCCGGCGCCCTGAGCGTTCCCCTCGATCAGGCTGCCGAGGCGGCGAAGCGCCTCGCCGCCGATCGGCAGTACGTCACCTACTGCTGGAGTCATACCTGACACCTCTCGGCCCGGCTGGCTCTACAGTTGGTAGAGCACGGATTGTTCGCGCGCGAGATGAACGCCGGCTGGGAGGAGTGGGTCGCGGCCAAGATGCCCACCCACTCGACCGCGACGGTCACAGACTATCGGTGCAGCTGCTCGGACCAGGTCGAGCCGGTCGGGGCGGGCGCATGATCCCGTTGGCAGACGCACCCAGGTACTTCACCGTCGCCACGTTCCGCTTTTTCCGCGGGCTGGCGCGTCACAACGCGAAGCCCTGGTTTGAGGCCCATCGCCCCGATTACGAGCGTGACGTGCGCGCGCCGATGCAGGCGCTCATCGAGGAGATGGACGTGCGCCTGGCCCGGCAGGCGCCGGAGATCACGGGCGACCCCAAACGCTCCATGTTTCGCATCTACCGGGATATCCGGTTCTCCAAGGACAAATCACCCTACAAGACGCACGCGGCGTGCTGGTTTCGTCACCGCGACGCGGACGCCCGAGTCGGGGGCGACGGGGGAGGGGGTGGCGCGGGGTTCTACCTGCACATTGCGCCCGGCGGTTCGTTTGTCGGTGCCGGAATCTGGATGCCCCCGCGCCCGATCCTGAACCGCCTGCGCGACGCGATCGCGCAGGACCGCAAGCGGTTTGAACGCATCCTCCGGGACTCGAGCTTCATACGGCGATACGGCGGCCTGGATGACGAGGCGACCCTGAAGCGCATGCCTCGGGGATTTCCGGAGATCCACCCGGCGGCGCGCTGGCTCAAGTACCAGTCATACACCGCGGGCCGGCGGCTCGGTGACACCCAGGTGACTAGTGCTCGGTTGCCCATTCTGCTCGAGGCGGATTTCGCGCGGCTGCTGCCGCTGGTCCGGTGGCTGAACGGCGCGCTGGGACTCCGCGCGGCGCAGCGACGGTGACCCCGTGCGCCACCGCCTGTTCGCAGCCGCCGCCGCGCTGCTCGCCTGTCTGCCCTCTACCGTCCCGGCTCAGATAGCCGGCCCGATCCCCGAAAGCGCGTATGCCGCGCTCCACTGGCGCCTCATCGGGCCGCACCGCGGCGGTCGCGTCCTCGCCGTCGCGGGCGTCCCGGGCGACCCCGCGAGCTTCTACTTCGGCGCCGTGGACGGCGGCGTGTGGCGCACCACCAACGCCGGAGTCACGTGGGACCCGCTGTTCGACGGCCAGCCGATCGCCTCGATCGGGGCGCTCGCCGTCGCCCCGTCCGATCCGCGGATCATCTACGTCGGCACCGGCGAGGCCTCTATCCGCTCGGACATCACCTTCGGTGCCGGGGTCTACAGGTCCAGCGACGGCGGCGCGACGTGGCACGCCCTCGGCCTCGAGGACACGCGCCACATCGGCAAGGTGCTCGTGGATCCCAGGAACCCGGACGTCGTCCTGATCGCGGCGCTGGGCCACGCGTACGGCCCGAACCCCGAGCGCGGCGTGTTCCGGTCCTCGGACGGCGGCCGCACCTGGACCCAGGTCCTCTACAAGAACCCCGATACCGGAGCGATCGACCTGGCGGCCGATCCGGGCGACCCGCAGGTCGTCTATGCGGCGCTGTGGCAGGCGCGGCGTACGCCGTGGGAGCAATACCAGCCCGATGAAGGGCCCGGAAGCGGGCTCTACAAATCCAGCGACGGGGGAGTGACCTGGGCGCCCATCGCCGGCCTCGGCCTACCGGTGGGGCCGCTGGGCCGGATCGGGCTGGCCGTCGCGCGCGGAGGCCGGGTATACGCGCTGATCGGCGCGGCGCAAGGGGCTGGCCTGTACCGCTCCGACGACGGCGGAGCGACGTGGCAGTTGGCCGGCGGCGACCCCCGCTTGACGAGTCGCAACTGGTACTTCTGCCGTGTCACCGTGGACCCGCAGAACCCCGACGTGGTGTACGTGCCCAATGTGGCGCTGCTCAAGTCCGCGGATGCCGGCAAGACCTTCACGGCGCTGAAGGGGCAGCCGGGCGGCGACGACTATCACGAGCTGTGGATCGACCCCAAGAGCCCCGCGCACCTGATCGTGGGCAGCGACCAGGGAGCGGTCATCACGCTGGACGGCGGCCGCACCTGGAGCAGCTGGTACAACCAGCCCACCGCGCAGTTCTACCACGTCGCCGTGGATGACGCCTTCCCCTACCGGGTGTACGGCGCGCAGCAGGATGCGGGCACCGCCGCGGTCGCGAGCCGCAGCGATTTCGGCGAGCTCACCTTCCGTGACTGGGCGCCGGTCGGCGCAGGCGAGAGCGGCTACATCGCGCCCGACCCGCTGAACCCCGACGTGGTCTATGGCGGCGACACCTACGGCGGCGTGCACCGCTTCGACCGCGCCACCGGGCAGTCCCAGGACATCACGCCGTGGCCGGCGCCGAGCTTCGGCCAAGCGATGCCACAGCGACGCTACCGCTTCACCTGGACCTCGCCCATCGTGTTCGATCGCAAGGACCTGCATACCCTCTACATCGGCGCGCAGACGCTCCTCGCCACCCGAGACGGTGGGCTGCACTGGCAGGCCATCAGCCGCGATCTGACCGGTGCCTCCCGTTCCGGCGGAGCCGCCCGGGACAGCGGACCCGTCACGGTCGCGAACGCCGCGGCGCGCGGTTACGGCGTGATTTATACGATCGCACCCTCGCCCCTCGCGGCCGGCATGATCTGGGTCGGCAGCGACGACGGGCTCATCCACCGCACCACGGATGGCGGCAACAGCTGGCAGAACGTCACGCCGGACGGACTGCTGCCCTGGAGCATGATCAGCCTGATCGAGGCGTCGCCGTTCGACACGGCCGCCGCCTACGCCGCCGTGGACCGGCATCGCCTGGACGACTTCGCCCCCTATCTCTACCGCACGCGCGACGGCGGCCGGCACTGGACGCGCATTGATCAGGGGATCGCGCCGCACGCCTACGCGCAGGTCGTCCGCGCCGACCCGGCCCGGCCGGGACTGCTGTACGCCGGGACCGAGCTGGGTGTCTCCATCTCCTTCGACGACGGCGATCACTGGCAGTCGCTGCAGCTCAACCTGCCGGCCGCGTCGGTGCGCGACCTTGCGGTCCACGACAACAACCTCGTCGCCGCTACGCACGGCCGAGCGTTCTGGATCCTCGACGACCTGACGCCGCTCCAGCAACTGCGCGACTCCGTCCTGCGCGCGAGCGCGCACCTGTTCGCGCCCGAGCGGGCTCGCCGGGTACGGCGCAGCGTCAGCAACGACACGCCGCTGCCTCCCGAGGAGCCACATGGCGAGAATCCGCCCGCCGGCGCCGTGATCGACTACTTCTTCCAGACCACGCCATCGGGCCCGGTCACGCTCGAAATCCGGGACGCCGCGGGCCGCCTGGTGCGCCGTTTCTCGAGTGAGGACCGTCCGCACGCGCCCGCGGAGCCGCCCCAGATCGCGACGGAGTGGCTGCCGCGCCAGAACTCCCTATCGCGCCGCGCCGGCCTCAACCGCTTCGTATGGGACCTGCGCTACCCGCCCCCGCCCGCCGACCGTTACGGTTACAGCATCGCCGCGATCGCGGGTCACGGGACGGTGGAAGAGCCGGAGGGGCCGCTCGTCCTGCCCGGTGAGTACCGGCTGCGGCTAAGTGTCGGAGGCCGCACGCTCCCGCAGACGCTGCGCGTGGAGGTGGATCCGCGGGTGCGCGTCGCGGATGCGGCCCTCGCCGGGCAACTCCGGCTGGCGCTCGAGATCTGGAACGCGATGGCGGAGCACCAGGCCCTTCGGAACGCCGTGCGCGGCGTACGCGAGCAAATGCGCGCTCTCGCGGGTACCCTGGATGCGCCGACCAAGGCGGCGCTCGCGGCGGTCCAGCGGGCCGCCGACAGCCTGATGCAGGCGACGGGGACCGGCGAGCTGGCGAACCTCGCGACCGTGGTCCAAAGCGCGGATCGGGAGCCACCGCAGCAGGCGCGCGATGTCTTCGCGGAGGCGCGGGGCCAGCTCGCCGCCGCCACGCGACGCTGGCAGGAGCTCCAGGCGAAGGATCTCCCCGCGCTCAACGGACGGCTCACGCGGCAGCGCGTGTCACCGGTGACCGCCGCGGCGACACGGCCCGAGGCGATCGATCTTCCCTGAAGACTTTCAATCGGAGAGCGCCTCAGCGATACGCCGCGGCTTGGATGCGGTACAGCTCCGCGTAGTGCCCGCCCTGCGCCATGAGTGCCTCGTGCGAGCCCGACTCGACCACCCGTGAGCCGTGCAGCACCACAATGAAGTCCGCCATGCGCACGGTGCTGAACCGGTGAGAGACGAGGATGGTGATGCGGCCGTCGGGCGGGCGTGCGGCATGTAGGTGCCCCCCGCGCGCCGCCGCCGCGTAGCGCTCGAACAGGGCGTGCTCGGTTTCGGCGTCGAGCGCCGCGGTGGGCTCGTCCAGCACGAGCAGAAGCGGGCGCTCGCGCATGAAACCCCGGGCGAGCGCGAGCTTCTGCCACTGGCCGAAGCTGAGCTCCACGCCCTCGGGCCAGGTGGCGCCGAGCTGCGTCTCGAGCCCGGCGCCGAGCTGGGTGACGACGTCGGCGGCACCGGCGCGATCGACGGCCGCCGCCACGGCCGGCCGGTCGTCGAGGCGCGGCAGGTCACCCACACCCACCGCGTGACGCACCCTGAACTCGAACCGGAAGAAGTCCTGAAACGCACCCGAGAGGCGCGACCGCCACGTGTCGGGCGGCATACGCGCCAGCTCGCCACCGTCGACGAGGATGCGCCCCTGCGTCGGCTGATACAGCCGGCACAACAGCTTCACCAGCGTCGTCTTGCCAGCGCCGTTCTCTCCCACGATGGCGACCACAGACCCCGGTGTGAGACGGAGGGTCACGTCGTCGAGCACCAACCGGTCCGTGCCCGGATAGGCGAAGGACACGTGCTCGAAGCGGATACCTTCTCCCAGGTGCGCGGGAACCGGGAGGTCGGCGCCGCGCGACTGCGAGGCGGCGTAGTCTTCCAGCCAGGCCAGGCGTCTGGAACCCTCCAGCCAAATGCCGCGCAGGAACCCGATCTCGCCCACCGTGCCGCCGATGTAAGCCGAGAGGCGCGAGCCCGCCGCGAGCACCAGTAGCACGTCGCCGGGCGTTGCCGCGAGCACCGACGCCACGAACACGACGGCGCCCACGTACGCCGCGCCGAATATCGCCCACGCCAGCGTGTGCCACACGGCGCTGCGCCGGCGGGCGCGGGCGACCGGCCCGTACCAGCGCTCCCATGCTGCGCGGCGCTGCGCCACGAGGCGAGCGCCGATGCGAGTCACCCGCACCTCCTTGCCGGGCGGTGCGGTGGTGGCGACGTCGAACAGGTGTCGCGCCAGGCGATTGGCCGACGCGCCCCGCTCCTCCGCGGCCCGCTCGACGCCGGGCCGCCAGGTCGACGTGAGCACCGTGGGGAGGGCAAACGCCGCGAGCAGCGCCAACGCCGGGTGGATCGACACGAGCAGCGCGACCGTCACGCCGAGTCGCAGGATCCAGCCGCAGGTCGTGAACAGCGACATGTACATGTGGTCGAGTACGAAGACCTGGTTGCGCAGCATCGCGAGGCGATCGAGGTACGCGGGGCGCTCGTGGTGCTCGATCGTCGCCACCGACGCCTGCAGCCACGCCACGTGCGACTCGAGGACGATGGTCACCTGATCGCGGAACCGCCGCTGAGTGCGGTCGCTGATCACCCGCAGGAACCACGTGGCCGCCGCCGACACGCCCAGCCCCACGGCGGCGGTCACGACCAGCCCGCGCCTGCCGCCGAGCACGCCGTCGGCCAGCAGCTTGAACCACAGCGCCAGCAACGCGTCCGGCAGCGCGGCGGCCAGCGCCAAGCCGAACGCCACGCTCAAGAGCAACGGCGCGGCCTCGTAGCCGCGCTTGAGCGCGCGCCACATGGCGGGCAACGCCGGCGGCAGGTCGTCAGTCGAGGACATCGAGGGCCGCTCCTGCCTCGCTATCGTCGCCAAAGCGCGAGGCCTGCAGCTCGAACATCGTCCGGTAGCGGCCGCCCACCGCCATCAGCTCCTCGTGCGTACCGAGCTCGACCACCTTGCCGTGCTCCAGCACGCAGATGCGATCGGCGTGGCGCACCGTCGAGAAACGGTGCGAGATCAGGATCGTCGTGCTGTGTCGAGTGGCGGCGAGGATGCGGTCGAAGATCTCGGCCTCGCCGCGGACGTCGAGCTGAGCCGTCGGCTCGTCGAGCAGCACCAACCCGGCGCCGAGACGCACGGCGCACAGCGCCCGCGCCAGCGCGATGCGTTGCCACTGGCCGCCGGACAGGTCCGTGCCGCCGGGATAGCCGCGCGCGAGCACGGTGTCGAGACCGGCGAGGCCCGCGGCACCGGCTGCGGCGAGCGCTTGCTCGATCACGTCGTCAGGGGCGCCCGCGGGAGCCACGTTGTCACGCAGCGGCAGCTCAAAGCGGACGAAGTCTTGAAATACGGCGCTCAGGCGTGACCGCCACGCGTCCAACTCCAGGGTGCGGAGGTCGACGCCGTCTACTTCGATGGTGCCGTCCTGCGGGTCGTACAGCCGGCACAGCAGCTTCGCGATGGTAGTCTTTCCGGCGCCGTTCTGGCCGACGATCGCGAGCGACGAGCCAGCCGCAATCGTTAGGTCGAAGCCCGCGAGCACCGGCTCGCCCGAGGTCGGGTAGGCGAACGTGACGTGGCGGAACCGGATCTCGCGCGCGGGCATCCCCGCTGCCGGTCGGTCCCCCCGGACCAGCGCGCCTGCGGGGTCCATGGCGTCCTGCAGGCGCAGCACCGCGGCGGCAGGCGCCGCGGCACCGTCCAGCGCCCACGACAGTCCGCCGAACGCGATCATGCCCGTGCTCACCGCGGCGCTCGCGAACGTCACGAGCTTGGCGAGGGCGAGCTGGCCGCTGGTCGCGGCGGCCCCGAGGGACCAGAACACCACGACGTTCGCGGCGAGTACGAGCAGCAGGCTCCAGATCACCGGACGCTCGCGCAGCCGCGTCGCGTGCCAGCGAAGCTCGAACAGGCGGCGGCGCCGCGACCGAAACCGCTCGATGACCCAGTCGGCCAGCCCGAACAGCCGCACCTCCTTGGCGGGCGCGGGTTCCACGGCGAGCCGGTACGCGTAGTCGGCGTGGCGTTGCGCCTCGCGCACCTCCGCCGTCTCACGGTCGCGCCAGACCGCGCTCTCGCGCAGCAGCCAGTGTGTGGCGAGCCATGCGCCTGCGAGCAGCAGCGGCGCCCACCACGTGTAGGCGGCGAGCACGACCGCCGCGGCGAGACCGCCCACCAGCTCCACCAGTCCCCCGGCGATGAAATCCATCGAGATGAACATCGGCGGGCCGGTAATGCCGAGATCGAAATCCCGGGCCATCGTGAGGTCGTTGGCGAGCTTGGGGTTCTCGAGGTGGCCCATGCCGGGGGGTCGTACGCAGGCGGCGGTGAGCCGGTCGTACAGCCACGCCGCGGTGCGGCTCCCGAGATTGGCGCCGATGGCGTGGTGCATCGGGGAGAGGACCTGCAGCAGTACGAATACGACGCCGACCAGCCCCAGCGGCGCCGCCAGCGCGTCGCCCCGTTGCACCGCGCCGACGAGGCCACCCATGGCGATGGCGAAGAGCGCGGGCAGCAGTCCGCGCAGCACGAGGAGGGTCCACCAGGCGACGGCCAGCGCGCGGTCGGCTTGGAGCAGCACGCCCGCGAACTTCCACTCGTTACGCGCGCGCAGGCGCTCGATCACCGGGTCGCGATCCCCACGCCTGCCCATGTGGTGCCCCGCAGGCTTCGATCAGGATGGGAACGGGCATGAGGCGAAGATTATGGCGCCGGATTGCGGTCCCGCCAGCCTTGCATCGCCCACCGCAAGCAGTCCTGGGCGCGTGCTTATCAGGTGCCGCGGTGACCGGCGCTCGGCAGGTGATCTGACGCTATACTCGACCCGGAGGTTGCCGCTGCTCGTCCTCGTGCTGCGCCCGCACGCCGGCGTCTGTCTCCACCTCACACCGCCACCAGGCCGTCACGATCCCGCACTCCAGCGCCGGGTGAGGGAGAATGATGAAGCAGTCGGCTGCCGCGACGTGTGTCAGCAAGCCTTCCATACGCTGTGTCTGCTCCGTAAGCGTGTAGCCACCGCACAAGGAGGAGGAGGGCGACCAAAACCAGGCCGCCCTCCTCCTGCGCGTGTGGTCAGGCCGTCAACGCCTTCTCTGGCGTGACTTCCACCCTGATGAGATGGGGCTTAGCCGTCTCCGCCTTCGGCAGCGTGATCGTCAGCACGCCGAGGTTGTAAGTCGCCTTGATCTTGTTGGGATCGATCGAGGCCGACAGCCGGAACGTCCGCTCGAAGGCGCCATAGGTCCTTTCATAACGATGGACCTTCTCGGCCTTCTCCTCCGCCACCTGCTCCTTCGTGCCCTTGACCGTCAGCAGGTTGGCCTCTACTGAAATCTTCATGTCCTCGGGCCTCACCCCGGGTACCTCCGCCACCAGGCGGATGACATCGGGCTCCTCGAAGATGTCCACCAGCGGCAGCCAGGCGGTCGTCGCGGCCTCGGGCACGGGCCACTCAAACGCGCGGAGCGGCTCGTTGAAGCTCCGGCCCATCCGCTGCTCCAGCTGATACAGCAGATCCAGCATGGGATCCCTCTTTGTGATGCCTACCATATCGTCCTCTTCTTCCTTGCTGCGAGTCAATTTGCAGGCGTTCCCGGTCTTACAGCTTACTTCGGTGTACCACACTTGTCAAGTTTAACTGATGTATTCATACTAAGCTTGACAAAGTTAGTAAAGCAACGTTACGTTTCGGCAGCTGAGAACTACCAGTAGTTACTCAGGTTCATGTCGGTTGCTAAGAGGGAGTCGATATGTACGCACGTAACGTCACGCTGCACCTCAAGGCCAATGCGGCCCCAGAGTTCACCCGGACGCTGGAAACGGACGTCCTCCCCGTGCTGCGCAAGCAGAACGGCTTCAAGGACGAAATCACGTTCGTCGCGCCCAACGGTGCCGAAGCGGTTGCGATCAGTCTGTGGGACCGCAAAGAGAACGCCGACACCTATAGCCGCGACACCTATCCCGAAGTGTTGAAGTCGCTGGCGAAGGTGATCGAGGGAACGCCTGAGGTTGAGAACTACGAGGTTGCCAACTCGACCTTCCACAAGATCGCGGCGCGCAACTAGGACCGTCGGCGCTCAGCAAGAGCCAGCGGTCTGTTCAGGGGAGGGGGGCGGCCGAGACCGCCCCTCTCTCGTGCCTAACCCCGCACGGTCAAGGAGCCCATATGGCACCGATCACACTCCAGCGCTTCGTAACAGAGCTGGACAACGTCTGATAGTGCTGGGCGCGGACCATCGTGGTAAGGCCCCTGTCAGTCAGTGATCGGACCGTGCGAGGAGACCGTACCGTGGACGTGGCGTTCGTGATCCGGGAGCGATTGGAGGAGCTGGGACTGGAGCAGCGCGACCTCGCCCGCGCGGCCCGGGTGACCGAGTCGTACGTTTCGCAGCTCCTCACCCGGAAAAAGGCCCCCCCCGCACCCAACCGCACCGACATCTACGACCGGATGGACCGGTTCCTCAAGCTGCCGGACGGCGAGCTCGCGAGGGTGGCGGCGCTCGCGCGCAAAGAGGAGCTGAAGAGGGAGCTGGGAGAGACGCCCGAGTCGCTGTTCCCTCGCGTCCGCGACCTGCTCTTGCGCAAGTGCCGCGCCGAGCAGCGGAAGCAAATCCTCGCGATCTTCGAGCGACAGCCTTTTGGCGAGCTCGAGCGGCTCGTCGCGAAGCAGCTGCTCGACGTCGCCAGCCTCGCCACCGACATCTTCCACCTGTCAGCCAGGCACCTCGCATTCCTTGATTCGCTGATCCACTCGTGGGACATCGATCTCGCGACTTTCAGCCTCGAGATCGTGCTGCACCGAGGGGTGGTGGCCGAGCGGGTGAAGCGGTTCGAGTTCGTGGAGCGGGGTTCTGGGCCGGAGCCGGGATTCCAGGAATTCCTGGCGGATCCCTTGTTGAGCGCCAGCGCGACGCCGCAGGAGCTCGAGTTCCTCAAAGACCTGCAGTTCCAGGGCCGGCGCCCCACCGCCCTCTACTATTACCGGGAGTTACAGAACTTGAGAGACCCGCTCCACTTTCAAAGCCCGTAATTATCGACTTGCCTCCCGGCCACCGCCCGCTCTATGCTAGACTCCGCGTGCAACCGACAACCGTGTCTCGCTGGCGCGCGCTACTCGGCGACGCCCACTTCTGGATCCCGGTCGTCGTGCTGCTGGCCGGACTCCTCGTCCTGCGGTGGATCGCCTGACCGACCTCGACCCGGCGCGACTCCGCCGTCTCCAGGGCGTGGGCACCCTCGCCGGGCTCGCCGCCGGCGCTTGGCTCGGCGCCGCCGAAGCGCCCACCAAGCTCGTCACGCTCGGCATCCCGCCCGTGGTCATTTCCTTCATTATGGTGCTCGGCGTGTTCCTGGCGCGCTGGAGCCTGCCCGCGCTGGTGCGCGGCACCGCCGCCGTGCGGGACGACGTGCGTCAAGCGCCGCACCTCGTGATCTGGGCCGCGCTCGCGGGTTGTCTCTGGGCCGTGGCCAACACGCTCACGATTTTCGCGATCCAGCACATCGGGCTCTCCATCGCGTTCCCGCTCTGGAACGCCAACAGCCTGCTCGGCATCCTCTGGGGCACGCTGCTCTTCAACGAGCTGCGCGACGCCGGGCCGGCGCGCTGGCTCGGCGTGCTGGGCGGCGCCGCAGCGATGTTCGCCGGCGCGACGCTCCTCGCGGTCGCGTCATCGGCCCACGCGCCCGGGGGCGACGCCCTCCGGGGCGTCGCGGCCGCGCTCACTGCCGGCGCCCTGTGGGGCACGATGTATATCCCCTACCGCAAGGCGTACCTCACCGGCATGCATCCGCTCTCCTTCGTCGCGTTCTTCACCATCGGCGAGCTCGGCATGATGACGGCGCTCGCCCTGAGCTTTTCGGGCGGGCCGGGCCCGCTGTGGGGCGAGCTCGCCAACAGCCGCGCGGTGCTGTTCTGGCTGCTCCTCGCCGGGTTCGTCTGGGTGGTGGGCGACCTGTTCCAGCAGTACGCGGCCAAGTACGTGGGCATCAGCCGCGGCATCCCGCTCTCGAACACCAACCAGCTGTGGGGGCTCGTGTGGGGGATCGCGGTGTTCGGCGAGCTGGGAGGTGGCAGCCCAGCACTCTACTGGCGGGTGATCGGGGGATCCCTCCTCATGGCCGCGGGCGCGGGCGCGATCGCGCTCGCCTCAGCGCCCAGTCGGGAGCACCGGCGCTGGCAGGAGGCGGGGGCCCGGGAAAGCGCCCGTTACGGCGTGGACCCGGCGTACGTAGCGGCGGGGATGGCGGGCGAAGACGCGAGGGGCCCACGCGCGGCCACCCGGCGGGGCCCGCTCGACTGGTTGCTCGTCGCGGGCGCGACGGCGGTGTTCGTGGGATTCGCCGCGGTCGCCCGGGTGCCCGCGCTCCTGGTCGAGTGGCGCTGGGCGGCGGCGCTCACCCTCGCGCTGCTCGTCTTCCTCGTCGCGGGCGGCGTGGCGCTGTGGCGCGCGACACGGTTCGGATAAACCGTCCCATTGCCACGAACCCGCCGAGCCGAGCACAAGACCCCTCATGACGCCCGCCCGGCCGCTCCTCGCCACGCTCCTCGTCGTGCTCATGGCGCGGGCCGCTCCGGCCCAACGGATTCCGGCGAGCCAGCACGGCTCGGTGACGCAACGCGTCGGCCACACCGATATCGCCGTCTCCTACAACCGCCCCGTGGCGCGCGGGCGAACGCTGTTCGGCGACCTGGTCCGGTGGGGACGCATCTGGCACCCGGGCGCGGACTCGGCCACCACCATCAGCTTTAGTCGCGACGTCACGATCAGCGGCCACGATATCCCGGCGGGCCGCTACACCCTCTGGACCATCCCCGAAGAGCCGCCTAAGCCCTGGACCGTGATCCTGAGCCGCGGCGTGGATGTGTGGCACACCCAGTATCCCGGGGAATCGCTGGACGCGCTGCGCAGCAGCATCGCGCCGCAGCAGGGCACCCACATGGAAGTGCTCGCGTTTTACTTCCCGATCGTCGCCCCCGACTCGACCGTGCTGCACCTGCATTGGGGCACCACGATCGTCCCCATCACCATCCGAACGAAATAGGGACGCCCCGCCGCGAGCCTCCGCGCCGTAGGGCCCTCAGGGGGCGCGCATCGGCCCGCCTGTCGCATTCCCACCCGTCGGTGCCGCAAAAACGCCCTACAATTGAGCGTGCTGGCGTTCCAACTTCATCGCCGTGAACGGCTCATCCGTCTGATGGAGACCCGGATGGTTCCGGATCCAAGCCCCGAGCGCCGACGCGAGGTCTTGCGCCAGGCGAGTGTGGCGCTCCAGGGACGAGTAGTCACCCTGTGGGAGGTCTCGTCGCGCGCGGAAGTGATCCCGGTACTGACGAGTGCACCGACTCCCCAATACCGAGACACACGACTCGACCTCGACAGCACGCTGCATCGCTGGAGTGCCCCGATCATTCAAGGCAGCCGCTGGGTCGGCTGCCGGTTGGACGAGGGCGGGCCTTGGTGCGTGGCGCCCGTGAGAAAGCAGCCGTCCGCACCGCCGCCCGATAGCGTCGAGCGTCGCAGCCGGGAGCGGATCATCCTCGAGCTGGCCGGCCTCTGTCTGGGCCTCGTGGACCAACCGCTGACCACCAGCCGGCCGCGCTCACCGGAGCCGGACGCCCTGGCCGAACTGGTGCGCCAGCCTAGTGTGATCGCCCACGAGGTCGCCAATCCCCTGACCGCGGCGCTCGCGAGCCTCGATCTTTCATTGGACCTGGTGCGGACGGCGGAATCCCTGGACCCTGCGTTCCGAGCGGAGCTGCTCGAGGAGCTCGCGGGCGTGGGCGAAGGCATGGAGCAGGCGATCCAGTTCTTACGCTCGATGCAGGACCGGGCCCGGGGAGGGCTGGCTCGATCGGAGCGGTTCGACGCGGGGCAGGTCGTCCGGTCGTGCGTGGCGCTGGAACGGCCGCTCGCGCGCAAGCGCGGCATCGCGCTCCATGGGGTCATCGCGGTGAGCGGCGTGTTTCTCCATGGTGACCCGAACGCCCTGTATCAAGTGCTCACCAACTTGATCCGCAATGCGGTGGCGGCGTCCCGGGAGCGGAACACGCCCGTCCTGGTCACACTCAAAAAGGTGGGCGAGACGCTGCGCCTGGCAGTCCAGGACGAGGGCGTGGGGATCGCGGCCGAGCATCTCGAGCGGATCTTTGAGCCGGGCTTCACCACCCAGGAGTTCGGATCGGGCTCGGGCACCGGTCTGACGGTCGTCCGTCAGATCACGCAGGAGATGTTCGGCGGAGCGGTCCGAGTGGATTCCGCGCTGCGTCGCGGCGCCACGTTCGAGCTCACTCTCCCGATTCCCGCTCAGCGCACTGTCCGCGAGCGACGCTGAGCGCCGCGAGCTTCGCTGGGCGGGGGACGCCTAGCTCTGCTCGCGGTTCGCCAGGAGTCTCACTACGCTGCGAATCCGCTCCGCGTCCGTCACGCTCCACTCGTACTCGCTCCGTGGCGCCGCGTTGCCAATGACGACCGTCGGCGCTCGAAACGCCATTCCGCTCTGCTGTGTGACGGCACCCGTGAGATGTACCTCCGTTACGCCGGTTGCCTGGACCAGAGCCGCCGCGTTCTCCGCCGTGATGCCGCCGCCCGGGAGAATGCCGATCCGACCAGCCGCCTGACGGACCAGCCGGGCGATCGTTTGCGCCCCCTCGGGGGCGGTCGCCGCCTGGCCCGAAGTGAGCACCCGATCCACCCCGAGCGTGATCAGCGTCTCCAGCGCCGCGGCCGCGTCGCGGCACACGTCGAACGCCCGGTGAAACGTCACCTGGAGCGGCCGCGCGGCGGCGATCAGCTCGCGGGCGCGATCCTCGTCGATCCCGCCGTCGGCCCGCAGCACGCCCGTCACGACGCCGTGCGCACCGGCCTGTTTCGCGCGCCGGATGTCCTCCATCATCACCGCCAACTCGGGCGCCGAGTAGAGGAAGTCGCCGCCGCGCGGCCGGATGAGGACGAAGATGGGGATGTCGAGCCGCGCCCGACACACCGCGAGCGTGCCCGCGCTCGGCGTGGTGCCGCCTTCCACCAGGTTGGCGCACAGCTCGATCCGGTGCGCGCCACCCGCAGCCGCAGCGAGCGCGGATTCGATCGAGTCGACGCAGGCTTCGACCAGGAGGGGAGCGTTCAGCCCGACCACGGCTCTACGAGCGAGGGCATGACGAGCCGCTGCTCGCCCGACCAGGGCGCTGCGCTCGACGACGGGGCGTTTTCGGCCCACCAGGCATGCGCATGCTCTGCCGACCACGGCTGTCCCGGCCCGCACGACACCAGTCGCTCAGCGAGCGCGTCCGTGGTCTGCGGGCGGTGGTCGGGATCCTTCTCGAGGCACGTGAGAACGACGGCGTCCAGCCGCGGCGGAATCGGTCGGTCGGAGCGAGCCGACGGCGCTGTCGGCGGCGTCTCCAGATGGTGGGTCATGATCTTTATGGCGGACGCGCCTTCGAACACCTGCTGGCCCGTCAGGAGCCAATATGCCACGCAGCCGACGCCATAGATGTCGGTCCGGGCATCGAGCGGGCGGTCGCCCGCAATCTGCTCCGGGGCCATGCAGCTCGGCGTTCCGGTGAGGACGCCTCCCTTCGTGGCGCCCAACTCCGTCGGATCCGGCTGCCGCCATGACTTGACGAGCCCGAAATCCAGCACCTTCACGAAGTCCGTCGCGCGGCCGTACCGACATAGGTAGATGTTCGCGGGCTTGATGTCCCGGTGAATCAGCCCCCGCTCGTGCGCCTCGGCCAGCGAATGGCACACCTGCACCAGCAGATGGACAGCCCGCGCGCAGGGCAGGGGCCCGAAACGCTGCACCACCGTCTCCAGATCGTATCCCTCCAATAGCTCCATGACGTAGTAGAAGGTGCCCTCTTCGGTGACGCCAAAATCGTACAGCTGGATCGTGTGCGGCGATCGCAACAGCGCCGTCGCCTGCGCTTCGCGCTCGAACCGTCGTAGCGTGGCGCGACGCCCCTCCTCGTCGGCCGCGCCCAACATGTCCGGGCGAATGAGCTTGATCGCCGCCGGCCGGGCGAGCAACTGGTGCTCGGCGCGCCACACCTCACCCATGCCCCCGTGGCCCAGCGGAGCCACCAGCCGGTAGCTGCCGAACTCGCGCGCCCGGCGCACCATCTTGCCTTGAACGAAGTTGCGCCGGGCCAGCACCTCGAAGAAGTAGGCCGCGAACATCCCGATCACCGTCGCGGACACGAAAAAGAAAAGGTTACTGGTCAGAATGGGCCACGGCGTTTGGCCCACGACGAGCTCGGTAGCGACGTACAGGCCGACCAGCGTCCACCCCACCGCGGTCGCGACGGCGAACCGCAGCTTCAGGAACACGAAGCTGTACATGATCACGAGGATCAGACCGGCGTAGTAGAAGTACCGGCCCGGCGGCGGCGCGATCAGGATCATCGCCAGGATGCCCGCACCGACCACCACCACCATGACCACGAGCGCCCACTCCACATAGCGGAAGGCCCCCGGAACGAAGGTGATGACGAGCACCAGCGCGGCTGTCGGGCAGAGCACGCCGTAGCGAATCAGCCAGAGCTCGTGCCGCACCGCAGGCTGGATGACAGCGTCGAGCACTCCGAACGTCGCTACGAGAAACAGGCCCATCGCCACCGCGAAGCGGATGTGGCGCACGCTCTCGCGCTCGTACTCCTCCTTGAAGGCAAGCTCGAGCTCCGGGGAGGCGAACCGCAGGGTAAGCGGGTGCGTGCGGACGGCGGCGGGATCGGCCGCGGCCTCGAGGACGGCGCGGCGGAGCTTCGGTGCCCGCTGCCCGGCGTCCTCGGATGGCATGTCCACACCGACGTCCAGCAGCGAGGTCCATCGGCGCCAGAGACCGCGCACCTGCGGGTGCGGGCGAGCGGGAAGGTCGCCCATGGGGGGCTAAAATAGGCCGCGCGCTGGTCCGCCGCGAGCCAGGCGACCTGAGACGGTTCCTCGCAGGGGTTCGCTGACCGTCTGCGGATTCCAGGGGTACCAACCCGAGTAGGCCCCCGGTGGGGGTGGTCCGGGGTGGGCAGGTCTTCCGCATGACGCGAACGCGCTCGGCGCTCGCGAGCGGCCGCAGCCCCGGACAATCGGGGTGCGGCCGCTTCGTTCTTGGCGCGCGGGCTGGGCCTGCTCGCACTACCACGAGGAGGGTGCCATGAGTCCGGAAAAAAAGACCTTGCTGACGACCGCCTTCGAAGCGTTGGGGCCTGAGCGCGTGACGCGCGGCCTCAAGGCGACCGGGCACAGTTGGCGCGACTGCTTCCTGGCGGTCGCAATCTACGGCGAGCCTGATGCGTTGGCGCGCCAGCTCGAAAAACGCTGGCGCAAGGAGCACTTCGTGGGCACCCTGCTCGACCTCCGGGTGCATGTGGTCAATGAGGTCGTCAGGGCCTGGGATCACGACGAGGGAATGTTCCGGTCGCTCGCCGTCGAATGGCTGGAGCTGAACCGCGCGGCCGTTGTCACTCAAAACGCCATGGTGAACTGAACGCTCGATTGGAGGGACCTATGGAAGCCCGCGTCACGTCGCAGTCGCAGTCTTTTCGCATCAGGGAGAGGATGGCAGAAGCGAACGTCTCCCACGGCCAGGAGATCAGGGCCGATCTGCCGAATATCAGGGTTCTCGCGCTCGCGGGAGACGGGGAAGCCCAAGCCCTGTTTTGCGCCATGGGCCCGATTCGCGTCAGGGAGATTGTGCATCGGGGAGACGATCTTGCGTTGCCGAGCGACGTCGCTCTGGAAGGACTGCACGTTGCCGCTTCGGGAACGTATGACATTCTCAATGCCCTCGTCACCTCGAACGGCAATCTCCGCCTCGTCGTGGACGATAGGACGAGGGTTGTGCCCGCGGCCAAACCAGTCGGCATGACCCAAGGGTCAGCCCACGTCGAATGGCCATGACGCCCGAAGCTCGGGGCAAAACCGAACCCGCGGGAGCGCAACTCGTCCCGCGGGTTCTCCGTCTGGCAGTTGGGGGCGCGACGCCTTACGGCCGGTACAGCTCTGGAAACCGCTGCTTCAGCACGCCGAGCTTCGGCAAGTCGTTGAACACGATGTACGGCTGATTGAGGTGGCGGGCCAGATAGTTCTGATGATAGGCCTCCGCCGCGTAGAACGCGCGCAGCGGCACCACCTCGGTTACGATCGAGTCGGCGTACGCGCGCTCCCGCTCGAGCGCCGTGATCATGGCCAGCGCCGCGCGATGCTGCTCGGGCGTTGCGTAGAACAGCACGGAGCGATACTGCGTCCCGTCGTCCGGGCCCTGCCGATTGCGCTGGGTGGGGTCGTGCGCCACCGTGAAGAACACCCGCAGCAGCTGCTGATAGGAGACCTGCTCCGGGTCGAAGGTCACTTCCACCGATTCGGCGTGGCCTGTCGTGTCCGTGCTCACCAGCTCGTAGCGCGCCGTCGCCGCGCTCCCCCCGGCATACCCGGACACCACGTGCAGCACCCCGCGGACGTGCCGGAACACCGCGTCCACACCCCAGAAACATCCCCCCGCGAACACGGCTGTGACGCGGCCCTGCGCCAGCACCGGCGCGGCAGCCGCCACGATCCACGCGAGCCCGAGCGGCGCGAGCCTCGTCGCCTTCATTTGACACATCCCTCGCTTGGCTGACGTCCGTAAGTTAACCCGACGATCTGGCGATCCATGAATCACAGCGTCGGCGTCTTGCTGCTGGGACTCTGCTGCTGCCTGGGCCTCGCGCTCGTCCCGCTCGGCCTGCCAGGCCTCTGGCTCATCGTCGTCGCCGCCGTCGGCTATGGCTGGGCCACCGGTTTCCACTCGATCGGCCTGGTCACGATCGCGGTCGTGCTCGGCCTCGCCCTGTTGGGCGAGCTGTTCGAGTTCTGGCTGGGCTACGGCTTAACACGGCGCTACGGAGGGTCGAAGCGCGCGGGGTGGGGCTCCCTGCTCGGCGGCCTCGCCGGCGCGGTCGTCGGTGTTCCCGTTCCTCTCATCGGCAGCGTCATCGGCGCGATCCTCGGCTCGTTCGCGGGCGCCCTGGTGTTCGAATACGCGGGATCCGGGGAGGCCGGGACGGCCGTGCGCGCCGGCTGGGGCGCCCTGGTGGGGCGCGTGGCGGCCGCGGCGGCCAAGACGGCGGTCGGCATCGTGATGGCGGTGGTCGCCCTGGTCGCCGCACTGCGCGGGTGAGAACGGCTGTGCTTCAGCACAGTGCCGTGCCGAGCCCACGCTTGGCGTGGGAATTATCGTCCAGCCGAATTCGCTCGTGCTTCCGCAACCTGCTAGACTCTCTCCCGACATCGACCCTCGCAAGGAGCGGCGCATGGTCGCCAAACGCCCCCTTCGGAAGCGGAGCACTGGGGATCCCCACCACGCGCTGCGTGACCACGTACGCGAGCTGCTGCGCGGCGGCCACGCGCACCTCGTGTTCAAAGACGCCATCGCCGACTGGCCGGTCGCGCTGCGCGGAGCCAAGCCTGCGGGGCAGCCGTTCACCCCCTGGCGCCTGCTCGAGCACATCCGAATCTCGCAATGGGACATTGTCGAGTTCACGCAAAGCGCCAAGCACGTTTCGCCCGAATGGCCGGCGGGCTATTGGCCGCCCGGGGACGCGCCGCCCGACGCCGTCGCGTGGGACAAGAGCGTCGCCCAAGTGGAACGCGACCTCCGGGCAATGGAGGGTCTGGTGACGGACGCCAAGATGGATCTGTTCGGCCGCATTCCGCACGGCACCGGACAAACCGTGCTGCGCGAAGCGCTGCTGCTGGCCGACCACAACTCGTATCATGTGGGGCAGCTGGTCCTGCTGCGACGCCTGCTTGGCCTGTACCGGGAAGGCGATGGCTAGATCACGGCCCGGCGGCGCGGCCCGCTAATTGATATCGAACGGCGTGCTCGTGGCCCCCGTGAGCCCGGCGGTCGCGGCCGAGAGGGTGTAGCCGCTCCCCGCTCGGTCGATGCTAAGGGTCGAGAAGATGGCAACCCCGTTGACCGCCGTCACCGTCGTCGTGCCCAGGAGCGTGGCCCCGCCGGTGCCGGTTCCCGCGGTGATGGCTAGCGTCACATCACCCGCGAACCCCGTCGCCGCGTTGCCCAGCACATCGAACGCCGTGACCCGCACGGCCGGTCTCATCGTCCCCGCCGCCGTCGTGGTCGTCGGCTGTACGGTGAACACCAGGTAAGCGGGCGCCCCTGCCGCGACGATGAACCCACGGCTCGTGTCGGCGCTCAGACCGCTCGCGGTCGCCCGCAAGTTGTAGCCGGTGCCGGTGCGATCGATGCTCAGATCGTTGAAGGTCGCGACGCCGGCGACCGCCGCCACCGTCGTCGTGCCGGAGAGAGAGCCGCCCCCGGGATTGTGCTCGATCGCCACCGTCACGTTGCCGGAGAACGTCTCGACCGCGTTCCCGAGCGCATCCCGCGCCACCACCGGGACCGCCGGCGTGATGGTCGCGCCCGCCGTCGGCCATGGGGCGCTGGGGTCACCGGGGATCCGCTGTGGGGTGAAGGTGACCCGGGTCGGCGCGCCGGCGTTGATGGTGAAGAAGGCGCTGGTGGCCCCGGCGAGACCGGTGGCGGTGGCCGACAGGCTGTACGCGCTGCCGCTCTGGGCGATGCTCAAGTCGGCGAAGGTCGCGACCCCGGCGACCGCCGCCACCGTCGTCGTGCCCGAGAGCGTGGCACCGTTGGTGCCCGTTCCGGCCGTGATCGTCAGCGTCACAGCCCCCGCGAAACCCGTCGCCGTGTGGCCTGAGGCATCGCGCACCGTGACCTGGACAGGCGGATTGATGGTCACGCCCGCCGTCGTACTGCCCGGCTGGGCGGTGAACACCAGCGCCGACGCCAGCGCAGCGGTGATGTCGAATGAGGCACTCGTGGCTCCCGTCAGTCCGGAGGACGTGGCCGACAGGGTGTAGCCGCCGCCCGCCTGGTTGATCCCCAGACCGGGGAAGGCCGCGACGCCGGCGACCGCCGCCACCGTCGTCGTACCGGACAGGCTACCGCCGCCAGGATTGTTCCCGATCGCGACCGTGACGTTGGCCCTGAAGCCGGTCGCCGTGTTGCCCAAAGCATCCCGGGCGATCACTTCCACTTGGGGCGTGATCCTCGCCCCCGCCGTCGCCGTGCTCGGCTGCACTCTGAACAGCAGCTCGGTCGCGGGCCCCGCGAACACTCGGAACGCGGCATTGGTGGACGCCAGGCCGGTCGCGGTAGCCGTCACCGTGTACCAGGCGTCGCCCTTGTCGATCGTGAGATTCGAGAAGGTGGCCACGCCGTTGACCGCCGCCACCGTGGTCGTGCCCGAGAGCGTGGCCCCGCTGATACCGGTCCCGGCCGCGATCGCCAGCGTCACATTCCCTGTAAAGCTCGTGACGGGAGTGCCCGACGCATCCTCCGCGGTCACCTGGAGCGCGGGCGCGATGACAGCCCCGGCCGTTTGTGAGTCGGCCGCCTCCGCCGTGAACACGAGCTGGGTCGCGGTCGAGGGGACGATGTCGAAGGGCGCGCTCGTGGCCCCCGTCAGGCCGACCGCCGTCGTGGACAGCGTGTAGCCGCTCCCCGCCTGGTTGATACTGAGCGAGGGGAAGGTCGCGACGCCGGCGATCGCCGCGAACGTCCGCGTCCCGCCCAAGGTGCCGCCCGCGGGGTTCGTGCCGATCGCCACCGTGACGTTGCCTACGAACCCCGTCGCAGTATTCCCCAGCGCGTCCCTTGCCGTGACCCGCACGGCCGGCTTGATCGTCCCGCCGGCCGTCGCGGTGGTGGGCTGTAGCGTGAACACGAGCTGGGTCGCCGATCCGGGCGTGACCGCAAAGGCCGCGCTTGTGGCGCCGGACAGACCGGTGGCCGTGGCCGCGAGCGTGTAGCCCGTGCCGCTCTTGTCGATGCTGAGCGTGGAGAAGGTTGCCACGCCGGCGACGGCCGCAACCGTCGCCGTGCCGGAGAGGGCACCGCCCGCTGGATTCGTCCCGATCGCCACCGTCACATCACCGGTGAAGCCCGGCACGGGATTACCCGCGGCGTCCGACGCGGTCAGCCGGACCGCCGGCGCAATCGTTGCCCCCGCCGTCGTCGTGCCGGGCTGCACGGTGAAGGCGAGCCGGGTCGCCGCCCCGACGGTGATGGTGAAGGGTGCGCTCGTGGCCCCGGTAAGCCCGCTGGCTGCGGCCGTCAGGGTGTAGCCGCTCCCGCTCTGGTCGACGGCGAGATTCGAGAAGGTGGCGACCCCAGCCACCGCCGCCACCGTCGTCGTCCCGGACAAGGTGCCGCCTGCCGGATTCGCGCCGATGGTCACCGCTACAGCGCCGCTGAAGCCCGGTACGGTGTTTCCTAGGGCGTCCCGCGCTGTCACCTGTACGGCCGGCGTGATGGCCGCCTCGGCGGTGGTGCTGCTGGGCTGCGTCGTGAAGCCGAGCTGGGCCGCCGAGCCGGCGGTGATAGTGAAGGAAGAGCTCGTAGTGCCCGCGAGACCCGTGGCCGTGGCCGAGAGCCTGTAGCCCGTCCCGCTCTTGTCGATGTCGATCGCGGAGAAGGTCGCAACCCCCGCGACCGCCGCCGTCGTGGTCGTGCCCGAGAGCCCGGCGCCGCTCGTGCCCGTGCCGGTCGTGATCGTCAACGTTACGTTGCCGGTGAACCCGGTCACGGTGTTGCCCAACGCGTCCTGCGCCGTGAGCTGCACCGGGGGACTGATCGCCGCCCCCGCCGTCGTGGTACTGGGCTGGACCGTGAAGACCAGCCGGGTCGCCGGCGCGCTGGTGATGTCGAATGGGGCGCTCGTGCTCCCCGCCGGGCCTGCGGCGACGGCCGACAGCGTGTAACCGCTGCCCGCCTTGTCGATGCTCAGCGTGGAGAACGTCGCGACCCCGGCCACCGCCGCCCCGGTCGTCGTGCCGGCGAGGGTGCCGCTTCCCGGATTCGTCCCGATCGACAGCGCGATGTTGCCCGTAAAGCCCGTCGCCGTGTTACCCAGTCCATCCCGGGCGGTCACCTCGACCTGAGGCGTGATGCTCGCCCCAGCGGTGGCCGTGCTGGGCTGCACGGTAAAGACGAGCTGCGCCGCCGTGCTGGGGACGACGCTGAAGGGCTCGCTCGTGGCCCCCGTCAGCCCGGTGGCCGCGGCGGTCAGCGTGTAGCCGCTCCCACTCTTGTTAACGCTCAAGTCGGAGAGGGTGGCGACCCCGCCGACCGCCGCCACGGTCGTCGCGCCGGAGAGGGCGCCGCCCGCCGGGTTCGTGCCGATCGCCACCGTCACGTTGCCGGTGAAGTCCGGCACGACGTTCCCCGAGGCATCCTGCACGGTGATCTGGAGCGCGGGCGTGATCGACGCACCCGCCGTCGCGGTGGAGGGTTCGACCGTGAACACGAGCCGGGTTGCTGTCGAGGGGACGATGTCGAACGGCGCGCTCGTGGCTCCCGTGAGACCAGTCGCCCCGGCCGACAACGTGTAGCCCGTTCCCACCTTGTCGATGCCGAGCGAGGAGAAGGTGGCGACCCCGCCGATCGCCGCCAGCGTCGTCGTGCCGGACAGCGTGCCGCCCGCGGGGTTCGTCCCGATCGCCACCGTCACGTTGCTCTGGAAGCCCGTCGCCGTGTTGCCCAGTGCGTCCCGCGCCGTGACCCGCACCGCCGGCGCGATGGTCCCGTTCGCCGCCGCGGTGCTGGGCTGCACGGTGAACACGAGATGGGTCGCTGGCCCGGACGTGATGGTGAAAGCCGCGCTCGTCGCGTCGGACAGACCGGTGGCAATGGCGGCGAGTGTGTAGCCCGTCCCGCTCTTGTCGATGCTCAGGTTGGAGAAGGTCGCGACCCCACTCACGGCGGCGACCGTCGTCGTGCCGGAGACGGTTCCGCCCGCCGGGTTCGTCCCGATCGCGACCGTCACGTTGCCGGTGAATCCCGGCACGGTATTGCTCATGGCATCGAGTGCGGCGACCTCGACCGGCGGCGCCACGTGCGCCCCGGCCGTCGCAGTCGTCGGCTGTATGGTGAAGGCGAGCTGCGTCGCCGCGCCAGGGTCGATGTCGAACGGCGCGCTGGTGGCCCCCCCGAGCCCCGTCGCTGTGGCCGACAGCGTGTACCCGGTGCCACCGTTCACAGTGCCGGTCTTGTCGATGCTGAGGCCGGAGAGCGTCGCGACTCCGCCGACGGCGGCGACCGTCTTCGTGCCCGACAGGGTAGCCCCGGCTGCGCCCGTGCCCGGCGTGATCGCCGCGGTCACATTCCCCGCGAAGCCCGCCACGGTGTTGCCCAGCGCGTCCTGCGCGGTGATCTGCACCGCCGGCGTGAGCAACGCCCCCGCCGTCGTGCTCGTCGGCTGCACGGTGAAGACGAGTTGGCTCGGCGTCCCCTCGGCGATGTCGAAGGGCGCGCTCGTCGCTCCGCTCATCCCCGTCGCCGTCGCAGCGAGGGTGTAGCCCGTGCCGCTCTTGTTGAGACTGAGGGTGCTGAAGCTGGCCACGCCGCCGACCGCCGCCACCGTCAAGCTGCCGGAGAGAGTACCGCCCGTTGGGTTCGTCCCGATCGCCACCCTCACGTTGCCGGTGAAGCCCGGCACCGTGTTGCCGAGCGCATCCTGCGCCGTGACCTGGACGGTCGGCGTGATCGTCGCCCCCGCCGTCGCGCTCGTCGGCTGCACGGTGAACGCCAGCCGCGTCGCCGTCCCGCTCGTGATGTTGAAGGTCGCACTGGTGGCGACGCTGAGTCCCGTCGCCGTGGCGGAGAGGGCGTAGCCCGTGCCGCTCTTGTCGACGCGCAGCGTGCCGAAGCTCGCCACTCCCCCGACTGCCGGCACTGTGGTAGTGCCGGACAACGTGCCGCCGGTGGGGTTCACCCCGAGGGCCATCGTCACGCTGCCGGTGAAGCCCGTCGCGACGTTGCCCTGGGCGTCGTGCGCCGTCACCTGCACCGCTGGCGTGATCGCCACACCGGCGGCGGTGTTGCTCGGCTCGACCGTGAACACCAGTGTGGTCGCCGTGCCTGCCGTGATATTGAAAGCGGTGCTGGTACCGGTTGTGAGCCCGGTGCCGGCCGCCGTCAGCGTGTAACCCGTCCCCACCCGGTTGATGCTGAGATTGGCGAACGTCGCCACCCCGCTCACCGCCGCCACTGTCGTCGTTCCCGCCAACGCCCCGCTCCCGGGGTTGCTGCCGAGCGCCACCGTCACGGTGCCGCTGAAGCTGGGATCGGTGTTCCCCAGAGCGTCCTGCGCTGTCACCTGCACGGCCGGCGTAATGGCCACCGCTGCCGTCGCGTTGCTGGGCTGCACCGTGAACACGAGTCGTGTGGCGCCGCCGGCGGTGACGGTGAACGCCGCGCTCGTGGTTCCCGTCACCCCCGTGGCGGCCGCCGTCAGGGTGTAGCCGGTGCCGGCCTTGTTGATGCTCACGTTCGCGAACGTCGCCACCCCGTTTGCCGCCGCCACGGTCGCTGTCCCCGACAGGGTCCCGCCGCCCGGGTTCGTACCCAGCGCCAGCGTCACGTTCCCGGTGAACGCCGTGGCGATGTTCCCGTGGGTGTCTTGCGCCGTGACTTGAACGGCTGGCGCAATCGCCGCCCCCGCCGCGGCGTTGCTCGGCTGCACGGTGAACACCAGCCGGCTAGCTGCCGCCGCGCTCACGTCGAACGGCGTGCTCGTCGACGCCGTGACTCCCCCCACCGTAGTCGCTGCGGTCAGCGTGTAACCGCTGCCGACTTTGTCGATGCTGAGATTGGCGAACGTGGCCAACCCCGCGACGGCCGCGACCGCCGTGGTCCCGGACAGGGTGCCGCTGCCCGGGTTTGCGTCGAGCGCCACGGTCACGGTCCCCGTGAACCCCGTCGCCGTGTTCCCTTGGGCATCCCGAGCCGTCACCCGCACAGCCGGCGTGATAGCGGCTCCGGCGGCGGCGTTGCTCGGCTCGACCGTGAACACGAGGTCGGTCGCCGCGCCCGGCGTGATGGTGAACCCAGCGCTCGTCGCCCCGCTGAACCCGGTGGCCGCTGCAATCAGCGTGTAGCCCGTTCCGGCCTTATTGACACTCAGGCTCGAGAACGTGGCGACCCCGCTCACTGCCGCGACGCTCGTCGTGCCCGACAAGGTGGCGCCGCCGGGATTCACGCCGAGCGCCACGGTCACGGTCCCCGTGAAGCCCGTCGCGACGTTGCCCTGGGCGTCTTGCGCCACCACCAGCACCGCCGGCGTGATCGCCGCGGCGGCGGCCGTACTGCTCGGCTGCACTGTGAACGTCAGCTGCGTGGCGGCCGCGGGCGTCACGTTGAAGGCGTTGCTGGTAGCGCCCGTCGGTCCCGAGGCGGACGCGGTGAGGGTGTAACCCGTGCCGGCCTTGTTGATGCTCAGGTTCGTGAACGCGGC